>NZ_JBIVOI010000004.1:0-59428 GCF_044754045.1 Neobacillus sp. NPDC093182
AGCATTATTTGATTATCAAAGTGTTGAATCTTAATTGATAAAAACTGTTTAATCTTATTTATTAAAAACTGTTGATTTCTACTTGACGGTTACACCTAAGATTGTCATGAGCTTTGCCCATGTTAGATAATGAAAGCAACATACTATTATGGTGAATATCTATTAACTGTATGTGTACTTCATCTAATATAATATCGAACTTAAAGTAATTATTGAAAAATTCATCCTTTTCTTTATCAAAGATGGTATCCCTCACACCTAGCAATGTCATTCCACCATCGATTATATCGCCAATTACGGCTTCTGCAAATCCAACCCATTCAGAATCTATTCCGGGATTCCAACTAGCAAACCTTAATGGTAAAAAGGTGAATACAGAAAACATAAAAATCAAAGTATTTCCAAATAAGAGTAGATATAAAAAGTTACTAATCTTCAATTTCCATTTTCCCTGTTTAAATCATTTTTAATTTCTTCAAATTATCATTCTTTATAATCTATTTTTTATGAAAGGCTCCCTAATTGTAGTAAGCAATGAAATCAACAATGAAGCAGTTCCAGATCAATGAAGCATTTACTTCTTCAAATAATGTAAAATATATTAACCCTGCGGGCAATATATTAGGTGTCATCTTCACTTAAATTAATTAGTCACGTTTATCTTCTTTTTATTAATTAAATAGATTATTGATAAAACAGTGATTGCCCCAAAATAATCAAATAAAACATCTTGATAAGCAGCTACTCTCCCCAGCATAAAGGATTGGTGCCATTCATCGGTTATCGCATAGAACACAGTTAGGCACCTTGCCAGCACATAGGAAAATCTCAATGCTTCAAGTGATTTAAACAATAAAAATGCTAGAATACCAAAGACGATGACATGTGTTGTCTTTCTTACTAAAAGATTTAGCTCATTGGTATCGATAGGGGCAGCAATCGTTGCGCTAACCGCTTGTTGCTCTGTGACAACTACCTTTTGGATCACTTGTCCGGTGTTCTGTCCTGTAAAGTACGGAAGCTGTGTAAAGAAAAAAATTGCTATCATCCATGCAATTGCCGTAAGGATCCACCACTTCCTTTTACGCATAAGTTAAACCGCCTTGAAGATTATATGTATGACAAGTACTCCCTATATGTAGCCATAAAAAGAGCCTTTTAATGGCTTGTGTTCTAAACAACTACTTCCAGTAAATCAATTGGTAATGTATCTAAAAATAAAGTTTTCCCATTACTGTCGCATATTTCTACTTGGAAATTGTTATCACCTTAAGCTTCTAAAATGGTTCCAATTTGCCCTTTTTTAATGCCTTCCTTGGGGCAATCTTCTATAATTTTCACCACATCCAAATATGTTTCATGATAAAAGCCTTAACAAATCATCAGCAATTTTCTCAGCCTGATTTGAGAGGACTAAATCATTACCATCCATTTTAGTTTCCAACCGCTCAATAAATCCTTCATCCAGTTGATAACTCTTAAACTCTTCCCAATCAATAAGCTCACAAAGTTGCTGGCTCATCAAATATTCAATCGTATTGTGATCCTCCTGCATTGAAGGACGATTGAGAATGAGTAAAGGAACATTTCCACTGACTGCCTCACCGATCATTCCCCAACCAGCTTTTGAAATCACTAAATCCGATGCTGCAATATAATTTTGCGATTCTAAATAATCAGTCGGTATTTGAAAGACATTCTTACGGTTCACGTGAACATTAGAGGATACTAGAAATACACAGTTCGGACTATCCCAAATTGGCAATTGTTCGAGTGAATCCACTCCAATTTTCATTCCAAGACCAAGGAAAACAATTTTCTTATCTCCTACCGGATTAACTGAACCTTTTATTCTTTGAACTTCTTTTATATCTATCTCTCTCGAAAAGAATCCATATTCATTAGAACTTATCTCCCATTGTTCCTGACTTCCCGCCAAAGAGTAGAAATAGGTCATTTTTTGATAAGCCTTTTTAAATGTCGCTAACTCTGCATCATCAATCAAACCTTGATATGCTGTATACCAGGTGAAGTTAGAAATACCTACTGATGGTATACCTAACTGAGCAGCAGCTTCAAATGGCAATGGAGAGATATCGGATACGACGAGATCAACCTTTTCTTTTAAAAGAAAATCTCTTTCTTGCTCTATAAAATTATCCCAATCCTTAACAAAACTCTTATATTCATCTAATAGCTTTTCTTTATCAGGAAAAATAGATTCCCTTTCCAAAATGTAGCCAATATCTGTCTTAATGTTCCGGTATCTTACACGGTTAGAACCTAGAGATGCTTTAATGAAAGATAAAGCAAAGGAATGGCAGATGATAATTTTCACGTTAGGCTGCTTAAGTAGCATCCTTATAACAGCTATACTTCTGGAAGCATGTCCATAACCATAATCTGAAATATAATAAGCAATGGTTTTCATATCTCCTACCTCCAATACAAAAAAGAAGGGAAAGAACCTAAGTCCTCTCCCTTAAAAATATTACAAAATAACCTTTGCTTTTGCTTTCTGGAAATGATTAATCACATCACCCCATTCAAAATACAAGCGAGTAAAGTCTTCATCACTAATTCCGATACCAGTTTGAACCTCAATAAATTCTAACTCTGTAAATGCCTTTATTCCATGCTTCTTACCAGCTGGTAGGTGGATGATATCTCCTGCTTTTACACGGGTAATATAATCATCCAAAGCTAGTTCACCTTCACCGCGAACAATGGTCCAAACTTCATCGCGAAGGTTGTGATAATGATAGCTTGAGTTTTTCCCTTCATGAATGCAAATACGTTTGGTAACCATTTCGTTACCGCCCTCATAATTTGCATAATCCAGTACACGAGACCAGCCCCAGATCCGCTCTTCATACATAGGAGGCTGCTCAAATCCACTAATCAAATCTTTAATTTTTGGACTTGAAGCTTTATCAGCAACTAAAATTCCATCTGGACTTGCAGCAACGACGATATCTTTTACTCCAATAACTGTTACAGGAATATCAAGCTCATTAATTAAATGAGTATTTTCGTTATCAACGCTTAATACACCTTTACCAATTTGAGTTGTAGCCATTTCTTCCGTTAAGGTATTCCACGTTCCAAGGTCCTTCCAATACCCATCATAAGGAAGAGCAACGATATGCTTTGCCTTTTCTACTACTTCATAATCAAAACTTATTTTTGGGAGGCTCTTATACTGTAGTGACAGTTTATCATAATGCAGCGGTAAACCTTTTTCTATCAATATATCAATTATATAATTTAATTTAAATGCAAATACTCCACAATTCCATAGGGCATTTAACTCAATAAGAGTCTGAGCTTTTTCTTCACTTGGCTTTTCAGTAAAGTGATTTACTGTGAAATAGGAATCATCAGTTACCTTTTCTTTCGGTACGATATACCCATATTTTGAAGATGGATAAGTAGGTCTTACACCTACTAATGCCAAATCTGCTTCAGAATTTAGTAAAACGTTTTTTAATTCTTTTACCTTTTCAAAAAAGCCGTCTTCAACATACGGGTCAACTGGTAATACTACAACCACTTCATCTTCAGGAACATTTTGAATAGAGTAAAGATAAGAAGCAGCTAAGGCAATAGCAGGGAATGTATCGCGTCGTTCTGGCTCAATAATTAAAGGTACATCCATTCCTATTTGACTATGGATCATATCTCTCTGCATTTTAGATGTAGCAATGACAGACGAACCAGCAAGTCCAACAGTTTCTAATTGTCCCCATACACGCTGAACCATTGATTGTTT
Organism: Neobacillus sp. NPDC093182; assembly: GCF_044754045.1. Lineage (NCBI taxonomy): Bacteria > Bacillati > Bacillota > Bacilli > Caryophanales > Bacillaceae > Neobacillus > Neobacillus sp. NPDC093182. Next base: position 3,773 of record NZ_JBIVOI010000004.1, read on the forward strand.
TTCTTCATTTTTACTTTCTAATACTCTTAAAAATTGTTTTGATCTCGTATCATTGGATAATGGCCATAATCGCTGACCTGATCCACCGGAAAGTAGTACAAGTCTCATAATATCCCTCCAAAAAAAAATCAGGTCTAAAAAACCTGATAAAAATTTCTCTAGCGACAATGAAAAATAAAAACATGTAGAATAGCATATATTTTTTACCCTACTATATAATTAGAACTATACTAACGATGCTTCTAAACTATTAATTGCTTCTCTTCCAATAGAATCATATGTGATATTTGCCTTTTTTGCACTTACCAAATCATAACAATTTCTACCATCAAGTACAACTGGATTTCGCATCAATTCTCTGTATTTAGATAGATCTAATTCTTTAACTTCATCCCATTCAGTAAAGATAAAACAAATGTCTGCATCCTTAAGAGTTTCTTCAATAGAATAGCAATAATCAATTCCAATTGGGTGTATTTTCTTAAAGTTTTCTATCCCCACTGGATCCCATGCTCTTACATTTGCTCCATCTTCCAGCATAATTGGAATATTAACAAGAGTTGGCGCCTCTCTTAAATCATCAGTACCTGGTTTGAATGTTAATCCTAGAACTGCTACATTTAATCCTTTAAAGCTATCAAAATATTTTCTAGATTTTTTAATCAACTTAAGTTTTTGGTTTTCATTGACATCAATAGCAGCTTTGACAGTCTTTAATTCATAGTCATGGAAGTTTGCTAGCCAATGTAAAGCTTTTGTATCTTTAGGAAAACATGAACCACCATAACCAATTCCTGCATTTAAAAACCTGTTTCCTATACGACCATCATACCCCATTCCAAGTGCAACATCTTCTATGTTAGCACCAATAATTTCACAAAGATTTCCTATTTCATTAATAAAAGAAATTTTTAGAGCAAGGAAATCATTTGAAGCATATTTAATCATCTCTGCACTTTTCCTATTTGTCACAACAATAGGTGCATCAAAATTCCTATAAACCTCTTTTAAAACATTACCAGCAATTTCTTCTTCAACTCCAATAACAATCCTTGAAGCATATAATGTATCTCTGACAGCTGTACCTTGTGCTAAAAATTCAGGATTTGAAGCAACATATACATTTACATCGTGGGCCAAATTTTCTCTAATCATATCTTCTATTTTATCGTTTGTACCAATAGGTACAGTAGATTTAACAACTACAACACAGTCATTTTCAATGCTTTTAGCAATCTGTTCAGCTACTCCATAAACAAAACGTAAATTAGCAGATCCATCTTTTTTTTCTGGAGTTCCAACACCAATAAAAATAACATCTGCATCTTTATATGCTCTCTTATAATCTGTTGTAAAATTCAGACGCTTCATATTTTTAATCATTATTTCTTCAAGACCTGGTTCATAAATAGGAGAGATTCCAGCTTTCATTAGGGCAACTTTATCATCATCAATATCAACACAAGTAACAGAATGTCCATTTTCTGCTAGACAAACCCCTGTTACTAATCCAACATAACCCGTTCCAGCTACTGCAATTTTCATTTTTTTCCCACCTTTTACTATATTTACAAATAAAATAAATTAATGTACCTAGTACATACTGTTCATAACAACATCAGTAATTATACTATATTAAATCAACGACTAATAATCTAATATGTTCCTTAAATAGAATAGTTATCCTGTTATAAATATTTATTTTCTATTACCACTAATAATATTAAAGTTCTATCTTCCGCCTAACATTAGTCTATTGGTTAATCTGAAATATTTAATGACTTCAGTGGCAAAATAACAAACCACTAAAATAAAAATAGTTTCTACTATCATTAGTAATATACCAAGTTCATAATTCTCAGTTAGCGGCAAAAGAATTTGAGTATTAATGAATAAGGTACTTATAATATAAATACCAAGTGAATTTTGCCCTAATTTTATTATTACTACATTTAAAAGATTAAAAACTTTATCAAACATAACGACTAAACAAATGATAAAAGTGCTTCCAATGAAACCAATTAGCCATCGATAAATATTAATTCCAAGTTGATTCATGATATCTTTTCCTAATAAAGAAATCTTACTAGTATATATATATGACTCATAATTAAAGAAAGGTAAAAGGATAATAAAAACTAATGCTAAGCTTGTAAACCCAATGCTTTTAGCCCTGAAAGACAAATGAGAAATTTGTTCATCAATCCTATACTTTTTATAGAGATATCCCCCAACAAAATATGGATACATATATTTATAAAGATGAGCGTTATAAATATCTGGAAAAAGTAGGAGAATACTTAAAATAATACAATAAACAATAACATTATCCTTAAAAAACTTATTAACTACAATTACTAACATTGAAGAAAAGAATATTGCCCATAAAAACCACAAATTATATATTATTGAACTAATAAGATGTTTAACAAAATTGACTATTTGAATGTTTTCACCCAAAATCAGATAACATATTTCTTGTATAACATTGACAATTAAAGTACATACAATAATCGGTATAAATATTTTTAATATTCTACTAGTTATCAATTCTTTGAACGTATATCGTTCAACAGTACCAAAAAACAAATATCCACTTACTAACATAAATAAAGGCATATGGAAACTATATATAAACTGAAAAAGTCGATTATTAAAGTACAGTTCTTCAGAATAAAATATATATCCTGAACCATATTGGATATTATGTCCAATAACAACCAATATAATAGCTATTCCTTTGATTAGGTCTATATGCTTATTACGTTGTTTATCTTTCGGTTTCTTACTGATAATTTGGTGCTTCATGATTTATCCTCACTTAATAATTTTCCATGCATTTTTTATTTAAATATCGTTTCATCCAAATTGGCTGAATTATACAATATGGTAACATCGACACGATATTAGCAATCACAATTGAAATATAACTATTAAATAACATAGAAAAGAAATATGCCAATGGAAAATTTAAAACAGCTCCTAATGTTAAAAAAATCATTTGAACTTTCAGTTCACCAAAACCATTGCTCATTGTTGAAATAATCCTATTCCACAAAAATAATCCACCTGAAACAGCAAAAATCAAACTATACAAATAATTTACCTGAATAGCATCCTCGCCTAACCATAAATTAATAATAGGTTGCAAAAAAGGAATCATCAGGAATTCACAAATTATTCCAAATACCCCCACTAACATTAATGTATTATTTAATTTATTTATCCATTTATAATTATTCTCAGCCTTTGCCTTAGTTACAGCTGACCAAATCGGAGTCAGTGCTAGAGCAGCTAATGTACCGAGTAAAGTAAATAATTTAAAATAAATTTGATATTCTACGACATTTTCAGCACCAATAAACCAAGTAATAAAAAATTCATTAGTATTGTTAATTAGCATATACATAATTTGTAACCATAAAAATGCAATTCCTATCTTCATGACTTCTTGGGCGTATTTTTTTTCAAATAATGAAAGTCTAGGCAAACAGCCCTTTAATATAGATCCAAACACTACTATGGATGTAACAAGTAATGGTAGGTTTACAGTTACAATATTCGCATAGGCCAACCTAATTAAGTTTTCCTCAACTGAAGCATGATCTACCCCTAATACCAAACCACCATAAATGAATATAAGTAGCAGTATTGTTGTACACAATTGCAATAAATTTGGAACAAAGGATTTCTGCATAGCATATAAGATTGACGTAATAATTCTTAATACAAATTGTAATAACGTACCAATTAATACAATCCGAACCGTTGCAAGTAAAACTATATTTGAAATATAGTTTTCTTTTACCCCAAAAAATTCATTCCAATTAAAAAATCCTAAAATATAATAACCCACTATAGCAATTATCAATGCAATTACACTTAATGATATATATGCTGATGATATATATTTTTTAATTGCTTGATTATCCTTTTTCATTAAAGGAACAACTAATTTGTTTCGTAATCCATTTCCAATCCCTAAATCAAAATTTATGATCCATGTTAATAAAGACACAATGGTCAGCCAAGTACCTAAAACAATATTGTTATCAAAGTATCTCATATATGCCGGCAAAGTAAATAATGACAATATTAAGGACCCGCCTTTGATAATAAAAGATAAGAAAATATTTAATAAAATAGTTTTATTAGCACCCTGTAAATTTTTGAATTTTCTCAAAAAACTTTGCACCGTTACATTTCTCCAATCAAAGGAAAGTAAAACTAAAGAATAAACTACTAATTAAATAAAGCAATACTTCTTACTAAAGAGCACTAACATTGCTGTGAAATTTTCCCTCAGATAATATTTTAAAAGATGTTATTGCAAATGCATTGCTTTGTTTTTAATAAATATTATCAATCAAATTAATATTAGAGTAATTTATAACTTTACTTAACTTCCATATGAGAAATAGCTCAGCAAAAATCAATTTACAAATTACTCATCACTTATTTTTAACTGCCTAATACATGAAGTATGAAGTATATATAAAAACTAGAATGGTAGTAGACATTTTACTAAATACTTTTGGTTGTTTTCCCAATTCTATACTGAAGACTGGTTTTGGCAATCCAGATATATTGAATACAAAACCAATACCACCATGTCTTTCCATAAGCAACTTTACAATAAAAGGCATACGATTTTGCTGGTCTGGCTGTCCTGTTATGAAGTAATTCATACCTTTTCATCAAAGGAATGCTCACATCCTGCCAAGTTCCTATAATACTATTTCTTGAGCAAGTACCGACATAATCAGAAGCAACTACAATTTGCCCGCCACTTTTTCGAATCCTAATTGAATAATCATAATCAGCCATAGCATGTGAATAGATTGTTTCAATTCCTCCTACTCTCTCCGCAAGTTTTGCTGGCAGTAGGAAGCAATTCCAGTTTGCTAAATCACATTTAACAAAAGGTGATTTTGGATATACCACACTCTTAACATCTTTATAAAGACGTTTATTCCACGCCATCCCCCCATATGACCAATCATTTGTTTTACTATCTCTAAAACTTCCTACAACTGAAACTAAATTATTTTCTTTAACAGCTGCACTATATGAGTTGAGCATTAGATCTAACATATTATCATTGAAGACCACATCATCATTTATCATTAAAAAGAAATCTGGGTCTACTTCCTTTGAAGCTGAAAAAGCAATACCCATTCCTCTTGCCCAGTACAAATTTCCATTTCCATGGATTATATGAACTTCAGGAAATCTACGTTGTACTTCAAATGCTGTTGCATCGGTAGATCCATCATCACAAAGAAAGACAGAAAGATCGTATTTACCAGTGCTCAATGCTTTCTGATTATATAATGACTCTAAACAACTAATGGTCTTTTCAATTCTATTATGACAAGTACAGCAAACACCAATTTTAATACGTTCTTTCACCATTAACTTCCCCCGTAATTTTTCTCACTTTTTTTATAGGTATAAGTTTTTGTTTCAAATAAAAATAATAAGAACACTGATAACCAATATATCCCTTCTGTAAGATAGAATAGAATAAATACTAGATATATAAAATATTTTTTCTTACTATTTTTAATTGAGAAAAAACTATCAATACCTTTTTTATAAAAAATTATATAAAAAGCACCAAAGAAAACACCATAAGTATATACCATGTTTAAAAGGCCATTAGAATTATTAGAAATATCCCTTGTTGCTTCTAACTTGTCATTATAAAAGGTTTTACCTAACCCGAATAAACCTCCATCTTTTATCATTTCAATACTTTGAATTGAATCATTCATTCGTATAGCTACCGACGAATACTCATTATCTACTTCGGATAATTTATCATTAATATTGTTTGAGGAAATTATTATTGATATTCCAACAGACACCATAATAAAAATAGCAAATCCTTTTAGCAATCTACCTTTTTTAATCGAATTAGTAAGAAATAAGTTCTTAATCTCTTTTAGGAAAACCAAAGACATCAAAATAAACAGAACGTAAGCAGTAGTTGACTGAGTTGTTAGTAAAGTAATACACAAAATCAAAAATTGATATTTAATTCTTTTTAAATTTTTCGCTTCTTGTATTTTTGGTAACAAAACTAGCAGGATCATAAGTAAAGCTACCACCAAAAATGCTTGAAAAGCACCAGGTTCCCAAAATGGTCCTGCATTTCTAGTATTTATTCGACCCCACCCCCACATATAAAAAGGGGATAGAACATATTGCCCATTTTTCCCAGCTTGAAAAGATGTAACAAGATTAGACGCTAGGTCCGGCGAAAAAATAGCTAATCCAAAGCAAATCAAACTAATCAAGGCGATAATACTCATCAAGTTTACATAAATATTTGCAATTTCAAAATTAGTAAACTGTGCACTTATAACACATATTATCATTATATTTACAAGGAAAATTATTACCGTATTGAAATGCGAACTCGCCATATCACTAAAATTTATTAGTATATTTATCATAATAAAAATGAACAGTAAAGCATATCTTGTGAGATTAATCTTGACTGCCCTTACTGAAATCCTAAATAGAAAGATTCCCAAAACAAACAATCCTAATAATGAATATTGAGTTAATTCACTATGAATAACGCCAAAATAAACTGTTTTACTATTCAGAATAAACAAAAGAATTATAATGTACTTTACGAGTGCTTCAAGACCATCTTTCCTATTTATCACCATAATTACTCTCCATATGTTGCTGCTAACTTCATATTAATAACATTAAAGTTTTGGCACTTTTTTAATAAATTTCGCAGGATTTCCAGCCCAAATTTCACCTTCAGGTATATTTGATGCTACTACAGATCCTGCACCAATCACACTAAATTTCCCAATTGTTACACCTTTTAATATTATTGAATGTGCTCCAATAAATACACCCTCTTCAATATGAATTGGTTTTGAAACCACTGTATTATCTGGAACAGACATTCTTAATTGATAATTTATGGAGTGAAAATCTGTATCATAAAATTTACATGATCCCCCAATCATTACATTATTATCAATTTTAATTAAACACTGAGATATAAAAGTTGAATTTGATATTCCACAATTATCTCCAATTTCAATCCGACCATTTGAAATTGTTTTTAATATTGTTCTGGTATCACCACCAATTACATTGGATTTATCGGAAGAGTGTATTCTAACACCATTCCCTAATTTAATATGGTTGCCACGAATTTGAATACGACCATATATTTCTATTCCTTGGTTAATTTCAACTGAATTCTTCTTAAACCTAAATCGATTAACCATTTTATTAATAAACTCAGAAGCCTTATTCATATAAAATCTCCCCATATAACAAATGATTCCTAATTACTAAATTTCCTTTATTTATTGATAAATATAATAATCAAGTTGTAAGATTACTAAGAGTTTTCTTTGAAAATTTCCCCTGGAATACCAAGTACTGTACAATTATCAGGTACATCTACTAATACAACAGCATGGGCACCTATTTTTACGTTATTCCCGATTTTAATGTCTCCCAAAATGCAAGCACCAGTTCCAACATACACGTTATTTCCCAATATCGGTGGACCGTATCCATTTTGGGTTCCAATTGTTGTATTTTGAAATATTTTACAATTTTCACCCATGTGTACCCTTGGATGGAAAATACAGCCCAAGCCGCTATGTGCGAACTTACACCCCTTCCCTATAACAACAGAGGATGGAATGTCACATGAAAAAACTATTCTATAAATTAAGTCAAGTCCTTTAGATATAGCAGGTAATTTTAGTTTAATAAATAGAGCTTTAAACCTTAGTATTTTTGTGAATTTTCTTTCTTTCATTGCATTTCCGCTCCAGGTATCTAATTTTGTACAATTTTTCCTGGGATTCCTACTACTGTAGAATTATCAGGTATTGATTTCGTGACAACAGAATTTGCTCCAATATTGACATTGTTTCCTATAACTATGTCACCAATAATGACTGCTCCAGAGCCAATTAATACGTCATTACCAATTATTGGAGGACCTAATCCATTACGACTTCCTATTGTCACATGCTGGTATATTGTAGTATTATTACCAATTTTGCATCTGGGATGAAGTACTACTCCAAGCGCAAAATGTGGGAACTTTGTTCCCGTGCCCAATTCACATGAAGGAGGTATGTCACAAGAAAATACTATTTTATGAACCAAGGCTAAAAATTTTCCAGGAGCCTTTAGTTTCTTTTTATATAAGAATTGATAAAGTCGAATAAATTTTAAAAATGATCCTTCCTTATTCATTTTTACCCCCGTATTTTTACTTTTTTAATACGCTTTTAAGTACTTGAAATATTTCTTTGACATTTTTTTCAGCTGTAAAGTACTTTTGTGAATGATAGTATCCCGCTTCAGCAACCCTATTCATAAATTCTCTATCTTTATATACCTTTTCAATTTTATCCGCTAGGTCTTGCGGATTTCCCTGCTCATATAATAAGCCCGTTTTTTCATCCTCAATAATCTCTGGTGTTCCTCCAGTATTAGAACCTATCACTAATAAATGGTTTCTCATACCTTCTACTGTAACACGCCCAAATGTCTCACATATTGCACACATTAATTCAACATCCATTTTTGATCGTACAGTGGCCATATCTTTAACTTCTCCAAGGAACAAAACCTCTTTTTCCAACCCAGCCTCATAAGTCATTTTTTTTATCTTCTGTGCATACCATGCGATATGTGTACGGGTTGGTGAACTTCCTGCAATATGCAATATAATATTTGTATATCCTCTATTTTTCAATAATTTCATTGCTTCTATTGCATCAATTTGCCCCTTATCAGGTACCAATCTTCCTGTTAGCAGTAAATCAAATGTTGTTTTTTCTTTTATTGCTTTAGGTAAACCAAGGGGACTATCAATTCCATTATGAATGGTTACTAGCTTATCTGTCGGAACATATTCCTCAAATTTCTTCTGCAATGCATGTGAAATCAGAATGATTTTTTGGGATAAATCATAAATTCTTTGATATCCCCAGAATCCCCATAATGGTTTTACAGTTCCAAATTCCCTTACATGGCAAACATGAGGTATATTTAATTTTTTTGCAATCAAGGCACCCACAATAGGTAATCTTGTGTTCGTATATACCAAATCGTAGTTTTTATTCCTAAGCTTACGTTTTAATATTACAGACAGAAATTGCTCGATAATATATCCGACATAAACCTTGCCATAACGCAAAATATCTTTTCCATCATTTCTAATTCCAGAAATAACGCCAAAATATTTGTAACTAAACCATGGGATTTGTGCTTCATCTAATTTTTTATTGAATTCGCCATTTTCACTTGGTAAAAGTACCTCGATATCTACACCATAATCAGCCTTTAACTTAGTTATAACCGTATATAAAGATCGATTAGCTCCACCAGAAAAATTCGAATCATGTGTTACTACTAATATTTTCATCACTCATCACCTTTACCAAGTTCAATCTTTCACACATTCTTACTAAGTCTAGTATAATAATCAACTAAACTAGCAGCTGCTTTCTCTATATCGTAGCCATTTTTTTGCATATCCAGCTTAGTGTCTCTTCTCTTATAACCGTCTTTATACTTAAGAACTTCCGTAGCCCATTCTATTGCTGGTTGAGATAAATTCATACCAACCACATATTCTGTATATCGTACTTCCTCTGGTACTCCTTCAGAAACAATAGAAAGTGTTGATACAGCCTGTGTTTCTGTAATTACGTTTCCTAAACCTTCATAAAATGATGGGAACAAAAATACATCCATAGCTTGCATTAATTTATCAATGTCTCGTCTGATCCCTAAAAATCTTACCTTTTCACTTAACCCTTTTTCTTTTATCATATTTTCAATTTCAGGCTTCAATGGACCATCACCAGCAAGTAACAAAACTGAATTTGGATATTCCTTAACAACCTCTTCAAAAATCTCAACAAGAAAACTATGATTTTTTTGATAAGCAAATCTACCCGCATGTCCAATCACAAATTCATTTGTAATATCTAACTCAGTTCTAACAGCATTTCTTATTTCTTCTCTGAAACGGTATTTATTTAAATCAATAGCATTTTTAATAAAAGTTACTTTTCCTAATTCACAGGTTCTTCTTCCGAATAACCATTGTCCTGCGTGCTTAGAGCAAGCTGCATAATGAGTAGGAAATACCTTTGCTAATGGACGCAACAAGTACTTTAACATAGATTTTTTCGCCTCACCCTTTGTCGCAGTACTATGATTACTAGCTATTCTAACCTTTGCTCCAGCTAACTTTGCCGCACACAACGGAAAGACACTTAATGCGTTCATATGTGAGTGAACTATTTGATAATTATTTTCTTTAATTATCCGATACACTTGCTTCATGCTTTTCCACATGCTTGTTGTATATGGCTCCACTTTAAAGATTTTACCACCCATTGCCTCTATTTCTTTATCAATAGGCGTATCGTGATAACCATCAAAAATAAAATCTAGTTGTACTTTTTCCTTATCTACAGCTCGGTAATAATTCATTGTGATTATATCTACACCACCCGAAATTACCGGTCCCATGACCCGGAGCACTCTAATTGGCTCGTTTTTCATTTACTTTACCCCCTTACATTCGCTTACTAACAAGCTATTGTAATAATATATATATTTACCTAAATTCTCTATCGTGCAATTATAACATCAATCAAAATATGTTCTACTACAACCTGATACATAAAAATAAAAGAAAGGAAATATTAATTCTATTTCCTTTCTTTCATTTTTACTAATCAAACATTTTCTTAATACGATTTTCTTTTGAAACCTTTTCTAAGTCGTGAGTTACCATTATTTTCACTAATTCTTCAAATGAAGTTTTAGTAGGATTCCATCCCAATAAAGTCTTTGATTTTGTTGGGTCACCGAGTAATTGTTCTACTTCCGCTGGTCTGAAGAATTTAGGATCAACCTCCACAATGACTTCACCTGTTGTTTTGTTTATCCCTTTTTCTTCAACACCTTGTCCAGTCCATTCGATTTCAATTCCAACGTGTTTGAAGGATAACTCTACAAATTCACGGACAGTATGCATTTCGCCAGTAGCAATTACGAAGTCCTCTGGTTTTTCATGTTGCAGTATTAACCACATACATTCGACATAATCCTTTGCATAGCCCCAATCACGTAAAGATTCTAAGTTTCCTAGCATTAGTTTCTTTTGTTTTCCCTGTGCAATACGTGCTGCAGCTAATGTAATTTTACGTGTTACGAATGTTTCACCACGACGCTCTGACTCATGGTTAAAAAGAATACCGTTAACAGCAAACATGTTATAAGATTCCCTATAGTTCTTAGTAATCCAGAAACCGTAAATTTTTGCTACTCCGTATGGAGATCGTGGATAGAAAGGAGTAGTTTCCTTTTGTGGAACCTCTTGAACTTTACCAAATAATTCTGAAGTAGAAGCTTGATAAACACGTGTTTTTTCTGTTAATCCTAAAATTCGTACTGCTTCTAATATATTTAAAGTACCTTTTGCATCTACATCTAATGTATAACCAGGCATATCAAAAGAAACACGAACATGAGATTGTGCTGCAAGATTATAGATTTCATCCGGTTTAATCTCACCTATAACGCGAGTAACATTTAATGAATCCGTAACATCACCATAATGAAGATGAAAATTTGAGTTATTTAATAACACATTTGCTTCCTCTTCTGTAAGAAGATCTTCTAAGCGCTCTTGATTATAGGAAGAACTACGACGGATTAATCCGTGTACTTCATAACCTTTTTCTAATAAAAACTCTGCTAAATAGGAACCATCTTGTCCTGTAACACCTGTAATTAGTGCCTTTTTCATTTTGACCTCCGATATATGTTAATTTACTTTTGTAAGTTCGTTTTCTAAAAACCACTGGTATGCCTTTTTCAGACCTTCATCTAATGACATAGATGCTTTCCAACCTAAGGAGTTTAGCTTTGTGACATCAACTAGTTTTCTTGGTGTTCCATCTGGCTTAGTAGTATCAAACTTAATTTCTCCAGTGAACCCAACCACTTCTTTAATTGTTTCTGCTAGTTCTTTAATTGCAATATCCTCTCCGACTCCGATATTAACAATTTCATTCCCTGTATAATTGTTCATTAAGTAGATACATGCATCTGCAAGATCATCTGCATATAAGAATTCACGCATAGGTGTACCTGTTCCCCACACTTCAACAAAAGCAGCATTATTTTCCTTCGCCTCATGGAATTTGCGAATTAAAGCAGGTAACACATGTGAAGTATGCAAGTCAAAGTTGTCATTTTCGCCATATAAATTTGTTGGCATTACTGAGATATATTGTGTACCGTATTGACGATTATATGATTCACACATCTTAATTCCTGCAATTTTTGCAATCGCGTATGGTTCATTTGTAGGCTCAAGCAAACCGGTTAATAAGTACTCTTCTTTTAATGGCTGTGGTGCCATTTTTGGATAGATACATGTACTACCAAGGAATAAGAGTTTTTCAACATTGTTATGATAGGCTGCGTCAATGATATTTGTTTGAATTAATAGGTTGTCACGAATAAAATCAGCTGGATATTCATTGTTTGCTACAATTCCGCCAACTTTCGCTGCTGCAAGGAAAACAAACACTGGCTTTTCTTCTGCAAAAAATTGATCTACTGCAAATTTATCTCTTAAATCTAGTTCTTTACTTGTACGATAAACGATATTCGTATATCCTTTTTTACTTAGCATTCTGACAATCGCAGAACCAACTAATCCTCGATGCCCTGCTACATATATTTTTGAGTCTGATTTCAACATGACTAACATACCTCTTTTCTAAAATGCATCTTTTGAGCCAAATAGTACTAACACCGTTTTTAAGATAATTTTTATGTCATAAAAGAATGATCTTTTATGTATATATTGAAGGTCTAATTCTACCATTTCGTTAAAACCAACGCTATTTCTGCCACTCACTTGCCAAAGTCCAGTGCAGCCGGGAGAGACCAGGAGACGTTGCTTGTCATAGGAAGTGTATTCCGCAACTTCTCTTGGAAGCGGGGGACGTGGTCCTACTAGACTCATTTCCCCTAGTAATACATTAAACAACTGGGGCAATTCATCGATACTTGTTTTTCGGATGAACTTCCCTACCTTTGTAATCCGTGGATCGTCCTTCATTTTAAACATCGCACCGCTTACCTCATTAAACTTTAAGAGTTCAGCAAGCCTTTCTTCTGCATTCCATACCATGGAACGAAACTTATACATTTTAAATTCCTTTCCATTTAAGCCAACACGTTTTTGCGAGAAGAAGATGGTTCCTTTTGGATCCTCCACTTTAATGAGAATGGCAATAATGATAAAAAGAAAACTTAAAAAAATAATTCCGCATAAAGAACCTACTATATCTATGGTTCTTTTTGTTAAAAGATAAACTCTTCCATCATTCACATTAACGGTTGTCTTTTCTAAAAAGACAACATCCTGATTTGCTAGATTGGACAACTTAACCCCTTCCTTCTCCTATACTAATACTTTTTCTTTATCTAATGAAGAAACTAGATTTTTTAAATAATCGATCATGTCATCATGGAGGTCTTCGTGCTGCAATGCAAATTCAATCGTTGTCTTAACAAATCCAAACTTTTCACCTACGTCATAACGTGTTCCTTCAAAATCATAGGCAAACACCCTTTGAATTTCATTTAACTTTTGAATGGCGTCTGTTAATTGAACTTCTCCGCCGGCTCCTTTTTCTTGACGGTCAAGGAACATAAAAATTTCAGGAGTTAAGATATATCTACCCATAATGGCTAGATTAGAAGGAGCAGTGCCTGGTTTTGGTTTTTCTACAAAGTTACTAACCTGGTAACGACGTCCTTCTTGTGAAGATGGATCGATAATTCCGTATCGATGTGTATCTGAATCAGAAACGGTTTGAACACCGATAACAGAAGAGTAAGTATCTTCATATTGATTGATTAACTGTTTTAGGCAGGGTGTGTCACTTTGAACGATATCATCACCTAATAAAACAGCAAAAGGTTCATTCCCGATAAAGTTACGTGCGCACCATACAGCATGTCCAAGACCTTTTGGCTCTTTTTGGCGAATGTAATGGATATCTGCTAGATTGGTAGCATATTTTACTTTGTCTAATAAATCAAACTTCTCTTTCTCGATTAGATTCTGTTCAAGCTCCATAGCATTGTCAAAATGGTCTTCAATTGCTCTTTTCCCTTTACCTGTAACAATAATGATGTCCTCAATACCCGAGGCAACGGCTTCCTCCACTATGTACTGAATAGTAGGCTTATCTACAATCGGTAATATTTCCTTCGGCATTGCTTTTGTCGCTGGTAAAAATCTTGTCCCTAAACCTGCAGCCGGGATAATCGCCTTTCTAACCCTTTTCATTTTCCATTTCCCCCTCTATCTATTTCCTTCGTTTATCTAAAGAATTTTGTCAAAAAAATAAATACCTAATGGAAATGCAAGCGTTTACGGAGCTTATCCTTTCATTAAGTATCTATTGGTTTATTTTTTTAAATCGGGCATCTAACCCGTCCTCACATCATGCTTTTGACGACATGCGTCTAAGGATTGGAAGATGTCCTTCCCTCCCACAGCATGACCGAGTGCCCCCATGGATAACGGACAGGGAACCTCGCCGTTCAGGGTTTTAAGCCTGATTAGATGTATAGATGTCCTGCAAACTCTCATCAGCTTAAAATAAGTTGAATATTTTTTTCTTTTTAATTCGTTCTGGATCTTCTTTGTAAACACTGTGTCCCTCAATTAGGAGAGCAGCATTTTCTTCAAAATAGTACACTAACTCATTTCCGTACTTTTTTTCGATGGTGCCAAATGCTTCACTCATTTTAAACGTACGATTTGTGATATTGTGAGCGTCAGATGCCATGAAGTGAGTCAAGTTGGCCTCAACTAATTGTAGGGAAAAGTTCTTAATCTTTTTTCCAAAGTCTCCGCAAACACTCGCAGCTGTGATTTGTGTCAATGCACCTTTTTTGACTAACTGATATAGTAGTTCCGGATGTTCAATGATTTCCTGATTTCGTTCTGGATGGACAATCACGGGGATGAGCCCATTCACTTGAAGATCATAAAATAGCTTTTCCGTATACCTTGGGACATGGTTCGATGGAAATTCCACTAGTATATATGGAGTATGATTAACCGGAAGGATGTCTCCTGCCACGCATCCCTCTACCATTTCACCGTGGATTCGGACTTCCTGTCCTGGTAATATATCCAACTCTATCTTTTCTTTACGTAGCGCCACGTTTAATTGGTTTACTCTATTAATAATAGATTCCTTTGGATTTTCATAAGAGCTAGTCAAATGATGCGGTGTTGCTACAATCTTATGAATCCCCTGTTCCACAGCTTTCTTCGCCATTTCAATGCTCTCAGAAAGAGACTGCGCGCCATCATCTACACCAGGCAATATATGACAATGTATATCGATCATGAGTCACACCCTCTTTCCAACTAATTGTTATTTTTCTACGACAATATTCATCGTAACACCGTCGAAAGCTTAGGTAAAGGGGTGGATTTTGTCGAAAGTTAGTTATTTTGTACCATAATAATAGTAATACTCATTGTTCTTTAATTCTTTATGGTTTAAAACAACACCAACCAATTTGCTTTGTGCATTTTCAAGCAATTCCTTTGCCTTTTTCGCTTGGTCGATTTCAGTTTTGCCGCTGTAAACAACATAGATCGACCCATCGACCTTATTGGCTAAAATTTGCGGATCTGCCACCGCTAATAATGGCGGCGTATCGAATAGTACATAATCAAATTGTTCTTTTGCTTCTTCCATGAATTGTTCCATAGATTTCGAACTTAATAGCTCCGCTGGGTTTGGAGGAACAGGTCCGCTGGTTAGGATATATAAATCCTTTTCTTCTGTCTCAAGAACCGCACTTCCCAGTGTTGCCTGTTTCGTTAGAACAGTAGTAAAACCAAATAGATTATTAACGCCGAACGTTCGATGAACAGTTGGCTTACGTAAGTCGGCATCGACTAATAATACTTTTTTCCCAAGTTGCGCAAATACTACTGCTAAGTTTGCAACTGTTGTAGATTTCCCCTCCGCTGGACCAGAGGATGTAACCATTAGTGTTTTAATTTCTTTATCTACTGAGGAGTATTGAATATTCGTCCGAATCGTTCTGTATTGCTCAGAAATCGGTGACTTAGAGTCTAGATTGGCAATTAGCTTTCTGCTTGGATCGGTTGTTGTAAACTTCTTTTTTCTCTTAAACACCATGAGTCTCACCTCTTCCTACTGATCTCGTTCCTGCTTTACGCTTTATCAACTCTTCCATCTTTTGATCATCAATTTGGGCAATGACACCTAAAATCGGAAGTTCTAGTATTTTTTCAATATCTTGTTCGTTTTTAATCGTGTTATCAAAGTACTCTAGTAAGAACGCAAGCCCTACAGCTGCCATCAAGCCGACAACTATAGCAATTGCCACATTCATTACCGGCTGTGGTTTAATCGGAGCTTGGTTTTCGGCAACTGTTGCTGGGGCAAAAATCTTAACATTATCAACACTCATGAGATTGACAATTTCCTTTTGGAACACTTCTACTGTTTTATTCGCAATATCCGCAGCGATATTTGGATCCGGATTTTGTACTGACACATTGACTACCTGTGAGTCCGTTTCACTGCTAACCGTAATATTTCCTTTAAGTTGTTCTGCCGTCATATCAAGATCAAGTTGTGCAATTACCTTATCAAGGATTGGAGCACCTTTTATGATGACATTATAGGTGTTAATTAACTGCAGGTTGGTTTGAACTTCATTGTAGTTGTATAGTCCTTGTTCATTCTTTGCTTGGTTGACGAGAATTTGTGACGTAGCTTGATAGATTGGGGTTATAAAAAAGTAACTAATGACGCCGCTAGCTAATCCAGCTGTCATCGTAATGAGTATGATCATAACTAGCCGTTTTTTTAACGTCGCTAGTAATTCTTTTAGACTAATAGTTTCTTCCATAGTATCCTCCTGTATATACTTATTCAAAATAAGAGTATTATAACATGATTGAATGTCGATTTTTGTCACATTATGACGATTGATGAATATTTATTTTAAATGATGTCTTTTTTAATTTGTCGATTAATGATTTGGACTCACAAAGTCCATTTTACCATGATAAATCATTCAATTCATAGGTATTTTGTTCCTTAAAGTGATTTTCGTTAAATCGTTTTGACTACATTAATGCCAAAAAGTTAGTAGAAATTTGTTCATTACCTAAACAATCATAACATGCTTTTTGTAAAATAATGTAGATTATTTGTAAATGGAATAAATTTCTTGTAAAGTTTTGCTATAATAATAGAAGAAATGTATTTGGGGGTACAAAGGATGAAGTATTTTTTCACAGTGATATGGGGCATTGTATGTATCGGAGTACTTGCGTATGGTCACTTTCATTGGAATCAACAAACTGCTGTAAAAGCGATTGAACCTGTGCTTACTCAAGAATCAAGTGAGCCCGATAATTCTAAATATTTGGAGCTGGCAGCTAATTGGCCTGAAGTAGCAAAAGAGCAATTCAAGACAGCATTAGAGGAAGAGAAGCCCTTTAAAATTCTCTTTATAGGCTCTAACGCAATGGAATGGGAAAAAAGTGTTACCCAAAGTCTCACGGAAAGCTTTGGCAGTGAAAGGATTATTACCGCACAACATACATATGATCTAACAACAGTGGATATCGTGGCCGAAAATCAGCAGTTAGCTCTAGCTGCTGAACAAGCACATCTCGTTGTCATGGAGCCATTTCTATTTAACGACAATGGTAAATTGAAAATTGACGTCACATTAGCAAACGTAACGAAAATAATTGATGACATAAAGGCTGAAAACCCAGACACGACCTTCATTCTGCAGCCATCGTATCCAATTTATCTTCCTAAATATTATTCAACACAAGTGGAAGCATTAAAGGAATATGCAACGGCAAACAACATAACCTATCTCGACCACTGGACAGCTTGGCCAGCAACCGATAATCCAGAAATAAATAATTATTTAAATGAAGAACAAAGTGGTCCAAATGAACAAGGTTACCAAGCATGGAGCCAATTCCTTATTGATTATTTTGTAAAAAAATAAGGCTGTTTTCGTATTGATTGTTGCTTTGGTATCATAAAAAAAGACCTGAATTAAATTCAGGTATATAATAATTTTACTACATACTTTCATCGAATTCCGTACCAACGTTAATTTTTAACATCGGGGCTTATATAACAAAATGCAACCATAGGATTTACGAAATTTAAAAATTTTTGTATCCGTTTATGTGTGTTTTTCCTGTATACTTTGAGAAAAAAGTAGGGAAAAAAATGATAATAAGGAAAATCAAAGTAGCATTTCTTACTTCAATTCTTGTCACGTTTGTAACCTTTTTAATTGCTCTTCCCTCCATTCTCAAGGATTTATCCTTAAATGAAGAATTAATACTTCAATTTCTGTTTATATTCAATTATAGTTTGATAGGAAATTATATTTATGGGCTTCCTGTCTCTTTAGTTGCTGAATGGGTTACTTCAAAACTTAAATCTTTTCGAATGGTGATATCAGGATTAATTCATATTGGTTTTGGTCTTCTATCCTTTAATTATAGTGGCGATTTCTTTTTCTCTATTGTTATCAGCTCTATTTTATTTTTTTTAACAGATGAAGTGTACCGAAGATAAACATAAATACGTCAGATTTTATGTCTAATGTTCATTAACATCTTTATAATTATGTCTGTATTTTAAAATATTGATTAAAAAACAACAAACTTTGCAAAAATAGCCAAAAATAAAGAAGACTAGCGAAAGTGCTAGTCTCCTTCTTCTATATATTAACTAATAATACTTTTTAGATCACTTTTAAGTTCCGCGATTATTTTTTCAAGGGTCATTTCGTTTTCAGTTCGACCTCTTTCATAAGCCTTCTTCACAATCATAGAGAAATCGACTTGTTTAGAGCTATTGCCCTTTGCCGTAGACATTTATTTACTATTTCCCCCTTTATTTTTATTCTATTAAGGTATTTTAATAAATTACTAGTCAAATGTAAATACATTTCCATTCCAAATTTGTGGAAAAAGAGTGTAATTTACAGAATAATGTAGAAAAGCGCCTTGTTAAAGTATCATTATTCCATATTTTATCCACAACTTTCATCTATCTATTTTCCTGTTTTTTTGGTATTCTATCTGTTGTGGTCAAAAATTGTAAATTTTTCGGAGGAAAACTATGAGATCAAAAGATAAAAAGAATAAAAAATGGCTAAAAATCACTAGTATCATACTTCTTATTCTCATTATTGGTGCAGGAGCTTATGGTTTTACTGTATATAATTCACTTAAAAGTGCTGTTGACACGATGCACGAACCCATCGAACGCAAGCAGTCAGAAAAGCGTACTGAACCTGTAGAATTGGTAGAAAAAGACCCATTCTCTGTGTTATTACTTGGCGTTGATTCAAAGAGTGATAAAGGGCGTACAGATACAATTATGGTACTAACCGTCAATCCGAATACAAATTCTGCAAAATTGCTTAGCATCCCGCGTGATACTCGCACGGAAATCATTGGTAAAGGATTTCAGGACAAAATCAATCATGCCCACGCATTCGGCGGCGTTGAAATGGCCATGGATACCGTAGAAAACTTCCTTGATATCCCGATTGATTATTATATGAAGGTAAATATGGAAGGGTTTAAGGACATTGTCGATGCAGTTGGAGGAGTAACGGTTAACAATACACTGGATTTCTCTTACCAGGGCGTTCACTTTCCAGTCGGTGAAATTACGTTAAACGGCGAGGAAGCATTACCATTCGTAAGAATGCGTAAAGAAGATCCTCAAGGAGACTTTGGACGTAACACAAGACAACGCCAAGTTATTCAAGCCGTTATCAAAGAAGGGGCTAGCCTTTCAAGCTTAACTAACTTCCCAGAAATCTTTAGCGCGATCGGAACCAACATTAAAACAAATCTAACCTTTGATCAAATGGTTGATATCCAAAAGAACTATAAAACTGCCGGAAACAACATCGAACAGATGAAGATTACCGGTCAAGGCACCCAGATTGATGGCATTTATTATCTGCAAATACCAGAAGAGGAAAAGTTGCGCGTTCAAACTGAATTGAAGGCGCAGTTAGAACTGGATCAGGCAACAGTACAAAACTGATTGGGGACTCTCCCAATCAGTTTTTTTGTTATGATACCATCTTTTTATTCAGTTGAATTTCAATGTCGTATAGAGCGTTTTTAAAATCTTCTCTCAGCCAATAATAGGTTTTTGTCTTTTTGAATTCATTCAAACAGCTTTTTAGACTTTCCTCTACTTCTGGTAAAGTCTCCAACCTTACTCTTCCCACACTACTAGGAATTGACTCAACAAACTCTCTTAGAAGACCTTTATCATAATGAGAGAGCACCTCTAAAGAAACAGAAATCGCAGCTTTAAAACATAAAGGATCCTTTATAAAAAGCATTCATAACAACCCCTTTTCTTTTAATACCTTTATTATTTCATACCCATATTAAATAATCTGTTGGAATATGGATATTGCCTTCAATATTATTGTCGAATAATTTTGGGATCTAGCTCAGATTTTGTCTTTTTAAATGATTAAAAAAAACACGCACTTATAGAGGATTAATCTTCACTAAAGATAAATTCCCATATTTTTTCCTATATTACCGTTTGTACGCACATATATATTGTGTATTTATATGTTATAATATTCTAGTTGTGAAAAAAGATACTTATCATTTAATCTCAAATATACCTTTAAATAATTTTTATTAGAAAAGGGGTTTGCATTATGAATATTGGAATATTTGGTGGCTGTGTTTCCAGGGACATCTTTAGATTATTTCCAGAGAGAGATCATGTTTTGCATTATTCTGCAAGAACATCCTTAATTAGCCAGTTCTCTGAGCCTACTAAGGTAGATTTAAATGATATAAACCTTTCATCCGCTTTCCAAAAAAGAATTGTCGCTGCTGATTTTAATAAGTCTCTAAAAAAGGATTTAGATGCTTTGGATGTGGATTTCTTTATTATTGACTTTTTAGTTGAAAGAATTAGTTTATTATCTACTGGTAAAAAATATATTACCCGATCTAAAGAATTAAGCAATTCGGGAATATTGAATAATAAAAAATATCGACTTGGTAAAGTAATTAACCGTAAAGCGGATGATATGGTTCTTCTTCATGAATGGTTTAATGCATGTGATCAATTCATTGATTGTCTTCAAAAGAATTTTAAACCACATCAAATCATTTTAAATGAGGTATATTTAACCGAACATTATCTTGATCAATCTGAGATAAAGAACTTTGATGAAAAGCAAACGGAAGGTATTCGAGAAACAAATGCTATGTTAAGAATGTATTATTCTTATTTTAAAGGAAAATATCCTGGTATCAACTTCATTAATATTTCGAAAGAAAATAGTGTTGGGGATCTCAATCACCAATGGGGTTTAAGTCCTATGCATTTTGTTGATGACTACTATCTCGAGGCAAGACACCAATTGAACAAAATTTATTTAGAGAATCAAGTTCAAACAACAACTCTTTAATAGTATAAAACCGGCTAAGTTAACCTAGCCGGTTTTTCAATCTGTTTAATGGTATTTTGGAACATCGTAATAAAGCGTATAGTTATCCAGCAGCTGGTATACATTATAGATACTGCTTACTTGCTTATATGCCCAGCTAATATCTGTCGCATATTGATGCCATGGAGCTTTTGGATTCCATCTCATTTTGTAAAGAGTATCCTGTTGAAAGGTAGTGTTATAGATATAATCTTGGCTTATGAATTTTGCACCACCAATAATTGCAGCCTCTGGAGTAAACCATCCGTTGTCATATGCGGTTTGTGCACCACATGTTAACGGGCAAGAATCTATCGCACCGTAACCGTACATATTGTATACTGTTTTTCCGTTAACCTCGACTCCATTAGCTAGCTTAGATGTACCATTACCGGTTTCTAAGAGTGCATGCGCTATTAAGTAAACATCATTTATGGTATATTTTTTAGCGGCGTCAATGAATGCTTGACCTTTCCCAGCCAGAATTCCTTTACCATTTAGAATCTTTTCATTCACTTCCGCTGCATTTAAGTTTGCTGGTTGTGAAAGCTTGAGAAACTGGAAATAATCTTTGGTAATATCAAGTGAAAAATTGTTTGGATCTAAATAGGATTTGACATCATTTGCTTTCGCATTCTGCCAAGTCACTCTCACCTCTACCCAATCACCTGTTTTTCCAATCACTAGTACACTATCGCCAATATTTAATTTTTGAACAATCTCACTATCCATTGAAGGTGCTGTTCTTAAATTGACATCATTCCCTGTTATTACCTGTTTGGTCATGTCAACAAATTCAGCTGATACATATCTTGGCTCATTTCGGTACATATCCGTTTGAGGGTTTCTACTCATTTGTATGTCTAGCATACTATTTAGAGACATACCATAATCCGTGTACATTAGTTTAGGTCCAACTTTGGTTTTTATTGCCGTACCTATCCAGCCAAACATTTGATTAAGCTTCAAATTAGCAGCCCTAACATTTTCATAACCAATAATATCTTCAATTACAATTTGATATTGTTCTAGTCTATCACCTGTAGCTTGATAAGTTGCTGACAGGTTACTATTCTTAAAGAATTCCTGTCCTTTTTTTACTAATGTCATTCCCAGTACAGGCTTTGATATGACTTTATAACCTTCATATCCAATAAGTCCTGTAGGCTTATAGGTTACAGACCAGTTGTTGGTTTTGAAGAAATTTCTTCCTTTATTCACCAAGTCTAATCCTAAAACTGGATCTGAAATGATTTGATATCTTTCATATCCAGTCTGGCCAGTTGCTCGATATGTTACGGACCAGTTGTTATTTTTGAAGAAGTTCCTACCCTTATTAACTTGTTCCAAACCTAATATGGGGATAGATTTAATCTGATATCTGTCATACCCTACTCGTCCTGTATCCTTATATGTAACAGACCAATTATTACTTCTAAAAAACTCTCTGCCGATGTTTACTTTACTTAATCCTAATATAGGTTCAGAAACGATTTGATATCTATTATTACCTATATAAATATAACTCCCCTTAATACCTGTAGCTTTCTCAAACTGCTGTAATATTTGTTGTGTAGCAGCCTCACCAGAGAAACCACCGCTAATTATTTGATAATAATTCTGAGGTGTTCCTAGGCCTATATAAAAGGCATTAATCCCGGTTTCCTTTTCAAACTGCTCCATTATCTCAATCGTCTTAGCTTGTCCTGAAAATCCACCACTGATTATTTGATAGTAACTTAACTTATCTCCCAATCCAACATAACTAGCATTAATACCAGTGGTGTTTTTGAATTGTGTTAGTACATTTTTAGCAGTGTCCTCACCATTAAAACCGCCACTAATAATCTGATAATAGTTTAGTTTATTACCAATACCAACATAATACGCAGGGATTCCAGTACTAGTTGTGAATTGATTAAGGACATTCCTTGCATGACCTTGATCTGAAATTTCTCCAGACTGAATTTGATAGAACTCTTCGTATACTCCTGTTGGTTGATATTTTCCTGTCCAATCTGTTTCACTATGAAGCTTATTGAGTGCAGCTTTTGCTTCTATTTCTCCAGTAAATTTCCCTGTATGGAGCTTATAAGTAGATAAATCTATATAAGCATCAGAAGTCCTTGGAAATAGTAATAGAAAAAATAAGGAAACACAAATTGTTGTTACTATCATATAGGACTTATTTCTCATTTTTCTCCTCCCTTCTTATCATAAATCTATAATAATATTATATAAAAGCAAGAGAACAATCAACCAAATTTAGACAATTTTCTTCAATTCTCTTACTCTTGTCGGGTAGTAACTCTATTATCTTTAACTGTCAAATCTTGCAAATTTTCAGTTTTCCCTTTAATAAAAGGACCATTTAAACCGTCAATCTTATTACCAGATGCTTTAATTGTGCCTTTATATGAATCTAGCAACATAATAAAGCCTTCTAAGGAACTATTATTAATGCTTTTATAGGAGTTATTTAAAATATTTACATGATTCCCTAGTGAAACGGCAATGAAACTTCTGCTAGCGCCTTCGTGTACATTATTCTCAACAGTAATATTTGTTCCCCTAGATAAGAATCCATAGCTAAAATTTTTCACATAATTGTTCTTGAATGTTATGTTATCGGCAGTTGAATGTGTTCCAAAACCACTATTTCCACTAGCAAGGACACCATCTTTATACCCATAGGCTTTTGAATGTGTTACTGTGCCAAATCGTGAAGGTGTATCACCAGAAAAGTCTACACCACGCCGTACTCTTGCAAATGTACTGTTAGTGATCAATGTTCCTCTTCCGCCCCAATCCTGTATACCATATCCGGAAGTAATATCTTTTGTTGTACCTAGGTTAATTTTTACATTATTTACTATAGAGTTGTAGGTGTTTTTGAGTTGTATCCCTAGGAGCTTTGAATTCGTTACGGATACATTATTGATATTTGCATCAATGGTATAACTTACTCTTACCATCACCGTTTTTAACGGAGTAGGATGTGTGAACGATACATTGCTTAATTCTAGAGAAATTTGCGGATACACTTTAGCCGTGACACTCTCGTCCTTACCTACATTGTATTTCCCATTGGTATTAGTATCTAAATAGACTTTTTTCCCTTCAACTTTTGTTACTCTGTGCATTTCTCCCTTTTTTAGATAACCTCTATTATCCCAAAACCAAAGTTTAGAAGAGACTAAATGAATCAAGTCCCCTGGTTCTATTCCCTTAGTATCATTTAACTCAACGTAAGGTTGGTTATAGGCTATCTTTTTTGAAACAAAGGTAGATGCCTTTTCTACATTATTTATTAGAAGAGCACTCTCACTACTTCTCTGTATAATCATAGCTGGCCGACTATCTTCACTTTTAATGGTGATGGTATGGCTGCTTTCCAAAGGTGCATCTATAATATATTTTGCTCCGCCTTTTAGTAGAAGCGTATCGCTATGGTCAATAGCTTTTTGAAGAGAGTTTGTATCTGGGTCGTTATCAAAACCGTTAGCACCAAAATCCTCTGGTCGATTTGTAGATAATTCATTTATTTCAGTATCTGTGATATCTTTACTCTCAACCGGGTCATCCTCATACTGTAATGTGGGATTTTTCTCTTCTGCTGTAAAATAAGAGACAATGGTCACAATAAAAAGCAAGATTACTATTATTGCGATACTCTTTATCTTCATAGAATCTCTCCCCTCCTTTTGTTAGTGGATGATGAATGGAGAGCACTTTTTATCCACTGGGACCTACCTCTTATACAATAATTGGATTTGCACCAATTTTTACTATTCCCTTTTCATTTCGTACGTAAATCCTTACCCTGTAACTTCCTGCTTCTCTAATTTTTATCTTACAGGAGTTTGCTCTACTATAATGTACTTTTTCAAAGGGATCTTTTTCATTCCCTTTAAAGAAATAGTAAGCATATCTGACCGATGGATCATTTTTTAATGAGTCTGATATCCTACATGTAACTTTTAACTCGTTTCCTACTTGTTCTAAAGTAGCTTGTGAAACAGCAATCTTCCCCGTAATTCTAGATAATTGGTTCAATAAAAATGGTGTATAGTATGTGCCAATTAATCCATGGTCTGAGTATTCCTGTATATCTAAATTATAAGGAATTCTACACTTTTTTAGGTTCTCAATAAACGGTTTTCCGTAATTTATGAAGTGATGATCACCTGAGCCGCCATGGATATTATATTCTGTGTTTTTTCTGGGATTAAAAAAGATTTTGTCATAAAACCGGTTTAAGAAACGTCTATCATTTTCTTCATTTCCACCCGTAATTAGTTTTAATAAGGTATCACGCGTGTAATTATTTAGCCATAGGTAGTCGCCCACTTTTGTTTGCATTCCTCCAGCAATTACATGACCTAAACTGTATTTCATTCCAAAATACAATGCAGCAGTGCCCCCTTTGCTGGAGCCAATTGTTATAACATTGGACATAGGGATATGAATTCGATTTGCTATATAATTAATTAAAGCCATAACAGTTACTTCATAATCTAGAGATTTATTTTTACCGAGATAATAGCATGGATGATCCTCGTAGCTATCTAAGATATAAAGTTGGTGGCAATTAAAGTTTTTCAACTGTTTCACATAGTTATATCTAGCTGGCTCACCTGTAGATTCTTTCCCATTGAAACCCGAAAATCCAATAATTAAGTGATTACATTCTTCTGTTGAAAGAGATAAATAATATTTAATGGGTATCGCACCATTAAACACCTTTTCATTCTCTTTAATCATTTCCGAAATTGAAGACAAATTGACCCACCCTTTGTTTTCTCTTTTAATTAAATATTTTGCCTGTTAACAAATTGTCCGTTCGTATCTACTATTTTTATTTGAAATAGCCCTTATATTTCTCTATATCTGTACTAATAACTTTTGCTGGTACACCAGCAACAACGCAATTGTCCGGAACATCTTTTGTGACAACAGCATTTGCGCCAATGATTACGTTATTACCAATTCTTCCGCCAATACACTTAGCCCCAGGTGAAATAAAAACATTATCTCCAATGATTGGTGTTTCCCCGCGTGAACCAATGGTAACATTTTGTCCGATTACACAATTTTTTCCTATTCTTGCTTTGGTATGTATGACAACCCCAATTCCTCCGTATCCAAATCTAGTCCCTTCTCCTAACTCAGCTGTATAAGGAACAACCGAACTAAAACGGAAATGGATAAAGCGCTTAATTAACTTAGCCCCGGATAACAGACCATTTAAGTAACAATATTTCGCAACTTCGTAAAGTTCCAACAAGCTTAATTCAAACATTGTTTTAGTCACTAAATTATCTGGTACAAAGATTGAGGTAAAGACTTCGGATTGATCATTTACTATTTTGTTTTTAGGGTCCATACAAACAATCTTTAATTGATCTATCTTTTCGGCATATGTAGGTTCTATTATTTTTACATTGAAAAATGTTTGTCCCCATTTTTCCTTGTCATCATCAATAAAAAAGGAAACCTTATATTTTGTCTCTAAGATTGCCTTAACCGCTGCTCCTAATCTCGAAACCCCGTAAATTGCAACTTCAGGTTTATCGATTGGAGAGGATTTATCCTTAAATCCATTAAATGTGATTTTTTCACTTGTGTTGGCAATTTTATTATTTCGTTTATCTTTAATAAAAACTCGCACAGAGTATATCCCTTTATCCTGAAGATTAAATGAGATTCCTGGATTATCTGAATAAGCGACCTTTTCAATTATTTCTTGGTCCTTGTATAGGTAGAATGCATACTTTAATTGCTCACCATTTGCCTTACATTCTACTTTTAATTGAAAAAAGTTTACTAAATCAATAAGAAAGTTTTCTACCTTTATTGACATCTCGTAACACCTCTTACGTTCATTTGTCTACAGTGTGGCAATACACAAAATATCCACCTATATAAGGTGGGAATTTTATCTTTCTTCTATCGTAAATGACTTTTCACTTTTATTTACAATTATTTTATTGTTATCTATATTTAAAAGAAAATAATTTTCCTCTTTATCCATTAAAGAAGCATTCTGGGCTAGCGTGGAAAATTCGGGTGATTCAGTATCAATATTCTTAATAACCATAGCGGTGGCAATACCATTTTCAATATGATATTGAATCTCTCCACCACTATACTCGAGCAAAGTAAGATTTGGGTCTGCTTCAACTACATTACTTAACCCATTTAGATTGTTTTTTATTACTTCTTCTTTTGAGTGTAAATAGGAAAGATAAAACTGATAAGCACTTTTAAAAGAATTTGGAGCAATAAATAACAAATCATTCATGGTAATATCGTTATTACTAACATTAGAGTCCACTAATTTTATATTACCCTCATGAGTGTATCCTATTACTCCATCCTCCAATTGAACTTTATATAAATCATTGCTGTGTTCTAGGACATATACCTTTTCAGAAAAATCCAAGTTATTAATTAGACTTTTTTTTTCAACCTTTTCATAAACCTCTGAGCCATCGTTTAGAACAAAGCCTTCACTGTTTATGGTTGTTGTATTTTGGTTAGATGAATTACGAGAAGAACTTTGTTCTGTAGCAGTTACCTTCCCCTTACTTCCGACAGCGTCAGCGGTTTTTTCGCTACTACTAACTCCATTATTAATTAACAAAAATGCATTGATAATAAAGAAGATAAATAAAGCTCCGAGAAGAAGGTTTTTCTTTTCCTTTACTTCAGACACCTTTACCTTACGTAATGACCGACTCCTTGAAAGTTCTTTATTGCTTACTGGAGAATCATCATTTTCCTCGTTCATTAATTGCTTAGCCATCATTTCATTTTTGTATCTTCTCTGTTCTTTAGCACTAAGACCTTTATGCCAGGCAATGTAATCTTTATAATCTTTAATCACCTTGCCGATTCTTCCGAAGTCTTGCACTTTCCCGTGATGCAGCCAGATCACCTTATCGCAAAATGAACGGACTTGCGAAATGGAATGGCTAATAAAGAAAATAGTTTTTCCCTGTTGTTTAAACTCTTCCATTTTCGCTAAACATTTTTCATAAAATGTTTCATCTCCAACAGATAGTGCTTCGTCTATGATCAGGACATCCGGATCTGTATGAACTGAAATAGCAAACCCTAAGCGCGAACGCATTCCACTTGAATAGTTTTTTACTGGTTGATTTATAAAATCTCCTATATCAGCAAATTCAATAATTTTAGGCGTTATTTCTTTGATTTCTTCTTTTTTTAACCCATGCATTAAACATTTTATTTCTATATTTTCCATGCCGGTTAAATTATTATTTAATCCTGCCGAAATAGCAATAAGAGATGTTTCACCATTAATGGTGATTTTCCCAGATGTAGGCGGTAAAACCTGGGCTAATAAATTGGACAGTGTTGACTTACCAGACCCATTTACACCGATGATTCCAATTGTCTCACCTTCATATACTTCAAATGATACATTTTTAAGAGCATAGAAGGTTTTATTCTTTCTTTTTGTTGTTTTAAATATATCCAACAACTTATCAAATTTACCCTCATAAAGAGTATAGCTTTTTGAAACATTTTCAAATTTCACTTTTGGCTTCATAATATAAGCCTCCGATTAAATGTAGTCTACAAATTTATTTCGAAATTTAATGTGCATATATGAACCCAAAAAGAGCAATAGTAATGTAAGACTCCAGAAATAAGAAGTATACTTAATATCTATAAAAAACCAACCTTCACCAAGAAACGTATTTCTAAATCCTTGTATTAAATAGAAAACAGGATTTAATTTCAATATGTTTATATAGATCGTTGGCAGGTTATCCATTTTCCATACAATCGGTAACAGATAGAACATCATTCTCATTGCCGACTGAATAATCATTTGAAAGTCTCTAATAATAATAGAAATCGTTGAAAATAAAAGGGATGTTGCAAATAAAAAAGTAAATAAACACAATAAATAATAAGGAAGCTGCAGCAAGTAAATTCCAGAATTTATATTATTAATAAACAGTAATATGATTAATACTATCATCATAACTAGAAAATTAAAGCCATTGGTAACCAAAGTAACGGAAGGCAATATACTTACTGGGAATTTCATCTTTGAGACTAGGCTGATTCTTGAGTATATACTATTGGATCCTTGCATCATGGAAGGACCTATAAAAAACCATGGGATTAATCCTACTAAAAGCCAAATCAGAAAAGGAGTGTCTCCCACTGGAGACCCCTTTCTGATTCCAAAACCAAACACAAACCAATATAACGCCACTTGAATAGCAGGATTTAAAAATTGCCATAACCATCCTAAGTAGTGCAATTGATATTTTCCTTTTATATCATAAATAGCTAATCGGAAAATAAGGTGAACATTTTTCAATTGTTCATTTAGGACTTGTAAAACAAATCTCATATAGTAATAGCTTCCTTTTTAGTCGCTTTATATAGGTTTCCAAAGTTGTAGTATTCTACTTCTGTAGGAATCATGCCAACAACATTTTTAGTATCAAGGATTCTCTTATGAGCCATACCTTTAAGTTCTTCTGGTTTGATTTCTTTAAACTCATTATGATCTGTAAGAACAACGATTAAATCAGAACCAGCTACTGCATCTTCCATACTATCAATGACAAAGTCTTCTGAAACGTGTGGATCATATGCACGAACGTTATATTTACCTTGTGATTGTAACATGTGGTAGATTTCCATTGCTGGACTTTCACGAATGTCATCCACGTTACCCTTATATGTTAGGCCAAATACTGTTACATTTTTTCCATCTACTGATTCCATTAATCTATCAATATTTTCTACTACAAATTCAGGCATAGAAGTATTAATCGTTCTTGCTAGATTAATTAATTGTGCTTGTTCAGGTGCTTTTGCCACAATGAAATATGGGTCAACCGCTAAACAGTGACCGCCAACACCTGGACCCGGTGTGTGGAGATTTACACGTGGGTGCTTGTTAGCCATCTCAATAACATCAAGAGCATTGATTTCTAATTCGTTACATACTTTTGTAAGCTCATTCGCTAAAGCAATGTTTACATCACGGAATGTATTTTCCATTAACTTAGACATTTCCGCTGTTTTCGCATTTGTTTTAATGATTTCACCTTTAACAAACGTGCTATATACCATTGCACCCGCTTCGGTACACTCAGGTGTAATTCCACCCACAATACGGTTATTATAAATTAATTCGTGTAGAATTTGACCTGGAAGTACTCTCTCAGGACAGTGAACTAAGAAAATATCTTTCCCCACTACAAATCCAGCTTCTTCTACTAGTGGCTTAACATGGTCATCCATACTTCTAGGTCCAATTGTTGATTCTACGATTAACACATTACCCTTCTTAACATATGGAAGTGCCGCTTTCACACCACTTAATACATACGTTAAGTCACAAGATTTGTATAAATCGTCATTATTTGGAGTAGGAACTGCGATAATGAATGCGTCAGCAGCTTCAGGAGTAAGTGCCGCTTTAAATTTTCCTGCTTCTAATACTTCCGTAAGTGCTTCTTGTAAACCAGGCTCTTCGATATGAATTTTACCACTATTTAAAGAATCGATTACTGATGGTTTTACATCTACACCGATAACATCTACACCGTGCTTTGCGAACATAATTGATGTTGGAAGTCCTATATATCCTAAGCCAATCGTTACTAGTTTCATATTAATACCATCCTTTTGTTTTATTATTTTATTGTAACCTTTGTTGTATTCATAGCCGTTTGTGCACCAAACTGATCTCTTACATAAACCCTTGCAAAGTAGACACCACTTGAATCAACTTCGTGTTCTAATGTTGACTCATTTGTATAAGAGTACTTTTTCAACACTTCATTATCTTTATAGATATAAAAAGCATACTTAAGTCCGGAGCCACTGACTACAGATTCTACCTTTATTTTCCTATCTTCTACCGAAATAGGTAGTTTAATAACTTTTAAGACACTTTGTTGTGGCAGAACATCTGTTTTTCCATCAAATTCAACACCAAGAATTTCTTTCGTCTTTCCTAATAAATAATAAGGGAAGTAGACTTTTAACTCTTCGTGGTTAACACCTTCTGAAACCTTTAAATCTACTTTATATCCTCTATTTTTCAAAACATTATATAATGGCATCACATGATTTTGATAGTGATGATCATTTTTACCCACAAAAATATGGAGGTTTGAAGAAACATCCGATGGCTGATTAACAACCTTAAAGAGAAGGTCATCTAAATACAAGCAATCTGCTTCTTCCGTACCGCCTGCAATGTAATTCGCAATATTTGGATGTTTTGCCTCTTTTAGTAAGAAAGATCCCATCTTGCTCTGAGGTGCACCCGCTATAACATTACCAAAATAGTATTTAATACCGTAATAAAGTGCCGTATAACCGCCTTTAGATGAACCCATTGTGGTTACATTTTCAGCATTTATTTTATTTTGTCTCATTATATAGTTGATTAACGATACAACAGAAGTTTCTATACTAAAGTCTCTATCTTTACCTATATAATAGGAACCTTGATCACCAAAGTCATCCAAGATAAATAACTTATTCGCAGGAATGTCTTTTAATGTGCTCATATAGTTATATAAATAACTATATCTTGTTCCAAGTGCTGAAAACACCACCAATAACTGGTCCTTGTATTTCTCCGTAGCAGCTGGTTCAAAATGGTATCGAACACTTCTGAAAGAATTAAATTCCTTTTCTAATTCAAAAGGTGCTTTATCACGCTTTGGAATTTTAAAATCTGATAATCTAAATTCTGTTGTACAGCTAACATCGTTTCCACTCAATGTTAGTTCAATAGTCGTAAGCATTTCTTTCGCTTCCATCTTCGGGAACTTCCATCCCAATACGGTTGGTACTGTTTGACCTTTGACGGTCTGAATGGTATATGGTACATTTGCTGTTATTTCTATTTCCATTACCTTTTCATCGTTTCGGAAAAGTTCTATCATTCGATCACGAAGATGTACCTGTACATCTGGTGCAACATGCCATAGCAGTTTATATTCATGTTTCTTATCTGATGTTATTTCATCATTAACATAAATGGAATTATTACTACGTTGATATTTTACATTACGTTGATGTTCAACATTCTCAAAACGCTTATTGACTCCCGTTACTTCACTAATATCTTCTGAAATCTTATAATCAGAGAAATAAACACTTTCGAATTTACCGTCCGTGCGAGGCAGTCCTTTGCCATCTACAATCAAAGTATTGTGGGCAAAAGAAGAGTAGGCATATTTAGTGAACGGATCTTGATAGTTATAACCATTCGGTCCTGCCTCAGTAATGATTTCACCGCCGGAATAAATCGTTAGGTTTAAATCATCACTATGTTTATGGTAGTTGGCATTATAAGCAGCAGAAAACAGCACATATGTCGCTTTTTCCTTTTTCATCCAATCATCACGGAAAATCGCATATCCTGCTTCTGGGAATACCTTCACATTCTCAATCGGCGCCTTACCTGCTTTACCGGAAGAGACAGCAAATTTATATGTTTCACTTGTATATAACGAACCGTAACTGCTAGCGTTAACAGGTGTTGACTCGGTATCACACATCGGAGGAAATTTTCCGTCCGGACGAATAATATATGTCGAATATTCCTCAGATTTATCAAATAACCTAACAAAATCTTCGCTGATTCTTGAATCGATTTCTTCCATCCAAGAAACTAATTTCTTTATATTTAAAGCAACCATCATATGGTAATTCGGCGATTGTTCTTTATGAACACCATCTGTTGTAAAAACACCAAGAAAGTATTCTTTTAATCTGCTTACGGCTAGATTAATATACCTTTTGCTAAGAGGATTTTTCCCATTATCGAAGTAAAACCCAAATAGTAAAAGAGAAATATCTTGAAACATCCCGTGGTTGGTATTAGTAGCATGAAATTGCTCCTCACTCAGCAATCCTGCTGTTTCCCACATTCTAGTTTCAATCTTTTCTCTGTCACTGTCCGTTATTACGTTCCGCGCATATATATAAAACTTTAATAAGTATTGTAAACGAAGTGCCGTTGTTTCGTCATGATAGGCCATCGTGCCTTTATTCATTTGGTATGAATGTTTTCCAAGCCAATCATTGATTAACTCCATACCTTTGTTTAGATATTTTATGTCTTGAGTTTCTTGATAAGCGTCCGTTAAACAGCCTAAAAAGGTAAATCCATGAATCAACCTTTCGAAACTTCTTGACCGATTATCATTCCAGTCTATCAATTTAGAGAACTTTACAACTCCAAATGGAGGCAAAGTATAAGAATTTTTTTCTACTATATTATTCGCAGCTAGTAGATAATCCTTGTTCCTACTTTTTGGTAAAGCTCCCAGAATAGCGTCTAGCCTATCCGCACTTAAATTAGAAGGATTAAATATCATATTTGTTTTCCCCCTTTCGACTCTTCTCATTTTACTACGATAAATTTATTTTTAAATGTAAAATGATTTCCAGTTATTTAGTTATTACTTCCTCGAGTAGTGCAACCCATTGTTTTCCGACAGATTCGATATCAAATCGTTTAACATAATTTTTTGCGTCCTGACGAAGTTTCTCCGTTGATCCCATCTTGTTTATCTCTTGGATTCGTTCAACAAAGCCATTTATATCGTTATACAGGTATTCCTGATTATAAATCGTCTCACTTCCATCCCATTTAAGGATTAATGGAATTGAACCGGATGCCATTCCTTCACTTGGTGCTAAGTGGAAGCTTTCAAAATCACTCGTCGATAGAACAAATCCAATTTTCTGGAGCCATTCATCCACGTCGCCAAATCCATCAAAACTAACAGCATCTTTCCACGGAGCTTCTTCGATTCTCTTGTACTGAGCCTCGTAATATTCTCTTTGCTCTTCCTTGTTCCACAACCATGGATACTCCTGTGGTAATTTTCCTTTAATAAACAATTTGTAACGTTTATCTGTAGACCATAGCTTTTCTAATACATCTAAGGCTAAATCAAGTCGTTTCATTTTTGGAGCGATTCCAATGATTCCTAGATGATAATCTGCATCTGTTTTTGGCTTGTCCAACTTCTTAGCGTCCAACACATTGTAAATCATTCTTGTCTTTTCACGCGGCAATTTGAAAACACGATAAAATTCTTCATACACATATGGAGATATCGCAATGATTGCGTCAATATTTTCAATCGTAAATTGACTAGGGTATGCAGTATCCAATTCCTGTCTGTGCATACGGACAATTAATTTTTGATGAGGGCGTTTGTGGGAGGAATACCACACGGCATTCCCTAAGCCCCACTCACATACAATTAAATCAGCCCATTCAAGGCATTCTTTACTATACTTCTCATCATGAACGTTATGACCTGTCCAGTTATCTAAGCGAATTTCAAACTTATTGGTTCTCTCTAGAAAATCAATAATCAATTTCACAAATTTCAAATCATGTCCGGCAATAACCATCTTCACTTTACTCATTTATATCAAGCCTCATATTTCTATTTGTTTTAAGATTTTATTATCCAACTGCTCGCCTTGGTTACCGTCGTATGCATTAGCCACATAGTTAAATTTGTCATTACTATACAATTGTTTTCCAAATTTTAAATAAGAAGTATACTCTGAACCATTTTCTAATTTACTAAGAACATCTAGCAGCGATTCCTTTGAGAAAACTTCTGTTTTTACGACTGTAGACGAAGGATGTAAAGATGTGACAAATTCATATTCAGCATTGGCATTCTGTTCTTTAACTGACTTGTTCTCATATTTATAATGTGCACTTTTTCCAATGAAATCACTATCCGTAAAGGTTGTAGATAACATTAAATCCAGTAAATAATTGCTTCCATAATAATCATTTTTATCAAAGTACGTTACGTATGGACTATCAATCCACTCCAGGATATTTTGATACTTATGCATATAGCTTCTTATAAAGGTTTTAACAGATTTCGTATTATACTTTTGGAAAAGTTCAAGATATCCATCAAACGTATCCACTAAAAGATAAAGTTCCTTATTTTCATACTTCTGGTTTTCGAAATGACGAAGCACCCTAAAAAACTCATCCTTCGAGTGAATAAGTGCTAATACCGTAACCTTTGGCAGTTGATAATAGACAGGAATTCCAGCAATTCCGCAAATATATTTTAATCTTTCTGTATATGTGTGTTTACTTAATACATCCCGAATTCCAAGCATTGACTTTTGTCTATAAACCTCATCATCAGTTAACAGCTCTTTAAAGGCCTTATCAATTTCTTGTTCATTTTCAGAAATGTATACTAAATCTCCAAACATAACTTCGATACCTTTTGCATAGGTGCTTACGACTGGTGTACCAGAAGCTAATCCTTCAAATACCCTGCGTGAGAACATCGTTGGAGAATCTTTAACTGTATTCACATTGATCATAACTTTGTAGCCCTTATAGGCTTTATCAATCTCATAATACTTGAGACTTCCCTTGATATTCTCCTCAAGTCTTTCTGGGAATCGATGATTAGGCATTAAACCTTTTAAGTTCTTTTCATAGTTACGATCGTATATGTCTAATCCGTATTTAGCTGCATAGTCTAACACCCTGTCCATATCCAGCGCACGCTCTTCATGATGTCGATAGTAAGAGCCGGCAAAACAAGCTTTGTTTTCCCGTTCCTCAACAATTTTGATCGGATTATGAATCGCGGGCTGTGCAGCAAATGGTAGTGCATAAACTTCTTCATGGCCGGCTTGCTCTTTGTAGCTTGGGACCATTCGTTCGTCTGTTGTAAAAATGTAATCAAATTTTACCGCTGTCTTGATAAAACGGTTAAAGTGAACAGGATCTTCTTTATTCCAAAATACCGTTGGAATGTTATTCTCGTTACACCATTTTATCAAGCTAAACAATGGCTTCATATTATCTTCACCATAATAGCCAACGAGTTTGTTCCAGCTGCCGTTGTTCCCTACCCAAGCAGACTCAACCATTAATAAGTCTGGTTTATTGCCGGTTAAAGTTTCTAACCAGTTATCTGGTGTAAAGGTAATTAATTCACACTCTTCCGCGTATGAAGCTGTAGTGAATTCATCAAAAATCACTGCCATTTTTAGTTTCTTTAATGGCTTTGGTTTAACTAGTTTAAGTTCATATGGCTCACGATTATCTATAAAATCCGTCCGGTCTGTGTCTGGATAGACGAGCATTTCTTTCAGATTAAATTGCTCGATTGTAACGGTTCCTGCGCCGCCAATTCTAAAGGCAATACGGATATCTGTCGTATCTGGATGAAATCTTAACCTATTTTCCGTGTTTAACCTGAGCTGATATACCTCTAATTTCTTTTCTCCCGCATACTCAACCACCATTGGAATAAATTGAACTCCTTCAGGTACAAGAGCACGGAGGTTAAATTCGTATACTGCGTCCTTGTTTATCGGTAACAGGTGAGAGACCGGTGGAGTAGCGTAGCTATTATTTTTCTCCTTATAAGCTGCATAGGCCCTCTTATCTCCAGTTGCAATTGATTCCACCATTAAACCTGTATGATCGTTTTTAAGAGTAATTAATTTGTTAGAAGGGAACCAGCTCTCCTTGTTCAAATCAATTGTTAATTCATTTGTGGTCTCAATTTCCTTTTCATCAATAT
The DNA here is from genome assembly GCF_044754045.1 of Neobacillus sp. NPDC093182. Taxonomy (NCBI): domain Bacteria; kingdom Bacillati; phylum Bacillota; class Bacilli; order Caryophanales; family Bacillaceae; genus Neobacillus; species Neobacillus sp. NPDC093182. The sequence continues at coordinate 41,041 of NZ_JBIVOI010000004.1, forward strand.
TGATGCGAATATTTTGGAATAGACCTGATCCATTAATTCTAATCATTGCCTTAATGTCGGTGGTATCCTCACTAAAACTGATTATGGATTGCTGATTAAATGGAACTTGTTTAATATCAATTCTTCTGCCATTTTTGTAGCATAATATAAATAGCTCTAATTTAACATTTTCAATTAAATTGGCAGTGGGAAAGATCTCATAATAATGCTTAGCTTTTGGCGTAAATATAGATTTCGTTGGAGAATCATTAATTTCAACATTATCGATACAAGGTAAATAGCGATACTGTTTTGCTCTTAGTAAGGATTCAAAGCAATGAAATTCATTGTGAACCAATATTTTATTATCCTTGTATAGGCCAAATAAGTTTTCTCTATTTACATTAAAAACATAATCGTATTTTGGATAACTGGTTTCAGTACTAGTAATTCTAGTTGGAAGCCAATAACCTACTCCCGAAATCCCTACAGTATTAAGCTGGAAGTTTCCAGTTCCTTGTACCCTTAGGGCAATCCTCATATTTACTGCTTCAATATTTGGTAATACTAACTTTTTACTATTGAGATCAATTTGCTGAATATCTATTTTTTCATTGTCTTTGTTATAGAAGATAAGGAAAAGTTTCACGTCAAGCAGCAGGTCTTTTTCCCCTTCGAAAAGAATCGAAAGTCGCTCGCCTTCCTTAACTTCAATTGGGTTTTGCGGAGCATTACCAAAATTTATGTTTGCTTCTCGATATGGGAGATATAAATGACTTCCTTTTTCTAAATTAATATAGAAGGACGAGTGTTCACTTTCAAACGTAATCTCTTTAGAATTTGGTACGTACCAATTAGAACCACTTAACGGCAGGAACTTGCTGTCGTCTTGCTTAGTCGTTTCCCACACGGAAATGTCTTCTATTCGAATGGAATCAATCTTAAATTCCCCATTCCCCACGACCCTTATAGCGAGCCTGATGTTATCAAAGTCTTTTGAAACGGAAATAGAAGTCTCCTTATTGAAAGGAATATTCTGGTCTTCAATCCTGTTTCCATCTTTGTAAAAGATAACTATCATAGAGATAGCTAAACTTTCATCTTTTGATCCTTTAAACGTAACCTTATACTCTTGGTTGGATTGTAAATTTAGGGGCTTTTCTGATGGTGATAAAGAGAACTTTGTATTTTGCTCTCTAAAAGAAAAGTAGGCATGTTGGCTGCTTTCTAGTTCGGAATAAAACGCACTGGTTAAATGGTCGAATGTAACAGGAGCATTTATCTGTTTATACCAACCTGAGTTTCCTAATTCTTCAACAGATTTCCTTTCAAACTGTGGAATATAGCCCTGATTCAACCACTTTCTAGTTCTATTTATTTGTTCTAGTTTATTTGATATTCCATTACTCATATTTGATAAACTCCTTTTTACATTACGGTTATTTCTTTTTCTTTTTTCTAAGGCCCCAGTATTTTACTGTTACTTTTCCAAGGACCGAATTTCTTATAGAGTTATATCTTTTTTCTAATTCACCATATTTCTTTTCAAGCTTTAGGTAATCGTTTAATTCTGTTTCACGCATATCTAATTGTAATTTAAGTTCTTTTTTTAATAGCTCTACTTCCTTTTGAAGCATTTTCATCTGGATTTCTGCAGATTGATGCTCTTGATTTAAACCCTCTCTTACACTCATAAATACCCCGCCCTTTTACCAAAATTACTACCTTACCCCAGTTCCATCGGGCAAATAAGGGTAGTTTGTTATGGCAACCAAATCTCTCCACTTGATTTTGCCCACTGGGTTTGCTTTTTATTAAAAATTCCTACTAATCGTTGAAATCAGCAGGCTTTTCGCTTATTTTCCCAAAGTGATAGAGAATTGCTTCGACAATTCTTCTTGAAGCCTGTCCGTCACCATATGGGTTTGAAGCTTTTGCCATTGCGTCATGCGCAGCTTTATCCGATAATAATTCATCGGCAAGACTATAGATGACCTCCTCATCCGTGCCGGCTAACTTTAATGTCCCAGCATTAACTCCTTCTGGACGTTCGGTAGTATCCCTTAAGACTAAAACAGGAACTCCTAAAGATGGTGCCTCCTCTTGAACACCGCCTGAATCCGTTAAGATTAAATGCGCTCTAGAAGCGAAATTATGAAAATCAATCACATCTAATGGTTCGATAAGATGGATGCGGTTGTTATCACCAAGAATTCTATTGGCAATTTCACGAACCACAGGATTCATATGAACAGGATAGACCACTTGGATATCATCATGTTTCTCCACTAGTCTGCTGATTGCACGGAACATATTTTCCATTGGTTTACCTGTATTTTCACGACGATGCGCTGTCATCAGTACTAATCTGTCATTTCCTACTTTTTCGAAAATAGGGTGATCATAGTTATTTTTCACAGTCGTTTTTAAGGCATCGATTGCAGTATTCCCTGTAACAAATATATCCTTTTCCTTTTTGTTCTCTACTAAAAGGTTTTGTTTTGATTGACTAGTAGGAGAGAAGTGAAGGTCTGCTAGCACTCCCGTAAGCTGGCGATTCATTTCCTCTGGATATGGTGAGTATTTATTTCCTGTTCTAAGACCCGCCTCTACATGTCCAATTGGAATTTGGTTATATAGAGCTGCTAGGCTTGCCACAAATGTTGTTGTTGTATCCCCGTGGACCAATACAATATCAGGTTTCACTTCTTGTAAAACTTGATTCAACCCTTCTAGGCTCCTTGTGGTAACATCTATCAGGGTCTGTCTGTCTTTCATGATGTTTAAATCATAATCTGGTGTGATTTCAAAGATATTTAATACCTGATCCAGCATTTGTCGATGTTGTGCCGTAACTGTAACAATTGATTGAATGTGTTCACTGTTCTTTTCTAACTCCTTTACAAGTGGAGCCATTTTTATCGCTTCTGGTCGTGTTCCAAATACCGTCATTACCTTTAATTGGTTACTCATAGAAACCTCCAAATTGTTAAAATCTTATAATAGTGGTGCACTATTGTAATAAATATTTAAGAATATATTTTTTTCATTGTCCCAGTTGTACTTTTGACTGGCTTTAATCGATTTTATTTTCATCTCTTCATACTCTTCATGATGTTCTAATAACCAATTGACCCCATCGGCAATTGAAATAGGATCATGTGAATCAACACTTACTCCTGTTTTATCGCCCTCCACCACTCTTTGAATTTCAGGAAAGCTACAGGCTACAACAGGTACACCTGCCATCATGTATTCAAACAGTTTGTTTGAGGAAGCGGAGTAATGATTGAAACAGACATTATTTAGCACTTGGAATCCTATATAACCATTTCTCGTGTATTTAGGGAGATCACCTACAGGTACTTTCGGATGGAATTTCACTTTATCCTCTAGCCCCATCTCCTTAACCATGGCTTGTAATTCTTTTTTTATTTTCCCTTCGCCAATCAGGACCAATACTCCCTCTTTAAAATAAGGGACAGCCTTTATTAATTTATCTAAACCGCGACCGGTTTGAATTCCACCTTGATATAAAAGGATTTTTTCATTTCTAGGAATGTTTAATATTTCATGTAAATCCACTTTTTCTTGATTATTCGTTTTTTGTTGTTTAAATGGATAGTTATGAACCACATGCGGATAAAATCCATATAAGTCCTCGTTGTATTTCGCTCTTGTGTTATTTTCAACAATCATCTCGTCGATTTTCTTTATCAAAAATGCTTCCAGCTTCCCATGGATTGGACTATTATATCCTGTTCGACTTGTTTGAACTTCATGGGAGTCATAAATTAGTTTTCTCGGTTTCAATCTCCACTTTGCGCTGATATAACCTTGTGGAAGTGTATTTAAATCATTAGAATGATAAATATCATAATTTCCTGAAAATCCCTTTAGGATCATTCGGAAGATTAAACTGCCTCTAACCCATATCACATTTAGTTTTGTTTTCACTAGAATGAATGCCAATAAAGTCAATGGAATCATTAGGAGTGGAGCCATATAAGCTAGCAATGCCCAAATGACCAAGCCAAATACTCCATACAATTTATTCTGAATGGAGAAACGGTAAGATTTTTGCATTAGTTCAAGTAAAACTGGATACCTTCTTAGTCGATAGACTTTAAACCTTTCATTTCTTTGTTCAAACATTGGCAGATTTGGATCTTTTGGGTCATGAATACAAATCAAATCTACCTCATAACCTGCCTCTGACAAAGCTGTACACTCTCTTAAAACTCTGGCATCATTGGTGAAATGATTCCAAACAAACATCCCCACTCTTTTAGACATCGTGCTCCCCCTTTCTTCATTGGGTCTAATTCATGTAATCAACCAATTTCTTAATGTTGGTTTCCCAGTTAAAATCCTTAAGAATTACCTGTCGCTCTCTTTGGGACATTTCTTTTCGCAGCTTCTTATCAGCCAACAAAGTTTGTATATGTGACAAAATTTGCTTTGGGTCATCGGTATTGCTGGCAATTCCCACTTGCTCTTTCTCAACTACTTCCTTCGCGTACCCGTCAATGACACCAACAATTGGAACCCCGCAGGTCATATAGTCAATAATTTTCCCCGGCAACACAGTTTTGAAAACTTCTTCATCCTTCAACGTCACCAAGCTTAAATCATGCTCCGAAATAATCTTAAAGCATGCTTTTCTTGTCAGTGGCTTGATGATGGTTACATTCTTATACTGTTTAATGGAGTTAAACAGCTCATTTTTATTTACTCCGTAGCCTATAATCGTTAAATTTATTCCCTGTTCCTCTAACAGAGGGACCAATTTATTGATCAAATCAGTGTTTTGAGCAAGTCCAAGGTTGCCTGCGTAAATAATTTTATGAGTATCGTTTTCTACCTTCCTTATAGAAGCAATTTCTTCCTTTACCGCACCATTTGGAATAAACAATATTTTCGACCTTGGAATATTCGCCTTATTTTGGATGTATTCCTGAAAGCCTAAGCTGTTAATGACTATCTTGTCAGACTTTTTATAGAGTATTTTTTCTAATGCACCAAAAAAGTTTAGGATAAAAGGATTGTTAAATACCCCTACTCCCTTTAGCGATTCAGGCCATAAATCTCTAATATCTAAAATAAAATTACATTTGTATCTATATTTTGCAAATAAACCGACGAAACCAGTAAATATCGGTGGTGACGTAACAAAGATATAATCATACTGTCGCTTATCTATTAAAATAAGAAAGAGAAATTTCAAAGCTACCTCTAAATAGTAAAATAAGCGGTTAAGAATACTCTTAGAATATTTGCGATTGGTAATTCCAATTCTGACAATGTTATCTGTTTCACCATTCAAAGATTTCTCATCCCAAAATTTCTCATCCTCATAAATTTTCTTATTGGGATAAGACGGTTCCGAAGTGAAAATTCTTACATCATAATTTTGCTTTTCCAGTTGCATATATAAGTGTTTAATGCGGTTCGCATGACTTCCTATTTCAGGGTAAAAATGCTGTGATATGATCAATACTCGTTTCACTAACGGGTTACCACCTTTTACATATCAAAATCTGTTTTATCCTTGTCGCATTTTGTAAGTTAATGTAAAATAATTTCCTTAATCATACTACAGCCTAGAAATAAATTAAACAAGAAGATTGGTTTCAATTAAGAACATTAATACTACCATTTAATTATTTCAATATACAAAATAATTTATTAAAAAAATAAATATCTAATGGAAACTTAAGTGGTTTTGACACTTACCCTTTCATTAGATATTTATTTAAGTATTATTAGCATGGTGTAGACCCCTTCCTCACAGTATACACCCCTGATAATTCTACAATCATTTCGATTCCTTTAGTACATTAATCGACAAAACTCTACTAAGTTTATCACTTTTACTAATTGTGGTCAAAGGGATGAGTCTCTATTATTTGAAACTAAAAAACTCTGACAAATTTATATACATAATAAATAAAGGTGGAAAGGAGCGTTACTCCGTTTCCACCTTTTCAAAACCTATTGCTTGTAAATAAAGTTATATCCATCACTTATTCTTTGGTAAGTACTCTTTCCAAGTGATAATTTACTGTATGGAATATACCAGTCTCCATTTACTAACACGGCTTGCACATTGCGACCTTCAATCTCAAATAAACCTTTCCCTTTATCTGTGTATGGAATATTAAGAGCCTTAAACTCTGACCAACTTCCTATGAAAATAGTACAATTATTATATAGCGTATAGCTTTGAAAAAAGAACTCCTTTTGTGCTGCAATCTTCTATTTTCGTAAGTCAAAAAATGAGCTTTTTCTTATTAAATTGGGATGATATTACCTTTTTCGCATGAATTATGCACTGATTTGTAACTTACTATACCGTTAGAGAGGAAATTCATGGTAGAATATGTTTTAAATACCAGAATAATAGAGGTGATTTACAGGTGAAGAAAACAATCGTTCGAGCAGTTTCGACTGCTGCCTTTCTTTCGACTGTATATGCTGGTTCGGCATATGCGAGTACGCATACGGTTGAAAAGGGAGATTCTCTATGGAAAATTGCAACTAAATATGAAACTACTGTTTCTGAATTAAAGAGCTTGAATAACTTAAAATCTGATTTTCTTCAGGTGAATCAAAAAATTAAGGTTTCAGCTGATAACGCACCAAGCAAGACGGAAGCCACTGCATCCGCACCTATTTCTACTAAAAATTACGTTGTCAAAAGCGGCGATTATCTAGGCAAAATTGCCAAGCAATTTAATACTACCGTTACAGATTTAAAGTCACTTAATGGTTTGAAATCTGACATGATTTATGTGGGACAAAAACTGAAAGTGGCTGGAAAGGCCGTTACAACGCCTCCACCCCCTGTGAAGACTCCAGTCTCACCACCTGCTAATTCTTCTGCAACATCTGTTTATACAGTGGTAAGTGGTGATACTCTCAGTAAAATCGGTTTACAGTTTAAAATGAGTGTTCAAGAATTGAAGACTCGTAACAACTTGAAGTCTGATATGATTTATGTTGGGCAGAAATTAAGTGTAACGGCGAAAGCACCAGTGACACCACCTGTGGCGACACCTGCACCTCACACTCCTGTAGCACCTCCTGCTGTTCCAGTGCAAACCAGTGATTACATCGTAAAAAGCGGTGACACATTAGGAAAAATTTCACAGCAGTATAAGATGACAGTGCAGAAATTAAAAGAGCTCAACGGTTTGAAATCGGACATGATCTATGTTGGCCAAAAACTGAAGGTTTCCGGCAAGAATACAGTAGTCACCACACCTAAGCCTGAACCTACAATACCTGTTGGAGAATTTGCAGATGCATTCATCGAGGTCGCACATAGCGTAATGGGCGTACCTTATGCTTGGGGTGGATCCACGTTAAATGGCTTTGATTGCAGCGGCTTCATCTACTATGCAGCAAATAAAGCAGGCTACAAAATTGGACGCTATTCAGCAGAAGGCTACTATAGCCGTACTTACTACGTCGATCAGCCACAACCTGGTGATTTAGTCTTTTTTGAAAATACATATAAAAAAGGAATCTCTCATCTAGGTATCTATATTGGCAATAACGAGTTCATCCATGCCGATGCGAAAAAGGGCATCACAATCTCAAACCTATCTAACCCTTACTACACAGCTCACTTTGATGGGTTCAAACGATTCTATTAAGCTTTCAACTTGAAATAAGCCAGGCAATTGCCTGGCTTTTTGTGTGGTTTCTAAAACCACTCCCGGTGCATTTTCTTTGAGGAACTGTTCTGTAATCGGAAACCCGGAGCTCTCCCCTATCACCGAGTCCATCCCACAATATGGACAAAGCGCGGTATCGTTATTATCTATCCACTCCGTGATTTCGTCAGGGTCAAAGATTTTCGTGCAATAAAAACAACCGCATATAGGATCCTTTTCAAGTTCCTTCCGATGTCGGCTGCTGAACCGATGTGCCTCCAGGTATTTGTCATCCAACTTTGTTCTCTCCTTTCTATCAGTTTTATTGGTGGCAGGTGAAGTAGTTCTTTTTTGCAGGTAGAATGGTTAATTAGGCAGATAACAAACCTTTTATACAGGTAGAGCTGTACTTTGGGCAGGTAACCAAATTTACTTTAACACTGGACCTTTCTTTCTAGTTCCAGTCCCCACTTTGGTGCTCTTTTCCTCAGCATTTTTTTGAAATCGCAAAAAGATATCTGTAATCACTTTTGATAAGACGATGATCACGATATAGGATAGAAATAGATGAAAGTAATTTACCCATGCGTTGAACTTGAACAAATTATGCATGACAAAAATCGGTTTTAGGATAAATGAAAGAAACAGACTTAATAGCAGTGTATATAGGTAATAGTTTTTATTATTTTTAATCGTCCACTGGTACACCAACATGAACAATACCGGGACTAGCGACGCGTCCAATCCGACACTGTGTGCGATAAAGGGTATCATCTTATAAGGATACGTCCAAAGTCCTTGGGTCGTACCAAAATCATCAAAATAGGTAAACCAAACATGGACGTTGAATCCATAGAAGCCGAGCTGGAGTGCTCTCTTCCAGTCCATTGCAAAATAAAGAATGATTAGCGGGGACACAAACATAACTACATGAAACCAAAATTGCCACGTATCAAAGGCTGAAAACTCTTGCCAATATTTTAGCCATTGGGCGGCTCCCTCTTGTTGTTCTTTTATTAATTTATTTAAAGCCTGTTTTTGAGCATCACTCATGAAATTCCCTGCCTTGTGAGTATTTTTCATCTTAATTTGCCCAAAGTGTTGGTAAAAAAATGGTTGCTCGAAATTTTTTTAAATTTGTATATTGAAAAGGAATTAAGGCGATGACAGTAGAATGGTACATACAAGAGGAGGAATGAAATGTGGAGAAATTCGGGATTTACGGGAAGTTAATTGCCAAAGATGGCGAGCGCGAACAGCTGGCAGCAATCCTATTAGAAGCTGCGGAGTCGCTGCAAAACTTGGATGATTGCGAATTATATCTAGTGAGTGTTGCACCTGAAGATCCAAACGCTGTTTATGTCTATGAGGTGTGGAGCAGTGAGGGTGCCCATCAGGGATCATTAACGCTGGAATCTACACAAACATTAATCAAGCGTGCGAAACCAATCCTTGCTGGTATGGAAAGAATTTCGACGCTCGTTCCTAGAGGCGGCAAAGGAATATAGACTATTCCTTTGCCTGTAGATTTAGCTGTTTTACTATAGATGTGACAAGCGCATTTAAAGGATTGATAATGGTCCTGGATGTCTCACGTTCCACTTGCTGTGCAGCCCCAACCATCGAAAGTTGCGCAACAGAAACAATCCTCTGCTGATATTTTTTTAAGAACTTGTACACTTCCCTTTGGTACTCATCCTTTTTTCCGCTCATGATTAGTTCAAAGGTATTCTCAATGACCTTAACCTCTATGTCCAGCTTTTTCTGATGAGTTTTTGCAAATTGCTGAAGCCTGTCCATTGTGCCGGAAACCGTATCAGGGTTGGTAAAAACAATCGTCTGAGGCTGGTCAATCTCGCAAATTGCCTCAAAGTACGGTTCATCCATTTTGATGATGGGTACGTTGGCTGCAAGCTCTCCCAATAAGGCAATATAGTTCGTACAGGTGATTAGGACAGCGTCCACACCCGATTGCACCACCCATCCTACTTGTTCCTTCACTTTCCTTTGAGCATCAGACTCCGTGAAATCCGTGTCGTTCATCACGCGATACATCAATCCTGGATCAACGAAATGACTTAACTCGACGTTATAAGCCGAAAGTGCTATTTCTATATAATTAATATTCGAATAATGTGCATGCAGACAGGCAATTTTTTTCTTCAAGCTCTCGTACCTCCTTTTTTTAATGGGTCTAATATACCGATTTTAAAGCCAAGTACATATTTTTCACATGGGCTGCCATCATAGTAACACACATAAAGGGGGTGCTTACATGAAAAAGCTTCTAGTTTGTTTAATGATCCTTTTTGGCTTTAACAGTGCCTATCTACCTCAATTCGACGATACTGCCTATGCCCAGCAGAAACCGACTCCTCCCTATGCTAAGTGGAGTAAGGTAGCATTGGACAAGACAAAGGAAAAGTATCCGAACGCGCAAGTCGTTGATTATCTTTATGTTGGACGAAAAAATGGAGACCGTACATCAACTGAGAAGTTTAAATTATGGTTAAAAGAAAACCAAAAAGAATTCGGTGTCTATGTAGACATTGAATTTATCAAGGAAACCGAACAAGTTGTGAATGTTACTTATACTGAAACGGCTAGGTAATGGCGGCCGGCCAGGGGTCCATGACAGTGTTTATCTTTTGGCTTCATAATGCAATTCTGCAAACTGTTTATAGCGTCGAACATCGACCAGCATCAGTTTGTTTTCCTGGTCCCCTGGCACAAACAACGGAATTCCCCTTCCGATGATGGTTGGCGCAATCTGAATAATGAACTCATCCACCAGTTTTAGCAGGTGCTGCAGCACTTCTCCACCGCCGACAATCCAAATTCGTTTGCCCTCCTGCTCCTTCAAGGACTGGGTAAAACCTGCAATATCTTCATTAATAAACGTTACATATTCATTCGAACCGGTCAGTGTACGAGAAAAAACATAACACAGCTTACCCTCATAAGGAAATTTTTCAGGTGAAAGAATCGCGATTTGATCGTACGTACTTCTTCCCATCAGAATCGTATCCACACTATCGTAAAATTCCTGATAGCCCGTTTCCTCTTCCCCCTCCGTCCCAAATAACCAATCCAACGAATGATTTTCACGTGCGAGGCAGCCATCCAAACTGATGGCACCATAAAATACTAACTTGCTCATCGTGCAGCCTCCTTATTGTTTTCGTTTTTGATGCATATACTTCATCCACTTTTTCTGTTTAAGGGTGTAAAAATAGTACCCTGCCAGGGCAATCGCAGTTCCTCCAACTGATATGTTTAAAATGAGCGAGTGAGAGGTATAGATTCCCGCTAGTACTCCGATAATTCCAAGAACTATTAACTGAAACAAATGCTTTTTATTATTTTCAAAAATCATAAAGTGAAATTGTCTTCGTTGCTCGAGTTCCTTTAAATCTTCGAGCCTTTGGGGTGCGTTTAAAAATTCCGTAACCGAATAAATCAGCTTAAATGCAGGCTGTGATTGAATCCACTTCCATATTAATGACCATTTATTGTTGCCCTGTTTGTTCAGCCACTCCATAAAGACCGGTTTTCCTAGGACGAGGAGCTCTGCCTCAGGAGCAAGATTGCGGATAATCCCTTCAATGGTGACGAACGAGCGCCCTAAAAAAACAAATCTAGTCGGAACCTGAATCGGCAGAGCTTGAATCATATCGTTCATTTCCTTTTTAAACGCCATGATATCCATTTGCTTTAATTGTTCCGGTTCGAAGGAAACCAATTCCGCCAACAGCTTTTCAATGGTTCTCGAATCCGCTTCTGGGAGCAAAAACCCTAATTGAGCTAAGCAATCTACCGCTTTGGAATAATTTTTCGAAAGAAAGCTTTCAATCAAGCCTTGAAAATGAGCTGCATCCTTTTTGCTGATTTCACCAATCATTCCAAAATCGAGTAAGATGATTTTTCCGTCCTTCGAAACTAGGACATTTCCTGGATGGGGATCAGCATGAAACGTTCCAGGCTCTAACCATTGGGGAAGGAAAACTTTCATCAGCCTTTGTGCAAGCTCTTCACGACTCACTGCAACCTGTTCCAATGCCTTGATATCCGTAAACCGGATTCCTTCTACCCATTCCATCACCAGTACATTCGGTGTACTAAGTTCCGGATATACCAATGGAATTTTCACAATATCCATATCCTTAAATCTCTCTCTAAAGAACAAGATCGTCTCGAGTTCCTTTGTATAATCAAGCTCTCGTTCGATCACTTGTTTTAGTTCCTGAAATAGGACTTTAAAGTTGATAAATCCTTTCGGAATCGGAACAAAATTGTCGGCAAACCAAATGATTATGGATAGCACCTTGAAATCGGTTTGAATAATGCTATCGATGTATGGTCGCTTCACTTTTACCGCGACCGCTGTGCCGTCCTTGAGCACACCTTTATAAACTTCTCCAATGGAGGCGGATGCAATGGCTGTTTTTTCGATGGAAAGGAAGTTTTCATGTTGGAGAATTTTCTCTATCTCGCTCCAGTCAGAAGGAGGGACTTTGTCCGTGAGGTCTTCGATTTGACTGATAAACGCTTTCGGCAGCAAATCACCACGCGTACTCAAAAACTGTCCGACTTTAATCAATAAGCCTTCTAATTCAAATAGTGTATTCCGATACCGTGCCCCTATTTGTCCCCAAAGTTTATCCCACTCCTCTTTCGGTTTCCTGCGAATCTTATACCAGTATATTTGCAGGAAAACGCCGAAAGCCAATGAAAGCACCTTTGACATGCGGACCAGCTTATTTCTCTGTTTCACCCAGGTTTCCCCCTTAAAACGTATCCGCTACTAAATTGCTAAACTCCCTTAAATAATGAAGATAATTACTGCCTCCGTAGTTATATCGCTTATTGAACATTTTTGCGACGACGACATTGTATTCTGGAATCACTAATAGTGTGGGTCCGGTGACGCCTAGTATTTGGTAAGACCCTTTAGGGACTCGTTCACCCAACTCGCTGTGTTTGGCCGGAGTACCTTGTACAAACCAGAACAGGCCGTTTTGGGGCAATTCATTATTTTTAAAAGGAGGGCTTTGGACTTGAGTCGCCAGTTGAATCACTTCCCTTGGAACGATCCCCATTCCATGGTTCAAATGCAGACTTCCCCATTGTGCAAACTCACGAGCCGAGGTATGGAGATTGGAATCCATCCCGTTGTTTGTTTGTCCTAATTTATAGGAGGAAGGCTCATCGGGATGATTAACCACCTGAACCAACTTTTCATTTGACTCTGTTTGCCATGCCGTTTGTTTAAAACCTAATGCCTTGAACACGCGTTCTTCGAGGAATTCGGGAAAACTTTTACCATAAAGCCTGTTTACCAGTTCCGTCATCATTAAGATATTAATCCCTCTATACGCCCAACTCTCACCTGGCTCAAACTCTCGAAAAATAGTTTCATCCTCCTCTTGATTTAAGCCGTGCGAATGGGTAACCAACTGCCCAATCGTCGTTTTTCCTAGCAGTTCCTTATCTATGTTCTGAAAATATTGAACAGCCAAGTCATCGATGCTATTAATTTTACCTTCATACAAAGCATATGCGATCACTAAACCTAGATAACTTTTTCTTGCAGAAGCCACATTAAATTGCGAGGTTTCATCAATCGGACGGGAGTTCTTTGTGTTGGAATGATAGCCGCTATAGTGCTCCAGCACGATCTTGTTATCTTTCATCATTACAAGTGCTGCCCCGCTGCTATGATTCCTTTCCTTTATATCTTCTATGTACGAAATTAAATTTTGAAAAATAGCAGCCACACACCTTTCTAGTATTCTTTCATTCTATATTCATTTACTTTTCCCTTTTTTGCAGAAGGGTGTCACCCTTATCCAACCCATTGAATATACTATATAAGACGCGAGGAAGCACCTGGCGTTACATGGACTGACTTTTTTAAGTCAGCCTTTTTTTCTGGTTTCTCATTTGCGTGCCGAACCTCCTAAGGGCTGGATGTGACAGTAAAATTATAGCAGGATTTTCCACTTTAATATCGAATAAAATGCTAGTGAAAAAAAGGAGGTATACATATGAAACGTCGTCATGAGGTACTGTTTACTCAATTAGAAAGCTATCGAAGCTATATTTTAAGAGTACTAGAAAATGTATCAGAAGAAGAGGCTGAAGTGATTCCAAAGGGGTTCAATAATAATATCCGCTGGAACCTCGGGCATATTTATCTCGACCAATACCTATGGATACAGGCTGTGACGAAAGAAAAGGCCGGAGTTCCTGAACCGTTTCAGACTTGGTTTGGATACGGAACATCACCCGCCAACTTTACTCCAGAGACACCTACGATTGAAGAATTAAAGAATCTTCTAAAAGAGCAGCCTGCTCAAATTAAGGCACAGTATGGTGAGCGACTAGAAGAAGAGTTTCCGCCAACCGAAATGGGCATGCACACGATCGAACAAGTGCTTATTCGGACCATTTTTCACGAAGGGATGCATTTGCAGACCATCCTTGACCTGAAAAAATGCATGAAGTAAGCACAAAAGAGGGTGCCGGCACACCCTCTTCTATTTCCACGTTCTATCCAATTTATCGGAATAGAATTGTATCGCTCTTTTGTAATGCAGGATACCCTCATCCGATGTGGTTTCAATCAAGCTGGTAAGCAGGATTTCCATGGCAGCGTCATGCTCTTTCAAATTATAAAGTGTCATCGAATAGAATACCTTTAATGCTCGGTTGCTTGGAAATAAATCCAGCCCCTTTTGAAAAACATTTTTCGACTTCGCATATTCTCCTATGGTACGATAGGAACTTCCTAAACCAAGTATGGCTCCCTCTAAATCATTTCCAGACAGCCCTAGGTCAATCGCTTTTTCATAAAAGGGAATCGCGTCGGTTTCTTTCCCTAACAAATCAAAGCTCCACGCACATTGATAGTTGACATAAGGGTCCATCGGAAACTCCCCTGCTACTTTTAAAAGTAATTCGTTTGACTCCGCCACTTTCCCTTCCTGTCTTAATTCAATCGCTTTTTTCACTTCTTTTTGCAACGAGTTCTCTCCTTTCGGTTTTCTTTAATCGTTTCAAATTAATCCCTCTAGTGATTCTGTTACTGCTTTCCATGCCGAGGACGAAGGGTCGACAACCATAAAATGCTCAGCTTCTGGAAGTGTGAGCAAAAGGACACTATCCCCCATCTCCATTGCTCTCCGATGATATTCCACACTCAAAGTAACCGGAACATGGCGGTCTAACTCACCATGAATTAAAACTTGTTCCACATTCAAGGGCAGCAATTCGATCGGTGACGCAATCGGTAATTCTTCCATTGAGTCACCAAGGAACATGGTGACCGGACTAGCAATCCCTCTTTCCGTATGTATTTGCAGCATTTTGTGGAGGTCAGTAACCCCCGCCAGGCTTATGATTCCTTTTATTGGAATAAATAATGGGCTATCAGCTTGATTCAAAAGCGATCCCAGTAAAAGTGCCAAGTGACCGCCCGCTGAATGTCCAATGACCACCACTTTTGAGAGGTCGAGCTGATAGGTGTCCTTAAGCTGGTTCAAATGATTGACTGCACTAATCACATCGTGAAAAGTGCCCGGCCACGCCCCGCCTTCCTCACCGATTCGACGGTACTCAATATTCCACGTCGCAAAACCACGCTGCGCCAAATCTTCAGCTAGTGGTTCGTTCTCTTCCAGACCATATTTTGATTGCCAAAAACCTCCATGAATACTTACCACAACAGGGCATCTCCCCGGCGCCTCAGGCCTGCGCATTACACCAAATTGTGACGGGTGCTCGCCATAGGCTATTTTAATCGTCATGAACAACACCTCACTTATTCTAATTTATCTCTAGAATCGGTTTCTTCCTTAACAAATTCGATTATTCCTCCAGTTGCCGTAACTTTCACTCCCGTTAGAAACCCCGTATAGGCTGCACCCGTTTCGATGTTCCAAGACGATAACAAAATAATTCATCGTACAGCCCTCCTTTAATGAAATGATATATAAGGTCTCTCCACAATGCCGGTTTCAGCATTGAGATAGATTCGGTTTTCCTCTCCTTCAAAAATATGGACAAGGACATAGCCGGCGGAAA
Organism: Neobacillus sp. NPDC093182; assembly: GCF_044754045.1. NCBI lineage: Bacteria > Bacillati > Bacillota > Bacilli > Caryophanales > Bacillaceae > Neobacillus > Neobacillus sp. NPDC093182. The sequence continues at coordinate 56,766 of NZ_JBIVOI010000004.1, forward strand.
CGGAGGAGTAAATAATCCCCTTCCCAAGCGCTTTGACCTTCTGACCCGATATTTCTGCTGCCTTGGCTTCTAGTGTGTTTGGGGCTAGCTTTTCCTCATATTCATTCGAAAAAAACTCTTTCGACTGCATTGCTGGCTTGCCGGAAAACAGGTAAAAATCGCCGGTTCCCGCATCAAGTTCGATGAAATACGGATCTCCCAATGGGAAGTACAATCTATTTTCTCCTGCAAGGGGGGTAAACCGAAAACGATAAAGATTAGGCTCACCACTGTTTTCTTCAATTTTTATATCAAATTGTGCATTTTCCCCGTAAATCGCCTTTAGCATTTTTTCAGCCTTTTTCATTACATCACTTGTATTCAAAGGATTTTTTTCATGTAACGGATGTGCGTAGTTATTCGCAAAAGTGATAAGTCCGGAATAGCCGTCAATTTTACCATCAATTTGGGTCTTTCCATGTTTAAGATCAAAATGATACACTCCGAAACTTTCATTTGTTTTTTCCAAATCAATTTTTCCACCCTCGGCATTGAATGCCTTTGTTATGACCTCTTTCATTTCACTCTCTTTTATTACCTTCATCTCTGAGGGAAGCTTGTGGTATTTGTTATAAAAAAAGGCCAGTTCATCTATTTTTTCGATTGGAGTCCCGATTCCTTCAGTATCTAGGATTTCGAGATAGGAACTATAGCCATGATGAAATTCACCATATTCCTTTTGAACGTGCTTAAAAAGGGTGTTGGTATACGTTTGTAAAAGTTCAATTGCCTTTTCGTCCGTTTCATCCTCAAGCCCCTGGCGTTTTCGCTCCCTCAACGTGATCGCCATTTCATCAAGCTCTTGGCTATTGACAAGAAGATGAGTATTTTTTCGTTCAAACCAAAGCAACTCGTTGTTTAAGTCATCCACATTTTCGGCTGCATAAGATAGATGGCCTCTATTTGAATCGATTTCGTATGGATTTTGGGCTAATTCATTAAGTGACTCAGCATATAGGTATACTCCATCCAGAAGGGTGGCTACTTTTTCACGGTTAGCAGCATATCGATTGATCCCAGAAACAATGAGGATGGTCGCCAAAATGGCGGCAATCACTTTCATCCTCCTTAGTTTAAAGCTGAGCCGGAGCCGGCTATCCATGTCATTGGGCAGGGTCTCTTCAGATAGCGACAGCTCCGAAAATCCTGTTCCCTGTTGATACAATTCACTGCACTTTTTACAAGTCTGTAAATGCTCATCAACGGCTCGGCGGTTTTCTGGTCTTAGTTCATTTTCTTCATATAGCGGATATAAATCTTCTACTAAACTGCAATCAAGTTTCATTTTCATTCCCCCTCTCCTTCGAGATAATAATGCTTAAACTTCTTTTTCGCTCGATGGATTCCCACTTTGATGTTGCCTTCACTCTGACTCAAAATATCGGCCATTTCCTTAAGCGAAAAACCCTGTTCTCTTAAAATCAAAAGTGATCTTTCACTTTCAGTAAGCTTGAGAAGTGTCTGCCTTACCATCATACCTGCTTCAATGTTCCGAGTGGTGCTGATTGCTTGAAGCTCCGGTTCGGCATAGGGAATTTCGTTCTGTTGAGAAAATTTGTTTATTTCATTCAAGTATGTATTCCTCGCAATTTTAAAGAGCCACGTCTTAAGGGAAGACTCGCCGCGAAACCGCCCAAATCCCTTGAAAGCCTTAATAAACGTATCATTGGTCAATTCCTCCGCAACAGTGGTGCTGTGGCACATATTGTGGAGGTAATGGAAAACCGGATCTTTATATGCCTGATACATCTCTTCAAGCGGATCTGCCATGTCTCTCTCCTCCCACTACTAATGACAAATGAAAATGCAAAAGGTTACAGATTTATTCACAAAAAAAACGACCTTTTTTAATGGAAAAGCCGCTTACTGCTACTTTAGTATCAATGGTATTTCGGCCAATTCAGTAATAATAAAATCTGCTTCTACTTGGTCCCATTGAATATCTTTTTTCCAAATGCCCTTCATCCCCACTTGCTGAGCCGCTTTCACATCATTTTCTGGATGGTCCCCGACAAAAATACTTTGGTGGGGCGGAACTTCAAGTTGCTTTAATGCCGTTTTAAAAATTTCGGGGTCTGGCTTTTTTATCCCTTCCCATTCCGATATTAAGATGGTGTCAAAATAATCTTCAATCCCTAAAGCCTTTATGTTATCTAGCTGAAACTGACCTCTGCCATTTGTAATTATACCTAATCTAAGGTTGAGGCTTTGCAATTTTTCCAGTGTGGTAATGAGATTCGGGAATGGAACGCAGTGATTTTTGAATTCTGTGATATAGTCCTGGAGCAGCTCTTCCCAAGAAATGCCGTCGATTTCAAACTCCTTGGTCAATTGCTGATACACTCTATCTTTCCATACATACCCGCGCTGATCTAATTCTATAAATCTCTTTATATAGATCTCTCTTGGAATATGACCTACAACAGTATTCAATCTATTATATTGACAATCTATGAACTTTTTGACCGATTCATCTCGGTCTAACAATGTTCCATCTAAATCAAATAAAACGGCTTTTATCATTTTAACGCACACTCCCTCTATTATTTGTTCTTTTTTTCAACTTCAAAATCCTCCTTCCTGCCAAATTGATTGCTTCACCTGCGGATTTGATCTTCTTACCT
>NZ_JBIVOI010000004.1:59519-339733 GCF_044754045.1 Neobacillus sp. NPDC093182
TTCTTACCTGCTTATTTCCCATCTTACCTGCATATTTCCTTTGTTTATCTGCCTAACAAAATCCTTACCCAAACTTAAAGCTGAAAAAGCCAGGCTGTTGCCTGGCTCAGGTATCTAAACTTCCTAAAAATTGGTATTTTTCTCGGTATTTTTCTTGAATTCTAGATTAAGGTATGGTTTTTTGATTACCTTTTTATTCAAATTCCACTTACCTGCCAAAATGATTGCTTTACCTGCGGATTTGATCTTCTTACCTGCTTATTTCCCATCTTACCTGCATATTTCCTTTGTTTATCTGCCTAACAAAATCCTTACCCAAACTTAAAGCTGAAAAAGCCAGGCTGCTGCCTGGCTGGAGGTATTTAAACTCCCTAAAAATTGGTATTCCGCTCGGTATTCTTCGTGATTTCTCGATTAAGGTTTGATTTTTTGATTACCTTTTTTATTCAAATTCCACTTACCTGCCAAAATGATTGCTTTAACCTGCGGATTTGATCTTCTTACCTGCATATTTCCCATTTTACCTGCATATTTCATTTGTTTATCTACCTAACAAAATCCTTACCCAAACTTAAAGCTGAAAAAGCCAGGCTGTTGCCTGGCTCAGGTATTTAAACTCCCTGAAAATTGGTATTCCACTCGGTATTCTTTGTGAATTCTAGTTTAAGGTATGGTTTTTTAATTACCTTTTTTATTCAAATTCCGCTTACCTGCCAATATGATTGCTTTACCTGCGGATTTTATCTTCTTACCTGCTTATTTCCCATTTTACCTGCATATTTCATTTGTTTATCTGCCTAACAAAATACAGGCCCAATCAACGAAAGCAAGCGTCGAATAAAAAAACATTGGATTCGCCTCCGCGAATCCAATGTTATCCAATATTATGCTGTTTTTTCCATCAATCCTGCACTGCCCTGTTTACGTTTAAACGTAAATGCAAGGTAAATAAATGTAACAACCATGAATCCAGCACTGTAGGCTAGCAAGATTAAGTTGTTTTGCCACATGTAAGCAAAGTCGCCGCTTGAGATGACCGCTTTAAACGCTTGGACGCTGTACGTCATCGGGAAGAAGGCGCTAAATGGCTGCAGTGCCTCTGGAATTAACACAAGTGGGAAGGTGCCCGCGCTTGTCGTTAATTGCATAATCAAAATAAGAATGGCGATGAAACGTCCCACATCCGCTAAGGACGTGACGAGCATTTGAATTAATGTTACAAACACCATACTTGTCAGAATCGTTGTCACGATAAACAACGGCACGCTTTGTACCTCCATACCCAATCCAACAAGCAACACAAAATCGACTAATAGTGCTTGGAGCACACCGATGATGGCGATGACTCCTAGTTTACCGAAAAACCATTGTGAGGCGGAGGCAGGTTTGACGGCAGGTTCTTTTAGGCCGAATACGATAGAGATGATCAGTGCCCCTACAAACAGTCCGAGGGAAACGAAATATGGCGCAAAGCCTGTTCCGTAGTTTGGCACGTTGTTGATCTCTTTTTTATCAACCTTTACTGGCTCGCCCATCATATCATAGGTATCATCATCCGCTTGGACACTGTTCGCCGCTTCCGCACCCTGTGATAGCTTCTCGTTTAATTCTGAGGTGCCATCCTGAAGTTTCTCAGTACCTGCTTGTAATTCAGTAGAACCTTCCGCAAGCTTACCAGTTCCTTCTGTTATTTTATCCGCACCTGAAGATAATTCACCCATTCCAGCTGTCAGTTGGCTGGCGCCCGCATTAAGTGCAGTTGACCCTTCATAGAGCTGGTGGATTCCTTGTTGTAATTTCACCTGGTTAGCATTGATTTCACCGATTCCGCCAACTAATTGTCCAAAGACTGGGTCGGTTTGTTTTTTCAATTGTGTTTCTAAACCTGAAGTCGCTCCTAGTAACTGTCCATTTACCTGGGACTTAAATTGTGTGAAGCCTTGGTGGATTCCAGGAGTAATCGCTTGTGCAACCTGCTGCTGGACTTCTGCCTTAGATGGCGCAGTTTGCTGGGCCATGATTTCAGACACAGTTTCAGCTGGCACGCCATTGGCGATTAACGCCGCCGCAAGCTCCTGCATTTTTACAGTTTGCTGCGCGATCATCTGATCCGCAATCTGTGCGGATAATCCTGCACCAAGCTGTGTTTCAAACTGATTGATACCTTCATTTAATTTTTCCGTACTTCCGGTTAACTGCGAGTTAATTTCAGCCGCAATCGCTGCCGGCAGCTCTCTTTTAATCTGCTCTGCTCCGGTTTGTGCTTTTTCGGTGCCTGTCACCAAAAGCGACAGCTTGTCATCTACTACTTGTAATCCTTGTTGGATGGCTGCGGTCCCTTGGGCTATTTCACTGGAGCCAGCCGCAGCGCTGTTGATACCTTCTTCGAATTCGATTGATTTGCTGGCTAAGGTTTCTAGGTTTTCTTTGATTTGTCCAGCACCGTCGTTTAGTTTTGCCGAACCTTCATTGAGCTGGCCGGCTCCCTCACTTGCTTGTGCTAACCCGTCACCCATTTGGGTTACTTTTTCAAAAATGCTTTCAGAGTAAGTTGCGACGATCTCTTTTGAAATCTCGGCTTTGATTTCCTTCATCGCAGTTTCACCAATTTGCGCGGATAGGAAGTTTGCCCCTTCATTCGGAACATATTTGATTTGGAGCTTTTCTGGATGATCCTCCAGCAGTGTTGTGGCATTCTTTGAAAAATCACTTGGAATTTCCACTAGAAGATAATACTTTTGATCCTCCAAACCTTGGTAGGCCTGCTCCTTGTCAACGATATCAAAGTCGAACGTATTGCTTTTCTTCAGATTATTGACGAGGTCGTCGCCAATATCGAGCCTCTCCCCGGCGAGTTCCGCGCCCTGGTCCTGATTGACAATTGCCACAGGCAGGTCACCTAAATATTTATACGGATCCCAAAACGCCCACAAAAACATTCCCGCATATAGAACTGGTATAAAGAGTATGGCGATGATGGGAATCAATACTTTGCGATTGGTAAGGATCGTTTTTAATTCTGCTTTAAGTCCTTTCATGTTGTAACCTCCTGACTATTTTATTCAATTAGTCATTTTTATTTTTAAAAAATATTGACCGTTTTATTCAAATGGTCAATTCTGGGCAAAATAAAAGACTCATGTTAATAAGCCTTTTAGTAAGTACAGTTCAAAGAGCTGAGCAATCTCTTCTTTTTTTAATGGCGGATGGTTCCTTTGCCAGTCAATCACCAATGAAAAGTACATCTTCAGCATGACAAAGGCCGTGACCTCAGGATCGCAGGTTTTGATTTCACCCTTATCCATTGCTTTTTGAATAATGGCTTTCATGTATTGGATAATCGATTGCTCCACCCGCTGCATCGCTTCAACCACCGTTTGCGTGCCCATGTCGCGCTCTTCCTGAATCAATTTTATCGTCAGTTGATGCGATTCCCGAAACGCATGAACCCGGACTAACACATGGTTCACATTTTCAAGGATCGAAGCCGATTCATCCAAAGCATTTTCCACTTCAAATCGGATGTCAGCGATCAGCGAATTGATAATTTCATCAAATAGCTCTTCTTTCGTTTTAAAAAAGGTGTAGATTGTTCCCTTTCCCACATTGGCTAACTTCGCAACCTGATCCATCGTCGTCGCCTTATAGCCATATAAGGAAAAGGACTTGGCTGCCGCCTCAAGAATCAACTTCTTCCGATCAATCACTGCCAATCCACTCACCTCCAAAACTGACTAAAATACTAATTTGGTCATTTGTACGAAAAGTAATATATCATATCCGTTTTAGAAAAGCAACAGGATGAATTTTTTCGCAGATTTTGTCAAACGGTTTTATGGAACCAAATACCGTTTGCTTACGTCTTATTGAGTAGAGATAAAAGGAAATAACTGGGGGATCACTTCGATGAAAAGACTTTTAATCGCGTTGTTTATTGCGCTGGTTTTGTTTTGTGCTACAGGGGGGTTGGAAAGGTTCGCTTCTGACGTGAAAATACAGGAACCTGAGGTCACTCAAGAGATAGATTCAGTGGAAATTCTATAATAGAAGTTGCCAGTCCTAGCACTGCTGGGGCTGGTTTTTGCGTCCCTGCCGTGACCAAACCTCTTATTCGGACATACCTTGTAAGTGGACAATGAGGTGAGGATAATGGGATTACGATCAACGATTTTGGCATCCTTCAACCACAACAATTGGAGCGCCGTATAACTCGACTTGAGCGCGAAAATGAACGGCAGCAGTTCTCTGTCTCATTTTACTCATCCTTCCTTACCCATATATTACTTTTCTCACCCATGGTTTTGGGGGTTTTCTAAAAAGTTTCACAGATTTTGGTATTTTAGTTATATCGGGATAATGACTACAGAGGTAGTTAGAACTAATTTTATTTTTTATGTATACGAGAATGATAGATTGGTAAAAATGTTGATAGAAAGTAATCTTAAGGGGGAACGAAACCAATGGAAGAATCTAAATTGCTATTATCACAGTTTGCTAGTGAAGATGGCTTTGAGCTTAGTAAATACTTAAATCATTTGTTTGAATATGTCTCACACCAACTGGGACAAAATCCACCTTCATCTACAGAAGCGGAACATACCTAAGCCCAGGCGCTGCTGAATGCCTGGACTTTTTTTTACGTAAATATACGACGATCTTTTTTTAAAAAAAGCCTGTCTTGAATAGAAATCCTCTTTTCTCTCCTCGAATGGTCAATTTTTGGGTATAATATAGGAATATGGATTTTTCTAAAAAAAAGGGGGTCGTGGCTTTGGAGGCAACGACTGCTAATGAACGGATTGAACTTCTTGCAGAAGAAATTAAAGATTTGCTCCATCCGCATGCGGCCGATGATGTTAAGCTCGTTCAAAAGGGCTTAATGCTGTACCGGCAAGGAATGGTCAAGCAATTACAAATATGGAATGCCCAAATTACGGCGATGGTACAGGACGTGATGCCCTGCCATGTGAAACTGAATTTTTCACATTTGTCGTTAAGTAGTTGTACCTGCCCTCACGAGGGACTGTGCCGCCATCAGATGGCTGTGTTTTTTGCTGCTTATTCACGTGTAGGCAGTGTCGCCGAGTGGGTTGCGGAATGGCGTGAACCCATGAAGGAGAAGAATGACGTTGCGAGCTGGGGGCTTCAAAAGGCAAAAGATCTCATCAAGGCGAACGGTGTGATGAAGCCTGATTACGAGCGCTGGGTTGAGTCATTCGAAGTCAGCTTCGACACGATTCTTAATTCGAAAAAATATTCGAGCCCTTTTATTATTGCTGAGCTATTCAATATTTACGAACGGCGGATTAAAGCGAGTGCTCCGGTGGAACAGGAATGGCGTCTGCTTTATGAAATGGTCGGGATTGTCGTTTCATTCAAGAAGCTTGCTGTTTTAACTGTGCAATCAGGGTTTGCTGAGGATGTTGTTAGACGTGCCTACCTCTCTGTGTTCCATAATCTAATTGAGGACGCTGATGAGCTTGTCTTGAAAATTGGTGTTCAATCACTTCCGTTTGACTTTGACCAATTTATTTTAAAATTAAAGGATGAAGTGTTTGAGCTGTTAACTGTTTCTACGGAACTTGAGCAGGAACGTATTTATCTCTACCGTCTCCTCTGGACCAATCTTTTTAAAAAGAAGGAATGGCGCGAGCAGGAAATCATCCGGATTAACGACCGGATGAAGTCCTTGAAGGAGTGGGAAAATCCAAATCCGCTAATGGTTGCTGGGATTCATATCAGCTTTTTGCAGCAAAAGGATGAGCTAGCGTTGGATTTGATTACTAAAATCGATGATAAAGTTATCACTCCCTATATGCTTCATTGGATTGACCTGTTGTCACAGACGAAATCATGGAAACGCGTTGGACCGCTAATTGAGCTGTTTATCTCAAACCTTAAAGGCTATTTAGATTTTTTGCGAACCTATCATTCCTGTGCGTCATTTACCCGATCGGCACTAAAGGCGATTAACCCTTACGTTACCGAGAATGGGAAGGTTGAATTGTATGAGCGCGCGATGCTATCGACTTTGCCTTACAGCTATACGGAATACGAATTTATGCTGTTTGAACGCAAGCAGTTTGACAAATGGGGCGATCTCCAGGCGTTCATGGGCTGGAATTTTTATGACCTGCCACGGGAACGGGTTAAGGTTATTGAAAAGGAAAAACCGGAAGTGCTGCTCGGAATGCTGCACCAATCCGCGCTGAACGAAATCAATCAAAAAAACAGGTCCAGCTACAAAGCAGCCGTCCGCCACCTAAAAAAACTGCGTACCCTATACAAAAAAACAAAACGAGTCGACGACTGGCAATACTTCCTCGACAGCCTAATGGAAAAAACCAAAAGACTCCGCGCCTTCCACGAAGAATGCAAACGGAGCAAACTCATTGAAGAATAGTGGGTTGGTGGTTGGTGGTTGGTGCCTGTCACCGCTCGTGGACACTTTCCACCTCAGGCGGACAGTTTGTTCTCGGTGACAGGCACCAAATAAGGTTTTGTACATTTTTTACTGAGTTTTGTACACTTTTTGTGGCGTTTTGTACACTTTTCGGATGCTTTTGGACATTTTTTTAGGGGTTTTGTACATTTAGACATTATCTGGAAATCCTAACCCCAAATTATAGGCCCCACCCTAGTAAAAGGAGTAACTTTACGATGCTGAAAACTAGATTTGTTAAGCTTCTGACAATTAAATTGGATGATGGCCGTTATCTATTGGCTGCTGAAGATGAGCACGGGTATGGTTTACCTCCTTCTGAGTGGAAGAATGTGTTGTTCAGCCGTCATGATGAGAGCTTTTTTGGCACGCTTCTGGAGAACGAGTCAGTTGATGGTATCGAGGGTGTTGTGGTCACTGGCTGGCACCTTGTTTCTCTTTTTGCAAAAGAGTCGTTCAACCGGTTTATTGACTGGGACTGGAGTGATCAATCCGAGATTTGTTTGGCCGCGGCTCACTCTCTTCATGAAGGAATCCTCGAGAAAGACTGGCTTCCCGACTTTTCTGTTTGGGAGAATGGCGACTTCCGCTGGCAGCTCCCCGTTCGTGTCATGGATGAGTTTGACCCTTCTTTTTGGGACCAGGCCGTCGATACACAAGGTGATCAGGCGGAAACGGTAAGAGAATTTATCTCTGACTTATATGACCATGCCTTAGATTCCTATTTAACTCGGAATGCATCGATGAAAGAGTTGTTTGGACCCAAGCTTGCTTTGCTGAGGAAACAAGGTATTTCTGGTGCGGAATTGGCACGCTATTTTGATGAGGAAACCTGGCTGGAATGGGTCGGAATCAAGGAGAGCGACACTCCTTTCACCATTGGATTAAGGTTAGAGGAACCTCTCGATGGAGAAGGGCCTTGGAACCTGGATGTCTTTTTGCGTGGTAAAAAAAATGTCGATGATGTTTATGGCTTGGACGCAAAGATCCCGGCACGGTGGAAACCATTTTTGGAAAGAGTGGACCGTGAGCAAGGTCGCTGGGCAAGGTTAATTCCGTGGCTGAGTGAGGACGGAGTGACATTGAAATCGGGGCTCACAGAGGAAGAAGCTTGGATGTTCTTGACTGAGGCCAGTGAAACCCTGGTGGCTTTGGACGTGGAGATTCTCCTCCCTGCTTGGTGGCAGGCGATGAAGAATGCAAATTTAAAGGTAAAGGCTTCCTTAAAAGGCTCCTCCAGCCATCGCCCGTCATTTGTCGGGTTGCAGGCTATGCTTGATTTCAACTGGCGTTTTTCCATGAATGGTGTCGACCTGTCCGAAGAAGAATTCGGCCAGCTTGTCGAAGAAAAACGTCGACTCGTGTTTATTCGCGGGCGTTGGGTGAAGCTGGATCCAGGCTTTATTCGACAAATTCAGGACTTGATGAAGCGCGCCGAGAAAGAAGGCTTGCATGTAAGGGATTTGCTCGAGCAGGAACTGGTTGACACGGCTCCGACGGAAGATGAGCTCGAAAATCCGAAAGCCTTCGCGAAGATTCAAATTGAATTGAACAGCCAATGGAAAAAAATGATTAAGCAGCTATCTGAAGCACATGAGATTCCGCTGGGGGAAGTTCCTGCAGGACTTCAGGGTGAACTCCGCCCTTACCAGCAGCTGGGAATGAGCTGGCTCTGGTTTCTGCGTCAATACGGATTTGGCGCTGTCCTCGCCGATGACATGGGGCTCGGAAAAACAGTGCAATTGATCGCGTACCTTTTAAAGGTAAAGGAAGAAATCGGCGCACTTCCTGAAATGGTGACAGGCACCAAGAACGACGGAGCGGGTTCTAAAGATAGTACCAAGAGTACCACTGAAAAAACCCCAGTTAAGGCAGCTTTGATTATCTGCCCGACTTCCGTTCTAGGTAACTGGCAGAAAGAGCTTGAACGTTTTGCTCCTGAAATGAATGTGTATTTGCATTACGGTTCTAACCGCTTGAAGGAAGAGGCTTTTAAGGAAAAAATCAAAGATGTCGATGTCGTTTTGACTTCGTACGGGTTAAGTCATATGGACTCAGAGGAATTCGAGTCGATCCTGTGGAGTTCGATTTCCATTGATGAAGCACAGAATATTAAAAACGCTGGGACGAAGCAGTCGCGGGCGGTGCGGAGGCTCCGCGGGGGACATCACATTGCCTTGACTGGTACCCCGATGGAAAATCGCTTATCCGAGTTGTGGTCGATTTTTGATTTTACCAATCATGGCTATCTTGGCAGCTTGGGGCAATTCCAGAAGAAATTTGTTATTCCGATTGAAAAGGATGAGAAAAAGGAAAAGGTCAATGAGCTGCAATCGTTAATCCGTCCATTCCTGATGAGGCGGACGAAAAAGGACGAAGAGGTGGCACTCAATCTTCCTGAAAAGCAGGAGCAAAAAGAGTATTGTCCGCTTACATCTGAGCAGGCTTCCCTGTATGAGCAGCTGGTCCGTGATACCTTTGCTGAAATTGAAAAGCTGTCAGGCTTTGAGCGCAAGGGATTAATCTTACAAATGCTCAGCAGGCTAAAGCAGCTTTGTAACCACCCTGCTCTTTATTTGAAGGAAAGGTCAGCTGATAGGCTGCTTCTGGATCGCTCAAATAAATTGGAGAAGCTTGTCGACCTGGTTGACGCTGTTCTAGACTCTGGAGAAAGCTGTCTCATTTTCACGCAATATATCGAAATGGGCGAAATGATTCGTTCGACAATTAAGAAGAAATTTGGGGTTGAGGTGCCGTTTCTGAACGGAAGCGTACCGAAAACACAGCGTGATGACATGATTGAGCGGTTCCAAAATCAGGAGTTCCCAGTGTTCTTGCTTTCCTTGAAAGCAGGAGGAACCGGGCTTAACTTGACCGCAGCCAATCACGTTATCCACTATGATCGATGGTGGAATCCGGCAGTTGAGAATCAAGCCACAGACAGAGCATATCGGATTGGCCAATCCCGCTTCGTTCACGTGCACAAACTTATCTGTACCGGCACGCTGGAAGAAAAAATCGACGCCATGCTCGAGAAAAAACAGCATCTAAACGACCAAATCATCCAAAGCGAAAACTGGATCACCGAACTCTCCACAGACGAACTCAAAGACTTGGTATATCTAGGGTAATCGTTCGGTTATTGTGGGAATATCTGGCTAATTATACAGTGATGTATATTTGGTGCCTGTCACCACCTGCGGCGGTGACAGGCACCGCAGCTTCGACAAAAAAAAGAGATCTAACATCAGTTTTTCCGATGTCAGATCTCTTTTTTACATTGCTTAGTTTAAAATGACGATTTTCACAGTTTTCCTGCCCCATGCGAATGCATGCGCATTGTCTGGCATTACTACATCAATTTTATGGCCTTTGATTGCGCCGCCGGTATCACCAGCAATCGCCACACCATAGCCTTCTACCCATACTTTAGATCCCAATGGTATAACAGATGGATCAACCGCAATTAATTTGATATTTGGATTTTCTTTAATATTGTAACCCATGTAAGTTATATTTCCTGCGGATTGCCAGCTGTAAGCAGTCGCAGTGACATACATTTCTCTACCTGTTGTTCCAGTTGGTGCTGGAGTTGCTACTGGTGCTGGTGCGTTAGCCGCTGCGATTGCTCTCGCTGCCTCTTGTTCTTGACGGACTTTCTCTTGCGCCGCCTGCAGCTGTGCTTGAATTCCTGCCATTTCTTGATTCACTTGACTATATTTTTGTTGCATTACCGTTAAGGATTCTTGTCTCTTTTGTAAGTTTAGATCAAGTTCAGCTTGATGTTTGGCAAGGTTTTCTTGTTCCACAGCCAGCTGTTCCTCTTGCTCAGCAATTACTTTTACATTTTCTTCAATTTGCTTAAGGTCGTTTTCTTGATCCTTAATAATATCATTATCTGCGTTAAACAGAGTGGTTACTGCGCTTGTACGTTGAATAAGATCTGCGACACTTTTAGATTCTAGAATGACATTGATTGCTACATTCAGTTTTTCGTCCTCTTGTAAAGCCACTAACCTGCTTTTCATCACATCTTTGCGGTTATGGATTTTATCCTCAAGGAAGACAATTTCTTCTTTTTTCTGTTCAATCAATTGGCGAGTTTCATCGATTCTCTTCTGAGTTTCTGCTAAGGCTTCTCTATTTTGTGTAATATATGTTTGTAATTCTTCCATCTCTTTGTTGAGCTTATCGATTTCATTGTTAATAGAGTTCTTTTCATTTGCCTTTTGTTCAAGCTCTTGCTCCACAGTATGTAAAGCTTCCTTACTTGATTGTGCATGTGCCACAACGGTACCTGACACCAATATTACGCATGTTAGAAACATGAAAATCATACGCCTTACAAGTTGCATACGGTTTTCCCCCTTCTCTATTAATCTATTTATACCATGACAATGTACCAGTTATATTACAAAAATATTAAAACTCTATCACAAATTGTCATATAACAGTGGAAAACAATGTGAACAGATGAAAATTATAGGTAATTAGTGCGGTGCCTGTCACCACTCGTGGACATTTTGACTGTTTTGTCCATGCGGGGTGGACAGTATGTTTTGAAATGTAATTTTTACGCCATGTGATTGTAAGATTATGGGGTTTTTGTACGCGCAAAGAAGGGCGAAAGAATGGATTTGATGTTAAGTAAGTAATTGTTTTGTCAAAATTGTGAAATATATAAGGCAATATGATTTTGGTTAGTTATTTAATCAAGATGAGGGACAAGCAAAAACAAGAAGAAGGCTTCGGAATACGTCCGAAGCCCTTTTAATCTTGTTATACGTTTGTATTATAAGTATTAGCCGAAAGGAAACAAGCTAATTGTCTATTCTTTGATTTCTTTTAATTTCCTGTTTAATTCCTCTACACTATACGGGGTAAGTTCGGCGGCTTCACTTAAAGGCATTCCTTTTGAAAGCAGGCATCTTATTACGCTTAAAATTCCCTTTTCTCTCGCGTCTTCTAACCGACTCCGTTCATCTGATAGAGCTTTTGCCCGCCGCTCGTACTCTTTTCTAGTCTCAGGATCGGCGCTTAGCATTGTCAACTTCTCCTCCGCTTTACTAATTACATCCATCCTCAAGGACTCCCTTAATAAGTAGTCAGGCATTTTTCTTCTTCCTTAACTCGGTTGAGTTTTTCATTTTCAATTGTTAGATTCACAATTTCTGTTTTAAGGATTGCATTTAACAGGGCAATTAAAAGTTCATTATCATTATCGTCTCCGAACAATTTTTTAAACAGGAAATCATTTAATGGATTTAGGCGATTCATCACAGTACCTCCTATTATTTTACCATGAAATTTCCACCCATTAGACTTCCAGTTTCTCTTGAGCAGACAAAACCTTAGGGTCTTCTTTTTCTCGCAATCCGATTCTTTTTGTGCGTGAAGGAATGATGAAAGCAACTTTGTTGTCTTCGATAATGGCAAAGTTCGTGAAGATATCGTAGGCGTCTTCCTCGGAAAGCGGCCTCTCTCCTTCGATCAGCTGCAAGGATTGGTGGTGACAGTTAAACTGGGAGTTAGTCTCACGGATGTGGATGGTAACTCTTGATTGGTTAAGAGGGATAGAATGGTAAGAAAGGTGTGAAGATGGGTTTTTTGATAGCAGCATGGCGTCGTAGAATTCCGGTTTTCCTTTGATATACATTTCCATTTGACTCGGTCGTTCCCCAATAAATATTAATGAGTTTGGCATATAGTTAACTAACCTCCAATGAGACAAATATTTACATCGATATATATTATTCGACAATAATTTCAATACTCCTTTTTCTAAAATCGTGATCAAACCTTATTAAACCTTGTATGTGCATTGTTTTCACACAAACCACTGTGCATATCCCTCACAATCGAACTATGACATTTCTTTTGCCGTTAAGTTAAAAACAACAATTGTTTATTGGCGGTGAATACAATGTCTTTATCGGAAAAATTGCGCAAGCTGCGCGACAATCGTAACTGGTCCCAGCAAACCTTGGCAGATATGATGAATATGGACCGCTCCACCGTGAGCCGGTACGAAACAGGAAAAAGCATTCCTACCTACCAAACGGACATCCGATTTGCTGATCTTTATCAGGTGGACAAAGAGTATTTAGTCGAGGTACTAGACCAACTGCTTCCAAAAGCGGAGGAGCCTGGTTACATGACGAAGGAAAGCTTGGAGGACCATGATTTGGGCATTATCCTCCAACTGCTCCAACAAGAGCCTGATTTGAAAAAGAATTTACTAGATATCTATCTCATGCCGCCAAAAAGGCGTGCCTTTTTTGTCGATTTATTAACCTATCAGATTAAAGCTAGTAAAAAACATAAAAATATCTAAAAAAGTAGGCCGCTGATCGAGTATCAGCGGCCTTGAAAAATAAAACACAGGGGGTTTTGTACTAGTTTGCCCGACTAGAGAAAAATTATGCACATTTTGAACAAAAAAAATTCCGGCGCTCCTGGGCCGGAAAAGGGGATTATTTTGGAGGGTATTGGCTTTTTTTTAACAAAGGAACCTCTGAATTCGGGGAAAATGTTTACAAAAGGAACCATTTTAGTTTTACCAAAAGTAATCCAAGTTACGACGTCAACAGACGAAGTTTTTCAGAAATGCGAGATAGGGTCGTGAATTTCGGATGGTGTATGTGTGTGGTGATGTGTGGGGTACATTCTGATCGGACTCCAATCTCTTTCCTTTAGCTGGCCTTTCATAATCCATTCTAGCTGACTAATTCGCTTCTGGAGACTGTCCATGTTGGCATTCATCTGAATGATCTTGTTTTGCAGGTTGTCATTATTCTTATTGGCTCGACCAACCATTTTTATCAGGCTTTCAAGCAGCTGTTCTAAACTGGCGGCGACATCATCATGATTTGTCAAAATGGCAGCTCCTCCTTCGTAACTGTAACGGTAACGGGTGGCGGCGATTCAGCCGGGGTGTAGGTTGGTTTTGCACCCAAGAAGCGAATGGTTTCGGCCACCACTTCTGTTACATAAACTCTCTTGCCCTCTTTATTATCATAATGCCTGGTTTGCAGCCTGCCTGTAACTCCAACAACAGAACCCTTTCGACAGTATTGGACCGTATTCTCAGCAGATTTTTTCCAAAGTGTGCACTGGACAAAGTCTGCTTCAATTTCTCCATGCTGGTTACGAAATTGACGGCTAACAGCCAAGGTCACAGTCGTAACAGGCAGCCCATCACTTGTTTTCCTCAATTCCGGATCCCGCGTCAATCTTCCAACAAGCGTGACTTGATTGATCATACAATTGTCTCCTCTCCTTTTAATGGCTTAATCATAGACCTTCACCTCTCGGTTGTAAAACAGTGAAATTCAAATTTTAATGGTATTTTCCGCGCCAAAATCGATTTTTTACGTAGGCAAAAAACGATTTTGGAGGGCTTTTTTTTACCAAAAGGTTTATTTGCAATATACGACAAATATTTTTCGACATTTGCTTCCAGCAGGGATATGTTATAATTTAGAAAATGTGATCGAGTAAGAGGAGGTATTGCCGATGAAAACCTTTAAGTTAGTCGCTTTAGAAGTTGTTGAGGATGGGAATTCCGTTGAAATCCCATTAGAAGATGGATTAATTATCAATAAGGAAAATGAACGAGCGAGCTGGCTCCTTGAAGCCTATACAGATTTATCTCTTTATGACTACTTCCAAAAAATCCACGAGCAAAGCCGCGAGGTGATCGTACAAGCGGTAATTACCAAGCGCGAAAATGAACCCGCCTATTTTCAAACCAAAATTGCTTCACTAAACAAATTCCAAAACCACATAAGTATCTTGTTTGAAGGCCGATTACGCCGTAACAGAAGTGATTACTCTGAACTCCTGCTCGACAGCCTGCTTGAAAGGGGCCTTGGCGGTCAGGCTTTACTTGAAGAATTTAAGGATAAAATGAAAAGCAAACCGAAGCTAAAAATGAAACACGAATAGTAAAAGGGCAGGCTGCTTCAGCCTGCCCCTTTTACTATTCGTCTTTATTGTCACGATCGTTTGCGTCACGGTTGTCTTCGATCATTTCTTCGCCACGAGTATTTCTGTCTCTCATTGCGTCATTATCGTTACCTGTGTTCCTATCGTTGTTTTGATAACGAGTGTTTGTGTTGTTTAACCCGTTATCGTTGTTGCCGTTGTTACCGTTATTGCCGTTGTTGTTGTTACGTGTGTTCGTGTTATTTAATCCGTTTTCGCCGTTGTTGTTGCCACCATCTAAGTTGTTATCGTCGTCAAGTGGTGTATCCACTTCATCGTTTGTCGGCGGTGCAGGATTTTGCTCATCATCATTAACATTACATCCTGCTAATACGGACCCTGATAGAAACACACTTGCTAGTAATAAAAACAGCTTTTTCTTCAAACGTAAAAGCCCCTTTCCATAGGAAAAATATTGACCCTTTTATCGGTCTTCTGTTATTTTCCCCAAGTATGAAAGGACTATTACAAAAAAAAATAATCGGAGATTTCTCCGACTATTTTCCTAATGCAAACGTGATTTCAGCTTCGCACGCCACTTCTCCATCCACTGTCGCCACTGCTTTTCCTTTTCCAATTGGTCCTCGTAAGCGGATGATTTCCACCTCAAGTCGCAGCTGGTCGCCAGGCTTCACTTGTCTTTTAAAACGACAGCCGTCAATGCCGGCAAAAAAAGCCAGTTTGCCGCGGTTTTCTTCTTTTTTCAATACAGCTACGGCCCCAACTTGTGCGAGCGCCTCAACGATTAGCACACCAGGCATAACCGGGTAATCAGGAAAATGGCCATTGAAAAATTCTTCATTTGCCGTTACATTTTTGATACCGACAGCCTTTACCCCTTCTTCAACCTCTAAAATTTTATCTACAAGCAAAAATGGATAACGATGGGGAATAATTTCTTTTATTTGCTGCACATCTAACATTTTAGTACCTCCTCATAGGAACAACTATATACATTTTACTATTAAGAGCATACAAAAAGGAAGGGCAAGCTGCCCTTCCTCGTTTATTTTTTTTCAACTAACTCAATAATATGTGTCCAGGTGGAGCCTTTTAACACATCTCCCGGATCCCCGCTACCGAGAACACCATAGCCAACCGCGGCGCCTGCTATCATAAAAACCCCAGTAAAAATGACCAAAAAAACAATTCTAAGCCAAATTGGAATCAAACGGATTCGAATCCGTTTATTTGCCACTTCTGCTTTTTGGGCTTTTTGAGCAACTTTAGAAGACTTTTGAGTGGCAGGACTCTTCTGCTCATCGTCTTTTGTCTTCTTATATTCTTCCCTCGTTTTCACCTGGTTTAGATGATTTACTGACATCTCTTTATTCCCCTTTAATCGAAGTCCATCTATAGTATTGGACATATAGTTTGTCCATTCTTCTGCTGTTTTTTTCATTTTACCTAATATTATACTCTATTTTATAAAAAAATTAGGGAATAAACAGTAAATTTTTGCAGAAAAAGTATTTCCATGGCAAAAAATGGCGAAAACTTTTAGTTGCGTGCTGTCCTTAAGGCTTGGTACCAAGCCAGCAAAACCCAGCCAAATAAAAAAAGCCCAATGATCAGATCATTAGACTTTTTCAATCGTAAGATGTCCTACCTTATTAAACAATTTTTCGCTTCGCAATGCGGTCAATGTTGTCAAGCATAATTCCTGTTCCGATCGCTACGCAGTCCATTGGGTTTTCGGCCACTAAGACTGGTACCTTGAGCTCATCTGCAAGTAATGTGTCGATTCCGTGCAGCAAGGCCCCTCCGCCTGTTAAGATCACGCCACGGTCGATGATGTCGGCTGAAAGTTCTGGCGGTGTGCGCTCAAGAACGCTTTTTGCAGCCTGAACGATAACAGACACTGACTCGCGTAAAGCACCTTCAATTTCTTCTGAACGAACCGTAATGGTACGCGGTAAGCCGCTGACCATGTCACGTCCGCGAATTTCCATTTCTTCCGAGCGTGATCCTGGAAATACGGTACCAATGTTGATTTTAATATTCTCAGCTGTGCGTTCACCGATCAATAACTTGTACTCACGCTTGATGTGATTGAGGATTTCCATGTCAAACTTGTCGCCGGCCATTTTAATCGAGGAAGAAGTAACGATATCGCCCATTGAAAGGACTGCTACGTCTGTTGTTCCACCGCCGATGTCGACAACCATATTACCGCTTGGCTGGAAGATATCCATACCTGCGCCAATTGCCGCCACTTTCGGCTCCTCTTCCAAGTAGATTTTCTTTCCGCCGCTCTTTTCTGCCGCTTCTCTGATCGCTTTTTGCTCCACGCTTGTAATGTTCGTCGGACAGCAAATCAGAATACGCGGTTTTGATAAAAAGCCCTTTACGTTCAACTTATTAATAAAATGTTTTAACATTGCTTCTGTTACGTCAAAGTCAGCGATTACTCCATCTTTTAACGGGCGGATCGCGACGATGTTTCCAGGTGTACGTCCGACCATACGGCGAGCTTCCTCACCAACAGCCAGAACACGATTCGTATTTTTATCTATTGCTACGACAGATGGCTCATTCAATACAATTCCGCGGCCTTTTACGTGGATTAACACGTTAGCCGTTCCCAAATCAATCCCAATATCCCTAGCAAACATTCTCTTTTCTTTCCTCCTTGAAACGGTCATACTTTCCTAATTGTTAATTGTATCATATTCCTTAAAATTTCCAACCTGTTAACCCAAAAAACGTAGAATTTTGTCGGAAAAATTTTATTGCAAGAGAATGCCGCCTTTATCAGATATTAAAAATGGCCCTTTCCCCGACTTTCTTAGAATGCTCCAGAAAGTCATTTGAAAATGGCCATTTTAAAACATTTTTTCTTTTTTACAGAGATTCTTCTGAATGCCGGCCTATTTAACGGCCTCACCTTCTTTTTCTTCCTTCTGGTACTTCATTTTCGTTGCTTCTCCACCCCGGAGATGTCTGATCGATTTATGATAATCTAAAATTTCTTTTACCTCATTTGCCAGTTCAGGATTTATTTCAGGAAGCCTCTCTGTTAAATCTTTATGGACAGTACTTTTGGATACGCCAAACTCCTTCGCAATAACACGAACCGTTTTTCTCGTCTCCACGATATACTTTCCAATCTTGATAGTTCTCTCTTTGATGTAATCGTGCACACCACTCGCCCTCCCTAAATTGGATGTGAGAAGTGCGAAATGAGACCCGCTTATCACTAAGACGAAATACTGCAACCGCATGCTGCATAAACTAAGCTAACCCTCATGCGCCAGAAAGCATAGTGCCCTCTGATCGATACAATGAATAATCATGTCCCCAACTAATTCCACAAAAGCCTCAAACGACTCTTCACCTCAAACACTCTCTTTGTAAAGGTTTGTAACCATTTTATTAGCTTGGATACGAGAATATGCACGAATTATCCAATCGGGACAAGGTACCACATAAATTTTTTGAAAAATCGGATACTTTTATCGAAAAATAATTCCTGCCTTGCTTTTTTCGACAGCACTAAGAAAACAGTGTACAGTGCATGGCAATAGGATTTATAGAGGAAATATAAGAACAGATTAATTATTTCCTGAGAAATTTGTCGTGATCAAATGTCGAATGAAAATTTTACTGAAAATAATTTTATTTTATAATAGGACTAGCAAACAGAAAGGAAATGACAGATGCAGCCTTTTACAGAAAGAGTTATTGAGATAATAAAAGCGATCCCCGAAGGCAAGGTCATGACCTATGGACAAATTGCCAGAGAGGCTGGGAGCCCGCGTGCGGCTCGTCAGGTTGTACGTGCCCTGCATTCGATGTCAAGGAAGCATCGCCTCCCCTGGCACCGTGTCGTCAACGCCAAGGGACAAATTGCCCTTCAGGACGATGAATCCTATCATGAGCAGCTTTTCTCACTCGAGAGTGAAGGTATTCAAGTGGGACTGAACGGAACCATTGACCTTGAGAAATACCAATACCACCCATAACGGGTGGTATATTAGATTTTTGTTAAACCTAAAGCGAGGTGGTCCCATAATATTTTTTCAACCATTTCCCATTTATTCTCCTCACATCGAACCATTAATACAATTTCTGACGAGATATTTTTGCTGCCCCGTTTATTTTTATTGAGCATGAGCATCTTTATTAGAAACCCCAAAAGCAGTCCAGAAACAGCTCCAATGATTCCCCAAAGAATCGGTCCCCATTCCAGTTCATAGCCGTATATCGCTCCTAGCAGCATTAAACAGGTTCCTAGAATGGCCGGACCGTCAAATAAACTAAATCCATCTGATTTATGAATGGTATCAAACAGATTTCTTGGTTCCTTCCGCTTATCAAGCGGGGCGGCTAAAATCAATTCCTTTGAGATTCCCTGCTGCTCCAGTGCGGTAATCGCCAGCTCAATATAAATGGAATTCTCAAATGTAGCAATAACAAACATCCACTCAACCCACTTCTTA
Source organism: Neobacillus sp. NPDC093182 (assembly GCF_044754045.1). Taxonomy (NCBI): domain Bacteria; kingdom Bacillati; phylum Bacillota; class Bacilli; order Caryophanales; family Bacillaceae; genus Neobacillus; species Neobacillus sp. NPDC093182. The sequence continues at coordinate 78,390 of NZ_JBIVOI010000004.1, forward strand.
AAAAGGAAATTTGAACTCTTTCTTTTGGTAATTTTCTCTTAAAAATTTTTTCATCTCTTTTTCAAATAGAATATTGTAATCAATCGCTCCGACGTAAGCGTCAAAATGGATAAAAAAATAGATGGAAGGTAAATACATGGCCCACTGCATGTGTAAAATTTGTTTAGCTACATCAAACTCTCCTATCATGGTAAGGTGAATGGCCTGTGGCAGATGCCCAAAATACAGGATTGCCACCGTGTAAGCAAAGATAAAAAATCCAACAATGACTTTATGAATATATAAATGCCCTAGGCCTGGAAACAACACCGACCACAGAACCGCGACCCACGGTTTTCGTTTATCTAAAAAGTTTATATCCCATGCACCCATGGCAATCGGCCGCAATGGGGCGTCCTCTCGGTCGGCTAAAATGTATTGCTTATTCATGTCTACTGTCTGTCGATAACCATCCCAAATTCCAAACATATAGATGGCAACATAAACCATCAGCCATTGTTCGTCTATCACATCCATCGCTTTCGCAAAATCACCTGTTAACGTATAAAATATTCCAAGATTTATTTTGGCACTTTGATTAATAAAGGTTTCCCAAAGGATGAGGATAAAACCGGCAATATATCGATGAAGCAATAAATGGCCGAACCCTGGGTATGAAAATGAAAAAAAGGCCACAACCCAAGGGTTCCTTGGGTAAAACACAGTGGTTGTAAATTGTGATAAGTGAGCCCTCTGTCTTCGGGCTTGAGGATATTGGCTCAATTTGGTTCTCCTGTCCTTTTAAATCTTATTTTTGCTTTTATTTGGTCCAAATATCCTAAAAAAAACAGAAACCAAAGACTGGTTTCTGTTACTTAAGTTTCATATAAACATTTTTTACCTTTTTCACAGGGATTTGAGAACCGCCGCGATCCAGAACATTTTCTACCATCATTGCTACCATCAAACTTGGTGAGTTGGTGTTGTAGGCAATGAACCAGCCGTTCTCCGTCCCTTTTTCGCCTTGCTTTTGTTTGATTTCAGCGGTACCGGTTTTACCTGCGAGCGGGTAGTCCGCCATTTCAGCAGAATGCGCCGTACCTTCCGAGTCACCGACGACCTTTCGTAACTGCGATGAAAGGGTTGCAGCGATTTCAGCTGAAACGACTTGCTTTTCACTTTTTTCAGTGTCTAATACAAGGCTTGGTTTAATCATATTTCCGCCGTTCACAAATGGAGTATAGGTTTCCAGTAAATGAACGATGCTCATTTGAATTTGCCCCTGACCGTAGCCGGAGTCTGCTAAAGCAATTTCTTTATCCAAATTACCAATCGCTGATTTTTCAAGCGGGAATGGATAGTCTGACTCTTCTTCAAAGCCAAATTCCTTCAACCCAGCACTGAATGTGTCTTTGCCAATTCCTAATGCTGTCTGTGCAAAATAAATATTATCCGAGAACACCATTGCTTTTTCTAGATTAACAGGGTTAGCTTCATGAACTCTCGTTACAAAATAATTGCCCCACGAGGCACTCTTTTGCCATTTCAATCCCTTAATATCCATTGTTTGCTCTGGGGTAATAATGTTATTCTTGAGCCCGATAGACGCCGTGAGCGGCTTAAACACAGAACCTGGGGCATATGCCTTATTAAACCTAGTCGTCATCGGCTTTTGTGGGTTTTCCTGTAACTGGTTCCACTCGTCCGTTGAGAAGCCCAGGACCGCCTGATTTGGGTCAAATGATGGTGCGCTGACAAGAGCCAGCGTTTCACCCGTTACTGGGTCTATTGCCGCTCCTGCTCCTGCCTCACCAACAAGCTCTGCATAGAGGCTGTTCTGTAAATCGATATCAATGGTGAGCTTTATATCCTGACCATCCTCAACTGGTTTTTCAGCAAGTATTTCCGTGCTGCCATCAGGTTTCTTAATCGTAATTTTTACGCCGCTTTTCCCTTTCAATTGCTCGTCAAAAACTTCCTCGAGCCCTCTTTTTCCAATTAAATCTGTACTTGTATAGCCTTTATCCTTAAGCTTTTCGAGCTCTTCAGCGGTAATCGAGCCAACATAGCCGATTAAATGAGCCGCGGCTTCCTTATATGGATAAATGCGCGCTCCCACTTTTTTCGTTTGCACCGGTTCTAAGGCAACTAATTGAGCAATACGTTCCTGGTCATCCATCGAAACTTTCTTTAACGGCACAAACAAATCTGGCTTCACCCAGCTGGCGGTAATGGCCTTCTCGATTTGCTCTGGTGTCATTTTTAACAGGCTAGAAAGCTGCTGAATAACAGGCTCCTTCTGTCCCTCAAGTTTACTAGGGACCACTCCCACTTCATATACCTGCCCATTTACAGCCAGCCCATTGCCAGCACGGTCAAAGATTTGTCCGCGTGTTGGCGTTGTATTACTGATGCCAATCTTGTCGCCATCCTTTAATTGTGGAAAGATATACGTCGTGTTCCAATCGACATACCAATTGTTCTCTTTGTCACGTTCTTCTTTTTTCATCTTAGCTTTGTGTGTAAATTGGATTTCTCCAGCGATGCTGTTCATGGATGCGGAAAAATCATAAGAGACAGTGTCTTCATCCTTTGCCAGTTCTTCTTCATCGCCCGGTTTATCGAAGGTCATCTTGAGGTCTTTAATTTGTAGGTCATCGTAGATTTTTTGATAGCGGTTCGTGAAGTCTTCTTTCGAAATTACCTCTTTGGAACCCTCCGTTAGGTAATCATACATCTTATCAAACTTTTGTTCATTCCATAGCTTTATGTATGCGTCGAATCGGTCCTGAGGCGTTGGCTCCTTGCTGCAGCCAGCAGCCACCAAAGCGAACAGCGCAGCCATTAACAGCAGCCCAATGATCTTTTTCAAAAAACTCCCCCCTTTTATAACCATTTTAACATATTTAGGCAAAAAAAAAGAGGAAGGTAGATTACCCTTTCCCCTTTGTTACTATTAAGAGTTTGTTTTTTCTGTAGACTCAGAAGATTCGTCTTCGGATGGAGTTTCTTCATCTTTAGATGGTGCTTCTTCATCTTTAGATGGAGCTTCTTCATCTTTAGATGGTGTTTCATCTTTAGATGGAGCTTCTTCTTTAGATGGAGCTTCCTCTTTCGCCGGAGCTTCTTCTTCCTCTATCATTTGCTGCTTTGCATTATCTTCTGATCTTTGTTCCGTTGTAGTGTCTTCATGTAAATCACTTACTGGTTTGTTGAAAAACTTAGTCGGATTAACCGCTACACCATCTTTACGGATTTCAAAATGTACATGCGTTCCAGATTCTTCATCAAACAAGCTTTGTCCAGCCATGGCAATCACTTGTGATTGTTTTACTTTGTCGCCAACCTCAACCTTCACATCTTTAACCGATTGATATTGTGTTACAATACCTTTATCGTGTTCGATTTCAATGACATTACCAAGGGTAGCGTCTTCTTCCACTCTAGTAACTGTTCCACTTAGGGCAGATACGACTTCGAAAGTTTCGCCATCTTTGGATGTGAAGTCAACACCAGTATGCGGAACATACGTATTGTTGTAAAATACTAATGCTGCTTCCTGTTTTTCTTCACTTGCGTTGAAATCATAGAATTCCATTTTAACAACGGCATCCATTGGATCCTTCACAGGCATTTTCAAGTTTTCTAAAGCTGAGTTCACTTCAAGTGCCGGAGTATCGTTCTTCTTACCTGTTAGGTCTGAAGACTCGTAATCGTACTTGTCAGTTGCGTTGTCGCTGCTTTGATACCAAAGAACGGCTGTCAGAATGAGTGCTGCACTTGCAATATAAATGGCTGGAAATACCCAACGCTTCTTGAAAAAGCGTTTTACACTGGAACTTTGAGAAGATCGTTTGTTTTCTTCCTCTCTCATTTTCATCACCTCAGCAATCATTCTGAACAGATAAGTAGAATTATATACACTAGCAAAAAAATTTTTTCTACTTATTTTTTGATTAAGCTTAATTTTTTATGCATGAAGGAGGAAAATTTTTTGAAATACGTTTTACGACTGCTTCCCATTGCCTATATGGCGACGATTTGGATTATGTCGAGCCTGCCATCCAATCACTTTGTCGAACTCCCAGATTCCGCACTTGACCGCACGATCAAGGAATCCCTGCATTTGATAGAGTTCGCGATTTTATATGTATTGCTAGTTTTGGCCTTCCTTACCAGACGTGATCCTTTCACCATGGGACTAAATGTGCTCTGTGCCGTCATAGCGGGACTTTACGGGCTGACAGATGAGATTCACCAATCCTTCTACCCTTACCGCTCCGCGTCCTGGTTTGACCTTGTCAAAGACGTCACAGGGATACTAGTGTGTTTCTATTTTATCCAGGGTGCACTGTTTAAAGGTCGATTTGCGAGGTTAGGGAAGGTACTTGGGGTCGTGAGGAAATTGTAGCCACTGCGGTTTTCGCGGTGGTTTTTATTTATGATAGGTTTTATTTTTGAAAGTTCCTGTACTATTTAGGCTGCTCGAATTTAAATAATGGTGCGCCATTTTCGAAGAATTGAGTTGTAAAAATCTGCGTGCCTCAGCGTTGGTAATAGTGGGGCTTATGATATGAAAGTAATCATCGAGTGTGTTTTTGAAGGCTGTTTTTGATTGGATTCGGCACTTTTGACATTTCCATGTTCCTGCATAATAATTCATTGGTAAATAATTGCAATCGGGGCAGTGAACGCCTGTCAGGATCTGATTGCTCGAGAGATGGAACTTTTGGAGAAGGTTAATTTTTTCAGGAGTGTGGCTGGTTAAGAGGAGCTTGTTGATTTTTCGCAGTTCTTTTTCATCTAACAATTCAAGTTTATAATCGTTGCTCATTTGGTCGACCTTTTCTAGCAAGTATTCACTATTACAAACATTCCATTTGTATTTATTATCGTCTTGGATGATGATATTGGACTTTTCATTGCTATTAACGAACAAATACTGGATGGGTATACCTGTAATATTATGCTGCTTTAGCCATTCTCTAAGCTTGAATGCTTGTAACCTCGCTTGAAAAATAGGATTCTTCGTTCTTTCCAGTTTCCCATTGTTATCAGTCATTGTTTGATGGAGAACCTTATCGAAATGCCAATCCCTTGCCCAGTTTTTTACTTCCAGCACCAACGCAAAGTAGGCACATAAAATGAGGATATCGATTTGGAAAAAATAATTTTTATGGAAAAAACGAAGATCGTGGTAAATTTGGAATTTGAGGTCTGAGATTGGCTCCAAATGAAAATTCATGACGGATTCCTCCCCAAGAAAACCAGTCATCCGATTATTATAATCGGTAACCACATCGTATTTTACTAACTCATTATCTGCCAGCCTCCTTATCAATGCTTGATATTTAATAATACTAGGCGGCGGAACACACGGTTTCATTATCATTAGTAACAATCCTTTCTTTTTTTACACTATTTCTTCTTTTCTATGGCTGAATCCTTTAAAAATATTGTTACAGAAATAAGTAGTTTTTGTGTACCTGCCAAAATGTGTTCCTTACCTGCAAATTTCATTGGCTTACCCGCATAGTTTCCATTTTACCTGCCTAATTCCTTTGTTTATCTGCCTAACTAATTCAGCCACCCTAACCGAACTCTGACACAGCCAGGCTCAGGTATCATATTTTCCTAAATATGGATATACCACTCAAAATTAAGCTTAGATTCTGGATTTTGGGTACGGTTTTTTGTTACCTATTTTATCAAAAATCCTCTACCTGCCAAAATATGTTTCTTACCCGCGAATTTTGTTTGATTACCTGCATAGTTCCCATTTTACCTGCCTAATTCCTTTGTTTATCTGCCTAACTAATTCAGCCAGCCGAATCTGACTCTGAAACAACCTGGCTACGGCCTGGCTTAGGTATCTATTTTCCTAAATATGGATATTTCACTCAAAATTAAGCTTAGATTCTGGAATTAGGGTACGGTTTTTTAGTTACCTATTTTATCAAAAATCCTCTACCTGCCAAAATGTGTTCCTTACCTGCGAATTTTGTTTGATTACCTGTACAGATTTCTTTTTACCTGCAGATTTCCTTTGTTTATCTGCCTGCCAAACATTCAATCGCCCTAACCAATTCAACACACCCACACAAAAAACCAGACCCCACATGAGGTCTGGTCCTACAATCCTATTTCTGCGCCGTAATCGTCGCAATCATGCTATCCGCTGAGGTAACTTCTACCCCCTGGTAATAGTGCTTGACGATTTCCTGATAATCCTTCCCATCAGCAGCCATGCCGTTTGCGCCGTACTGGCTCATGCCGACGCCGTGTCCGAAGCCGCGGGTGGTAATCACAATGCTGTTACCTTTCCGTTCCCAATCAAAATCCGACGACCTTAAATCTAATTTTTCACGAATTTCTTTTCCTGTCAGAACCTTGCCGTTGAAATCAACTTCGGCAACCCGCTTGCCGGCGGTGCGCTCCACAATTTTTCCAATCGTCCCGCTTGATCCAACCTTGACCCCAAGCGCGGACTCAAATTGTTTAACAGTGACTTCCTTAACAGAGTTATATTTTGGTGAATCTTTGTCCCATGGGCTTGATACGCTTCGCAGGTAGGGCATTTCATTGTTCCAATAGTCCTCAGAGTTTTCGGTATAGCCGTTGCTGGTGGAGAAGAAGGAGGCGTCGATGGCCTGACCATCATAGGTTAAGATTTGACCGCTTGTGGCGCGAACAGCAGAAAGGATCTTCGCATAGTTCGATTCAAATTCCATTCCCCAGTTATCTCTCATTTGCTTTTCGCTTAGATAGACCTGATGGAGCTGGGTATCCGTAACCTGCGCACCTTCAGGAACATCCACATTGTCTTTACTTAGCATTTTTTTTACGATATAGGTTCTCGCTGTCAAGGCTTGTGCTTTTAAGGCTTCCTCCTTGAACTCCACCGGCATTTCAGCTGCCACCACCCCAACAAGATAGTCTTCTAGTGGAACGTTATCGATTTGTCCTATAGAGGAGCGGTAAACCGCCACTTCAACTGCGGCATCTGCTGTAGAATTCGTTACACTTTCGTTACTTGGGGCCTTGTTGGATAGGTCTTCACCTAATTTACCGCTAACCTTCCCATCTCCAAAAGGCAAGACTAAAATGGCTGGAATGAGTAAAGTGAGGGCAAATAAGAATGACGCTAGTAGGATGAGTGGTTTGAATTTTTTCATGTAGGAGCCTCCAATTATGAAATTTGCGCACCCCAACCTGGGCTGCTTTCTCATTCCATCATATGGAGGCGGACAAGCATTTATGACTAAAAATAGATTCTAGAATATTCAGAAAACTAGTATATATAAAAATAAAGAACCGAAGAATGCATCTCACCAGATACCCTCTTCGGCTCTTTATTTATTATGAAATTACGCGTTCAAATCGCTTATATAACTTTCCACTTCTGTAAAAACTTCCTCTGCTTCTTTAACACGTTCGATATCTGCGCCTAAAGATGCTAATTTTCCATGGAAGTTTACATAACCACGGTCTAAATGTTTAAGCTCCGTTACGCGTGTATTACCTTCAGAAACCAACCCTGTTAAAATCAAAGCGGCTGCTGCACGAAGATCGGTTGAAGTAACTTCTGCACCTTGTAAATTAGAAGGTCCATTTAAAATAACAGAACGTCCTTCAATCTTAATATCAGCATTCATCCGGCGGAATTCCTCAACATGCATGAAGCGGTTTTCGAAAACCGTTTCTGTAATCATAGATGTGCCTTGTGCACGAAGCAATAGTGCCATCATTTGTGATTGCATATCTGTTGGGAAGCCAGGATGAGGCATTGTTTTAATATCAACAGCTTTGAGCTTTTCAGGACCGATGACGCGGACGCCATCACCTTCTTCAATAATCGTAACGCCCATTTCTTCCATTTTTGCAATCAAAGAAGAAAGGTGTTCAGGAACAGCGCCCTGTACAAGGACATTTCCGCCCGTAATCGCACCAGCAACCATAAAGGTTCCTGCTTCAATTCGGTCAGGGATGATGTTGTGGTCAGCGCCAAACAGTACATCCACACCTTCAATACGAAGAGTGCCCGTGCCTGCGCCTCGGACATTTGCCCCCATTTTATTCAAGAAATTCGCTAGGTCAACGATTTCCGGTTCTTTTGCGACGTTTTCAATGATAGTCGTACCCTTTGCTAGAGTCGCAGCCATCATGATATTCTCAGTTGCACCGACACTTGGGAAATCCAAGTAAATCTTTGCACCCTTTAAGCGGCCGTCAACCTCCGCTTCAATAAAACCATTTCCTACTTTAACCTTTGCGCCCATTGCTTCAAAACCTTTAAGGTGCTGATCAATCGGTCTAGAACCAATCGCACATCCGCCTGGCAATGCTACACGTGCACGCCCATTGCGCGCTAATAGTGAACCCATCACGAGGACAGATGCACGCATTTTACGAACATATTCAAACGGCGCTTCTTCTTTCAACACTCTAGATGCATCAACGACAACTGTATTATTGTCAAAGGCAACCTCAGCATTCAAGTTGCGCAATACTTCATTAATTGTGTATACATCGGAGAGTGTAGGTACATCACGAATTACACTTTTTCCGTCACTTGCTAATAATGTGGCAGCGAGTACAGGCAGGACCGCATTTTTTGCGCCTTCTACTTTAACGGTTCCATATAGCCTTTTTCCGCCGCGGACGATGATCTTTTCCAAGAGTATTCCCCTCCGCGTCCATTTTCTCTATATTAATATTCAATCGTAATGATTGGTGTGCCAACTACAATGGTAGTCTTAGCGCCCAATCCTTCGGAGCGTATCCCAATTTGTAAATTCATGTCCTTCGCTATGGAGTCTGAAAACATTGGCGAATTCGCCGATACAGACATGAACATATCCTCTTTTAACGCTTCGATTTCTTTTGCATCAAACATTTCCATCAAATCACTTGCAATAGTTGGAACAGCTTTATCCATCTTATCACTGATGCTGCCCTTCATACCAGAGAAAATTGTTGGATTTCCTCGAAATATGTCAGAAAGCCTATTTTTGATTTGATCCTTCGTGAAAAAGGACTCCATCTCCTTATTCCACTCGTTACCGCTGACCCTATATACTATATACGCATTAACAGGTTGTTTTGTGTGGGTTGCCATAATCTGAAGCATTTCTGTGTGGTGTTTAGAAGTTGGAGATACTGCTGTTACTTCCCATTTGTCGCTGGTCTTGCTTGTGGACCAATCCCAATCAGGAAACCTTTGCTGAAGCTCCTTTACATATTCCTGCACTTCTTTCTCTGTAGTCAGGTCAACCAAATGCTCCCGTGCATAAAACGACCATTCTTCGAGCAAAATATCTTCTGTTTGAAAAGCGTCGGCGATTTTTACCAAATCAAGCTCACCGCTGGCTGCCGTCAACCGGCTGCCAAGCACCGCAATCAAACCAACAATCATCATTAAACTTATACAAAAAAGTACCTTTGTTTTTCTCTTCATCTCTACTCTCCCCCTTACTACCATTGTTACCAAGGGGAGACATAGCATACTTGGGAAATGTCGACACTTTTGGACAAGCTTTTTGAAGCAGAAGATCTTTTTTGAAAAATTACCTAATTCATGCGTCAGATAGGTTCAAGTTTTTGCATTTCATTACTTTCGTTGTAGTCATTTTGATTTGCTTAACTATATATCCATCTATTTTCTAAGTTGTTAACTTTTTCTTTAGATTGCACATTTTTTCACACAAAGAGAATTGTACTCAATTTTTCTAAAAAAAGATACATGTACGAAGACCTAAATTTTTACCAGTTGTATGTATTGTAAAATTAATGGTAACTGCCTTGACCATGAAAGGTAGTCTAGGAAAAAATTACTAACCGAAGATCCAATGATAATCGCCAATAATATATACAGTAATCGCGCTTGAAAAACATGATTCGGTTTCAGCAGCTTATCTAAACGAATCGACTGCAGCGCCCACCACGCCAACGCAATAAACACCAGGTGCGAGAAAATACTCAACAAAGCAATTTGTCCAAAATTCTCCATCAAACCCCTCCTTTAGTGGGTGCCTCCTTTTGGTGCCTCTTTCGGTGCCTGTCACCGTTTATGCAAAAATCTGCGTTTATGCATAAAATTGGTGCATACCATACTGACGGATGAAGACTCGAAAAGTTTCGTTTTTATTATAGCAGATTTTTAACGCATTAACTGCCTAAGCACTGGTTATGTGTAAATAATCAGTGTTTAGGCAGTTAATAAGTTTATTTGACGTTTAGATTCCATTCCAAATCCTGCTGATTCTTAACGGAACGTAAACTCTGTCCCCGTGGATCTCCTTATGAATAATTGGCTTTTTAAAATATTGCATGAGTGAATGGCTCTCGCTCTTTTTATGCCTTGCCCTCTTACGCATACCCTTTAACTTCTCTACACTTTGATTCGACTTTTTCATGATTTTTTTCACCTCATTATTTTTTAGTTACTGATCATTAAGCGATTTTAGATGCAACGACAACGACTTTTCCGTTATCCATTTGTTCTTCGCAACGCTCCGCAGCCGCAGCTGATAACCCCAGTGATTCTAACTTTGCACGCAGCTCATCCCCTCTGGATCGAAATACGTTTGCAATTGATTCAAAGACTCCTTGCTCCCCAACACCAATAGCGCTTATGTCTAGTGCGTCTGTTAGATGTTCAGAACGGTTTTCGTCATGAGCTAACAGATAAATTTCATCCTTTGTGAATCCTTCCATCATAAAATGAGCGATTTCTCTTTTAGCCTCTAGTCCATTTTCTACAATTTTTACAGCTTCCATTTTCATTCCTCCTCGAAACTTATTTGTCAGCTGATGTTTCAGCTTGTACCTGTTATATATCCGCTCCTTTTATAAGTGAAACCTATTTTTTAAAAAAGTTTCAATCAACGGACATTGGGGTATTTAACTTTTAGTTATTTTAAAAAAGGATTATGGGAGGTATAAGATGAGGAAAAAAGCAGAGTTAATTACAAAGATCAGTTTATTAAAACAAAAAATTGACCAGTGTCTGGATGACCGGGATCGAGAAGGATTTATTCAATTATCTTACGAATTAAAGGTTTGCCAGCGTTATCTGGGAACGCTTATGAACAACCCTGAGAATCGATTAAAGGGTCGTTTAGAACAAAATCGTGATAAGTTTTTTCATTTATAAGTTTAGCCGCTGAAATTTCGGGTATTTAACTACCAAGCTCAATGAAAACAGAAAGGAGAGATTTTCATGGGATTTATTTGGTCATTAATTATTGGAGGAATTATCGGTTGGTTAGCAGGATTGATTCTGGGGCGTGATGTTCCAGGCGGAGTAATTGGAAATATCATTGCAGGATTTATCGGTGCCTGGATTGGATCTGCTTTAGGCGGCTGGGGACCTGTCATTGGAGGATTTTACATTTTACCAGCACTCCTCGGCGCCATTGTCTTTGTGCTTATCCTGAGCCTTGTGTTAAGAATGATTAGACGAAAGGCATAATATAGGAAGAAGTGAAGACTGCAAATTTTTGCAGTCTTTTTTGCTGTTTAGAATCTGAGAACGAGGATCACACAGGTTGCCTCTGTTTTATCGCGCGCCTCAATCTAGAAACCACGCTTAATTTTAAGTAAACACCTAAGCCAGGACGCAGCCTGGCTTTTTCAGTGTCGAGTTTGGCTGCTGAATTTGTTAGGCAGATAAACAATAGAAAAATGCAGATAAAAAGGTATCTATGCAGGTAAGCGTTCAAAATTCGCAGGTGGAGAACGAATTTTGGCAGGTAAGACGATTTTCAAATGGAATCAGCACAGTCCCATTACCAACCAGTAATAATAATGGTATCTCCCAAATGGTGCTTTGTACCATATTACAGCAAACCCGAGAACAGCCGGGCAAAGGATTCTTTCCATTTAACCCTCATACCTCTTTTGTAAAAAGCAACCGGCCGAATCCGCCTGCATTCTTTAAGGTCCTCTTCAAAATGTGTAACAAGGTCGCCAATGCTACCTGATCCTGTTAAAAACAAATTAACCTCAAAATTCAAATGAAAACTGCGCAGGTCCATATTCGCTGTTCCAATCGTGGCCATATCTCCATCCACAATGATCACTTTTTTATGTAAAAAGCCTTTTTGGTAGGTGTAAATCTCAATCCCTGCACGAAGAAGTTGCGGAAAATAGGATTGAGTGGCATATTGGGTGAGAAAACCGTCATTGCTCTCAGGCACCATGAGCCGCACTTGAATGCCTTTTTTCGCAGCCACCCGCAGTGCTGTCATAATGGCCTGATTTGGAATAAAGTACGGTGTCGCAATCCAAATCGATTCTGTTGCACTCGAAATCATGGCATAAAAATGATCACCCATGTCCCGGGTTTCCGGTCCACTAGCAACCACGTGGACGAGACCATCCCCCGCTAACGGCACCGGCTGTAGATAGCGGGGATCTTCAAACAATCTCTCCCCACTGACATACTTCCAATCTAATAAAAAAACAGCATGTAGTGTCTGGACCGCTTCTCCTTCCAGCAAAACATGCGTATCACACCAAAAACCAATCTTGTTATCCTCGCCAAGATATTCCACGCCCACATTCAAGCCGCCGACAAATCCAACTTTCCCATCAATGACAATGATTTTTCGATGATTGCGGAAATTAAACTTTTGCGTAAACCAACCGAATTTTAGCGGCAGAAAAGGGTGAATCTGAATTCCGGAGTCGGCCATTTTCCTTTTATCCTGTTCGGAAAGGGCGAAGCTTCCGAACGCATCGTAGATCAGCCTGACCTCCACCCCTTCCTTTACTTTAGCAGTCAAGATCTCCATCAGCTCCTGCCCCAGCCGGTCATAGCGAAATATGTAATACTCTAAATGAATAAAGTCCTTCGCTTCCTTTAACTTCTGTTTCACCTCTTGAAAAGTTGCTTCCCCGTTTTTTAAAATTTTGGTCCTAGTATGCTGGCTTTGATCGGTTAAGGTTACCCTTTCAAGATAGCTGACAAAACCTCGTTGATGGTCATTCAGCATGGATCCCACCTCAAAGGTTGTTTTGTCTTTACCCATCGCCTCAAACAATTCGCGGTCGCTTGCACGCTTACTTTTAAAAAGTTCCCCTTTAAAGAGTAATTGACCCGAGTAAATATAGAAAATATAGCCTGCCACCGGTACTAAAATTAACAGGCATGTCCATAACAGCGTTTTCGGTACAGGCCGATTTTGAAGCCATAACTTCGCCACCGTGCATACAATTATAACTGCATACAAACTGATACATATGGCTTTCCACCAAAAAGGGAATCTTGTAAAAAGAACCATCCAGCAGAAAAAAAACATGATTATGACAAAGAAACTCTCGATTCTTATTTTCATCCAGTTCCCCTCACAGTCTTTTTATAAAGAAATACCCTTTCCACAACCCTATCAAACAAAAAAAATGCCTGACTCAGGGTCAGGCACCTACTTTTTTCGATATATCTTCTCACACGAATTAAATTCAACATATTTCATACCCTTTGGCATACCTAGAATCGATTCTTTACTTCCCAGGCCAATGAATCCGCCGTCAGCCAGGCTGTCATAGAATAGGCCATGAACCTGCTGCTGCAGGGTGTTATCAAAATAGATCATGACATTGCGGCATAGTATCACATGAAATTCATTAAACGAACTGTCACTCACCAGGTTGTGCTGGGCGAAAGTGAGGTTCTCGGTCAGGCTGGGTGAAAAATAGGCAAACTGATGGTCCGTAGTATAGTACTCAGAAAACGCCATTTTCCCACCCGCTTTCAAGTAGTTTTTCGTATATTGCTGCATCTTTTTAAGCGGAAACGCTCCCTTTTGCGCAGCCATCAGAGCTTTTTCATTCATGTCTGTGGCGTAGATTTTCGTTTTCCCCGAAAGGCCCTCCTCCTGCAAAAGGATAGCCATGGAATAAACCTCCTCACCTGTCGCACAGCCGGCATGCCAAATCCGGATCTCCGGAAGCTCCCGGAGCAAAGGCACCACTTCGTTCCGAAAGGCGGCAAAAAAACTAGGATCCCGGTACATTTCCGTCATCCGGATAGAAAAATCATTCAACAGACGTTCTAAAACCTCCGGTTCGTGGAGCACTTTTTCTAATAAAGCTGTAATGGTTGGAAGCCTCTCCGCCTTCATTCGGTTTAAAATCCTCCTGCCAATCGAACCCCTGACGTAGCCGCGGAAGTCATATCCATACATTTGGTACAAGCCTTCAAGCAGCAATTTGATTTCGATTTCCTGAAGTTCATTAGGCTCTAGCAGATTGATTTCTGTTACGATCTCTTTGGTTGTTTGGTTCAATCTTCATTCACCTGCTCGGTCAGCCACACCCGCATTAACGAGAATAACTGATTGATATTTAATGGTTTCATAATATAATCGGAAGCCCCTGCTTCCATACACTTATCACGTTCACCTTTCATCGCCTTGGCCGTCAGCGCAATAATCGGCAGTCTCTCCATCTCCAAGTCCTGCCTGATGACCTTCATCGCTTCATAGCCACCCATCACTGGCATCATGATATCCATGAAAACAAGGTCAAAATCTGCTTGCTCCTGTAAAAATTCAATTGCCGTTTTACCGTTATCCGCGACTTGAACCTTCACTCCTTTTTTCTCCAGAGCAGTTACAAGCGCAAAAACATTGCGTCGATCATCTTCTACCAACAATACTTTCTTTCCTTTAAACAACTGGTCATCTGAAGCCTCCGCTTCCACTACCAGGTCCGTTTCTGTTTCTTCGCTTACCGGATGCTGTTCCTCTGCCACCTCAATGACACTTACCGCAGCCTCATCCAGTGCCAATTGATTAAGCTGACGTGCATATTCGGCTGCTTCTAGTCTGCCAGGGATATACAGGGTAAACGTGCTTCCTTTATCCGGCTCACTTTGAACCGTGATCGCCCCGCCAAGTAAACGGGTAAATTCACGGCATATCGATAATCCTAGACCAGTACCGCCAAATAGCCGGTTGGTCGTGCCATCCACCTGTTGAAACGCCTCGAAGATAATTTGCTGCTTCTCCTGAGCGATTCCAATACCTGTATCCGTCACAGAGATGGCCAGTACCATTTCCTCTTCATCCAGGCCAGGCAAGAGTTCCTCCACCTTTTCTGGTTGTGCCAGTTCAATGTTTACTGTTATAGAACCCTGTTCCGTAAACTTAAAGGCATTGGATAATAGATTCTTCCAAATTTGCTGCAAGCGCTGTCCGTCTGTTGTAATCACAGAAGGGACATTTGCAGCTGTATGCACCTCAAAGGCAAGATTCTTTTTCGCTGCAACAGGATCAAACATGCTCTTCATCATTTGTGGAATTTCCGTCACGTTCACTTCATCTGTTAAAATTTCAATTTTACCTGCTTCAATTTTTGATAAATCGAGGATATCATCAATCAGCCGGAGCAAATCACTACCGGCCGTGTAGACGACCCGGGAGGATTCCTTGACTTCTGCACTGTCCATGTCCCCGTCATTTTCCATCAGCATTTGAGACAGAATCAAAATACTGTTTAATGGCGTGCGCAGCTCGTGAGACATATTCGCGAGAAAATCGGTTTTATACTGCGAGCTCATCTGCAGTTTTCTTGAATAGTCCTCCAGTTCATCCTTTGCTTTTTTCAGCTCGAACGCCCTTTGTTCGGCGTAATGCTTCTGTTCTTCTAAATATTCATTGGTAATCCGCAGCTGTTCCTGCTGCATTTGCAGTTCTTCTGATTGGGCTTGAAGTTCCTCTGATTGCGCCTGAAGTTCTTCGGTTAACACCTGTGATTCCCCGAGCAGCCTTTCCACTTCCATCCGTCCCGCCACATTGGTAATCGCAGAGCCAAACTTATCCTGAAGCAGATCCAATAAGGTTAAATGCTGCGCCTTAAAAGGCTGAAACGCCGCGAACTCCACCACTGCTTCAACCCTGCCATCGACTAAAATCGGCGCTACCAAAAGATTTCGCGGAGAAGATTCCCCTAACCCCGATGCGACTTTAAAATGTTCCTCTGGCAGTTTATCAATCAGGAAGATTCTTTTATCCATTGCCGCCTGGCCAATTAACCCTTCTCCTAACCGGAAACTCGCTACAGCCCTTTCTTCCGAGACAATGGCATAACCGGCCTCTTTCACATAACGAACTTCACTGCCTTGATTCCTGCGAAGATAAACAACACCATAGACCGCTTCCAGCATAGGTGTAAGCTTGGTGATAAAGGCATGCGTCAATTCTGTCAGGTCCGTCATTCCCTGGTACATGGTCGAGATTTCCGCGACGCTTTTCTGAACCCAATTTTGTTTCTCCAGATTGCTGAGAAGCTCGTTCATCGCTTCCGCCAGCTCGCGGGTCTCATCATGTGTGCTGACCTCGATTCTGGTGGAAAGGTCTACCTCTGTCTCTCTTGAATCCGTAACACTGTTAATCGTGGTGACAACCTGCTTAATCGTTTTGACTATCGAATTCGACAGGAATACCGCCGTGGCAATCGTAATCAAGGTAACCACTATGATCAGGCCATACAACGTAATTTTTAAATTATTGTTGTCCTGACTCAGCTTCTCCACACGCTCGTTTGTCAGGTTCTTTTGATTTTCAAGGAAGGTATCAAAATGCGCCCGGAGTTCATCCGTCATTTTTTTACCTTTGTTCTCTGTAAAATGCTCGTCTAATGCCGCCTGGTTATTTTCCTTTTTCTGATTCACGACATGTTCTGCTGAGCCGGTGATCCAGTTAAGTATCAGAGGTTTCATTTCTTCTAAATTTCGCTGCTGTGTCCCGTTATCCGCGAGCAGGGAATGGAGTGTATTGTAGTTGTCGAGCCAGTTCCGGCTGGCTGTATTGTAAGGCTCAAGGTACTCCTCATTGCCGGTAATCACATACCCTCTCATGCCCGTTTCGATATCTAATACATTTTTTTGTATCTGATTTGCTAAATTGTGTACCTCCATATCATGCTGCGTTACGAAATCGACCTCTTTCTGCATAGCCGACATCCGATCCATAACGATCAGCAGGGAGACGACTAAGCAAACCAAAATGAATAAATAGCCTGTAATAATTTTCGTGTGGATGTTGAAATGGAATCCCTTCATTCTCTGCTTTCCCCCTTTGTAAAAAATAGATGATTCTATCATATCGTTTCTAGCAATCTCACCCAATGGGAAATAGGACCCAACCTCCTGCTATAAAAATTTAGTAGTTTCAAATGGCGGTCAGCAGGGTATGTAAATAGTGACACCACAATATGGGAGGTTAAAAATATGGCAACAACTACAAAAACGAAATCGAAAAACAATTCCTTAACGGATACACTCAACAGGCAGGTGGCGAACTTTTCCGTTCTTCATATGAAACTCTACCATTTCCACTGGTATGTAAAGGGAGAGAACTTTTTTACCCTGCACCTTAAATTTGAGGAACTTTACAAGGAAGCTGCCTTACATCTTGATACAATTGCGGAAAGAATGCTGTCGCAAAGGGCATTGCCGGTGGCAACCCTTACGGAGGTCCTGGAACTTACCACACTAAAAGAAGCAACAGGTGATGAAGACGCGCAGCAAATGGTCCAATCACTGGCGGACGATTTTGAGATGATCTGTAACGAGCTGACTGAAGGTATCTCGCTTGCTGAGGAAAATGAAGATCAGCCGACTGCCGATTTGCTTGTTCACATTCGCACCTCATTAGAAAAGCATAGATGGATGTTTGAAGCCTATCTAGGTGAGTAATAAACACAGAATTGGGGTGTCAGCAAAACTGCTGACACCCTTTATGATGAGGCATTTGTAGAAATCAAGACAAGACACATATCATCTTTTGGAGGATTTACCAGCTCCCAGCCTGGCTGCAGCTGATGAAGCAACGCCGCAGGATCCTGGATGTCCTCTGCTTGTAAGGAGCCAATCAGCTTATCCGTCGCATCTTCATATTTCTCCTCCAGCCATTCTGATAACCCATCCGTAAACAGCAGGATACGGGCAGAATCGCGATAAGGAATAACCCCTTTGGTAACTTCAACCTCCTCAAAAAACCCGAGCGCGCATGATCCTTCTGTTAACAGTTTCACTTCCTGGTCGACAATCGCAATTCCCGCAGGATGACCAGCATTCACGTACTCGATGGTTTGTTTTTTCGTATCGAGGACAAAGTAAATCGCCGTAAAATAGTAGTTCATTAAACTATCAGGTGTATGGAGCTGATTCATCCTCCTATTCAGTTCCTTCATGACCTTTTCCGGATCCGCGATTCCAGTAATCGTATCTTTTAACGCGGAATAGATGTACATCCCTACTAGCGAGGATGAAATCCCATGACCCATCATATCGAGAAGAATTACCCCATATTGATTTGGACTAATCTGATACCAGGCATAAAAGTCCCCAGCCAGTTCAAAGGTTGGCCGGTACACAGAAGAAATACTGACATCCTTTTCCTGGAGGGGGCTGCTGAGCATACTTCTTTGCACCTGCCTAGCCAAATCGAGTTCATATTCAATTCGTCTGTCCCGTTCCTTCCGCAAGTCTTTTTCTTGCTTTAACCTTAGAACGGAACGAATCCGGGCGAGGAGTTCGACTTTATTAATCGGTTTCATCACATAATCGAGGGCTCCCGCGTCCATCGCCTCGGCCATTTTATTGGAATCTCCCATCGCCGTAACAAAAATAATCGGCAGGTCGGAAAACCGTTCATTGGCCAAAACTGTCCGGCATGCTTCAATTCCATCAATTTCCGGCATCATCATATCCATTAAAATTAAGTCTACCGGCACTTCGCCGGGATTAGGTGCATCAAGCTGTAAATACTGATATAACTCTGCTGCAGATGACAGCTTTAGCAACCTATTATAGCCAGCTTTCCTTAGGATTTTCTCGACAATCATTAGATTTGTTTTATTATCATCTACTATGACAATCTTCATTGGCATTTGGCTTCGCCCCCTTTGCAATAGATGATGCCTGGCCTCGGTCATCCAACCGTTCAGGGTCAGGCATTTTTTTACGTCGAGTCGGGGTTACTAGCAAGAACCTTCCGCAATTTTTCGATCGCCTTTTTTTGCAGCCGGGATACATGCATTTGCGAAATCCCCAAGAATTCCCCTACTTCGCGCTGACTTTTGTTTTCGATAAATGTCCACTGAATAATTTGCTTCTCCCTTTCGTCCAACACATGAAGGGCACTCTCCACCAGCAGCTGCTGGTCGACTTTTTCAAAGCCTTTGTCTTCTGATCCGATCACATCTAACGCTGTAACCCCGCTGCCGTCTGAACCAGTTTCAATCGTTTGATCCACAGACGCCGTTTGATACCCTTTTCCTAATTCCATTGTTTCCAGTACTTCTTCTTCCGAAATCCCTAAATGCTCAGCGATTTCATGTATCTTTGGTGAGCGTTGAAAGCGGTTGGTCAGCTCGTCCACTGCTCCATTCAATTTTGGCCACATTTCTTTTATTCGTCTTGGTACATGAACATCCCATGTCTTGTCCCTTAAAAATCGTTTAATTTCACCAATCACCATCGGAACTAAATAGGCCTCAAATGGATTCCCGGTACTAGGGTCAAACCGTCTAATGCTGGATAACAATCCAATCATCCCTACCTGCATGATATCTTCATGCAAATTCCTGCCTTTTGAATACTTTCTAGCAATGCTCCCGATCAGATTGGTGTACTGTTCCACTAAGAGGGTTTGGGCGGTCTCGCTCTCGTTCTCCTGAAAATCCAGGATCAACGCATAGACTTCTTCCTTAGTTCGTTTCATGGCCTGAGGTGGTTTTGCCATGGTTTTCACGCTCCCCGCCTAGATACTTCACCATGAAGACCGTTACTCCGGAAGTATTCGATACACGGACTTCATCCATGAGCGTTTCGATCAGATACAGACCTAACCCTCCCTCTGACAGTTGATCGACTGTGCTTGATTCTGTATATGGGCCCAGTTCATTTTTTGTCTGTAAAAAATTAAAGCTTTGACCACTGTCAGCAACCATCGTTTCTAACTTATCCTCATAAATGCCGAAGCCGACAATCACTTCTCCGACTTCCTCTTCCGGATAGGCATGCTGTACCGCGTTTGTGCACGCTTCACTTACAGCAATTTTAATATCCTCAATTTGCTCATATGTATAACCCATGTTGCTGGCTATCCCTGAAATCGTTAACCGAATGACACCAACATATTCTGGTTTGGCTGGAATCTTCATTTCAACATAATCCATCACTTGTCTCATCGTCCCCCATCCTCTGCTTTGTCAGAAATACTCATAATATGGCTTAAACCGGTAATGTTAAACAGACGCTTCAGCCGGTCTGATAACTCAACCAGCTTTAGTTCCCCCTCATTTTTGTTGAGCTGCTTGAACATCCCTACAAACACTCCAAGACCCGTACTATCCAAGTACGAGACATCCCTCAGATTCACCGTAATCACTTTATTTTTGCCCTCCGTAAGAGGCAGCATCTCTTCTCGCAGCTTTGGGGCTGTATACGCATCGATCTCTCCGCTGACACTCACGAAATATTCGTTTTCATTCTGATTTTTTTCTATATTTACTTTCATATCATCACCTCTGAAAATATTTAATGTTTACATACCCTTTATAGTAAAAAGCTAAACCTATTTTTTAAAAAAATATTTTTCTAGCATTATACCAAAATTAGGAAGAGTTACGAATAGACATAAATTCCTAGTGAAATAGTAGTGATTTGGATATAAGAAGAGGCTTGCACCCATTCGTGCAAGCCTCTTTTATATAGTAAAGGTAGTGTATGGCAGATTAAGAATCAGATACTATTTTAATAGTTACTTTTATTCTCCGATTCCGATCTCGAATCTTCATCCCGTTGCTGAAATTCTTTATCCGCATTCTTGGAAATCGTATCCCCATATCTTTGCCTGTCATTCTCGTGTTGGACATTTTCACCGCTTAAAAAGGCTGGGTCGCCGTCTCTTTGCCCCCGCTGACGTGAAAGCTCTCTTATATCTTCCACAATTTCATCGCCAGGGAACTCCTGCTTCCTCGAAGGATCTTGACCATCGTTATATCCCGTTCGACCTTTTTCATAACTGTCCGTAAATTCATTTTCATCCTTACGTCTTAATGATTCCATTTCTTTGTCATCTACATAATTTTTACCCATGATCGTTTCCTCCTTTTATTTGTTCAGATTGCTGTTTTTCATTCCTATCGGTCTTACCGAACATGCAACCACATACTTCAACCACCCTCTTTCTACTCTATTGTGATTACAGGTTAGCTAGTTTCTAACCTTGATAGTGTTATACCCGATAGGTCAGGTATCAAACCTTTTTCAATGAAAAAATGAACCTTTCTTTTTCCCTTTTAAGAGATCGCCTGTCCAGCCCTTGGTTTTTATGTATCCATAGAGGAGTACTGTCGACAACCCTATGGAAAGAAGTGCAACAAGGTAACCATACTTCCACTCGAGCTCAGGCATATGTTTAAAATTCATTCCCCATAGCGCCCCTAACGCCATAATCGGGGTAAAAACAATCGTCAGGACCGTTAAGGTTTTCATAATTTCATTTCCCCGGTGGGAGGATATCACCTCTTCTAAATGAATAATTGAGTCTAACTCCTCCTCGTACTCTCTCAGCAAAACCATCGCCCGGTCAATCCGTTTGCACGTCCGGATAAAAACTTCTCCGTTATTGACTGCAGGGAAATTGGTTTCCTCGATTGCCATTTTCAGCTCCTGAATCGGAATTAATAGATTTTTACAAACCAACAGTTCATGCCGCTGACGAAAGACATGTTCCAAAATCCGCATTTCATTCCTCTTTTTCATACCCCACATCAGCTTATAGAGTGACTCCTCGAACTGGTCAATCTCGACCAGTAAGTCATTAACCAGCTCTCCCAGAAAAAATAAAAAGCCATCTACTGCATTCTCCGCTTTATTTAGCTGCCGCAGCATCACTTCTGGAGCCAGTTGTTTAAAAGAGGTAAATTCTAAATCAATCGTAAATAAGGTATTACCAGTTATATAGAAATGAAAAATCTCATGGTTCTCTTCCTCATCGACATTTTGTCTATAAATAAGCGAACCATTCACAACCCTTTCCCCATCGATTAACCCCTGCACTTTCACGCAATTGTTGTTATTTTTTCGAACACTCATTAACCAGTTTGACAGCATGGTCTCCTGATCCCATACCGCATTCAGCTCATTCTTATTTAATTGAACCCATTTCCATTGGTCAAAATCGATATTTCTCTCCAAACTAGCCCCTCCTCTCCCAGTCCATCCTTTGATTCCCCTAAAAAGAGTAAACCAAACGTAAAAAAATGTTTAATAGAGAAATGAAACGGGTATGTACAAAACAAGTCCAAATTCTAAGGAGGTTTTCATGATGAATAAAGTCGTAAGTATGAGCTCACTGGTCGCAGTAGGAATTGGAGCCTCAGCAGTATGGCTATCAAACAAACCTAACCGAATTAAAGCTGAAAGTATGTTAAGAGACTTGAAACGTAAGGTGATTCCGAACGTATACGCTAAATCAGAGCAGCTTCCAATCGAAAAGGCCGGCAATCCGCACCCGAAGGATTTTCCCGATAACGATATGGTCAGCGAGGGAGCACAGTATTCCGTTCAATTTTACAATGAAAAAATTCAATAATAGAGCAGTGGTTGGGGTCCTAGGACCCCAGCTCTTTTTTATTTAGCAATTCCATTCAACTTAAAAATGCCTTCCTTTCTCTCGAAAAGAAGACATTTTTTTATGAATAAATTTTATGACGATGAGTTTCCATGCACGCTTATCAGTTCATCTACGGTTTGAATCCGCTTATCTCCTCTTACATCTTCCTCCGGGGTCAAAAATGACGGATCCTCCGGAAGGCTAGCGATATTCTCTTTCTCCTGCTCTTTTTGCGCTTTTACCGTTCGTTTGGCATACGGCAGGGCTTTAAGCCTTTCATAGGAAATTGGTTCTCCTGTATCGACACAAACACCATAAGTTCCTGTGTTAATCCGCTCCAAAGCCTCATTCACTTCTTCGAGGAGATTGTTTGCTGTATCATGCAAAACCCTTTGTCTTTCTCGTTCTTCTAATTGTGTGGCTGTATCGGCAAAATGATTATCATAGCTTGTTAGTTCTCCGTAATCCTCGAACGATAAAGGCTGACTGGCTTCTGCCATTTGAATGGTTTCTTCTTTAAGTTGTAGTAATTTTTTCTTAAAATAGCTCAGCTCTTCTTTTGATAACATTTGTTTTACCTCCCTAACTTCTCTCCTTTTATTTACCCATTCATGTATAAACTTGAAACTTTGTCAGTAAAACTTGTTGATTTTATTCAAAAAATCGCATCGTTATATGACTTCGTCTCATCATTGTTCTCCCCCTTGATGATTTTTTTCTCTATTGATTTCTCTTTTCTCAGCTTCCATAATCGATAGGTATGATGGGCAATTACCTTTATGACCGCATACACGGGAACCGCTATGATTAACCCGAGAACCCCTCCTATACGTCCTGCAGCAAGTAACAAGGATATGATCGTGAGCGGATGGATCTCTAACTTTTTCCCCATCACCTGAGGTGAAATAATATGTCCTTCAATCTGTTGGACAACAATCATAACCATGAGGACTTTAACCACCATAATCGGTGAGTCGATAGACGCAATAATCATTGCAGGAATAGTCGCAAGAATCGGACCGATAAACGGGATAACATTGGTGAACATGGCAAAAATCGCAACAAGAAGGGAGTAGTCAAGGTCAATAAGCAAATAACCGATAAAAAGCATGACACCTATACAAACACTAACAAGAACTTGGCCTTTGATATACGAGCTGAGCGCTTCATCTAAATCTGCTAATATTTTTCGTCCATTTTTCTGCTGCTGGGCTGGCAATAAACGGAGAATATACAATGGCGCCTTTTCGCCTTCTTTTAACATGTAATAGAGAATAAACGGAACAGTAGTAAAAACAATTACAATACTTGCAAGCACCCCAATAATATTCATGAAATTTGTTCCAATTTTAGCGAGGCTTGAGGAAACCGACTTTGTAATCGCTTCGGAAGCCTTTTCTACATCAATACTGTTATTTTCCTGTAACTGATTGATCCATTTACTCTGTTGCAGCTCAGTCAATTTGTCCGGTATCGCCTCCATAAGTTGAGGCGTACTATCGACGAAACTTTTCATTTGCTCTTTCAGAACGGGTCCGCCAAGAAAGATTAATAATGTGATTAACAGACCAAATAGTAAATAGATCAACAGGATAGAAAATGTTCTTGGGATATTTTTTAACTGAAGATAATTCACCAGTGGGCGAAACAAGTAATAGAGCACTCCGGACAACAAGAAGGGGAAAAACAGTGTTTGGACAAGTAAAAAAAAAGGCTGGAAAATAAAATCAATTTTCATGGCTATAAAAATAATTAAAAAAATAAGCAAAAGACCGTAACCAAATCGAAATGCCTTCGTTTGCAGCATGTTCCTCAACTCCATTCATGAAAACCCTTTAAGAATAAATACCCGTTCCTTAAGAAGCTAATCCCACATTTTTTGTCGCCCCTGTAAAAATAGTTGATCACACAAAAAGACATGCGAAGCACCGCACGTCTTTTGATTTCCTCATTTCTATTAGGAAATGTTTATTTCTTATTAAGCGTAGGTGTAATGTTCAATTTTCCGAGTATATTTTTTACCTTCATTCTGTTGGGTTTTGAGGCTAACCACTTTGCGACCGATACTCCCATTCCTAAAACCGTTAAAAGTCCTTTCATCGATACAACTCGTTTCATATAAAGGCCTCCTTTAAATCCCATTTCAAGAAAAGAAGCCTGTACAAATTTGCACAAGCTTCTTATTCATTCCAGTAAACCGGCAATTCTCATTACAAATGGGTTAGTCGTTATTACGTTGGTTCCCCCGCGATTCTCCACCTTTTCGGCCAATCTCTTGATAAAAATCTTCATCATGATTCTTCGAGGTGGCTTCTCCACCTTTTTCTCCAATTTCTTGATAGAATTCTTTATCGTGGTTTTTTGAGGTGGCCTCTCCACCTTTTTCTCCAATTTCTTGATAGAATTCTTTATCGTGGTTTTTTGAGGTGGCTTCTCCACCTTTTTCTCCGATTTCTTGATAGAATTCTTTATCGTGGTTTTTTGAGGTAGCCTCTCCACCTTTGCGTCCCGCTTCTTCCCTGCTCATTGTCTCATTATTATTAGCCATTTCTACTTCCTCCTTTAGATTTTTTTTGCAATTCTGATCTGATTCATAGATTCCACTTTCGTCATTCAGGTTAACTTGTAACCTTGTTTATGTTGTACCACCTCATGACAATTCTAAAACTTCTTTTTTTCCATTTAATCGTTTTGAAATACTCGTAATCTATTGAAATATCGTTTAAAAAGGTTATTTAAAAAGTTTAAGGCCGCATATATCGGGTATTTAACTAGTAAGTCACACGAACTGTTCGTTTATTTAGAGAAAATGCAGTGATCAAAAGGTTGGGGCGCTTGTAGCCCCAGCCAATTTTTTGGATTCAGAGGTGAAAAAATGAATCTATTCTTTCTACTCATCTATTTCATCATCATTACCGCTGTCATCGAAATTTTTGTGATTCTTTTTCGGCTTACGGACCTCAAATTGGAGGTTTCAAGGTTTCAGGTCATTTCATTAATGACAGGTACAGGTTTTACAACTGGAGAGTCTGAGCTGATTTTAGGTCACCCGGTTCGCAGGAAACTAGCCACTTTTCTAATCCTGTTTGGGGCCTTCTCCCTTGCGGTTATCATTTCTTCGATTAGTAATATCTTATCTGAGGATCTTCGTACAAAAGATATTTTCTATGCTGCAGGCGGTGTTTTGCTTGCTTTTGCTATTTTAAAGCTAAAGCGTGTGCAAACTAAGTTATCCAAGTTATTTAAGCAGGAAATGAAACAGAATATTGAACTTGGTGATCTGCCAATAAGAGATATCTTTATGTCTGAAAAACAAGACAAGCTGCTAAATCTTCATATCTATAAAGAATCTTCTCTCTTTCAAAAACAGATCAATCAAGTGATTCCTGATCATGACCAGTTAGAGTTTGTTGTATTGTTTATCAAAAGAGGCGAATTAAAACTTAGAAAAAATATCTATCAGACAAAAATACACGAAGGCGATCAGATTCTGTTATTCGGTGAAGAAAACGTACTTTCCAAGCTTTTTAAAAATGACATTAAAATTATGGAGGAAAAACTTAAAGATTCCCAACATACGCCGATTAGCGAGCACCAATCATCACCATAAGGGCAGGTTCAATCCCAAATCGATCCACATACGGACATAAAAAGGCACACGTTATCTAAAATGACGTGTGCCTTCCATTTGCTTAGCTGACAATTTTTTTTACATCTAAATACAAAATATGGTGACCAACAGCCTCACGGACTTTGAACAGGTATCCATCGAATTTAGCCTCTGTCCCAATACCAACGTCAAAGTTTTGTGTAAGAAACCAGCCACCGATCGTATCGATTCTTTCGCCCGTTATGTTTGTACCGAGTAAATTGTTAACATCCTCAATTAACACTTTACCATCCAGTAAATAATGGTTTTCCTTTACCTTTTGAATCTTTGCTACTTCATCGTTATCAAATTCATCTCTTACCTCACCAACAATTTCCTCAATAATATCCTCAACTGTCACTAACCCAGATGTACCGCCGTATTCATCGACAAGGATCGCCATTTGCGTGCGTTCTTTCTGCATTCTCACCAATAAGTCATGGATCGGGATGGTTTCAATGGCTTTAATCACAGGTTTAATGAAGGGTCTTAGACTCCCTTCTTCCTTATGATTTTTATTCATTTGTTGGGCCGTTACCATCACTTTAACGTTAAGAATGCCTATAATGTTGTCTTTGTCACCCTCCATGACAGGATACCGAGAATAATGCTCCCTTCTTATCTTTTTTAAAGCCACATCAATGGAATCGTTAATCGATAACGAACTGATCTCCGTACGGGGCACCATTATTTCTTTTGCCACTCTCTCATCAAATTCAAAAATATTGTTTACATAGTTTAATTCATTTTGATTGATTTCACCCCGCTTATAGCTTTCCGACAACAGCAAACGAAGCTCTTCCTCAGAATGAGCTAATTCCTGTTCGGATTCCGGCTTTAAGCCAAAGAGTCCGACCAGCACCCTGGCAGAGCCATTTAGTGCCCAAATAAAGGGCCGCATTACCTTGGTAAACCCTATGATCGGAGCAGCTAACAGGAGTGACACCTCTTCGGCTTTATGAATGGCCACGGTTTTCGGGGCTAATTCCCCCACTACGACATGCAGAAACGTCACGGATGCAAAGGCAAGAATAAAAGAAATAATATGTGAAAGCGACTCATTGATATTTAATACAGAAAACAAGGGATGGATTAGTTTTTCCACAGTGGGTTCTCCCAGCCAACCGAGTCCGAGTGCCGTAACGGTTATCCCTAGTTGACATGCTGAAAGGTATTCATCTAGGTGGTTTACTACCTTTTTAGCAGAAACAGCACCCTTTTTCCCTTCCGCAATCAATTGATCAATTCTAGATGGACGAACCTTTACAATCGCAAATTCTATCGCCACAAAAAAGCCCGTTAGTGCAATTAAAAGGGCTACCAATAATAGATTTATAATCGTCATTGATTAGCCTTCCTCCCTTCTTATAAAAATAACAATCCGAAATCACGTAGATCCGGATTGTTACCTGATTGAATCTCTTATTCTATTATTTTATTATCGATTTTATTGTCCAGTTTACGCAGATATTTGGAAGCAAAGTCTTTTCCTCCAAGTCCGAAGGCAAGTCCAAACGCTAATGCTAATCCGCCTAAAAGGAGAATAAAGGCAGCATTGACGATGGAGTGCGCTACCCCCAGTTGATCTAATGCCATAAAAATGGTGATCGAAAAGATGGCATATTTCGCTGTCGCAGCGAGGGTATTAGAATAGCTGTTCTTAAGGATATTTTGTAAAATACGCTGCACGAAATTACCTAGATATAAACCAATCCCTAAGATAATAAGGGCGGCAAACAACATCGGTAAATACGAAATCACACCTGTTCCAAGAACGACGAGGAACTCCAATTGAACAATTTGTAAGGCTTCAACCGTAAATAATAAAATAACAACGATTTTTGCTAACAATCCAATAATTTGAGAAAGTGTGTAGGTGGATTGCTCCGGTTTAAGTGAGCCGAGACCCATATGGTTAAAAACATTATCAACCTTTAAACGCCAAAGCATTTGTGCAACGACTTTCTCCACCCATTTTCCAAGCCATATCCCAACTAAAATCAAAATAACGGCTACCGCAATGTTCGGAATAATCGATACCACATCTTGAAGCATAGCAATGGCTGGATCAGAAATGCCTTTCAACTCAAGCTTTTCTAAGGCTGTAATGATGGTAGGAATTAAGATTAAAATAAACGCGATGTTTCCAATTATGCTAGAAAGACTTGTACTATCCGTCGTTTTTACGAGTCCTAGACGTTGACCAAGTTTTTCCGTTCCAATGCTGCTTAAGAAATTGGTTAGGATATCTCGAACTATTTTTGCAATCAGCCAGCCGACAAACACAATAAGGGCCGCCGCAAATAGCTTAGGTATAAACGCAAGTAGGGTTGAAAGCGTATCGGCAAATGGTTCTGACACTCCTTCAATCTGTAAGGCTCCTAATACTCCAGGTAAGAATAGTAACAGGACGAAATAAAAGATTGCCTTTGCGATACCGTTTACCTTGTTTACCGCTTCACTTTGACTGATCGCGATTTTCCATTGAACGAAGCGACGTTCCAAATGAACCATTGCCGCCCCCTTTTTAAAAAGGATACGAAGCAGCGAAGCAACACCCCAGGCAAATAGTAAAATAAGGGCAGCTTTTAATAAGTTTGGAATCGCTGCTGTAATCATCGTCAGCATTTGTACGAGCGGCGTCGCGATTAGGCTTAAGTTAAGCATATTAAAAAAGATAATCCACACGACAACCAGTAAGATATAATAAACAATTTTTCCTATAATGATTTCAGAAGAATATTTCTTTGTACCAACGTTGGCAAAAAACTTATCATCAAATTTTGTTTTCTTTAAAAGAGCTTCTACACTTTTACCAATGCTTTTGGCAATCAACCAGCCAATCAATAAGACTAGAAGCGCAAATAATAGGTTTGGCAGCTGATAAAAGTACGAGGTCCATCCTGCCATCATTTCGTTTACATTCATTCTACCAATCTCCTTTTCTACTTTTTACTTCCGCTGTTTAGTTTGTTTCTGGATTTTTATTTTCCATCTCATCTTTTTGTTCTCCATCCGTTACTCCATTATCCTGATCCACTCCGTCTCCACAGCCTGTCAGAGCACCAAATGTTAAAGCAAATACCATACCTGTCATGATTAATTTCTTTTTCCACGTTTTTTCCATTGTTATTTCCTCCTTTAATTTGTCTAGTATGCATTTACCCTTTTAGTAAGTGACCTAAACAAAAAATGTTCATTTTCTATCAACCAAATATTTTTTTAAAAAAACTATTAAATAGAAAGAAAACGGATTGTGAGCACTTTTCTACTAAAAAAAGTTTCAAATCTTTTTTAATGGGAATATAAATAGAGCAGAACAAAACACGACGAAGGGAGCTAAAGAGGCATGAGTTTAATAGAGGCTGCAAAACAGAAGCTAGCTAAATTACCACTACATTCCTATAATAACTCGCTTTGGTATCGGGATTCTTTACTTTAAAACCCTGCATAGTACGAACATTTCTGGAGGTGTTAACCATGAAGAAAAGTTTACTAGTTGGTGGATTAGCTGTTTCCCTTACCTTTGCCGGATTAACGGGATGCGGCGACGGGGTCGACCAAGATAATGGGACCAGTGATGGACAACAGAAGGATGCAGTAGATCAAAACACAAAACAAAAGGCCGAAGAAACCATCAATAAAGTTGAAACAGAATTAAAACAAGCACAAAAAGAGTTAGAGAAGAAAGTTGAAGATAACGGTGTTAGTGATGGTGTTAACCAGTAACCATTGGTTATGCAGTAAATAAAACAAGGAGGCGTAACAAAATGAACAAGGATAAAATGAATGGATATGTAGATACAGTCAAAGGGAAAGCAAAAGAGCAATGGGGTAAACTGACGGATGACCGTTCCACGGAAACCGAAGGGAAAGTCGATCAAGCTAAAGGGAAAGTACAAGAAGAAGTTGGGAAAGTAAAGGATAGGTTATCAAGATAGTCATTGTGTAATACTACCAAACTATAAATCTTTCAAACCGAATAAAGGAGGAGGAATAAAAATGGACAGGATTGAAAAGAATGTTGTAGGTGTTTATGAATCCGAACAGGAAGCGATTATTGCGATTGAGAATCTTGTAAAACAGGGATACGACAAACAAGATATCTGTGTCATTGGTAAAGACCTCAAAAATGTGAATTATATTGCGGATGAGACAGGTACGGTTGCGGAAGAAACTGCGGCTACAGGTGCTTTGGCAGGTGGAACACTCGGCGGGTTAACAGGATTGCTAGTAGGAGTAGGTGCGCTGGCAATCCCTGGAGTTGGCCCGATTATCGCTGCGGGTCCGATTGCTTCAAGTTTAATTGGAGCCGTAGCGGGTGCAGGTTTAGGCGGATTAACGGGAGCACTAATAGCAATAGGAATTCCAGACGATGAAGCCGAATACTACGGGAACTCCGTTAAAGAAGGTAAAATTTTAGTTTTAACCAAGAATAGAATGACTCCTAATCAGGATGACAGGAATACATTAGCGGAAGCAAACAATAGCTCAATGGCACAAGATTGGGATGAACTGAAGAGGCTTGGCAATGAAATGAAGAATAGTGATTCTAAGGATGATCTCCACGAAAAGAGACAAGTCCCAGATCCAATTCAGTAATAACCACAAAAAAAACGGTCCCTTTAAAGGACCGTTTTGCTTGTTAAGAAGAGGCCCCCATGCCTCTTCTTTTACTTTATATCGTGACCCCTCTTGTTGACCTAGACCGGGTCCTTCCCCCAAAGTTGCCGGTCTATTGTAGAAAGTCTGAGAATTGGTTGAAATTTTCGTTCACGAAGTCGATGGCGATGTCTGGGAATATACCAAACAGGATTGACGCTACGACAGTCACAATTAAAACAACTATGATTCCAAATGGAATGTTCGCGAACTTGCTGTCGTCTGCTGCTGGGCGGAAGAACATTTGTGTCATGATACCGAAGTAATAGAAATATGACACTACAGTTGTGGCAATCATAACAGACGCCAAGACATAATGCGGTTCCTGACCCATAAAGGCACCGATAAAAATGTTCAACTTCCCGATGAAGCCTGCAGTACCTGGGAAACCGGCTAAAGCAATCAACAAGATTCCCATCGTAACCGCTAATACAGGTGAACGGCGGTATAATCCTGCGAAATCAGCAATCTTAGTTGAACCTGTTTTTGCCTCCACTAACTGGATAATTGCAAAAGCGCCTAGGTTCATGAACAAGTATGCTAATAAATAGAACCAAACAGTGTAAAAGAAGTTCGAGCTCAGTGTTGTAAACGCCACAAGGATGTAACCGGCGTGCGCAATACTTGAGTACGCAAACATTCTTTTAATATTGCTTTGTTTCAGAGCGACAACGTTTCCGATGATCATCGTAGCTCCGGCAACGACCGCGATATAGTCCTGCATGTTATAAAGAATTGGCATCGAGCCAGGACCTTCTGTAGCTGCTACACCAAACACAGAAATTAAAATCCGTGCCACAATGACAAAGCCAGCTGTTTTCGAAACAACGCTTAAAAACGCTGTAACCGGTGTTGGTGCACCCTGATAAACGTCTGGCGCCCACATATGGAATGGAGCTGCCGCCAATTTAAAGCCTAATCCAACGAAGATCATTAAGAATGCCAGTCCTAGCAAGTATGCATGCTGTGCATCAGCCAAGGCCTGAAGTGTTCCAGCAATGGCTAACAAGTTGGTTGTTCCTGTTAGTCCGTATACATAACTCATACCGAACAGTGTAATTGCAGTAGCAATCGAACCGTTGATGACATATTTCATGGCCGACTCGTTTGATTGCAAATTATTTTTTCGAATACCAGCTAAAATATAGGAAGAAATCGATAACAACTCTAAACCGATAAATAAGGTAATTAAGTCACCGCTGGATGTCATGATCATTCCGCCGAGTAATCCGGTTAGGAATAAATAATAAAATTCACCGCGGTATTCTTCCATCCCCTCATCACCCTTGTAGGAGACAGCTAAAAATAATACAAGCGCTGCCCCTGCAAGCAGAAGGAGTTTGAATGCTTTTCCAAAAGAATCAAGACGGAAGGTGTCCTCTAAAATGGAATCAGGCGCTGCACCAAGCAGTCCTACTAGGGAAACCATTGCCGCGAAAATCGCAACAATTCCGATCCATCCGAGGATTCGGCGATCTTGTTTTTTCGGCATAAATAAATCGATTACTGTGAGAAGCGCTGCTACACCAACGATGATGAACTCTGGTGTCATGATGCTCCAGTTAAATGATGTTAATTCCTCAAGACTCATCCTTCATCACCCTCCTAACCCTAGCATAATTGTTTCAAGTGTGGCTTGAAGCGGTGAGCTTAGAACGCTTGGTACTACTCCAATTAAAACGATTAAAGCGATTAGCACGACAACCGGTACGAATTCGACGCCCTTCAAATCAACGACTCCGGTAAAGTCACGATGTGCTTGACCGTAGGTAATGCCGAGCACGGCACGTAATAAATATACAGCGGTCATGATAATACCGATACAGCCGACCGCGGCAATCCATGGCAATTCTTCAAATAATCCTAAAAACGCCATAAATTCACTGACGAAGCCGGACATCCCCGGCAATCCGAGTGACGCTAATGCACCTGCAAGCAAGAAGCCTGAAGCAATCGGCATTCCTTTTGCCATTCCGCCAAGGTTTTCCATAAGAGAGGTGTCTGTACGCTCATAGAATGCACCGACTAAGAAGAATAGCAGGGCTGAGATTAAACCGTGGGAAACCACTTGGAAAATCGCGCCTTGTACGCCGGCTTCATTCAGTGCTGCTAACCCAATTAACACGATTCCCATGTGTGAAATCGAAGAGTAAGCCAACACCATTTTAAAGTCTGTTTGAATGAACGCTAGGAACGCTCCGTAGAGAAGGTTTACCACTCCAAGGACGGCCAAGAGTACCGCAAGGGTTTCAAACTGCTCCGGGAAAATTCCCATTCCAAAGCGAATTAACCCGTACGCACCGATTTTCAATAGAATACCAGAGTGAATCATAACAATCGATGGAGGCGCTTGAACGTGGACGCGCAACATCCAGCTGTGTAACGGAAAGATTGGCAGCTTAACGCCAAAAGCGACTAAGAGCGCAATCAATAAGCCTAATTTTAATCCGCTTGTCATCGGAACGTTCGGATCGCTCATGATCTGCGTCAGCATGTCAATATTGGTGGTTCCTGTTTTTGCAAAAAGAATCATAATCACAATTAACAGTACGGCAGAGCCTAAACCGTTATAGATTAAGAAACTGTAAGCGGCTTTTTCTTTTTCAAAATAACCCCATTTTCCGATTAAGAAGAAGGTTGGGATTAAGGTAATTTCAAAGAATAAGAAAAATAGAATTAAGTTTTCAGCTGTAAAAACTCCAAGCATACCGATTTCTAATAGTAGGAATAGCATGAAGTAGCCTTTCCACTCATGTTTAACATAAATGGAGGCAATGGCAGCCAGTGTTGCCACTACTGCTGTTAGTACAACTAAAAGCATCGTGAAGCCATCAACGCCAAGTTCATAGTTTACTTTCCAGAATCCTGCTTCAGCACCTTGCAGGCCTCCGAAGGTAATCCATTCCTTTGCCACGTTAAAATCGCTCAAATCCTTACCCGCGAGGTAATGGAGATAAAGGCCGATTGCAATACCCAGTGCAGGCAGTGTTGCTAAGAAGCCGACGATTTTAATACTTTTTTCCTCTGTTTTAGGCATGAACGCTAAAACGATAATTCCGAGTAAAGGGGAGAATACTAATAGTGATAGAACGAAAGAAAGATCCATTTTATAAGTACCCCCCTGTTAACACAAAGATGACCGCAAGCAGTGCTAAGCCGATAAATGCCACAGCTGCATAGGTTTGTGTTTGACCGGTTTGCAGCTTCGATCCAGCTGCTCCAAGACCTTGAACAATCCCTGCCACACCCTTCATGATTCCTTCGACCAGGAATTCATCGATGAAACGTAAGAAGTAGCTGATACCCTTTGTGACTGCCACTACTGACATTTGATAGAATTCGTCAATGTAATATTTGTTGTAAAGAATACTGTGCAAGGTATCGCCGCTGCCTGACAGCCAGTTGCGTGCGAGTGAACGCTTATAGTAAATCAGGTAAGCAAGGTAGATACCTGCTAAGGAAACGACAGTTGCTGCAATCATAATCCAAATCGGACCTTCGACATGACCATGACCTAATGCTTGGTTACCATCCACAAGCCATTCGCCCAAGTTGTGATTGAACGGTGTTTGCACATAACCAGCGATAACCGCTAATACGCCAAGAATGATCATTGGGAACGTCATCATCGATGGTGATTCGTGTACATTTTTCATTGGTGTCCGTGATTCTCCGGTGAAAACCATGAAGAACAAGCGGAACATATAAAACGCGGTCATAAATGCCGCTGCAAGCGCGAGTAAGAACAAGACTGGATGTCCGCCTTCCCAGGCTGCGATTAAAATTTCATCTTTACTGAAGAAACCTGAAAATAATGGTACACCGCTGATAGCAAGTGTTCCAATTAAGAATAATGGTGCGGTAAGCTTTAGCTTTTTCCAAAGACCGCCCATCTCTTCGATGTTCTGTGTATGAACCGCATGGATGACGCTTCCGGCAGCTAAGAACAGCAATGCTTTGAAGAAAGCATGTGTCATTAGGTGGAAAACACCCGCAACATAGCCTGCAGAGCCAAGCGCAAGCATCATATAACCGAGCTGGCTGACCGTTGAATAGGCTAAAACACGTTTAATATCGGTTTGTACAAGTCCAATGCTGGCAGCGAAGATCGCTGTAAATGCACCGATGACTGCTACAGTTAATAGTGCTGTTTCACTCGCTGCAAACAGAGGGAAAAGAGAAGCAACTAAGTAAACACCGGCAGCAACCATTGTCGCCGCGTGGATTAAAGCCGAAACTGGTGTCGGACCTTCCATCGCGTCCGGCAGCCATGTATGAAGCGGGAACTGACCTGATTTACCAACCGCCCCGATGAAGATTAAGATGGCTGTTAGAGTGATCATTGTGCTTGATACAGCGCCTGCCTCAATGGCACGGAAAATTTCACTGTATTCAAAGCTGTTTGTTTCCCAGAATAATAAAATCATCCCGATTAAGAGACCAACGTCCCCGATACGGGTCATAATGAACGCCTTTTTTGCCGCAGCCTTCGCTTCTTCTTTGTAGAAATAGAATCCGATTAAGAGGAAGGAACCGACTCCGACGAGCTCCCAGAAAATATAAGTTTGCAGCAGGTTTGGCGAGATGACAAGCCCAAGCATCGCAAACGTAAATAGTCCTAAATAGGCATAGAATACTGGAAACCGCTCATCCCCGTGCATATATCCCTTTGAATATGTATGTACCAGGAAGCTGACGAGCGAGACAATTACAAGCATTAATGCATTCAATTGATTCACTTCAAAGCCCGCTGTTAAAGAAATATCTCCTATCCTGAGCCACTCCGTTGAAGTCTTATACGTTGGTTCAGTGAAACGCTCGAACAACACCAACAACGAATATACAAGCGAGGCCAACGTAAGCAGAATACCTACGTACGCACTCACATCCCTCAGCCGCTTACCAAATAGAAGAAGAATCAAAAACGATAATAGCGGGAAAAGCGGTATGATCCATGCATTTTCCATCATCATCACAATCCCCTTTTTTAGAAATGGTGCCTGTCACCGCTCAGAGAAATCGTCCACCGAGGATGCACACCAATTATTACCAATTTGTCCACCTGAGACGGACAGTGTCTTTCTGCGGTGACAGGCACCGCACAGTAGAAAAAATTTTGAAACCTAACCTTATCTAATTTTTCATTGTGTCCATATCGTCGATGTTGACGGTTTTGCGGTTGCGGTATAAGGCCATTAAGATGGCTAGACCGACGGCTGCTTCTGCAGCGGCAACGCAAATCGTGAACAGAGCGAAGATTTGACCGGTGATGGATGGTGCTACACCGTATTTGCTGAAGGTTACCAGGTTAATATTAACAGCATTCAGCATTAATTCAATCGAGATAAGGACGATGACGGTATTTCGTTTTGTCAATGCCCCGTATAGTCCGATACAGAATAGTATCAACGCGAGTGCCAAGAAGGCTGAAGCAGGAACTGAGCTCATTCCTTGTCACCCTCCTTCTCGTCTTTCTTCGCGAGGATAATCGCTCCGACAAGTGCCACTAATAGTAAAACAGATGTTAATTCAAATGGGATGACCCATTTAGAGTAAAGGGCTTCCCCTATTTTCATTGTATTGTCCACATGTAAGTCTGTTGGTACCTGTACCACGTTGAAATCATAGATTCCAATGTAGACAGCCGCTGCAAATCCAAGTATGCCTAAAAATAATAGAACCTTTCTTCCTTTGCCTGTGGTTGTTTCCCCTTCATCATCATGCTTCGTTAACATGATCCCGAATAACATGATAATCGTAATCGCACCGGAATAAATCAAGATTTGAACGGCTGCGACAAATTCAGCTGACAGCAGCACGTAAATTCCGGCAATGCTGACAAACGTAAAAATGAGGGCCACGACCATGTGCACGACTTTAGTAAGGTTCAATAACAAGACACCGCCAATGATGGCGACAAGCGCGAGGCCCATAAATGCGATAAACTCGCCTGAGATTGTCATGGTTTATTCACCTGCCGTACGTTTTCGTCGTTCTCATCTAACCATTCAAGGTTTTTAAATAACATATCACGGCTGTATGACGCTAACTCAAAGTTATTGGTCATGACAATCGCTTCAGTCGGGCAAACCTCCGTACAAAGGTCACATAGGATACAAATCTCAAAATTGATATCATACGTATCAATGATTTTCCCTTTTTTCGTTGGATCCGGATGTTTTTTACCCGTTAAATTAATACATTCTGTCGGGCAAATGTTCATGCACTGATTACACACGATACACTTTTCCGGATAGAACTTTTGAATGCCGCGGAAGCGGTCCGGAAGCGGAAGCGGCTCATCTGGATAATTATAAGTTACCTTTTCTTTCGTCAGCTGTTTTAGGGTATATTTCAAGCCTTTTGTAAATCCAAGCACGTTTTTCACCCCTTTGTTTATTTAGAATTACTCTAATGTGGTGCCTGTCACCGAGGTGCCACTCACCCTAGAAAAATAATGTTTTGATTAACGCTGTTAAGAAAATGTTTGCTAATGCAACTGGGAATAGTACTTTCCACGCGAATTCCATTAATCGGTCAATTCGGAAACGAGGAAGTGTAGCCCGCAGCCACATGTAAACAAAGACCACTACGCTGAACTTGAGTGCAAACCATACTGCGCCCGGAATAAATCCTAAGATATCCAGCGGCGGCAGCCATCCGCCTAAGAAGATGACGGTGATTAAGGATGACATCGCAAACATGTAAACATATTCTGTGAGCATAAAGAATGCCCAGCGGAATCCTGAGTACTCAACAAAGTATCCGGCAACCAGTTCGTTCTCTGATTCAGGAAGGTCAAATGGTGTCCGGTTTAATTCTGCAATGGATGCGATGAAAAACACGATAAAGGCAATCGGCTGATAAAGAATGAACCAGCCATGCTCCTGCTGTAGTACGATATCAGATAAATTCAAGCTTCCTGTTAATAAAATGACACCCAAAACGGACATAACAAGCGGAATTTCGTAGGAAATCATCTGTGCGCCTGCACGCATGCCCCCTAGGAGCGCATATTTATTGTTGGACGCCCAGCCGCCGAGGACCATTCCAAATACGGTCATCCCAGAAACAGCGATATAATAGAGCAAGCCAACCCCGATATCGGCAAATTGAAATTTGTCAGTGAATGGGATAGTTGCGAGTACCATAAAGGCTGGAGTAAAGGCAATGATTGGCGCCAGGATAAATAACGGCCTGTCGGCTGCCTTCGGAATAACGTCTTCTTTTAATAAAAGTTTAAGAACGTCCGCTACCGTCTGTAATAATCCCCATTTACCGCCAAGCTGGTT
This sequence comes from Neobacillus sp. NPDC093182, assembly GCF_044754045.1. NCBI lineage: Bacteria > Bacillati > Bacillota > Bacilli > Caryophanales > Bacillaceae > Neobacillus > Neobacillus sp. NPDC093182. Next base: position 116,606 of record NZ_JBIVOI010000004.1, read on the forward strand.
AGGACCGTGACGGGCCTGCATGTATCCTAAAACCTTTCGCTCTGCTAATATGGCATAGGTTACGAAACCTAAGACTACTAATAGTAAGACAACGGCAAGTAAAAAGAAGATTCCAAAGTTCATCAAGCCTGGACTGGATTGGAGTAAATCCTCTACCATTAGCCGTCCACCTCCCCAAGGACAATGTCAACTGCCCCTAAAATCGCAATCAAGTTTGCAATATTTTCGCCTACTAATAATTTCGGAAGAATTTGCAGATTATAGAATGAAGGTCTTCTAAACTTCAAGCGATACGGTTCTTTTTTACCATCGCTTGAGATGTAGCAGCCGATTTCTCCACGCGGAGATTCAATTCTTACAAAAGCTTCCCCTTTTGGTGCTTTGATAATCTTTGGCACTTTAGCCATAATCTCACCTTCAGCAGGGAATTGTTCACATGCCTGCTCAAGGATTTTCAATGATTCTTCGATTTCTTCAAGGCGTACATGGTAACGGGCCAAACAATCCCCTTCGTCCCTTGTGACGACATTAAAGTCGAAACGGTCATAGATTGAATATGGCTCATCTTTACGAAGGTCCCATTTCACGCCTGTACTGCGCAGGTTTGGACCGCTGAGTGAGTAATTGATAGCGTCCTCTTTTGAATAAACGCCAACCCCTTTTACACGGTCTAAAAAGATTTCATTTCCAGAAACGAGGTTATGATAACCCTTCAGCTGTTCACGCAAATAAGGAACAAATTCCCTTACCCCGTCAACCCAGCCTTCTGGAGCGTCCCACTTTACCCCGCCAACACGCATATAGTTGAAGGTCAAACGAGCACCTGATAGTTCGTTTAGCATGTTAATGATCATTTCACGGTCGCGGAACGCATAAATGAACGGGCTTGTCGCACCAAGGTCGAGGATATAAGTTCCCCATGCTACCAGGTGGCTGGCAATACGTCCTAATTCCATCGCCATGACACGAAGGAAATCGGCACGTTCCGGAACTTGGATTCCCATCATGGTTTCGACGGCATGGCAGATGACATAGTTGTTTGTCATCGCGGACAAATAGTCCATCCGGTCCGTATAAGGGATAATCTGTGTATATTGCAGGTTCTCTGCCAATTTTTCCGTTCCGCGGTGTAAATAACCGATGACTGGGGTTGCTTCGGTAATGATTTCCCCATCAATCTTGACAACCAGCCGGAATACTCCGTGCGTACTTGGATGCTGAGGACCGACGTTTAGCAGCATTTCTTCTGTTCTGATCACTGGTTACACCTCCACATCAAACGGTTCATAATCTTTACGCAGTGGATGGCCAACCCAATCTTCTCCTAGCATAATCCGATGTAAATTCGGATGTCCGGTAAACTTAATTCCTAGTAAATCATAAGCTTCGCACTCAGGCCAGTTAGCGCCTGCCCAAATAGGCTGCAAGGACTCGATTGTTGGTTCATCGCGGTCAATCTTCACTTTTAACGCCACTGATTGGCGATTTTTGTATGAGAATAAGTGAACATATACTTCCATATGTGTTACAAAATCAGTTCCATGCAGCTCAGAGAGATAATCGAACCCTAGGAGCTCATTGTATTTTAAAAATTGAGCTACCTTGAAATATGTATCTTTCTTTGCAACAAGTGTTGGAACATCTTTCGATAATTTATTAATATAAGAATCTTCTAAAACATCAGAGCCTAAGTTTTCCTCAATAACCTTTCTGTACTTGTCTAAGAAAGGCTGATTTGGTGATGGTTGATCGACCGTATCGGCTGGCGATACGTCGCCACCTTTTGCAGTGCCTGCTGCTTTTGCCTTCGCTGCTGCTGCCGCTTTCGCTTTGGCAACTGCTGCTGCTTTCGCTTTCGCTTTTTCATCATCGCCAGTCGCCGCAGTGTCTGCCTCACCGGTTCCAGCTGCCTTGGCTTTGGCCGCTGCTGCTGCCTTTGCCTTCGCTGCCGCCGCTGCTTTCGCTTTGGCTGCTGCTGCCGCTTTTGCCTTAGCGTCATCTCCTGCAGGTTCTTCCGCTGATGCACTTTCACCTGCAAGCTCCATTGCTTTACGCTTCGCCGCTGCCGCTGCTTTCGCTTTTGCTACTGCTGCTGCTTTTTTCTTCGCAAGGTCGTCTCCATCCTCTGAGGCTTCTGCTGCTGGTGTTTCGTCTGCCGGCGCATTGCCTGCAGCTAACTCCATCGCTTTCCGCTTCGCTGCCGCCGCCGCTTTTGCCTTTGCTACTGCTGCTGCTTTTTTCTTCGCAAGGTCATCACTGTCATCGCTTGCTTCAGCTTCCGCTGCTGGTGTTTCTTCTGCCGGCGTATTACCTGCAGCTAACTCCATCGCTTTCCGCTTTGCCGCGGCGGCCGCTTTTGCCTTTGCTACTGCTGCAGCTTTCTGTTTTGCAAGATCGGCTCCATCCTCTGGCGCTTCAGATGCTGCTGGAGTTTCTTCAACTGCTTCAACAGGAGCAGGAGCTTCTTCCTCCACAATACCTTCACGCTTTTTCTTTGCGAGTGCAGCCGCCTTTGCCTTCGCCGCCGCTGCTGCTTTTTTCTTCGCAAGGTCCGCACCATCTTCTGCTGGTGTTCCCGCTGGCTGCTCTGGTTGGGCCGGCTTATCATCCTGATTAAGCGCTTGTTCAGCAGGTTTGTCCTCCTGTTTCGGAGTACCTTGAGATTCTCCTGCTGCCTTCGCCTGACGCTTCGCTAACGCTGCCGCCTTCGCTTTCTCAGCCGCTTCTCTTTTTAATTGATCGAGATCCTTCTCCCCGCTCATCGGTTAGATCACCTTCTTCCCAGTCTTCGCCTCATAGCGAATCTTTTCCTTTAATTTATTGATTCCATAAATTAATGCGGCCGGGTTTGGCGGGCATCCAGGGATATAAACATCAACAGGGACGATTTGATCGACACCCTTAACAACAGAATAAGACTTCACATACGGACCTCCTGCAGTTGCGCAAGACCCCATCGCAATAACCCATTTCGGCTCTGGCATTTGATCATACAAACGGCGGACAATCGGCGCCATCTTCTTCGTAACCGTACCGGATACAATCATGCAATCTGATTGCCTTGGAGACGTACGGAAGATGGTCCCAAATCGGTCAAGGTCATAGTTAGCTCCGCCCGTACCCATCATTTCAATCGCACAACAAGCCAGACCAAATGTCATCGGCCACAATGAATTACTGCGTGCCCATGCTTTAATTTGCTCCAGCGTCGCAAAAAACACATTTCTTTCTAACTCTTTCATTTCCTGTGGTGAAAGGTCATCTAGTTTTAAGTCCATCGTAGCACCTTCTTCTTCCAAGCGTAGATTAAGCCAATCAACAGCATAATGACGAAAATCAACATCTCAATTAACGCAAAAACTCCAAGCTTATCATAGGCAACCGCCCATGGATATAAAAATACAGTCTCTACATCAAAAATAACAAACATAAGGGCAAAAATATAATAGCGGACATTGAACTGTACACGGGAATCGTGAAATGGATCAATACCGCTTTCATATGTGGTATACTTCTCGACACTCGGCTTATGAGGACGCAAAAGCTTACCTAAATATAACGCCACCAACGGCAGCAGCACCCCAAGACAGAGGAACACAAAAACTATCAGATAATTATTCTGATATAAATTCAAAAGTTCCATGCCCATCCCCTCCAATGTTGTAAATTTTCATAACAATGAAATTTGTAACCGATAACATTATAGCATTGTTACAAACCTGTGTCGACAACACCCCCCCATTAAAATTGGAAATTCTATCGCCGCAAAACTTCCCATTGCAAGCGTTTGAGAGCTCGCTCTCAAAAACGCCTTGCAATGGGAAGTTTTGCAAGCTTACGCGACAGCGGAAGCGCAATGTGCGTTAGCACATGGCGATAGAATTTCCAATTTTGTCCGCAGCCTGGTTTTCCGACACAAGGGCCCCACCCCCTGAGCGTTGCGTGATCTCGCAGAAAAGACTCCCTGAAATCACTCCAGAGATGACGCAAAAGCGAATTGTAAAACCCTGAACTTCATGCACGTGATCTGCAGCGGAGCGAAAGATGACGTGCCTAGTCCCTGGCTCGCAAGAGCCATTTAGTCCCTCTATTCGACATTTAACAACAAAAACCTATTATTGTCAGTGAGAATTGTCATAAAAAATACACCAAATCGTACCCTTTCATACAAAACATCAATTTACCTCCAACTAAAACTCAATAACTAAATAAGAAATCGTACAACCCATCAACACCATCATATTCACAATATACCAAATCATTCTAAACTTTCTATTAAAAAGGAATAAATATAATCAACATCCTACTAAATTCCTATAAGTACCAGTCGCAAGACTGGCCAAGCTATTAAATCCTCCATATCCAAGAGATAATAAGCAAAATTTCCCCCGCCAAACCATAAACCTTAATTACGATTTTCAACTTACCTGCCAATTTGGTTCTCTTACCTGCCTGCCTCCCGATTTTACCTGCCAAAACCCTTTGTTTACCTGCCTAATCAATTCCATCAGTACCTGCACCACTGTCCCAAATTACCTAGCCTTATAGCCAAAACAAAACATAGCTTGCTCGCCAACTCCAAAAATATTAAGAAGTGAATCACAAAGTATATGTATAAAAACAACAAAGACCCATGCCACAAGCCAAAGGTCTTTGTTTTACATTATTTCGTTAAATCAAAATCACTGTCCATATCGACGTCAATATAGAAGTTTACTTTATTAGCAAGGAGGTAGTACACGGAGTAATGTACCGGTCTTTCATGATCATCCTTTATTACTTTCTTAACTTGAATGACGGTTTCCATTCGTGAGACTTGAAGAAGCTTGCTTAAATCTTGAGGAGGAAGTATAAACTCCATTTCCTTCCGAGCTTTGCCGAACTTTATTCCGTAATCACCATGTATAACTTTAAAGGTTGAAACATTATCCTTTATTTTTTCAGAAATGCCAGGGTATATATCACAAGGTAAATAAGCAAAGTCAACACTAAAGATATTGTTTCCATCCTTTATAAGTCGTACAAGCTTCACCACTTCAAATGGCTCATTACGTTCAAAATACTGCATAAGCTCTTTGTCAGCGGTTTCAATTTGATTGACCAAAATTTCTTTTGTGAAACTTCCATCCCCTGTTGCTACTGACAATTCCGAAAAGCCTTGCAAATTAAGAATATGGATTTTTTGTTTCACGTTTTTGACAAAGGTCCCTTTACCATGAATGATTTCAATAATCCCTTCACTTGCAAGTTCCTTTAACGCACGTCTAATTGTAATTCGACTCGTGTTGAAGGTTTCACATAATTCCTTCTCATTAGGTAGTTTCTGCCCAGAGACAATTTTTCCTGTAGTAATCATTTCCATAATGCCATGCTTTACCTGATCGTATAAAAACACCGGGCTCTCTGTTTCAACCGATTTTTCCTTATTCATAATTTACCTCTTCTGTAACTTTCCATATTTTTAGTAATTATAGTAATTATAATAAGAAAACGACTCAAAAACTAGTTCTCAAAGAAAATTAATAGCCTTTACCTGATGGCGTAAGGCTATAACATTTATGCTATTCCAAATCCTTCGGGTAGCCGAACCCGCCATAAAAACCGCAAGTAATACTTGCTCGTTTAGCGGCAAAATCTAAGGCATCCTTCATATCTTTATGATTGTAGAAGGCTGTCAAAAACCCAGCGATGAAGCTATCCCCTGCTCCCATCGTATCGACGATTTCAGTTTCATACACTTCTTGATAATACTTTGTACCTTGATGAATAAAAAGAGCAGGCTTTGAACCTCTAGTAATACCGATCGTTTCAAGAGAGTATTTTCCTAGCTCCTCTACTAAATTCTCCAGCTCCTCATCACTTAAATGAGCCCCAGAGAAAAAACCGTGTGTGATAGAAGGGCAAACCTTTTCAAGCTGGGCGGCATTATATTTATCCGAGAAATCATAGGATATGTTAATATGCTGCGCCATGCCCGGAAGTTCTTCTTCCATTGAACTATAGCAGCTAGTATGAGCAACATCAAACTCTTTAATATATTCATAGTCCTCAGGGGTAAGTTTTAACTTTAAGATATGTTGAACCGTATTCTTTGGTCCGCCTACAAATACACGATCGCCATCCTCAGTAAGATTTACTCGGGGTTGTCCACTGATCCCTTCTGCCACACGTGAGCGGTGATAAGGAATACCTTCCAGCTCAAGAACGCTTTTCAAATGGTCTGCTTTATCGTCTGTGGCAAAAATCCCAATATAACTGACATCTTCTGCTCCTGATCGCTTACAATTTACAGCGACATTGACACAGTTACCGCCAGGATAATACTTCCCCTGATCCAAGTAACAATCTACCACATTATCTCCAATTGCAATAATCTTCAACGTGCTCATCCTTTCTTTAACCTTTTACAGAACCTTCAGACAGTCCTTGAACTAGATACTTTTGCAAGAAGATTAACAGCGCAATCATTGGAAGCGAAGCGAGTACCATCCCCGCAAGGAGTACGCCCCAATCTGTACGTAAGGCATCTCTAAAGTTCATTAACCCTGATGGAATCGTTTTCAATACTTCCGAATCAATAAAGATCGTGGCAAATAAGAACTCATTCCATGCAAAGAAAGCAGTTAATACGATCGTTGTCAACAAAATCGGCACGGACATCGGCAAATAGATTCTTCGATAGATACCGAATTCCGTACATCCATCTATAATGGCCGACTCTTCCAGTTCTTTTGGAATACTTAAAAAATACCCTCTCAAGAGCAAAATCGTTAATGGCAATCGATAAGCGATATACGTTAAAATTAACGCCCAATGGGTATTGATTAAATCTAGCGAAGTAAGGATATTAAACAACGGAATTAAGGCAACCTGTGGATTCATCATCATTGCACCGATGGTAAAAATCAGCGCAATGTCAATCCATCTTGTCTTATATCTGGCCAGCACAAATGCCGACATCGAACCAATAATCAGAACCGCAATAATCGTTAGGCTTGTGACGAACAAACTATTCATAAAATAGCCGGAAATACCTTTTGACCAGGCAAGTGAGTAGTTTTCAACAATCCAAGTACTAGGTAAGCCCCAGACATCATTAAAGATTTCATTATAGCTCTTCATCGAAGAGATAACCATCCAAAGAAGCGGATAAAGGATGACGATTGCAAAAGCCGCTAACATTAACATGGTGAAAAATTGGCCGATACTAAATTTTCGTAGTTTCCGGGATGGTTTTATTACCTGCTCCACAGATGGTTTTATTACCTGCTCCATGTTAATCATCCTTTCCCGTGCGAGACAATTTAATTTGTATTAGCGCCAGCACCGCTGTCAAAATAAAGATAATAATCGCCAGTGTGGAAGCATAGCCCATGTTATCTTTCACAAATCCAGTCTGATACATATGTACAGACATAACCGTTGAACTAAAGCCTGGTCCGCCATTCGTCAGAATATAAGGTTCGTTGAAAACGAGCATAGATCCAGTAATCGTAATTAACGTGTTTACAAATATAGCTTCTCTTACTTGTGGTACTGTAATGCTAAAAAACTTTCTTATTTTTCCAGCTCCATCTATATCAGCAGCTTCGTAAAGCTCTTTCGGAATTTTCTGAATCGCAACAATAAATAAAAGGGTAACAAACCCAATACTATGCCATTGTGACATTGCAATGACGGAATAAATGGCTGTCTCAGCATTGCCTAGCCATACCTCTTTCAGGTTTTCCAAACCAATTAATTCAAAGAAACTGTTTAAAAGTCCCATTTGCGGGTTGTAAACAAACCCAAAAAGTAAAGCAACAACAGAAATGGAAATCATAACTGGCATGAAGTAAACGACCCTAAGGAAAGGGGCTACTCTGTGAAATAATTTATCTTCCAATATATAAGCTAACACTAAAGCAAATCCGACCTGTAAGATCACAGAAATGATTGCGTACTTAACGTTATTGAGAAGTGCAACACTTACTACTTTATCGGCTAATAGGTTTTTAAAATTGTCCAAACCAACAAACGTTTTTGTTTGAGAGAAAACTGAAAAATCAAAGAAGCTATTGTAAAAATTTTGTATAAGCGGAATATAGACAAATACGAGCAGCAAGGCGATGCTCGGCAATAAGAATAGTACAGGGATAATATTAAATTTCCTTCTTTGCATTGACTCCACCCCTAATATTTTTGACTCGTTTGTTAGATTTCCCCAAGACTCGAGGAACACTGTCCTCGAATCTTGGGGAAGGGGAATTCATTCTACTTTTTCAAACGTTTTGCTTCAGCTTGTACTTCCTTCATAATTTCTTCAGGAGTCGTTTGCTCATTTGCTAATGTCTGTCCGCCTCTCATGAAGATATCCGCAATATTGATATTAACAGCATTATCAAACCATGGTGTAGTTGCAGAAGCATTTGTGACGATTTCATAAGCTTCTAATCTGGCAGGAGAAGTATTGCCTTCATCAACAGCACCCTGTACGGCATTCAATTGTCCATCTGTTTTTGTGAAATCGTAAGCAGTTTCTTCAGATGTTAAGAACTTAAAGAATTCAACTGCTTCTTTTGGTGCATTTTTACTTAACATCCATCCTTCAGGTGCACCAGTAAGTGCCTTAGAATCACCTTTACCGCCCTCGATTTCAGGGAAGTCAAAGAAACCGAAATCTTTCATACCTTGATCTTCTACCATTTTAACTTCAGCAAATTGCATGTAAACGATTGGTGCCTCACCACTAGCAAACATATTTCTTGCAGCTTCGTGGTCAATTGCAGTTGAGAGATCTCCCATGTAATCAGTAAGTTCCTTGAAGATTTCTAAACCTTTAATATAACCTGGATCTGTAAATTCACCTGTTTCGACGTTATAATCTTTTGCTGTTACAGCAGGATCAACAACCCTTTGGAAAATAGTACCCATGTAATGAGAAATCGCCCATCCATTGGTTAAACCTTCTACTAACGGCGTTTCATAGCCAGCATCCTGTAATTTATCTAGAACTGCGATAAATTCTTTATAGGTTTTAGGGACTTCAAGATTATTTTTCTCGAAGGCTTCCTTATTATAGAAGAATGCCTTTCCGTCAACCGTAAATGGTACACCATACTTCTTTTCATCAAATGTAAAACCGGCAAACTGAGACTGAATGAATTTTCCTGCCCACTCAGAATCCTCTGCTAAAACATCATCTAACTCCATAATACGACCAGATGATACTAGATTAGCAGCAAATGAATCAGACCAAGATGAGAAAACATGTGGAAGATCGTCGTTGGAAACAAGGACTCTAATTTTCTCTTTGTAAGAATCGTTTAGAACGGAATTGACATTAATTTTAACACCTGGATTAGCGTCTTCAAATTCTTTGATTTTCTGATCATAGAAAGATTTCCGTGGTTCATTCGGCCATCTATGGAAGAAATCGATTTCCACTACATCTTTATCAGATGATTTTTTTTCTTCGTTTCCTGCTGAGGAGGAACAAGCTGTTAATGCTAATAAAAGAACTGTCATGAAAATGGCTAAAAATCTTTTCATTTTTTCACTCCCTTTAAAATATTCTGATTATAAATTTTAAAATAATGAAATGGAGTGAGTTCAATTAAGTGTCCTAGTCAACAACGTAGATTAGATTAACCTTCAACTGAACCTTGTCCACTTGTAAAATCGTGTCCCATAAGTATATTAGAAAATCTTTCTTATAATCTATCATGTTGAACCCGGGTTGTTAAGTGACTAATGTTGGCAGATTAATATTCCATTTTCCACATATAGCGTCTTACTGAAAGCGGGTGGCCTGTATGCTCTGCCAATCCATCTGCATATTGACGTAATACAACACCTGCAAGAGCTGGACCAAAATATTCTTTAAGATCTTCATCAATACCTGTGTAATCTAATTCCGCTACATCAACAACTTCAACTTTTTTACTGAATTTTTGTGCAAAGTTAATCGCTCTTTCATCTAATGGACGAGTAGCACCTTCTCCTTTAATAATTAGGAATGGAACATCAAAGTCAGTTGCTTCAAATGGTCCGTGGAAGTATTCGCCAGAATGAATCGCATTAGAGTGGATCCATAACATTTCCATTAACAAGCAGCTTGTGAACGAATATGCCTGGTGGTAGTAAGCACCGCTTCCCATTGTATAAATCAGTTTATCACGCTTGTACTCGCTTCCAAATTGGAATGCACGGTCATAAGTCAATTTTCTATTTGATTCAAAAAGGGTTTCCAAATTATTTAGTTGATTTAAAACTCTTTCGTATTTTTCATTCGGTGAAACCGCATTCAAAATACCGAAAATTAAGCTGTAATATACACCAGTTTCTCCGTCAATCGCATCTGAGCCATCCTTATAGTTGTAATGAACTGTATACTCGGCTTCTTGACATAGTGGAGAATCAACCTCCATGGAAATCGCAATCGTAACTGCGCCTTTTTCTCGGGCAAATTTAGCTGCTGCAACCGTTTCAGGTGTAGTCCCTGAATGAGATCGAAGGATAACTACACTTCCTTCACCAAGACCCGGTGGGTTCACATGAACAAATTCGTTTGAAGTGTAAACTCTGCTTGGAATGCTAATTTCTCTGTTTAAGAAATAATCCCCAGTTGCCAGGGATGCCATTGAACCTCCACAAGCCACAAAATATACGTTCTTCACTTCTGTTGCTTTAACTGCATTAATAGCAGCCGCAATTTGATTAACATGTTCAGTTTTCATTTCCTTTACCCCCTAGTGGTTATATGACATCATATGATGTCTTAATGAGATTATATAATCTTTAATCTAACAAGTCAAACACTTTTAAAGATTCTGTTAATTAATTTTCGACAACCCTAGCCCTGTCTCGACTCAAAAAAATATAAAGCCCCTTATTTCATATAAAGGCTATTCCAATAACGCGATCACTTTTTCTAAATCCTCTACAATCCTAAACGCCTTTTCCTTCATTTCCTCCGTCGGCTCAATCAAATCGGGCACCAAAACACAACGAATCCCTGCCGCAAACGCTGCCTTCAAACCATTAAATGAGTCTTCTAACACTAATGCAGACTCCACAGACTCCCCGGCGATCTTACACGCTTCTAAAAAGATGTCCGGATGAGGCTTACCATTTTTCACTTCATTGCCACTAATATAAAAATCAAAACGGTCTTCAAGTCCTGTCTGCTTCAAATATTCTGCAATTGTTTCCCGTGCACTAGAGGAAGCAATGCATTTTTTCATTTTCCGCTCATCAAGTGCATCTAGAAGTTGTATGGCACCCGGCTTGACACCGATACCCTCATTTGCCAAATTCTCCTTAAACCTCTCGCGATACTCCTCAATCATTTCCTCATATGGAAGTTTCCCTTCATACATTTGCTGCATGACTTCCCGTGACTTACCGTGCGGCAGCCCGATTAACTGCTTATAGTTCTCCATCGTAAATGCAAAGCCTCTCTTCTTAACCGCTTCCTGTAAGGCCTGAAACGAGGGCCATTCCGTATCAAATAACAAACCATCCATATCAAAAATCACTAACTTCATCTATTTTTTACCCCGCCCTCAAATAGTATTATTAAAAATAAACTTATAACTATCGCCTGCAATATATTGTTTTCCAATATGGATAGGCCGATCATTTTCGTCATACACAATACTCTCTAAATAAAATAACGGTTCACCACTGGCAACACTCAGGAGTTCCATTTCGTCTTCACTTTCCCTAACAATTTCCAAAGAAGTTTCACCAGCATGGGTCGGCTTTGTATTTAACTTTTTCTCCAACACCTGGTAAATTGATCCTTCTAAAGTTTCATTTAATAAAGTATGGTACTCTTTATACGAGAAATAGTTATTTTCGAGCATCATCGGTGAATCTGCTGCATATCTTACTCTCTGAATCAATAATAGCGCGTCACCTTCAACCAACTGCAGTAATTTTTGATCCCTTGGGGTCGGCTGGATAATTTCCTTTTTCGTGACGATACTGCTTGGCTTTAGACCATTTGCCTTACATGCATCACTAAAGCTCAAAAAATGGACAATTTTCCTCTCAATTTTTCGCTTATTCACATATGTTCCCTTCCCTTGCTTTTTCACAAGGTAGCCTTCCTCTACAAGCTCAAGAATTGCCTTTCGAACCGTAATCCTACTAATTTTGTGCTCTTCGCTTAACTCCAATTCAGTTGGAATTTTGTCCCCGTATTTTAAATGACCATTTATAATAGAGCTACGTATTGATTCCTTTAGTTGTATATATAAAGGAATTGAGATATCTTGTTTTAACATCTAATTCACCTGCCTAATTTTAAGAAAATACCGGGTTTCAAAACGCAGCTTTTTCCTTTGTAATACAATGATTTCATCTGGCTGTTCATCTATCTTTATGCAATTTACAAAATATTCAATCAAATATAACATCATAATACGTTATATGTCAATCCGGTGTAAATCAATAAAACTAATCTTCGAAAGAGACTGATAATTATCGAATCTGAATCCATACAACTAAAAATTAAAAGCCCCCGCCAGTCCGTCGACCAGCAGGGGTTCCATATATAACTATTATTGTTTTCCTGTAACCGATAAACGGTTGGTGGCACGTTGCAGGGCAGGCTCGGAACGACGGAAGTCGATGTCTTCCGCTTAGAACGCGTCCTTTGTTCATCGTTTTCCCTCCTATCTTACTTTTTCACAAAGTCCCTTTTGAAACGGAACCATGTGCATCACACTTTACTTGTTATAGTCCTGATATGCAGTCGGGAACGCTGAACCCATTCCCCAGGCAGGACTTATCAAGGCCGTCTGCAAGAATCACTCCAACAACCCACTAAAACATCACCTAAATAAACGAGCGTACCACCATTAAAATACTTAATGCCAATCCGATTAAAGCTAGAAATGAAAATACCACCAATTCTTTCATTTCCCCTTTTCGTACTAACTGTGGAATTTCCCATGCAAAAATTACCGCAAAGATGAAAATCATCATTAAAATCTTGAGCATTTTTCATTCCTCTTTATCATTTAATTAAACCGATTCTCCTTACAAAGGCTTTAGAATGGATGGCAACCTTTTTTTGGGCAAATTCGTTCTCCCAGTTCTCTTTATAATGTGTATTCCATTCCTTCGGATATTTCTTGTAGACTGATTGGCCAAAGCCAAAAATGTCTGACTCATACTCCTTTTGTGCCTTTTCTACGATCATTTCAATTCTCTTGCTAATTTCCTCCTCAGCATATGTTTGAATCTCCTCGATTACCTTTGTTTCAAAGAGGTTTAACTTTGAGTCATTCTCGATTACACTCAATTCTGTGACCACATCCACGTCCAGTTTTAATTCCCCTTGTTTGAGTATGGGAACAATGTTCGTTTCACCTCTTACGATTTCCATACTAATGTTTCCCCCGCCTTTTTCCTCAGGGATGTTGATGGTAATAACACCCGTTTTGATTTCATTACGCAGCCATAATAGGCCTCGCGTTTCAACCTCATCCATCCAGCCAACTAGCTTATCCCCTTTAAACACAGCGATTCCATTTACAGCCTGAGTTTCACCTGATTTATTTTTTGTATTCACCTCTAATGGCTTTAAGGTAAACTGTGAAGCAAAGGGTTCTATACCTTCTGTCAGAAGCATATTGAGAAAATCCCTGACATAAATTTTAAACCCCACACTCATTTTGGCCAGCTCTCTCATTTCCTCTGCCGAAACACTCTCAAATTTTGGCATACTATTGATGATTTTAGAGGCTTTACCCTTTGTGAACATAATAAAACTATTGATTCGGGGCTCAGCGTACCGTGTATGGAAATCAACAATATGAAAGACTCCCTTTTTAGCTAAATCCTCACCAATCAAAAGGACACGGCTTTGGGAAAAAAAGATCCGTCTTGACAGCTTTCCTTGTATATTACGGTATGCTTCCGATACCGATGCACCCGTTTCTGAAATGACAATGGTGCTTTTCCCACCGCTTTCACCTGTGCCTCCCGTTACTAACTTTGAGGGAACAGCCACTTGAAGTGTTAAGCGGAGTTGATCGTCCTCGACAAGGTCTAAGCCAATGGCTGTCACAATAGCAATATCATTAATTTCAACCCGGTTCCAACAACCTGTCAGCAAAATCAGTGTTATTCCCCAAATTAAAAGCATTCTCATTACTTTCATTAAGACCATCCTGTCCTGTGAAAAACGAACTAATATTTAGGTTTCCGGGAGCTTAACCGTTTCAAATTCCTTTTTCCTGTTTCATGTGGACGTTCATTTATTTTCCACCATGGAGCCCGAATAAATATATCTTTAAGATTATTAAAATGAAAGGGAGCGATTGGAGCCATATAGGGTACACCAAACGACCGAAGTTGGACGAGATGAACCAATATAAAGAAAATCCCAAGCAGAATGCCATAAAATCCTAGCGTCGCAGCTAAAAAAATCATAAAAAAGCGAAGAAGGCGAATCGCTCCTGTTAAGGGATAACTTGGAAACATAAACGACGCAATCCCTGTCGTTGCGACCACAATGACCAATGGAGCCGAAACAATTCCAGCTTCAACCGCTGCCTGCCCCACCACCAATGCACCGACAATACTGACAGTCGATCCGATCGGTCGCGGCAATCGGAGCCCCGCTTCACGCAATGCCTCAAAGGTTATTTCCATTAACAATGCTTCAACCACCGCTGGAAACGGCACCTTTTCCCTTGAGGCCGCGACACTAAATATCAGATTGGTCGGCAGTAATTCATGGTGGAAGGTGGTCACCGCAATATAAATAGAAGGAAACAATAAAGCAACAGCTAAAAATAAATAGCGGATAAACCGAATAAACGAAGTCATGATAAACCTTCCATAATAGTCTTCAGGAGAATTCATCATTTCAAAAAAAGTGACCGGAACAATAAGGGCAAATGGGCTGTTGTCTACCAAAATTCCGACTTTCCCTTCGAGAAGATTACCAGCCACGCGATCCGGCCGTTCCGTCTGCAGCACCTGGGGAAACAGCGAAAAGGGCTGATCCTCGATAAATTCGACAATGTAGCCGCTATCCTCAATGGCGTCAATCTCAATTCGCTTTAATCGGCTCCGAACCTCCTCTACAATCGAATGCTGGGCAATATCCTCAAGATAAGTAATCATCACTTCCGTTTGAGAAAGGCCTCCGAGCTTCATATATTCAAACTTTAGTTTCGTTGTTTTTAACCTTCTTCGAATCATACTTCCATTCGTTCGTATATTTTCGGTAAAACCTTCTCTTGGACCTATGACGACTGCTTCCGACGCTGGTTCATCAACCGAGCGCTGCTCCCATGACTGCTCGCTAATAAAAAGTGCACTTTTCGAGCCATTCATGAGTAAAATCGTTCCACCTGCTAAAATTTGATCAATCACTTCTTGAAAGGTTGCCCCTTGCTTTACTTGTGCTGAACTAAGAACCCCTTTTATATTATCTATGGTTATTTCAGCATTCCTCGGTAATTTCTCGTTAGCCTTTACTATTGGATGAATGACATGTAATTCCATCCTTTCTACATTGACTAACCCATCTAGGTATAAAATGTTTGCCGAGTAAGCAGCGTTGATCTTAATTTCCCGATAAGCAAAATCGGCAGCCCCTTCAAAAAGCTGTTTGATCCGCTGAAAATCTTCCTCAAGAATGCCCCTTAAACCCTCGTTGTTACCTTGCTCTTGAACGCTCTGCTCCCGCATATGAGGTTTATTTTTAGCACTTAATCTTTTCATCTGTCGAATAATTTTCAATGGCTGCACCACCTAATCATAAATGAACCTATCGTTGACCCCATTTTTTTCGGATAAATGCAATGCACAGGAATAGGATTGGTAGAATGATTTGTAAAAGGGTATGTACATAGGTAACATAATAGTTAAATCCCAATTCGATATGTTCAACAAAACTGGATGCGGTTACTAGTGATAGCGGGGGAATGATGGACCCAAGTCCAAGGCAGACCGACCGAGTCTGTTTTAACCTCAGTAATTGAGAAATTCCAACAGCCGCAGCAAAAGTAAACGCCCCTACCTTAAAAAACACTCCCGCCACCATCATTAAAATGACTAGTGCGTCAAAACGCTCGAGAAAATCGGCCACCGATACCATTTGCGTAGCGGATAGAAGGGAAAAAATATCCCTGTTGTAAATTTCCGGTCCTAAAACAGAAATCATCATAATCGAGTTGACCGTTAACAGCAGACCGCCGACAAGAATGAAAGACATCCCTATCCTTCTTGCATGCTTTTTATTGCTCAAATAAGGAAATAACATCATGATGACAATGGTTTCTCCAAACGGGAAATTGATTGCAACAGGAACGGCTTCTTTCAATACTGGCATTAACCCGTTTCCTAGTATAGGAGTAAGATTTTTAATATCAAATTGATCTACACTAAAGAGTAGAATCCAAATAAGAATAAGAGAAAAAATATAAATAGGAAACACGATTTCTGCCATTCGGGCAAACGTTTCCACCCCACCCCGCAAGCAATAAATCATCAGCACCATAAAACTTGCAATGACAACAAAAATCGGAGTTTCAGATAGAATCGTTGTTACAATAAGATCGCCTAATTCCCTGCTTGCTCTAGCAGCAGAATAGGTGAAATGCATAATATAAAGCAAAATGAACGGATAGGAAAGAAACTTCCCGATAATCTTAGGCAACATCTCAACCAGTGAATCCCCTGGATAATAGGCGACTAATTGGGTAAAAACAGCCATTAGGATAAAACTGCATGACATACCAACTAATATGAAAATCCATGCGTCCTGCTTTGAATTTAAGCCCAACCCTAAAATAATTGCCGTCCCTAACACATAACCAGCCATTAAATAAAAAAGTTGGAGTCCACTTATTTTTTCGGTATTCATCGGTATTCACCCTCAAGCAGGCTGAGCTATATTTTGGAAAAAGTCCTTCCAACACTTACTATTTTCTATTAAGCGACAAGTTATGCATACGTCAAAAAACCCCCGCCAGTCCGTCGACCAGCAGGGGTTTGATTGATAACTATTATTGTTTTCCTGTAACCGTTAGACGGTTGATGGCACGCTGCAGGGCTAGCTCAGCACGACGGAAATCGATGTCTTCCGCTTTCTGATCTCGCATACGCTGCTCGGCACGTTCTTTTGCTCTTAGTGCACGTTCCACGTCGATATCCTCTGATTTTTCAGCGGCTTGCGCAAGGATGGTTACTTTGTCAGGTCGGACTTCTAAAAAGCCACCGCTCACTGCCACAAGATCCTCTTCTTTGCTGCCAGACTTCAAGAGGCGTACAACGCCAATCTCAAGAGGAGCAACCATTGGAATATGTCCAGGTAAAATACCTAATTCACCGCTTTGAGCCTTGGCAATAACCATTTCCACATCTGACTCATAGACCGGGCCATCGGGAGTAACAACACTGACTTTAATCGTCTCCATTTTTTACCCTCCTGGTCGGTATTAGGCCTCTACACCCATACGTTTTGCATTTTCCACTACGTCCTCAATACGGCCGACTAAGCGGAATGCATCTTCTGGAAGGTGGTCATACTTACCTTCAAGGACTTCTTTGAAACCACGAACGGTTTCTTTTACAGGTACATAAGATCCCGGCTGTCCAGTAAACTGTTCAGCAACGTGGAAGTTCTGTGATAAGAAGTTTTGGATACGACGTGCACGAAGTACCACTAACTTATCATCGTCAGATAGTTCATCCATACCTAGGATCGCAATGATATCCTGTAATTCACGGTATCGTTGTAAAGTTGATTGTACTTGACGAGCTACATTGTAGTGCTCTTCACCAACGATTTCAGGTGACAATGCACGAGAAGTTGATGCAAGTGGATCCACCGCAGGGTAGATACCCATCTCAGAAAGCTTACGCTCAAGGTTTGTTGTTGCATCTAAGTGAGCGAATGTTGTAGCAGGAGCCGGATCCGTATAGTCATCGGCAGGTACATAAATCGCTTGAATTGATGTAACAGAACCTTTATTTGTAGACGTAATACGTTCTTGTAATTTACCCATCTCAGTAGCAAGCGTTGGCTGGTAACCTACGGCAGAAGGCATACGGCCTAATAGCGCAGAAACCTCAGAACCTGCCTGCGTGAAACGGAAGATGTTATCCATGAAGAAAAGAACGTCCTGTCCTTGCTCATCACGGAAATATTCAGCCATAGTCAAACCAGTCAGTGCAACACGCATACGTGCTCCTGGCGGCTCGTTCATTTGTCCGAATACCATCGCTGTTTGCTTGATAACGCCTGAATCCGTCATTTCATGATAAAGGTCATTACCTTCACGTGTACGCTCACCAACACCAGCGAATACCGAAATACCGCTGTGCTCTTGCGCGATGTTATTGATTAATTCTTGGATTAATACGGTTTTACCTACACCGGCACCACCGAATAGACCGATCTTACCACCCTTAATATAAGGAGCAAGTAAGTCAACTACTTTAATACCTGTTTCAAGAATTTCTACTTCCGTAGAAAGATTTTCAAATGTTGGAGCTTCGCGGTGAATTGAATCATGGCGCTCACTCGCTGGAATATCCTCTTTAAGGTCAATCGCTTCACCTAGTACGTTAAATACTCGGCCAAGTGTTACGTTCCCAACCGGTACAGAAATTGGAGCTCCTGTATCAACAACTTCCATTCCACGCATTACACCATCAGTGGAAGCCATTGCAATTGTACGAACCGTATCATCACCTAAATGAAGGGCTACTTCAAGAGTTAAGTGGATGTCAACTTCAGACTGATTTTGCGCTTTATATTCGATTTTTAAAGCATTATAAATCTCAGGAAGCTGGCCGTTTTCGAACTTAACGTCGATAACCGGACCCAAAATCTGAAGAACGCGTCCTTTGTTCATTTTTTTCCCTCCTATCTTACTTTTTCACACCATTCTTTAAAAAGGAACGATGTGAATCACACTTTACTAGTAATAGTCCTGATATGTAGTCTGGAGCGATGAACTCATTCCCTCAGCCAGGACTTATCAAGGTCCCCAAACGGGGTTCATTTTTAAAAAATACTACTCGAGTGCTGCCGCTCCGCCGACGATTTCCGCAATTTCTTGTGTAATCGCTGCTTGACGAGCACGGTTGTAGATAAGTGAATAATTTTTGATCATTTCTTTTGCATTATCAGTAGCATTTCTCATCGCAGTCATCCGGGCTGCATGCTCGCTCGCTTTACTGTCTAAAAGAGCGCCATAAATTAAGCTCTCAGCATATTGAGGCAGGAGAACGTCTAAAATTTCTTCTGCAGATGGCTCAAATTCATAAGATGTAAGCTCTGAAGAAGAGGTAATATCCGTTAGTGGAAGCAGCTTCTTCTCCGTAACTTCTTGTGTAATGGCACTTTTATAATGAGTGTAATATAAGTAAAGTTCATCGAAGGTTCCATCGGAGAACATACCTACCGTACTACTGGTAATGTCTTTCACGCTTTCGAAGCTCGGTTGATCGGAAAGCCCAATAATTTCGAGATCAACATTGATGCCTCGTTTAGCAAAAAAGTCACGGGCTACACGGCCGATTGCAATGATCGAATATTCATCTTTCGATTTGTGACGACTTTGGATTGTTTGAAACACACGACGGATCACGTTACTGTTAAAAGCACCAGCTAGTCCACGATCGGATGTCATAACAATATACCCAGTTTTCTTGACTGGCCGAGATTCAAGCATAGGATGATTCACTCCATTGCTGCCCAAAGCGACAGCTACCGTAACTTCCTGGATTTTCTCCATGTAAGGAACAAATGCTTTTGCATTCATAACTCCACGGTTCCATTTAGCAGCGGACGTCATCTCCATTGCCTTTGTAATCTGACTCATCTTTTTTGTAGAATTAATACTATTTTTTATATCGCGTAATGATGCCATAGGTTCTCACCACCCTCATTCAAAGAATGTTTTGGATGAAGTCTAGTTCGGTGAAGGGTAACAGGCACCCAAAACCGTGCCTGTCACCCTTCACCAACCCTTAACTCCACCCTACTGCCATTGTCAGACCCTACTTATTCGGAAACTGCGAACGTCTTTTTGAAGGCGTTAAGTGCAGCCGCCATATCGTCATCAGAAGGAAGATCCTTCGTTTTTGTAATATGGTCTAACAAGTCTTTGCGATTGTGGTCTAACCAATTAAGGAATTCTGATTCAAAACGACGGATATCTTCTAATGGAATATCATCAAGGAATCCGCGTGTTAATGCATAAAGGATTGCTACTTGCTTTTCAACTGAAAGCGGCTTGTGAAGATCTTGTTTAAGAACTTCAACGGTGCGGGCACCGCGGTTAAGCTTCGCTTGTGTTGCTTTATCAAGGTCAGAACCGAACTGTGCAAATGCTTCTAGCTCACGGTATGAAGCAAGGTCAAGACGCAGTGTACCTGCTACCTTCTTCATCGCCTTGATTTGCGCGGATCCACCTACACGAGAAACGGAAAGACCTGCGTTGATCGCTGGACGAACACCGGAGAAGAAAAGGTCGGATTGTAAGAAAATTTGTCCATCTGTAATGGAGATAACGTTTGTTGGGATATAAGCAGAAACGTCACCTGCCTGCGTTTCAATAAATGGCAATGCAGTGATTGAACCCGCACCTAGTGTGTCGTTCAATTTCGCTGCACGCTCTAATAAACGGGAGTGCAAGTAGAATACATCCCCTGGATATGCTTCACGACCTGGAGGACGGCGAAGTAATAGGGAAAGTTCACGGTATGCAGCCGCTTGTTTTGATAAATCATCATATACGATTAGGACGTGCTTGCCTTCGTACATGAATTCTTCAGCCATTGCAACCCCAGCATAAGGAGCTAAGAATAACAATGGAGCTGGTTGTGAAGCAGATGCAGTAACAACGATTGAGTACTCTAACGCACCATGCTTACGAAGGGTTTCAACGGCACCACGTACGGTTGATTCCTTTTGACCGATTGCAACATAGATACAGATCATGTTTTGACCTTTTTGGTTCAAGATTGTATCGATTGCAACAGATGTTTTACCTGTTTGACGGTCTCCGATAATTAACTCACGCTGACCGCGGCCGATTGGCACAAGTGCGTCAATCGCTTTAATACCTGTCTGTAGTGGCTCATGAACGGATTTACGAGCCATAACGCCTGAAGCTACTGCTTCAATCGGGCGAGTTTTAGTTGTATTGATTGGACCCATACCATCAACTGGCTGTCCTAAAGAGTTAACAACACGACCAATTAGTTCCTCACCTACTGGAACCTCCATGATGCGTCCTGTACGACGAACCTCGTCACCTTCTTTAATGTCAGTGAAAGGTCCAAGAATGATAATACCAACGTTATTAGCCTCAAGGTTTTGAGCCATACCCATAACGCCGTTTGAAAATTCAACAAGTTCTCCAGCCATGACATTGTCGAGGCCATGAACACGTGCGATACCGTCACCTACGGAGATAACTGTACCTACATCACTCACTTGAATTTCAGCCTGATAGTTTTCAATTTGCTGTTTTATCAGGGCACTAATTTCTTCAGCTTTGATGCTCATGAGTTTCACCCCTATCTACGAATCTTAGCTTAACAATTTTCGTTCTAAACGGTCTAGCTTTCCGCGCAAAGAGCCGTCGTATATACGGTTTCCGATTCGGAGCTTAACGCCGCCGAGCAGTTCGGAATCCACGATATTTTCAATTCTTAATGATTTCTTGCCAACTTTTGCAGCAAACGTTGCAGAGATTGCTTCACGTTCGGCTTCTGTAAGCTCACGCGTGCTGTAAACTTCAGCTTCCGCAACTCCCTTTTCATCATTTGCCAGCTCAAAGAATTGGTTCGCTACTTCAACGATCTCGTCTTCGCGGTGGCGGTCGATCAAGATCAATAGTGTATTCAGTACATATGGATTTACCGTTGAAAAAGCTGCTTTCAAAATCTCTTTTTTCTTATCAAGTGTAAGTTTTAAAGACTTTAAAACTGCTTTTAAATCGGTATTGTATACCATAACTTCCTTTACTACACGAAGTTCTTCTTCTACTACTTCAAGAAGCTGCTGTTCTTTTGCGATTTGAAAAAGAGCCAACGCGTAGCGTTTTGCTACCATGGAGTTGCTCATCGCTTTTCTCCTGCCTCTTGAATATATTCGTTAATCAGTTTATCTTGATCTGCTGCATTTAACTCTTTTTCAATTACTTTAGAAGCAATTAATACAGACAAGGAAGCAACTTGTTCACGAATAGCGGCAACCGCTTTTTCTTTCTGCTGCTCAATTTCAAGCTTCGCAGATTCTTTCATGCGTTCGGCTTCAGTACGAGCGACAGCAATGATTTCTTCACGCTGAATGTCGCCTTGCTTTTTCGCATTTTCAATTAAAACTTGTGCTTCTGAACGAGCTTCTTTTAAAAGAGAACGCTGCTCTTCTAATAGTTTCTTTGCTTCAGCGCGACTTTGTTCTGCCGCTGAAATTTCTCCAGCCACATGCTCTTCACGCTGTTTCATAATGCCCATTAAAGGGCCCCAAGCAAATTTCTTCAACAGCACCATTAGTACGATAAAGATGACAAGCTGGAAAATAATATCTCCCCAGTTTACACCCGAATGGGCTGCTGCTGCTCCTAATACAAAACTATTTGTTAACACCTGCGATTCACTCCCTTCAAGGTCTTTCCTTAAAACAACCTATATATCAGTCGAAATAATTGTCGAAATCAATCGTTTATGCACAGTATTGAACATAAACGAATGGCGAAGGTTCTCACGAATGATCTTCGCCATTTATATGAACACAAGAAGTGCTCGATTATTGACCTTGAACCATGAACGCGATAACAACCGCGATGATAGGAATCGCCTCAACTAACGCAACCCCGATGAACATTGTAGTTTGAAGCATACCACGAGCTTGTGGCTGACGAGCGATACCTTCTACTGTTTTTGATACGATAAGACCGTTACCGATACCAGCACCTAGTGCTGCTAAACCAATTGCGATTGCTGCTGCTAAAAGACCCATTTGAAAATTTCCTCCTTTAATGTATGAAAAAATGAATTCTTATTTTTTGTTCTTATTGAAAAGAACGGTTTTTATGCTAATGGTCGCTGCTCACTTTGTGAGCTAAGTACACCATTGTTAACATACAGAAAATAAATGATTGGATGGCACCGACAAAGATTGAGAATCCTTGCCATACTAACATTGGCAGTGCAGCGGCAAGTGTTCCGCCCACACCGGTTGCTAAACCAGCTGCGAGTAAGCTTAATAATATTTCCCCCGCATAAATGTTTCCGTAAAGACGGAGACCGAGAGTCAGAGTATTTGCAAACTCTTCAATAATTTTAATTGGGAACATAAACCAGAATGGTTTAAAGAATTCCCTTCCATATGCTCCTGCGCCTTTCATCTTGACACCGTAGAAGTGAGATAATCCCACTATCAATGTGGCTAACGTCAACGTAACGGCCGGATCTGCTGTTGGTGATTTCCACCAAAGAACGCCGTCTACTACGATTGAGAATGGAAGCCCAAGCATATTGGCAACAAAAATATACATAATGATGGTAATTCCGAGTATATGGAATCGTCCGCCATCTTTCCAATCCATCGTACTGTTAATAATGTTTTTAACAAAATCCATGACCCATTCCATAAAGTTTTGCATTCCGGTTGGTTTCATGGCCAGACTACGAGTGGATAGAACGGCTAACAAAAAGACAATTGCACTTGCTATGGTAATCATCAAAATGTTTGCCAAATTAAATTGGAGCCCAAGAAACGTAACTATTGGAGCTTCGTGATGCAACAGTATTCACCTCGCTTCCCCCGCTATTTATGTAAAAATAAATTTTGCGTAAAAAAATCTATCATAATGACAATGTAGGATGTCATTAATCCTATAACCACACTAATGAGATGAAATTGCTCGGGATATCTCATTGTGATGACAATCGCAAGAGCACCGGTTGCCATTCGTGAAAAAGATCCAAGTGAACGAACAGTTCTTCCTTCAGCTGCCGCTTGTCCAAATTTGTCGATTTTTCGAGCCATCAGCCACAAATTAAAGAGGCTCAAACTTGTCCCAAGAATCAATCCAAGAAAGATTGATTGCTGCGCAGTGAACCCCCAGCCAAGCACATAAAAAGACAATAAAAAAAACATCCACTTTCGCTGTCGGGCAAACATTGTTTGAAATTCTGGCATGGTTGGTTTAATCTCCTGAATAGAACTTGCGAATTGAAATGAGCATCGAGTAAATACCGGCCGCTAAACCTATAAACAGTCCAATTATTAAGAAAATTGGCTCTGTACCCCACTGTTTATCGAGCCATCTGCCTGCAAAAATACCGATTAGAATCGATCCAGCCAGGGATGCCAGAATAGCTGACATTAGGGCATAAGCTTTAAATGGATTGCGGTTTTCATTACGCATACTATCGCATCCTCGCCATAAGAGAATACATCAAAAATCGAGGTTTATGTACAAAAGGCAGATACGTAGAATTCCTGAGAATTCTGTCGAATTACATGAAAACCCTCTCATTCTACATCCTTTGTTAGCATACCTCAGCCTTTTTCCAATGTCAATGGATTTAGGTGAATTCATACACAAACTATTCTGCGTAATTTCTTCCATTTGGAAGTTTTAGTTAACACTATAATTGTAGTGTAATTACCCTGTATTTTAGCGTTGTAATTGTGTCTATTTTGTGAACATATTTGACAAAGAGTGGGTAAGTATGTCCCACTCCAGTTTGTTCTATCGAACCACTTCTCCGATTACGAGCATGGTTTCTATAAAGTCTTCCTTTCCAGCCTTTTTGGCGAAGACCTTGGCAAGATAGACTCCATCAGGAGGAAGGTTATCTTCCGTTATGGCCTTGCTGACCAATCCCTTCTTAACATTCTGATTGGTGTCTAAGAAGCCGACAAATCGGAAATCATCCGGATTGAAAAGGGCTATCCCAAACTCCTCGGCTCCGCCTGGCAGGTAAACCTCATATCGATAGGTCCCCGGCTGGTCTCCATCCTTAAAGTCAAATCCCATTACTCTCGGATAATTGGGTTCTTCAAGAACATAGATATAGGGAATTTGAATCGGATTGGAACCAGCATGGATGGTTAGATAACCATCATGAATTTTTCCTTTCAGTTCGACAGGATTTACTTCTAATTCAAGCTTTGCATCCCGTGTTTCTCCAGGCTGCAGTGTAAAGGCGAGCGGGAAACTCCATTTCAGGCCGTCTGCCTGCTTGGGTATGTCGAACGTATAGCGTACAGGTTTATCACTTAAGTTCTCAACATGTAAAAAAGCCTTGTGAATATCCCCTTCACTTTCAAACTTTCCGAATCGCAGTGAACTTGGACTGACAAGTGAAGTAGCTTTTACTGCTTCATTCACCTGAATTCTCCCAGCTCCCTGCTCATACGTCCGATATCGTTTTCCATTTTTCACTAACGGCTTGGCTGTATTCATTAAGGCAGCCTTAATTTGGTCCGGTGTCCACTCTGGATGCGCCTGTTTAATCAGTGCACATGCACCCGCCACATGCGGCGCGGCCATACTCGTACCCTGCAGCGATAGGTAGCCGCCAGGAATGGTTGAGTTAATCGCCACACCAGGTGCAACAATATCTGGCTTTACCTCCCACGTATCTGTAACAGGTCCCCTCGAACTAAAGTCAGCAAGCAAATCCTTCTCTTTGTTGACCTCAACTCTCACTAATGAATTCGTTTTACTTTTTAAAAGTTCCCCATCCTTCTTTGTGATTGAACCCACCGGTATATCAATCGGTGACTCTAGATTGCCCATAAAGCCGCCGCTTAAGTTATTGTAGATCATCACAGCCTTCGCTCCGGCATCACGCGCGTTTTTTGCCTTCTCGGAAAACGTTATTTTTCCTCTTTTAATAAGAACAATTTTTCCCGTAACATCTTTTAGATCTGCTGCTGTACCAAGACCGCCATCTACGATTGGATAGGAACGGTCAAGGCCCCAGCCAGCTGACCCCTCGAGCGGTTGAATCCGTAATTTTTCCCGCATTCCTTCTATTAATAGGTGAGGGACCTCGATTGTTGGGGTGGAAGCGCCAACCGATATCGCCTTTGAGGCCGTTCCTGGTGAACCCACCGTCCAAACATTCGGCCCAGAATTACCCGAGGCCGCAATCGCAACGATCCCCTTATCGACCGCTCTGTTCAATGCCAGGCTGATTGGCAGGTCTGGACCGTTGATATCATTTCCTAGCGAGAGGTTCATAATATCGACTTTGTCCTTGATTGCCTGCTCGATAGCTGCCAGTACATTCTCAGTTGTCCCCCCGCCGCCAGGTCCAAGCGCACGATAAGCAAGAATTTTCGCGTCAGGCGCCACTCCCTTTAATTTTCCGTTTGCTGCAATAATTCCAGCAACATGAGTACCGTGAACGGTCGCTCTTCCTAATGTTTTCGTTTCCATTGGATCAGCGTCGTTATCGACAAGGTCACGTCCGCCGGCAAAATTTCTTCTGAGGTCAGGATGGGTGTAATCCACACCGGTATCGATGACCCCTACCGTTACACCTTTACCCGTCAAGCGGCGGTTATTTTTATCAAAGAGTCCACGAATCTCTTCACCGCCGATAATTTTAACACTCTCCTCGGCCTGTGCCTTATATTGGTTTACAGGAGAAACGCTGATGATTTGCCTGCTGTTTTGCTGCGCCAGTTTTTCTATCGATTCAGGGTTCCCTTCTACAGAAAAGCCATAAATCGCTTCTTGAAAAACATGCCTTAGATGGATGTCTTTAAAAGGTTTGATGAGCAGCTGAATATCCTGGGGGGATTGCGGTTTATCTAGGACCACAATCGCAATCCGTTCTTTTGGAATCGGAGGTGTCTCAAGTGAACGAGCAGAAGTGGTCGTTTGGAGGGAGAAAACAAGTACGAATAAAAGTGTCCATTTTTTCATGTGAAAAATTCCCCTTTTTTCATATCGTTTTCATTTAAGGGGCAAAGTATGCAGTTTTTTGGAAGATAGTATTTGGTACCGCGTTTTGTGCCTGATGAGGGGAATTTTAACGAGAAAAGCAAATGTCTTGCTTTAACCGGTTCAATTTGAAGAAATTCAGCAAGTTGTTTCCTAGTAATCGTCGGATTTAAAATTAGGAAATAATCCTTAATAGCTGATAAATGTGCCCTCTTCGAAGTGAAATGACATTCATCGCACCGCCAACTGGCTGATATGTACTTCATTTTAAATGATCTGCAATTTGGACACTGAACACCTGGCTTTATGTCAGATTGGGAAAGGTTATATTTTTGGAGGACATCAGGAATGGAGATATGGTGCTCTTTCAGGAGGGTATCTGATAGTTGGGATAGAACTTTTTTGGTTATTCGAGGCTTCGTATATTTTGTTTCTAACTCCCTCATTTTATCCATCAATGATTCAGCATAAATCAATGTTTGAAAGATATGTAAGTTATCTGGGGTTGTTTCTATAATCGTAGACGTTTTACTGATCACTACTAGGCGCTCCACCGGTATCCCCTTAAATTGATGATACTTTAACCAATTATTGAATTGGAGATGGTGCCGTTTGACCTGTTGAATTGGGTTATCCATTCCTTCTTCCAGGTTATTTAATTCTCTAGTCATCAAGTCCGAACCCTTTTTAAACTTTAATTTACCCGATATATTCTTCACTTCAATAATTAAGGCAAATTTGGCTGATACCAGCAATAAATCCATTTGAAACGCCTTTTTATCCTTCAATCGCAAACCATGAAATATGTAATACTCATCTTCCGGTAAAAAGGATAGGTGGTAAGCGACATTCAGTTCTCCATAATACCCTTTCAGCCAAACACGTAAATCTTTTTCTACAATCGGTCTTACCGGGTGCCCTTTTGGCATCCTTTTCAACAAGGCTATACATTGTTCCGCCTGAACCGGAACAATTAGTTCTAATTTAATCACTTATTGTCACCTCTTTTTGGAATTTACTGTCTAAATTCTAGATAGATTGTCGAATTCCTCCGAGGATTATTAGAAGAAATGGTGAACATTATTGGGGGCTTTGAGTTTTGAACATTTTTCATGGGGTTTTGAACATTTTTTAGTTGGTTTTGTACACTTTCTGGGGGCTTTTGTACATTTTTCATACCCTTTTGTACATTTAGACAATATCTGGAAAAACCCCACAAAAAAAAACTGAGCAAACTAAAAGTCTACTCAGCCAAAAAATATTATTTCGTCCCAAACAATCGATCCCCAGCATCTCCAAGTCCTGGTACGATATAGCCATGATCATTCAACTTCTCATCTAACGCAGCAATATAGATATCTACATCAGGGTGTGCTACCTTAACAGCCTCCACGCCTTCCGGAGCCGCGATTAAGCACATAAATTTGATATGCTTAGCGCCGCGCTTTTTCAAACTTTCAATCGCCACATTTGCGGAACCGCCTGTTGCGAGCATCGGATCAACGACGATGAATTCACGCTCTTCCACGTCACTTGGCAGCTTGATGTAGTATTCCACAGGCATTAATGTTTCTGGGTCGCGGTATAACCCGACATGTCCTACTTTCGCAGCCGGAATTAACTTCAAAATTCCATCAACCATACCAATTCCCGCACGCAGAATCGGTACAATTCCCATTTTCTTTCCGGATAACACCTTTGATTTAGCCGAGCAGACTGGTGTTTCAATTTCGATATCTTCAAGCGACATATCTCTTGTGATTTCAAATGCCATGAGTGTTGCAACTTCGTCCACCAATTCACGGAATTCTTTTGTTCCTGTATTTTTATCACGGATGTATGTAAGTTTATGCTGAATTAGTGGATGGTCGAAGACGTATACCTTTGCCACAATGATCGCCCCTTTTATTAAATTTAACTCCGTCTCATTTTACAGAAAAAAATCACAATGAGCAACTCAAGACCAAAAAGAAATCGACCCTTTCGAGTCGATTTCACTTGTTGTTTAATATTCAGGATAAAGCGTAAATTTACCTGTTAAAGCTTCAACACGAGCTGCAGCTTCCTTCAGCTTTGCTTCGTCTTCATGATTTTTCAAGGTAAACGCAATAATTGATGCGATTTCATCCATTTCTTCTAAACCAAAGCCACGGCTCGTAACAGCAGCTGTACCAATACGGATACCGCTTGTTACAAACGGACTTTGCGGATCAAATGGAATCGTATTTTTATTAACGGTAATACCGACTTCATCAAGGACTTTTTCTGCCACTTTACCAGTTAAACCAAGTGTCTGCATATCTAAAAGAAGCAAGTGGTTATCTGTACCGCCAGAAACAAGTCTGATGCCCTCTTTTTGCAATCCGTCAGCTAAACGCTTTGCGTTTGCAATAATCTGACCAGCATATTCTTTAAAGCTGTCTTGAAGAGCTTCCCCAAATGCTACCGCTTTTGCAGAGATCACGTGCATTAATGGACCGCCTTGAATTCCAGGGAAGATTGATTTATCAATCTTTTTGCCCCATTCTTCTTTACAAAGAATCATTCCGCCGCGAGGTCCGCGAAGTGTTTTATGTGTTGTAGTCGTAACAAAATCAGCATATGGAACTGGATTTTGATGAAGTCCAGCAGCAACTAGACCCGCAATATGAGCCATATCGACCATTAAGTATGCGCCCACTTCATCTGCGATTTCACGGAACTTGGCAAAATCGATTTCACGCGGATATGCACTCGCTCCAGCCACAATCATTTTTGGCTTGTGCTCACGTGCTTTTGCTAAAACATCATCATAATTAATGCGATGAGTGGTTTCGTCTACACCATATTCAACAAAATTATATTGAACACCACTAAAGTTTACTGGGCTTCCGTGTGTTAAGTGACCGCCATGTGAAAGGTTCATACCAAGAACTGTGTCGCCTTGTTCAAGGACCGTAAAGTAAACAGCCATGTTTGCCTGAGCGCCAGAGTGTGGCTGCACGTTCACATACTCCGCACCAAAAATTTCTTTCGCACGCTCACGAGCAAGATCTTCAACAATGTCCACGTATTCACAACCGCCATAGTAACGGCGGCCTGGATAGCCTTCTGCATATTTATTGGTCAACACAGATCCCTGTGCTTCCATTACCGCTTCACTTACAAAGTTTTCTGAGGCAATTAATTCGATTTTTCCGCGCTGACGGCCTAATTCCTGTTGAATCGCTTCAAATACCTGCTTGTCCTGATTAGACAAATGCTTCATGGTAATCCCCCCTGTATGTATGAACCTGAATTAACTTTTTGAAAATTCCCTCTATATAATAGCATGTTTTTCTCTAAAAGAGAAATGGGGATTCGTAAAATCCCCGTTTTTTATATTTTACCCTATAAAAACGATAAAGAAAACAGCCTATTAACGAACGTTAAATTAAATTTTTCATAAATTGTTCGTGTTATCAATCAACTACAGCTGGAATTCCCCGGCGTCTTTTCATATACCGCTCTAGCCCCGCCAATTAATTTTGGCCGTGTCTTCGCCAACGTTACATGTGCATGTCCTATTTTTTTCTGTGTTACCCTTATTGGTACAGCAACATGCTTCAAATGCATGCCAATGAAGGTCTGGCCAATATCAATTCCGGCATCCGCTTTTAAAAATTCAACGACAACGGCATCCGAAAATTTTTCAAATGCATAGGTCGCCATCGCCCCGCCAGCACTTCTAACCGGAACAACAGATACTTCTTCCAATCCTCGTTTCAGAGCCTCTGCACTTTCAATTACAAGCGCACGATTTAAGTGCTCGCAGCATTGAAATGCCAACGCAACACCTGTGTCCTTGGCAAAACCGCTTAATTGACGGAAAATCATCTCAGCAACTTCACTTGTACCGGCTGTTCCGATTCTCTCACCCACTACCTCACTTGTACTGCAGCCGACAACAACCAGCTGGCCTGGCTTTAAGGAAGCCTGGTTTTGAAATTCAAAAAGAATGGTTTCAAGTTCTTTTTCCCACACTTGAATCATCGTCTCATCCTACTTATTCTCGTATTCGCTGATTTTACCAACGCGAGTAGCATGACGGCCGCCTTCAAATTCTTCTGTCAGCCAAATTTTTGCAATATCACGTGCAAGTCCTGGACCAATTACACGCTCACCCATTGTCAGCATATTGGTATCGTTGTGGGCACGTGTTGCCTTTGCACTAAATGTATCGTGCACAAGTGCACAGCGGATTCCCTTTACCTTATTTGCGGCAATGCTCATTCCAATCCCGGTACCACAGATTAAAATACCTCTGTCAAACTCACCACTAGCCACCTTTTCTGCAACCGGCAGCGCATAATCCGGATAATCTACAGACCCTTCACACTCACAGCCGAAATCTTGGTACTCAATACCAAGCTCATCCATTAAACTAGCGATTTCCCTGCGAATATTAACCCCGCCATGATCAGACGCTAATGCTACTTTCATCATTATAACCTCCCTATTAATCCTTCCTTAATATTGACATACCCATAAAAAAATATAAAGCCCTCAACACTGAGAGCTTTACATTTTTTCGATTGCTTTTGTTATTAATTTATCGAGCTCCTGATAGGTCTCCTGGTAAATCGCCACACTTCCTCCAAATGGATCAACCACATCCATATCATATATCTCTCCTGTAAACTCTTTTAAGGTGAACACTTTACCCGCTGTTTCGGGATATTGTTGAAGAATCGCATTCTTGTGGGAACCCGTCATCGTTAAGATTAAATCTGCCCAATGAACAGATTCTAAAGTCAGCATATTGGATAAATGATTATGTTCGATCTGATTTTGATCGAGGACTTTTTTGGCATGAGCAGATGCCTCACTTCCTGTTGCTGCATAAATCCCCGCAGACTTCACTTCAAGACCGTCAATCTTTTTACTTTTTAAAATCGCTTCGGCCATAGGGCTCCTGCAAGTATTACCTGTACAAACAAATAAAATGCGCTTCATGCGGCATGCCCTCCTTTTCATTATGTATCTATACTATCATTTCTCCATCACCAATGAAAAAACCTTTCACTGTTATGAGGAAAGGTTTATAAAAAAGGATAAAGTAATTTGATCCCAAATGCGAGCAGGATACTTCCTCCAAGCGCTTCGCTATAGGAGCCAATCCAGCCTTGAGCCTTTCTCCCTAACAGCAAGCCCGCCCACGTTAATATCGTTGCAACAACTCCAAAGCAAATAATCACCAAAATGGTTTTTGCTCCATATATCCCTAACGTAAGCCCGAGGGAAAAACTATCGAGACTCACACCAGTCGCAAAGATTAGCAATCCAAATCCCACGGGTGTCATCACCGATTCCTCACTTTTCCTGAGGCTTGACCAAATCATTTGCACCCCGAGGACAATCAGAAGCAGCCCGCCGACCACCGACGCAAAGGCACCGAATTTATCAGATAAAAATCTCCCGGCGAGCATGCCAACCAGTGGCATCCACACATGAAATAATCCAATCGTAATTCCAATTTTAAAAATTTGCCGTCGCCTTAACTTAAACATGCCCATTCCTAAACCAACAGAAAAGGCATCCATTCCTAATGCAAACGCCATTAAAAGCAGCGTTACAATTTCACCAATCATCCCATACACCTATCTCAACCCCCTCGGACTTGCCCTGATTTAACATATGCACGTCCAAAGGGATTTAGAATTAAGAAAAGCGCAAGGCGCCCGCATATCGGCGACAAGCAGAAGACGAGCCGGCCGGAAGGTTGTTCTTTAACCTTCTGGACGGATTGACTTCTGACCTCGAGCCGATGGCGCCTGGAGCTGGACAATTCAAAAAAACAGGCCTCCTTCAAGGAGAACCTGCACCTACTCATTAATCATTTTGTTCCCAGCAGCCTTTTGCAGTCGATTCATGATCGCATGACCTACACCGGTATTCGGAAACATTTCACTAAAGATGATATCCACTTTTTCCTGATTGAACTTTCGTAATGTCTCATAAAGCGCTGCAGCTACACTTTCAAGCTCGCTCCTTTTCCCGCAAGCAATGGTAACATCACTAGGAAACCACTCCACACTTTCTTCGGTTGCGAGCACGCCGACACGCAGCCCTTCCTTCTGCTTTTCTTCTATTAAATGCTGCAGGAAAGACCGGCTTCCATTGACTAAATAGAGCGGTGCGTTCGGAGCATAATGCTGATACTTCATTCCTGGCGCTTTCGGCTTTGATTCTTCATCAATCAGCGCAGCGTCGAGATGAACCTCACCAATAACAGCCTCTAGCTGCTCCTTCGTCACCCCGCCCGGTCTTAAAATAACAGGAATGTCCTCCGTGCAGTCTAAAACGGTTGACTCTACCCCAACTCCCGTCGAACCGCCGTCTAGTACACCAGCTATTTTCCCATTCAAATCCTCTATCACATGCTGGGCATTTGTTGGACTTGGCTTACCAGAGCTGTTCGCACTAGGTGCTGCAATCGGCAGCTGGCATTTTTTCAACAGCGCCAATGCCACCGGATGATCCGGCATTCTAACACCGACCGTTCCCAACCCCGCCGTCGCTTTATCCGAAAGAACGCCGTCTTTCTTTTTAAAAATAATCGTCAAGGGTCCTGGCCAGAACCTCTCCATCAATATTTCAGCTTTTTTCGGGATCTCCGTAACAAACGCATTGAGCTGCTGTTTATCCGCAATGTGGATAATCAGTGGATTATCGCTTGGTCTGCCTTTGGCAGCAAAGATCTTTTCCACAGCCACATCACTTTCCGCATTTCCCCCTAAGCCATAAACCGTTTCCGTAGGAAGTGCGACCACTTCATTTTCTTTTAAAAATTGAGCGGCATCCACAACCTGTGGATTATTTTCAAGGTTATCCACATATTTATCCACTTTCCAAACTTTTGTGTTCATCGTTATCCACCTTTATCAAAAGCGCAAATGATATCGAAATTTGCCGAATTTAGGCTCTTTGTCTCATATTCCATTTGAAAGTATAGTAGAAGGTGGGGATAAACACAACCCTTTGTCCACAATTTGTGTATAACTATTCCGAAAAAGTGGATAACTTTGTGGATTAATCCACAATTATAGTGAAAATTTCAAAAATAACGAGTTATCCACATTAAATACATGTCGAATATGCTCTAAGCTATACATTTCCACAGGCAATTGGTCCCGCTCCACCTTCTCAAAACCCAGCAGCTCAAAAAACGGTAATGCGACTCCTTTATTTGTCGCCAAAAACAAACTTCTCAACCCTTTTTCTTTCGCTAATTGCATCATCTGCGTGATCAACAGAACAATATCCTTTTCTGCTTGTCCCGGCGATACCACCAACGAGCGTAATAATCCACACTCTGCGAACACTTCCATTCCAAGTGTACCCTTAATCGCCCCATTCTCATCCTCCAGCAATAAAAAGAACTCTACCGTTTCCTCTGTTAGGCCATCACATCCAAGGTTCGCCCTCGTCAGAAACTCTCTCAAAACGTTCAAATCCTCTTTAGCCGCGCAACGAATAACTGCTTGCATCCCCATCACCTCTTATATTTGATACTCTATTACTATGAAAATTCGAGAGAGTTAGAACTAGAAATGCTAGTAAAGTTATCGAAAAATGAAATAGCCAGTCCCGCTATCAGGACTGGCCATCTACTTTTTTCTAGATATCTGCGATACCCCGCTCTTATTTAAAGATACTCTCAAACATTTCTACCACAAAGAATTTCACTTTAACTGGTTCTTCGTCCTCTGCAGTGTAAACCGGTGCATCCTTTACGGGTTTCTTTTTAACAGATGTTTGTTTTCCCTCTACTACTTCTTCCTCAACCGGCTCTTTTACTTCTACTTGCTTTTCTACAACAACTTGCTTTACCTCTTCAACTTCCACTTCTTCTTCAACTTCCACTTCTTCTTCAACTTGTTCTTCTACTTCCACTTCTTCTTCAACTTGTTCTTCTACTTCAACTTGCTCTTCTACTTCAACCTGTTCTTTCTTAGCGTTTACATTCTTAACCGGAGTCGTCACTTTCTCTTCTACTTTTTCTAGTTCTTCCGCA
Organism: Neobacillus sp. NPDC093182; assembly: GCF_044754045.1. NCBI lineage: Bacteria > Bacillati > Bacillota > Bacilli > Caryophanales > Bacillaceae > Neobacillus > Neobacillus sp. NPDC093182. The sequence goes on from NZ_JBIVOI010000004.1 coordinate 151,580, forward strand.
GCTTCTGCCACTTGTTCTTCCTTCTCAGCAGCATAAGCTTTATCCTCAAAACCATCACTTTGAACTGCTACTCCATTCGAGAAATCCAAGAAACATAACGGCGGATAAAGTACGCACCACCAATTAGCGCCTGTCCCTTCCCCCAAAGTAATCAAGATTGCTTGGTACTCCCCTGCTGGGTATAAAAACTCACCATACAATTTTGTCGGAAACTGAACTTTGCCAAACTCGACATAGACACTTTGAGTTGACCCTTGCTCTGCAACAACCTTTTCTGCAATAGCTTGAACTTCTGGAAGCTTTGACGTAATCACTGTTTTTGCTTTTTCCAGTGACGTTAAATCTTGAACCCATAACGTGATTTGTTCATTAACAGCGTCACGGACCTTACGTTTAATCTCTTGATCCTGTGCACTATCACTATTTGCTAGAATTCGAAGGCGAATCGCCTCTGCTGGAATGACAACCGAATCCTTCGCCACCGCTTCCGTTTTTGGCATATATAAGTTTAAAATCGTTCCTAACGATAAAATGATTAAATAAGACCAAACTAATACTTTACTGTTCATATTCTCGCACCGTCCCTTCACTATCCTCATTGTGGACAAATGCCAAGAATCTTAAACTAGTAAAATTAAAAAAACTAGATTTTCTTTTTCGAGGAAGAAGAAAAATAAAACCCGCTGCCATGAGCGGGTTATTATGTGTATTAACGGAAGGTTCCGCCTAATTGCTGCTCAGCCATACTTACTAAACGCTTTGTAATTTCGCCTCCGACAGATCCGTTGGCGCGTGAAGATGTATCGGCTCCAAGCTGTACTCCAAATTCTTGTGCAATTTCATACTTCATTTGTTCAAGTGCCTGTTCTACTCCTGAAACTAAAAGCTGATTGCTGTTGTTGCTTCTTGCCATTTTGTATCATCTCCTATAGTGTAATTGTTTTACACTTATAGTTTGGAAGGAGATAGCCTAGATTATTCGTAATATAACGCTGGTAAGTTTTGGATTCATAGCCTTGCAAAAAGAAAGCAAACTAACAGAGATGTTGGCATCTTTTTTAGGAGGTGGTGAAATCATGTCTAAACAGAAAAATAAGAAAGTACAGCATAACCCTGCTATGCCCAAAACAGATGTGGAATTTGCGCATACTGGACTTGAAAAAGTCGCTTTAAAAGCCCAGGAACGACAACACAATAAGTAATCACATGATTAGGCGGTGCTTCGGTCACGAAGGATCGCTTTTTTCATAAAAAAACAGAGCGATTCCGGCTAGAATCACTCTGCGATTTCTGCAAACACCATCCGGTCCTTGCCGTTCATATCATTAAGAACTTCTACCTTCACATTTACAAACGCTTTTTTAAAAAGGTCGGCTACCGCCTCCCCCTGACCGGCCCCAATTTCAAAGCCAACCATTGCCTTTGGTGCTATCACTTCCGGGAGCTCCACCATAAAACGGCGGTAAAAATCGAGTCCATCCTCACCAGCAAATAAAGCCCGGTGCGGCTCATGCTCCGTTACCACTTCAGACATGGTTTCGATGTCACTTACAGGAATATACGGCGGGTTTGAAATAACCACATCAAACTTTTGCCCGCGAAATGGCTGCAGTAAATCTCCTTGGACAAATTCAACCTCAGCGCCCAGCAGGCCGGCATTTTCTCGTGCCACCTTCAATGACTCTTCTGCAATGTCAGACGCATATACCGTTAACGAGGGCTGTTCAAGCTTTAGGCTAATCGCAATCGCCCCGCTGCCTGTACCAATGTCGACCACCTTTAGTTCTCGCTTATTGATACGTTTTAATGTTTCATAAACGAGCTCTTCGGTTTCAGGCCGCGGAATCAGGACCTCTTCATTGACCATAAACTTGCGGCCATAAAACTCTTCGAAGCCGATGATGTATTGTACTGGCGTTCCCTCCATATGTTCGTGGACTGCTTTTTCAAATACATCCCATTGGTCCTGCGGCAGGTCATCACGGACATTAGCAAAGAGCTGCGCCCGTGACATGTTCGTGAAATGACGGAGCAGCAGCTCACCGGCGTTTTCGTCCCGATTTGCTTTTTTTAAAAAAGAAGAAGCCCATTGCAGAGCTTCATACACTTTCTTACTCATCTGAACCACTTTCAAGCTTGCTTGTTTGATCTTCTAGCGTTAACGCATCGATGATTTCGTCAAGCTTACCTTCGATAATCTGATCAAGTTTCTGAAGAGTTAAACCGATACGGTGGTCGGTCACACGGTTTTGCGGGAAGTTGTAAGTACGAATACGTTCAGAACGGTCACCCGTACCAACCGCAGATTTACGAACCTGATCATACTCGGCCTGTGCTTCCTGCTGGAACTTGTCATACACACGCGCACGTAATACCTTCATCGCTTTATCTTTGTTTTTGTGCTGCGATTTTTCGTCCTGGATAGATACCACGATTCCAGTCGGAATATGGGTTAAACGAACGGCTGACATCGTTGTATTAACGGACTGTCCGCCGGCGCCGCTTGAAGCAAACGCGTCAAAACGGATATCTTTATCATGAATTTCAACTTCAACATCTTCTGCTTCCGGTAAGCAAACAACCGTAGCCGTTGAAGTATGAATCCGTCCGCCAGACTCGGTTTCCGGTACACGCTGAACACGGTGAGCGCCATTTTCAAATTTCAATTTAGAATAAGCACCCTGCCCATTGATCATAAAGCTGATTTCTTTGTAGCCGCCAAGACCGGTTGGGTTGGCGTCAATCAGTTCTGTTTTCCAGCCCTGGGCTTCCGCATAACGGCTGTACATACGGTAAAGCGTTCCCGCAAATAGAGCTGCTTCCTCGCCGCCAGCAGCGCCGCGGATTTCAAAGATAACGTTCTTGTCATCGTTTGGATCCTTCGGAATCATCAGGAACTTCATTCTTGCTTCTAGTTCCTCGATTTGCTTTTCAAGCTCATTGACTTCTTCCTTGACCATATCACGCATATCGTTGTCGAGCTTTTCCTCAAGCATTGCCTTTGCATCCTTAAGTTGTTCACGGACCTCTTTATATTCACGATACGTTTGTACGGTCTCTTGTATATCAGATTGTTCTTTTGAATATTCACGAAGTTTCTTTGAATCATTAATAATGGTCGGATCGCTCAAAAGTTCATTTAATCTTTCATAGCGATCTTCAACGGATTGAAGACGATCAAACACAGTTATTCACCTCTAGTTTTTGTCCATAACATTCTAATTATAGTATAGGTGAAAACCCCCGTCAAAACCAAATTCATCCGGAAAAATTTTTTGAGGGATGTTTGGAGGTCAGCCGTGGGCAATTAAACGAAAAAACATGCCCTGAAGCCAGAGCATGTTATCGTTCTCTTATTTCGAATGTATAACGCGGCAGGGACTGCTGCAGTTTTGTACGAAGCTTGGCGATGGCAACATCTCGGTCTCGGCCATTCAGCCCTCCTCTAGTATCAACTGTAACGGTCATTCGATCACCAGCGTTGTTAATCCATATCGATTCCGATCTAAAATGACCAGTATCATTTACAATATCTCTGGCTATGTCTATATCTCTGCCGGTATTGTTTCTATTTGAGGCATCGTTCATTCTAGTTCCTCTCAAATTGAGGAAGTTCGGGTTTTGGTCGGACATCGGACCCACATCTTGATTTACACTGTTTGACATATAATTCGGGTTCATCGTGTCTTTACGCAAATCGTAGGCGGTATTCTCGGTGTCATTTCCTTGCATACAGGCGGTTAGCATGAGAACAGACAACAACGAAGGAATTATCCACTTTTTCAAAGCTTACACCTCCTACAACTATCATTCCCAAGCAGTTGAAGGAACGTTCTAGTAAGATTATTCCAAAACAAAAAAGCGTAAGAAGACGTCGCCTCTTACACTTATTTCACCACAGGTTCTTGTATGCGGTAGGATGCAGTTTTAGGTACTTCATGATGGTGACGGCATCGTGGCTCATAGGCCTCTGAAGCACCAACTAAGATAACAGGATCATGATAAGATGCCGGTCTTCCGTCGATTAAGCGCTGTGTCCGGCTTGATGGCGAACCGCATACACTGCAGACAGCCTGGAGCTTTGTTACCGTTTCAGCAACCGCCATTAAAGCTGGCATTTGCCCGAAAGGCTCGCCGCGGAAGTCCATGTCCAGCCCCGCTACGACCACGCGATGTCCGCTGTCCGCAAGCTGCTGAACCACTCTTACAATACCCTCATCGAAAAATTGCACTTCATCAATGGCGATAATGTCGATATCCGCCTCTACATGGTGTAAAATCTCTATCGAATGGGAAATCGGTTTCGCATGAAAAGAGTTACCATTATGAGAAACGACAGATTGTTCGCTATAGCGATTGTCTATTTTCGGCTTGAAAACAGCTATTTTTTGTTTAGCAAATTGAGCCCGTCTGACGCGGCGAATCAATTCCTCTGATTTTCCTGAAAACATACTGCCGCAGATAACCTCAACCCATCCGAGTTGCTTCATTAAATACATAAATCGGCGTCTCCTTCCTATGTACGAAACCTATTACGTCTATATTTTTAAAATTCAACCTGTTTTATTCAATTAAAAAACAGGCAAGTAAGTTTCTGCTTGCCTGTTTTGTGAAATTATTGTTGTTGCGCGTTTGGATCTTTAAGGCCGTATTTCTTATTGAAACGGTCTACACGTCCACCAGCTTCAGCGAATTTTTGACGACCAGTATAGAATGGATGACATTCTGAACAAGTTTCAACACGAATTTCTTTCTTCACTGAACCAGTTTCAAAAGTGTTTCCGCATGCACAAGTCACCTGTACCATTTTATAATTTGGATGAATTCCTGCTTTCATTCTTTTCATCTCCTTCCGCCCTGAATCATTCGAAACAGAGTTATATACATGCCTGTCTAAAAACAAGCATCAAATACTAAAAACACACTGTTCACATTATAACAAGGTGAACCTATTTTGGCAAGTTGGGTTTTTATGGATTATCATAATAATCTGCATAGACTAGTCTGTTGATTTCCGCTCCAGGCACTTCGCTTTCCGCGGGCGGTCCGGTGAGCCTCCTCGGCGCTTTAGCGCCTGTGGGGTCTCCCCAGCCCCGTACTCCCGCAGGAGTCTTCGTGCCTTCCGCTCCAATCAACAGGTTGTCAAATCCACTTAGCCTTACTACAGACTAGTTATTAAAAATTAAGATCTTCGTCCCTTTAATTCTTCCCCAATTTGGGCGAAGAACTCTTCGTTGGATTTGGTTTGTTTTAGTTTTTTCAAGAAGCGCTCGGCAAAGTCTGGTGAGTCGGACATGGATTTTCTGATTGCCCATAGCTTGTCCAGATGATCTTTTGGAAGCAGCAGTTCTTCTTTCCTTGTGCCAGAGCGGCGAATATCGAGCGCAGGGAAGATACGGCGTTCTGCAAGCGAACGGTCAAGATGCAGTTCCATATTACCTGTACCTTTAAATTCTTCATAAATGACATCGTCCATACGTGAACCTGTATCCACTAACGCTGTCGCAAGGATCGTCAAGCTTCCGCCTTCTTCAATGTTACGGGCTGCCCCGAAGAAACGCTTTGGACGGTGGAAAGCCGCTGGGTCAATACCACCAGAAAGGGTACGGCCGCTTGGCGGAATCACTAGGTTATAGGCACGAGCCAAACGCGTGATACTGTCCATTAAAATCACGACATCGCGTTTATGCTCAACGAGGCGCATCGCGCGGTCAAGCACAAGCTCTGCCACTTTAATATGGTTTTCTGGAACCTCATCAAACGTCGAGCTGACAACATCGCCTGCAACGGAGCGCTCGATGTCCGTAACCTCTTCAGGACGCTCATCGATTAAGAGTACGATTAATTCCACATCAGGATGATTGGTTGTAATGCTGTTAGCGATTTCTTTTAACAGCATCGTTTTCCCTGCCTTTGGCGGCGCAACAATTAAGCCCCTTTGTCCAAAACCAACTGGAGCAACTACATCCATAATTCTTGTAGAGATATATTTTGGAGTGGTTTCAAGTTTCATGTGTCGATTTGGATAGAGAGGAGTTAATGCTGGGAAGTGAACGCGTTCTTTTGCTGATTCTGGGTCTTCACCGTTAACTGCTTCTACATGTAAAAGTCCGTAATAACGTTCATTTTCCTTTGGAGGCCGAACCTTACCGGATACTTTATCCCCATTTCTTAAATCGAAACGACGGATTTGCGATGCAGAGATATAAATGTCTTCCGAACTTGGTGAGTAGTTGATCGGGCGTAAAAATCCAAATCCTTCAGACTGGATAATTTCCAGTACACCTTCCATGAAAAAGTAACCTTGCTGCTCGGCACGTGATTTTAAGATAGCAAAGATAAGTTCTTTTTTCGATAACTTACTGTAATAGGTCACCTTAAATTCGCGCGCAAGCTCATAAAGCTCTTTTAGCTTCATGTTTTCTAAACTTGATATTGTTAATTCCATAGTACACCACACTTTAAAATTTTTACTCTATTCCGTTCCCGGAGTTACATTAAGTATAATAGAGGGTTCTCATAACTATAAAAAATTGAGGAAATAAGTAGAAATGAATAGAATAGCAGAATCTTTTTTCATAAAACACTATAAAACACTATCTATTGTACCCTTTGTGTAAAAAAATAATCAACTGGAAATTTTCTATATGCGGGGGATAATAGATACTCATGGAGATAAGAGACTAGACGCAAATCTAGTCTCTTATATAGTATTTGCTATAAAAAATTATCTAATCACTAAATTCGGTTTCTTTTTCAAGCTATGACGGCCTTCAACAAAACGAACGGTTCCGGATTTGGCACGCATAACGATTGAATGGGTAGAGCCATAAGACCCCTTAAATTGAACACCACGCAGTAATTCACCATCTGTTACACCAGTTGCTGCGAAAATGGCGTCGTCTCCTTTAACAAGGTCTTCCATGCGAAGCACCTTATTAACATCTAGTCCCATTTTCAAACAGCGCTCGATTTCGGCATCACTTTGAGGAAGCAATTTACCGATGATCTCACCGCCAAGACATTTTAAAGCAACAGCTGAGATGACGCCTTCCGGTGCACCGCCAGAGCCGAATAAAATATCAACACCTGTATTATCAAAAGCGGTATTGATGGCCCCTGCTACATCACCATCATTGATCAATTTAATACGAGCACCGGCTTCTCGTAACTGAGCTATAATATGCTCATGACGCGGACGGTTTAAAACCGTTGCGACAACGTCTTCGATATCCTTGTTTTTCGCTTTCGCTACTGCCTTTAGATTATCGAGTACGGAAGCGTTGATATCAATTTGACCAACTGCTTCAGGACCGACTGCGATTTTTTCCATATACATATCAGGTGCATGCAGCAGGTTGCCATTGTCAGCAATCGCTAAAACGGCCAGCGCGTTCCAGCCGCCGGCAGCTAGAATATTGGTACCTTCAAGTGGATCAACAGCCACATCTACACGAGGTCCAAATCCCGTTCCAAGTTTCTCACCAATATAAAGCATCGGAGCCTCGTCCATCTCGCCTTCACCGATGACCACTGTTCCCTTCATCGGGATGGTATCAAACACATCGCGCATTGCTGAGGTTGCAGCTCCATCCGCTTCATCCTTTTTCCCGCGTCCCATCCAGCGTGCAGAAGCAAGTGCAGCAGCTTCCGTTACGCGGACAAGCTCCATTGATAGACTTCTCTCCATGTTCTCAATCCCCCAGATTTTCTATTATACATCGTCAATATCATTAGTATAACAGATTTGAAAGATTAGTATAGCATATTTACGTATTCTTTAGTTGTTCTACTTCTTCTTTTGATAATGCTTCACGCCAAACCGTTGCACCGAGCCCATTTAATTTTTCGACGAGCTGGCTGTACCCCCGGTCAATGTGCTCGAGACCAGTGACTTCCGTGATTCCCTCGGCCATAAGACCGGCAATGAACAACGCAGCTCCTGCCCGCAGGTCACTCGCCTTCACTTTTGCGCCTTGAAGCTTCACAGGTCCGCTAATAATCGCTGAACGGCCTTCCACTTTAATGTTCGCATTCATTCTTCTTAATTCATCAATATGTTTAAAACGGGCACCATAAATTGTATCGGTTACCACGCTCGAACCTGCTGCTCTCGTTAACAGCGTGGTAAATGGCTGCTGCAAATCAGTTGGGAAACCAGGATAAACGAGTGTTTTAATATCGACAGACTTCAGCTGATCTGAACCGTTGACAAACACCTGATCGTCGCTTGTTTCAATTTTCACACCCATTTCCCTGAGCTTGGCAATCAACGACTCTAAGTGCTGTGGAATGACATTATCAATTAATACACCCTCACCAACAGCTGCACCTAAAATCATATAGGTTCCTGCTTCAATTCGATCAGGAATAATCGTATGACGGCAGCCATGAAGATGATCGACACCATCAATACGGATAACATCCGTTCCAGCGCCTTTTATTTTCGCACCCATATTGGTAAGCAGGGTTGCGACATCGATAATTTCAGGTTCTTTTGCAGCGTTTTCAATAATGGTCCGGCCTTTTGCTCTAACCGCGGCTAACATAATATTAATGGTAGCCCCAACACTGACAACATCCAGGTAAATCCGTGCGCCGCGAAGCTCGTCCGCACGCAAATAAATAGCTCCCTGCTCATTGGTTACCTGTGCACCAAGTGCTTCAAAGCCTTTAATATGCTGATCAATCGGTCTTGGACCTAGATGACATCCACCCGGCAACCCAATGACGGCCTTTTTAAAACGGCCGAGCATCGCGCCCATGAGATAGTAAGATGCACGAAGCTTCTTTACTTTTCCGTTTGGCAATGGCATTGAAATCATCGTCGATGGGTCAACCGTCATATCAAAATCGTCCGAAAGCTCGACTTTCCCGCCAATTTCTTCGAGCAGGCTCTTCAAAATTTCCACATCGGAAATATCCGGCAGCCCTTCGATTGTTACCGGTGATTCTGCTAAAATGGTTGCTGGTATCAACGCAACTGCACTGTTTTTTGCACCACTTATTCTTACGGTTCCTTTAAGCGGATATCCGCCCGCAATTTTAAGTTTTTCCATTTTCGACTCCCTTCTATGCCATTGGGATGGAATGTAACCTTTTATTAAACAACTAAATTGATAATCCACTTGTCTTTAGGTAATTATTTCCAACAGCAAATTACATAATCCGACAGTTTGTCTATCATCTAGTTTACACCAATATTTTATTTTCATGTATCAATATGAAAAAAAGTTTTAAAAAATGGTAAATTTCCCTATCCTTTAAGGAATTTTTCAAATTTTCAGTTTTCTTACTACATTTTGAAACCGCCCATTGCGTTAAGGGGCGGTTTCAAATGTACTATCAAATGCACAAACATTTAATAGTTTTTTCGAGAGGACAATGTCCCTGAAATATTTCTATGTCTAGCTCCAGCGCCTAGGGGCTCGGGGTCATAAGCCAATCCGGCAAGAAGGTTAAAGAGCAACCTTCATGCCGGATCGTCTTATGCCTGTCGCCCCTGTGCAAGGCGCTTCCGCTTTTCGTTTTACGCTCTGCCTGATGAACCGAATTCGCGCATTTTGCCAATAACCGTTTCTTTGATGGCATCGCGAGCTGGGCCTAAGTATTTACGTGGATCGTACTCTTCTGGCTTCGCTGCTAATGTTTCACGAACTGCTTTTGCAGATGCAATTTGGTTTTCAGTGTTTACGTTAATTTTTGCTGTACCAAGTGAAATCGATTTTTGGATATCATGTGTTGGAATACCAGTACCACCATGAAGAACTAACGGCAGGCCAGTAGCTTTTCCGATTGCTTCCATTTCAGGGTAACCAAGCTTTGGCTCACCTTTGTAAGGACCGTGTACAGAACCTAATGCAGGAGCAAGGCAGTCGATACCAGTACGCTTAACAAGCTCTTCACACTCTTTAGGATCTGCGTAAATAACGCCTTCAGCGACAACATCGTCTTCTTGTCCGCCAACAGTACCTAATTCTGCTTCAACAGAAACACCTTTTGAATGAGCGTACTCAACCACTTGAGAAGTAGTTGCTACGTTTTCTTCAAACGGATGGTGAGAAGCGTCAATCATAACAGAAGTGAAGCCTGCGTCGATTGCTTCTTTACACTTTTCAAAGCTTGAACCGTGGTCCAAGTGAATTGCTACAGGAACCGTAATTTTGTAATCTTCTAGTAAACCTTCTACCATTTTTACAACGGTTTTAAAGCCGCCCATATAACGAGCTGCCCCTTCAGAAACACCAAGAATAACAGGTGATTTTTCAGCTTCTGCTGCTTGTAAAATAGCTTGTGTAAACTCAAGGTTATTTAAGTTGAACTGCCCAACTGCATAGCCTTCCGCTTTCGCTTTGATCAGCATTTCTTTCATTGAAACTAAAGGCATTTTATTTCCTCCTTGGTATTGTTTATATCTCCTCGAATTAGGGCTTTCCTATTAAGGATTTCCTACCATTTTACTGATTATGTATACTCGAGAAAGATGAAGTGACCAGTAAAAGTTCATAAGTTATCATACCAAACTACAATCTAAAATGCCATTAAAGAAACGCTGTTTTATAAACGTTCACAATGAAAGCGGAACCAGTTTTCGACAACTATTTTTTATTTAAAAATGCCTAATTTGTTTTTTGAGGAATGTGTTTTCTTACCGCTGCACGAATGTCATCAATATCAAATGGCTTCGCAAAATGAGTGATGGCACCTAGATTTCTTGCCTCTTGAATCATATCGAGTTCACCGTAAGCGGTCATAATAATCACGCGAATATCCGGGTCTATTACTTTCATTCTTTTTAAAATCTCAATACCATCCATACCCGGTATTTTCATATCCAAGAGGACGAGATCTGGGTCATGCTTCGTAACAATATCAAGTGCCTGTATTCCATTTGCTGCCTGGAAGGTTTGATACCCTTCCTTTGAGAACACCTCATTTAATAAAATGCGGATCCCAAATTGGTCGTCAACAATTAAAATTTTCTCTTTCATAACTCCACCTCTTCCACCTTAATTTTATCTATAAATGATTCCTATTTCTTCCACTAGTTAATCTTCGACATTCCTGCTAAAAATCCTCTATTTTCTTTAAGGTATTTTATGGTAATTGTCTTTTATTTTCAAAAGGCTATAATAACCTTGTGAAGGAGGGGTTTTACTTGTTAAAAATGTTTACGACCCAATTGACCGGATTATTTAAAAGAATAGAAGAAAAAGAAGAGTTTTCCTTCGAAGACGGTGCCCGCCTGCTCGCCCAGGGTCAGAGTATTTATGTTGTTGGTTTCAAGGAAATGAAGGGTGTGGAATTTGAAGCTTTAGAGGGTGCCGAACCATTAAAAGGTGCGTTAACAAATGTGGATGCTGCGACGAGTGCCGATAGGGTGCTTCTGTTTACACGTACCTCCGCTGACCAAGAAGCTGTTGAATTGGCTGAAAAGCTTCTGGAAAAAGAAATTCCTTTTGTAGCCATATCAACTTCGGTTTCCGACGGAAAACTTGAAGAGTTGGCTGATGTCCATATTAATCTACAGCTGACAAAGGGTTTGTTGCCCGATGATTTCGGCAATCGCTATGGATATCCGTCTTCGATGGCAGCTTTGTATGTCTATTATGGCTTAAAATTTACAATTGATGAGATTTTAGCTGAATATGAGTGATGCTGAACGGCCTTGATGGGGTCGTTTTTTTGTTTTGTACATTTTTAGGATGGTTTTGTACACTTTTCTTAGAGTTTTGTACATTTTCTATAGGGTTTTGTACATTTATCTGGATATTTTGTACATTTTTTAATAGGTTTTGAACTTTTAGACAATATATGGAAACTAACCCCTAGTAAATAAGCCAGTCCTCCACAAAGAGAACTGGCTCAACTATCTTATTTTTGCAAAGAAGCTTTAATAAAGTCACGGAAAAGCGGCTGTGGACGTGTTGGTCTTGAGACAAATTCCGGATGGAACTGTGACGCAACAAACCATGGATGGTCTTGAAGCTCAATAATCTCAACCAAACGGCCGTCTGGGCTTGTACCAGAGAAGACAAATCCTGCTTCTTCCATTTCTTGACGGTAATGATTGTTAAATTCATAACGGTGGCGGTGACGCTCATACACTACTTCATCTTCATAAGCTGCGAACGCTTTTGTACCCTCAACCACTCGGCATGGATAAAGACCAAGTCTTAATGTTCCGCCTAAATCTTCAACATCCTTTTGTTCAGGAAGTAAATCAATAATTGGATGCTTCGTTTCAGGGACAAACTCTGCAGAATGCGCATCTGAATAACCAAGTACATGGCGTGCATATTCAATCGTAGCCAGCTGCATGCCTAAGCAAATACCAAGGAAAGGCTTTTTCGTTTCACGCGCATAGCGTGTTGCTTGAATCTTCCCTTCGATTCCACGGTCACCAAAGCCGCCAGGAACAAGGATTCCATCCACATCATTTAGAAGCTCGGCAACATTTTCTGCTGTCACATGTTCCGCATTAATCCACTTAATTTCCACATCCGCATCAAACGCATAGCCTGCATGCTTCATCGCTTCGACAACAGAAATATACGCATCCTGAAGTTCCACATATTTACCTACAAGACCAATACGCGTTTTACTTGAAAGATTAAGAACCTTATCAACTAAAGCTTTCCATTCGGTCATTTCTGGTTCTGGTGTTGTAAGCTTCAAGTGGTCACAAACAATTTGATCCATATGCTGCTCTTGAAGAGCCAATGGAATCGAATAAAGCGTATCTGCGTCACGGCATTCAATAACCGCTTTCGCATCGATATCACAGAACAAAGCAATTTTATCCTTCATGTCCTGTGAAACCGGCATCTCCGTACGAACGACGATGATATTTGGCTGAATACCTAGACTGCGAAGCTCTTTTACACTATGCTGCGTCGGCTTCGTCTTCATTTCGCCCGCCGCTTTAATATAAGGAATTAATGTACAGTGAATGTACATCACATTGGAGCTTCCGATATCGCTCTTGATTTGACGGATTGCTTCTAGGAATGGAAGTGACTCAATATCCCCTACTGTTCCACCAATTTCAGTGATGACAACATCTGCATTTGTTTCATTGCCGGCACGGAAAACACGTTCTTTAATTTCATTGGTAATGTGCGGGATAACCTGAACCGTTCCACCTAAATAATCGCCTCGGCGTTCCTTACGCAAAACAGTAGAATAGATTTTCCCAGTAGTCACGTTGCTGTACTTATTTAAGTTAATATCGATAAAGCGTTCATAGTGACCTAAGTCTAAATCGGTCTCCGCGCCATCACCGGTCACGAATACTTCACCGTGCTGATACGGACTCATTGTTCCTGGATCCACGTTAATGTATGGGTCAAATTTTTGAATCGTAACGTTCAGTCCACGATTTTTCAACAAACGGCCTAATGAGGCTGCGGTAATTCCTTTTCCTAACGATGAAACCACACCGCCAGTTACAAATATATACTTCGTCATAAAAAAATCCTCCTCTATTTCAGTTTGTGCAATCTTCTTGCTGTTTAAGGCTTCTTTTATAAAAATTTTTAAAGAAGTCTCGGTCAATGCCGAAAGAGCTATGTATCATCGACTGACAAAATAAAAAAGCACTCCGCTTACGCAATGTAAGGGAGCGCTCTATAAGCAAATTATGATCCGTTCCTTTTAAAAGGAGCCCAAAAAAGATTGTACAAGTGCAGAGATAAAAAGTCAAGCCTATAATAGGTCGTCTTCATCCTCTGTATCATCTAAATCTAAATCTTCTTCCTCTTCATCAAGTACCTCGTCAAGGTCTTCTTCTTCATCAAGATCGAATTCATCGTCATCATCGATTACATCATCATCATCGTCTATATCATCGACATCGTCGAGGTCATCAAGTAAATCATCCTCTTCGTCATCGAGGAGATCATCTTCATCGACAAAGTCATCCAGCTCATCGTAATCTTCGTCAATATCATCGAAGTCTTCGATTTCGTCTTCATCGACAACCTTTTTCGCCTTTTTCTTCTTAGGCTTAATAACGGTAACCACTTCTTCTTCCTGTGTATCGACTGGATACCACACGCGAAGACCCCAGCGGTTATCACCTAATGAAAGAAAACGGCCATCGATATTTATGTCTGTATAGAATTGAGCGATTCTCGATCTAATTTGATCCTCTGTGATTTCTGTAGCTGCAGCAATTTCTTTAATTAAATCGTGGAAGGAAATTGGCTGTTTGCTGCCTTTTAGAAATTCATACGCCATCTCAATGAGGGATAACTCTTTTAATTGCTCTTTTGAGTAACCTTGTAAACTCAATATCGGCACTTCCTTTCTCTATTTAACACTCTATATAAATGAGTGATAACGGGCAAAAATTTTAGCACCAGAGTGCTAGTTTTTTGACATATTCTTCATTATAAACAATATTCTCCCGTTTATGCTAGTTCTATCTGCTGTTTTGCTTGATTTTTTCCTGTTTAGACTTGTTATCATCCGGTTTTTTCTCTTTTTTTAGCATTTTCAGCTCTTTCATTGCCTTTAACATGAAGAAAATCGCCAATACTAAAAAGGAAATGGCACCTAATTGGTGTTGATAGAGATAGTATAACGGCCAGGCAAAAATTATAAAAAACAAGAACGTATAGTTTATCTTCATTGTCAACACCTGCCCCGGGACCCATTGATGTTTGCTCATCTATTATATAAGAAAAATAGCCAAGATTATTACAAGTAAAAAAAATAATTTTGTTGGCTGCAACTGGACTGTTGATTTGCGCTCCAGGCACTTCGCTTTCCGCAGGCGTTGCGGTGAGCCTCCTCGGCGCTAGCGCCTGTGGGGTCTCACCTGCTCCGTACTCCTGCAGAAGTCTTCGTGCCTTCCGCGCAAATCAACAGGTGCCAATATCAATATTTTGCCTTAACACAGCCTTATAAAAAAACAATGGCTTAATAGCTGTTGCTTATTAAGCCATTGTAATAAAATTTACATGTTTCTTCTATATTGCCCGCCTACTTCGTATAGTGCTTTGGTGATTTGTCCGAGGCTGGCTGTTTTTACGGTTTCCATTAGTTCTGCAAAGATATTCTCGTTTTTAACAGCTGCGGTTTTCAAGCGATCTAACGCTTTTGCAGTTTCTGCTGCATGTGCTTGCTGGAAGGCACGTAAGTTTTGAATTTGTAATTCCTTTTCCTCATAGGACGCTCGTGCCAGCTCCATGCTGTCGATGTCTTCTTCTGAAGGAGGATTTGGATTTAAATACGTATTGACGCCGATAATTGGCAGCTCGCCGGTATGCTTTTTCATTTCATAGTACATCGATTCGTCTTGAATTTTTCCGCGTTGATACTGAGTTTCCATCGAACCTAGGACACCACCGCGGTCGTTTAAGCGTTCAAACTCTTGAAGAACCGCTTCCTCCACAAGGTCCGTAAGCTCTTCAACAATAAAGGAACCCTGGAGTGGATTTTCATTTTTCGTTAAACCATGCTCTTTCGTAATAATCATCTGAATCGCCATCGCGCGGCGAACCGATTCTTCTGTTGGTGTTGTAATTGCCTCGTCATACGCATTTGTATGAAGGGAATTACAGTTATCGTGTAAGGCCATCAATGCCTGCAAAGTCGTACGAATATCATTAAAGTCAATTTCTTGCGCGTGGAGCGAACGGCCGGATGTTTGAACATGGTACTTCAGCTTTTGACTGCGCTCAGCCGCACCATATTTATCACGCATAACCGTCGCCCAAATACGACGCGCCACCCGTCCAATAACGGTATATTCCGGATCCAAGCCATTGGAGAAGAAGAATGATAAGTTTGGCGCAAAATCATCAATTTTCATTCCTCGGCTTAAATAATACTCAACATAGGTAAACCCGTTTGAAAGCGTAAATGCCAGCTGCGAAATGGGGTTAGCGCCTGCCTCGGCAATATGATAGCCAGAAATCGAAACAGAATAATAATTACGCACCTGCTGGTCGATGAAATATTGTTGAATATCGCCCATCATACGTAAGGCAAACTCCGTTGAAAAAATACATGTGTTTTGTCCTTGGTCTTCTTTTAAAATATCGGCTTGCACCGTACCGCGGACGGTTTTTAACGTATATGCCTTGACTTGGGCAAATTCCTCAACTGTCAACACGCGGCCAAGCTCTTCCTCCTTTTTCTTCACCTGCTGATCAATCGCCGTATTCATAAACATCGCTAAAATAATTGGTGCAGGACCATTAATCGTCATCGACACCGATGTAGATGGATGACAGAGGTCAAAGCCATCATATAGCTTTTTCATATCATCAAGCGTACAAACATTCACGCCGCTTTCGCCAATTTTCCCAAAAATGTCTGGACGATAGTCCGGGTCCTCACCATACAATGTCACCGAGTCAAATGCGGTGCTTAAGCGTTTTGCTGTATCATCCTTTGATAGATAGTGGAAGCGGCGATTCGTTCTCTCCGGCGTTCCTTCCCCAGCAAATTGACGTTTCGGATCTTCTCCCTCACGTTTGAACGGGAACACTCCAGCTGTAAACGGATACGAACCTGGTACATTCTCGCGATACACCCAGCGGAGGATCTCGCCGTAATCTTTATATCCCGGTAAAACCACCTTCGGAATATCAATGCCCGAAAGACTCTTTGTTTTTAAAACGGTAATGATTTCTTTGTCACGAATTCTCGTTACAAATTTATCGGCTTTATACGCATCCTTAGTTTTCTCCCAGCCGTCGAGTATTTTTTTCGACTCTGGTGTTAATTTCTCTTCTGTTGCCTGCTTGATACCTTCTAAGGAAGCGAGAACTTCAGCGTTTGCATCTGTTTCTTTGACGGCAGCAATTGCGCCTTCAAGCTGAAATAATTTCCGGGCAATATTCGCCTGCTCTTCAGCCTTTTTATGATAGCGGCGGACTGTTTCCGATATTTCCCGGAGATAATAGCGGCGGTCTGTTGGAATAATTACATTTTGCTTTTCTACTAACGCGTGTTTAGTAAAAGATGTAACCCAATTGGTACCCATTTTTTCATTTACTTTTTCAATTAACGCCGCAAATAACGCATTGGTGCCCTGATCATTAAACTGGCTCGCAATGGTACCGTAAACAGGCATTTCACTTGTGTCTTTTTCAAACAGCATATGACTGCGCTGGTATTGCTTTTGAACCTGACGAAGTGCGTCCTCAGAACCCTTGCGCTCAAATTTATTAATGACAATTAAGTCAGCAAAGTCAATCATATCAATTTTTTCAAGCTGTGAAGGTGCCCCGAATTCACTGGTCATGACGTAAAGGGAGACATCACAGATCTCCGTGATCTCTGCATCGCCCTGACCGATACCGCTCGTTTCCACAATTACCAGGTCAAAGCCAGCTGCCTTCACGACAGATACAGCATCTTTAATCGCCAGTGATAGTTCTGATTTTGAAGATCGGGTAGCAAGACTCCGCATATAAACATTTGGATTAAAGATAGCATTCATTCGAATCCGGTCGCCTAATAGTGCTCCGCCCGTTTTTTGCTTGGTCGGGTCAACCGATAGAATTGCCACTTTTTTATCCGGCAGTTCATTGATAAAACGGCGAATCAATTCATCGGTTAATGAACTTTTCCCAGCACCACCTGTACCGGTGATTCCGACAACAGGAATCTCCTGGGTTAACGACTTTACCTTTTCAAGGAGACTTTCGGCAGCAGCCGCCGCTTCCCGGTTGCTGTCAACATGAAGCTCGGCAAGGGTAATCAATTTTGATATTGCATTGACATCCCCACTCGGCAGCTTTTCGATATGCTCCGCATGATCAGCCGTAACCGTCGGGAAGTCGCATTCCTCCAGCATACGGTTAATCATTCCCTGAAGTCCCATTGTCCGGCCATCCTCAGGCGAGAAAATCCAGGCTATCCCGTAATCATGAAGCTCCTTAATCTCACGCGGAATAATGACGCCGCCGCCACCGCCATAAATGCGGATGTTCGGCGCACCCTTTTCCTTTAACAAATCATACATATACTTAAAGTATTCCACATGACCGCCTTGATAAGAAGAAATCGCAATTCCCTGCGCGTCCTCTTGAATCGCCGCATTGACAACCTCTTCGACCGAACGGTTATGACCAAGATGGATGACCTCTGCCCCGCTCGCTTGCAGGATTCTTCTCATAATATTAATCGAAGCGTCGTGACCATCAAACAAACTAGATGCCGTTACAAAACGAATATGATGCTTCGGCTGATAAACCTCCGTCGTGCTCATTTGTCTCCCCCTTTGTTTGGAAAAATTCACTTCGTAATCGTCCCTTTTTGCAGTGACTGACTAACCCCGTTAATCCCCAAAAATAAATACTCTGTTTGCATTTCAATGTATTCTTCTAAGGTAAATAATTTTTGCAGTGTCCAGCGGCGGAAGCTCCACATCTGTCCCTCGACAATTATCGTGTGAGAAAGGATTTTGATTTGCATTTCTGTTAGGTTTAATTCCCCATTTTCCACACACAGTGTGATGAGTTTTTCGAACATCGCCGCCATTTCATTTTCCTTTTTCAACACATATGGAAGGGCGTCCTTGGTGAGCGATTTGGCCTCTTGGTACATGACCAAGATTTCCTCCTGCATTTCATCAATAACCCGAAAATAATTGGCAATCCCATGCTTCAAGCTATCCAGTGTGCCTTGCTTATGCTCAAGGTCCTCCTGAAGCAGCTCGCTTACGTGGTCATAAATACTATCACAAACGAGGTAAAGAACATCTTCCTTTGTACGAATATATTCATATAAGGTCCCTATGCTAAAACCTGCGGCCTTCGCAATTTCCCTGGTCGTCGTCCGGTGGAACCCTTTTTCTTTAAAAAGTGATACAGCCCCTTTGATCATCTGATCCCGTCTTCTTTGTACAAGGCGTTCATCTTTCACTGAAGCCTGCACTTCCCGCTTTTTCATCCCCGATTCCACCTCTTGCTAGCTCCAGCGCCTAGGGGCTCGGGTCATAAGCCAATCCGTCAAGAAGGTTAAAGAACAACCTTCTCGCCAACTCGTCTTATGCCTGTCGCCCCTAAGCAAGGCGCTTCCGCTTTAATATTTACTTTGTTATCATTCTCGAGATAACGAGGCGCTGGATTTCCTGTGTTCCCTCATAGATTTGTGTGATTTTTGCGTCACGCATAAATCTCTCTACTGGATAATCCTTGGTATAACCGTATCCGCCAAATACCTGCACCGCTTCCGTTGTAACTTTCATCGCCGTATCGCCGGCAAATAATTTTGACATCGCAGATTCCTTGCCGTAAGGCAGACCCTGCGACTCAAGCCATGCAGCTTGATAGGTTAATAGTCTTGATGCTTCAATGTTTGTCGCCATATCCGCAAGCTTGAAGGCGATTCCTTGGTTCGCAGCTATTGGCTTGCCAAATTGCTGACGCTCTTTTGAATAGTCCACCGCAGCGTCAAGCGCCCCCTGTGCAATTCCAACCGCCTGTGCCGCGATTCCGTTACGGCCGCCATCAAGCGTCATCATCGCAATTTTGAAGCCCTCGCCTTCTTCACCTAATCTATTGGTGACAGGCACCTTGCAATCTTCAAAAATAATTTCAGTAGTCGGTGAAGAACGAATGCCGAGTTTCTTTTCTTTTTTCCCCACAGAGAAGCCTGGGAAGTCGCTTTCGACGATGAATGCGGTGGTCCCTTTTTGTTTGCTGGTTGGATCCGTTAAGGCGAAAACAACATAGATATCAGCAACGCCGCCGTTTGTGATGAAAATTTTTGATCCATTGAGGATGTAATGATCGCCTTCACGCCTTGCTGTTGTTCTCATCCCGCCTGCGTCAGAACCGCTGCCTGGTTCTGTTAACCCGTACGCTCCAATTTTAGAGCCTTCCGCCATCGGACGAAGGTATTGTTGCTTTTGTTCTTCGGAACCGAATTTGTATATCGGCCAGCCTGCTAATGAAGTGTGCGCGGACAATGTTACGCCTGTTGATGCGCAAACCCTTGATAGCTCTTCAATCGCTATACAATACGCAAGGTAATCGCTGCCAATGCCGCCGTACTCTTCCGGCCACGGAATCCCTGTCAATCCAAGCTCCGCCATCTTGTCAAAAATTTCACGATCAAAACGTTCTTCCTCATCACGCTCAGCCGCAGTTGGAGCTACCTCATTTCTAGCAAAATCGCGAACCATTTTCCGAATCATTTCATGTTCTTCCGATAAGCGAAAATTCATTTTATACGTCCTCCTTAAGGTAACTACTCTCTTTAAACCGTACAGTTTTTACGAAAAAGCATACAGTTTCTACAAATATCCATACAGCTTCTACATAAAACCATACGGTTTCTACAAAAAACCATACAGTTCCTACAATTGGCTTGGGTATCTACACATTCCAGTCTGATATCAACACAAATCTCAAATATATCTGCACAAATCCGTAACGTATCTACAAATTATAGATATTTACTAATCACAATCCGCTGAATCTCACTGGTTCCCTCATAAATCTCGGTCACTTTTGCATCACGGAAGTAGCGCTCGACTGGATAGTCCTCTGTATAGCCATATCCACCAAACACCTGAATCGCTTCTGTCGCAGTTTCCACAGCCGTTTTCGAAGCAAATAACTTTGCAATCGAAGCTTCCATGCCACATTTTAGACCCTGTGCCCGTAAATCGGCCGCACGATAGAGTAATAGTCTAGCAGCTTCAACATTTGTCGCCATGTCGGCCAATTTAAACCCAATTCCTTGCTGTGCCGCAATGGGCTTTCCAAACTGCTGACGTTCTTTTGCATACTCCACCGCCGCACCAAGTGCCGCTTCTGCAATCCCTAATGCCTGAGCGGCAATCCCGATTCGTCCGACATCCAGGTTGGCCATCGCAATTTTAAAGCCTTCTCCTTCTTGCCCCAACAGATTCTCTACAGGCACACGCATATCTTCAAAAGTAAGCTGTACCGTTCTTGAGCCATGAAGTCCCATCTTATGTTCATCCTTGCCAATAACAAGACCAGGTGAATTTTTTTCAACAATAAACGCCGAGATTCCTTTGCTGCCTAATTCAGAATTGGTAGAAGCAAATACGATGTAAACATCCGCTTCCCCGCCATTGGTGATAAACATCTTCGAGCCGTTGATCACATAATGGTCATCCTTTTTAACCGCGCGGGATTTCATGCTTTTTGCATCCGATCCTGACCCCGCCTCTGTTAAGCAAAACGCCGCCAAATACTCCCCTGACGCCAGTTTCGGCAAAAACCGCTGCTTTTGTTCATCCGAGCCAAAATACAGGATTGGATTGGTTCCGACCGATGTATGAACAGAAAGGATGACGCCTACGGTCGCGCTGACCCGTGATATCTCATTAATCGCGATGATATAAGAGACAAAATCCATCTCTGCACCGCCGTATTTTTCCGGAACCGGAATCCCCATCAAACCCAGTTCACCCATTTTACGGAGAAGTTCACGTGGAAATTCGCCCTTTTCCATCCGCTCAACAAACGGGGCAATTTCGTTTTCGGCAAAATCGCGAACCATTTTCCGCATCATTTCCTGCTCTTCTGAAAATCTAAGATTCATAGTTTCATCCCCAAATCATTCGTATGTGTAGAAGCCTCGACCTGATTTCTTCCCAAGCCAGCCTGCTTTAACATACTTACGCAGCAGCGGGCATGGACGGTATTTTGTATCTCCAAAGCCTTCATGGAGGGTTTCCATAATATAAAGGCATGTATCAAGTCCGATAAAATCCGCTAAAGTCAGCGGCCCCATCGGGTGGTTCATCCCAAGCTTCATCACTTCATCGATGGCTTCCTTCGTTGCCACACCTTCATACAGCGTATAAATCGCTTCATTGATCATCGGCAGTAGAATTCGGTTTGAAACGAAACCAGGAAAGTCATTTACTTCAACAGGAACCTTACTCAATGTCTTGGTCATATCCTCAATTACTTGGTAAACTTCATCTGCAGTAGCTAAGCCGCGAATGATTTCCACCAGCTTCATAACAGGTACCGGATTCATAAAGTGCATTCCGATTACCTGTTCCGGACGTTTCGTCGCAGCCGCAATTTCCGTAATAGGTAGGGATGAAGTATTGCTCGCCAAAATCGCATGTGCTGGCGCAATTTGATCTAATTGCGCGAAGATTTTTGTTTTGATTTCCATATTTTCAACCGCTGCTTCAATCACGAGGTCGACCGCACGGGCATCATTTAGATCCGTTGAAGCTGTAATGTGATTCAGGACTTCTTGTTTTTGCTCATCTGTCATTCTGCCTTTATCCACGTTTCTGGATAAATTTTTGCTGATGACCCCTAACCCGCGCTCCACAAATTCCGGTTTTAAATCATTGAGATACACGGTGTAGCCTGCCTGGGCACAAACCTGAGCAATCCCGGCCCCCATTTGACCCGCTCCGATTACCATTACCTTTTCAACCTTCATTACTTCCCCTCCAATTGCCCTTTTTTTAAAAATAATCCCTAGTGGGTTTTAGATTTTTTGAGTTTTGTACATTTTTTTCGATGTTTTGTACAAATTCTTTAAGGTTTTGTACATTTTTCTTGGAGTTTTGTACATTTAGACATTATCTGGAAACTGCTTACCCTCTTGGAACCTCAATCATCACCGCATCACCCTGACCGCCGCCGCTGCAAATAGCTGCAATCCCAATTCCGCCCCCGCGTCGTTTCAGTTCGTGCATTAACGTGATAATAATCCGGGCACCGCTTGCTCCGATTGGATGACCTAATGCGACCGCACCGCCATTGACATTGACCTTTTCCGGATCAAGGCTGGCAATTTTTCCACTTGCTAAGGCAACAGCTGCAAAGGCTTCGTTGATTTCAAATAAGTCGATTTCTTCTACGGTCTTACCGGTTTTTTTCAATAAGCTATTGATGACAAGTCCTGGTGTTTGTGGGAAATCCTTTGCTTCAACGGCTACCGCTGCATGCCCTAAGATAACCGCTTCTGGCTTCCGGCCTTCGCGTAACGCTCTTTCTTCACTCATTAAGATAAGGGCTGCCGCACCGTCATTGATTCCAGGGGCATTTCCTGCTGTGATGGTACCGTCAGAGTTAAAGACGGGCGCTAGTTTTGCAAGTCTTTCGATGGAGGTGTCTTTTCGTGGTGATTCATCATGCTCGACAACAACCGGCACACCTTTACGCTGCGGGACGATGACAGGCACGATTTCTTCTGCAAAAATTCCGCCTTTGATCGCGGCAATTGCTCTTTGGTGACTTCTTAATGCCCACTCATCCTGAGCTTGACGGCTGATTTCCATTTCTTTTGCTGTTGAATTTCCGTATGTTCCCATATGAACCCCTGTGAAGCTGCAGCTTAAGCCGTCATGAATCATTAAATCCTTTACCGAGGAATCACCCATTTTTAAGCCCCAGCGTGCCTTTGGTAAAATATATGGGGCGTTGCTCATCGATTCCATACCGCCTGCAGCAATTAAATCCTCATCGCCTGTACGGATAATCTGATCCGCTAACGTGACACTGCGCATTCCAGAAGCGCAAACTTTATTGATGGTTTCTGTTTTAACTTCCCAAGAAAGTCCAGCCTCTCTTGCTGCCTGACGTGAAGGAATTTGTCCTTGACCGCCTTGTAAAACTGTACCTAAAATAACCTCCTGTACATCGTCAGGATTCACTCCAGCGCGTGCGATTGCTTCTTTCACCGCAATACCGCCCAGCTGTGAAGCTGTCAGACTGCTAAGTGCTCCGCCAAATTTTCCAAATGGTGTTCGAACCCCGCTCAAAATAACTGTTTTCCCCATTCAAAGCACTCTCCCTATTCTTTAATCCTTTAATTGACTGAACGCTCGCTCGATTTATGTTTAAAAAAAATCTACAAAATGTAAGCGTTTTATTACTCACTATCTATTTTACATAAAAAAGAGCAGAAGTTGAAATATTTTACACAAAATTCCTAAGATTTTATGAATTCAGGTAACAAAACAACTTCTGCCGTTAATTTTTAAGCTACGTTTCCACAAACAGCTTTTTCTAAAAGCTCTGCCACATCATAGGTGGAGATTTTCTCTTCTACTTCTTTCGCCTTCGTACCGTCTGACAGCATAGTTAAACAGTACGGACATCCAGAACTGATCACAGAAGGATTCACGGCAAGAGCCTGCTCGGTTCGTGCTACGTTAATGCGGTGTCCGGTTTCTTCCTCCATCCACATTAAGCCGCCGCCTGCACCACAGCACATTCCCGTTTCTCTGTTTCTTTCCATTTCCACCAGCTGTACACCAGGGATAGACTTTAAAATCTCCCTTGGCGGATCGTATACATCATTGTATCGACCTAAGTAACATGAGTCATGGAAGGTGATTTTTTCGTTAACCGCATGCTTCGGTACAAGCTTTCCATCACGAACTAACTGGTAAAGTACCTCTGTATGATGATAAACCTCTGCCTCTAAACCAAAGTCCGGGTATTCATTTTTGAAAATATTGTAGGCGTGCGGGTCAATTGTAACAATCTTCTTAACCTCAGCTTTTTCAAATTCCTCGATATTCTTCGTCGCAAGCTCCTGGAACAAGAACTCATTGCCGAGACGGCGCGGTGTGTCACCTGAGTTTTTCTCTTTGTTACCTAAGATTGCAAATTTAACTCCTGCTTCATTTAGAAGCTTTGCAAAGGAAAGAGCGATTTTCTGACTGCGGTTATCGTAGGATCCCATCGAACCAACCCAGAATAAGTATTCGAACTCCTCGCCTTTTTTGTTCATTTCTTTTACCGTCGGAATCTCTACATCCTCGCGGACTTCACGCCAGCTTTCGCGCTCTTTTCTGTTTAAGCCCCAAGGATTGCCTTGACGCTCGATGTTGGTCATCGCACGCTGTGCATCTGCGTCTAACTTTCCTTCTGTTAAAACAAGATAACGGCGCAGGTCGATAATTTTATCAACGTGCTCGTTCATAACTGGACATTGGTCTTCACAGTTTCGGCAAGTCGTACAAGCCCAGATTTCCTCTTCGGTGATTACATCGCCAATCAAGCTTGGATTATATGCAAGTGTTGCTGCTGTTTCTTGTGCACCTTGACCACTGGCAGCCAGCGCGATTTGATTCCCCCTTGTATTGCCAAACGCGAAGGTCGGCACCCACGGCTGTTTGGAGGTAACGGCCGCACCATGATTCGTTAGATGATCACGCATTTTGACAATTAAATCCATTGGCGATAGCATTTTTCCAGTACCTGTTGCCGGACACATATTGGTACAGCGTCCACATTCTACACAAGCGTAAAAGTCGATCATTTGGTGCTGCGTAAAATCCTCAATTTTTCCAACTCCGAAGGATTCTTGTGACTCGTCCTCAAAATCGACCTTCTTCAACTTACCTGGTTTTTCTAAACGGTTAAAATATACGTTTGCCGGTCCGGCAATTAAATGTGCGTGTTTTGATTGTGGTACATACACTAAGAAGGTTAGTAAGAATAATAAATGTACCCACCATGCTACATAAAAAATGACAATTGAAGCGGTTTCACCAATCCCTGAAAAAATAAGCGCAATTAACGATGCAATTGGCTCTGTCCAAGTGGCTTCGTGGCCGTGCCAGATAATACCCATACCGTTTCCTAAAAGAACTGACAGCATTAAACCGCCGATAAAAATTAATACAAGTCCTGATTTAAAATTGCGCTTCAAGCGGACAAGTTTTTCCACATAACGGCGATAAAAAGCCCAAATAACCGCAACAAGGATCATCAGTGTCACGATTTCCTGGAAAAAGGTAAACCCTGCATACAGCGGCCCCAGCGGTAAATGAGAGCCTGGTACTAATCCCTTCCAAATGAAATCAATCGCACCAAATTGAACAAGAATAAAGCCATAAAAGAACATCACGTGCATGATGCCGCTTTTTTTGTCCTTTAATAACTTCTTCTGACCAAAAACGTTGACCCAGATTTTTTGCATTCGTTCTTTGACTTTGTTGTCAAACTCAACCTTTTTCCCCAGCTTAATGAATTCAATCCTCGTTTTAACCACGTAAACGAACAGACTGACTGCGTAAGCGGTTACAGCAAGGAATGCAATGAGGTTCATCCATAAAAGCCCATTCATTCAATACGCCCCCTTTGTTTTTTCTTAATCCCAATTGTTTGTTTTTAGTAGAAAATTTCAAAACAATAAAATTTTCTGACTTCTATTATCACCATTATATAATGAATGAGCATTCAGTCAAACGTTTTTTAGCAAAAATCATTTCGACATTTATTGAAACTCATACTATAGACTCTGTTTGGCAAACCTAAAAGAAATGATTGGAGGAACGATACTGAATGAATTTACCATCCATTGTCATCGCTCTTATACTTCTTATCATTGTATGGTTTTATCTCGATCTTACCTTAGGAAGAAGAAAGCATCGTTCACTTTTTAGCAAACGAGAAACGCCGATTCTGCACGGAAATTTCGATATTTTTCCACATGGAAAAGGATTGTTTGCTGATTACTTTCATGAATTAAAAAGTGCCCGTAAGCATATACACATCCTTTTTTATATCGTAAGGGATGATGAATTCGGCCAACAGTTTTTTGATATTTTAAAAGCAAAAGCAAAGGAAGGCGTCGAAGTTAGACTGCTGGTCGACCGGGTTGGCAGTTATCAGGTGAAAAAGCCGGCAATAAAAGAATTGCGTGATGCAGGTGTTCAATTTGCCTTTAGCAATCGATTACGGCTTCCATTCCTTTTCTATTCTTCCCAGGTACGAAACCACCGTAAGATTTCGATTATTGATGGCAAAATTGGTTATCTTGGCGGCTTTAATGTTGGTAAAGAATATATTGATCAAGATCCGAAGCTAAGTCCCTGGCGTGATTACCATTTAAAATTCACTGGTGAAGGTGTCCCGTATCTACAGCGTGAGTTTTTTATTGATTGGAATGAGTACGCTTCTGAACATGTGGTCGTAGATTCTCGTTATGCTCCTGAGCAGCCCAAAGGGACGGTACCACATCAATTGGTTCCAACGGAGGCAGGCCGCCTTGAAGATAAGTATTTCCACTTAATTCAAAACGCAAAAAAGTCGATTACCATTGGTACTCCGTATTTTATTCCAAGCAAAAAACTCATGGATGAACTGATCCTTGCTGCAAAGCGCGGCATTAAGATTACCATCGTTGTGCCTTATATAAATGACCATATGCTTGTACAAGAAGCTTCATACCGTTATTTACGTTTGATTTTAAAAGAAGGAGCACAGGCTTTTCAGTATAAGAATGGTTTTTACCATGCAAAATCAATCATCATCGACGATCATCTTTGTGATATCGGTACGGCAAATTTTGATAAAAGAAGTTTGTTTTTAAACAAAGAAATTAATTGTTATTTTTTTGACCCTGCCTTTGTGGATCGGTTTAGGGATGTCCTCCATAAGGATGTTCTTGATTCAAAACCATTGAAGCTGGAGGACCTCAATAAAAAAAATTTTTACAGGTCCGTAAAGGAAGTCATTGCCGGGGCTATTTCATTCTTTTTATAGTAAGGAGTGATTGCGATAAAGATTCGTTTCGGCTATGTTTCAACAGCTATTACTCTGTGGGATGCTTCTCCATCGAAGACACTTACGTTTACTCGCTACCAGCAGTTATCTGAAAAAGAGCGTAAAAATAAGTTACTTGAGCTTACAAGGCTCAATTTAGCCCACACGCTCCGAATGTTCTATTTCAATCTCGCCCATGAAATTGAATTGTACCGGCTTTCGAGTTCGATTGTACCGTTAGCTACCCATCCAGACGTGTTATGGGATTTTGTTACACCCTTTAAGAAGCAGTGGAAGGAAATCGGTCAGCTAATCAAAAAGAATAATTTGCGAGTCAGCTTTCATCCTAATCAATACACGTTATTTACCTCTCCGCAGCCAAAAATAACCGACAATGCTGTGATCGATATGGAATATCATTATCGAATGTTTGAAGCCATGGGGGTAGAGGATAGAGGCATGATGAATATTCATATCGGCGGAGCCTATGGTGATAAGGTAGAAACGATTGTCCGTTTTCATGAGAATCTTAAAAAGCTTCCGGCGCATGTTAAGCGGGCTATGACCTTGGAGAATGATGATAAAACCTACAATACAGAGGAGACCCTGATTGCCTGTGAAAAAGAGACCATCCCCTTTGTGTTTGACTATCATCATCACATGGCAAACCTTTGCGAGCCGCCGCTAGAGGAGCTTCTGCCGCGGATTTTTAAAACATGGAGTCATGTTGACCTTTTACCAAAAATCCATATTTCCTCGCCCAAGGGTGAAAAAGAATTCAGGTCACATGCAGATTTTGTTGACCTCGATTTTATTATGCCGTTTCTAAAAATGCTGAAGGAGATTGGACAAGATGTAGACTTCATGATTGAGGCGAAAGCGAAGGACCAGGCTACATTGAAATTAGTCGAGGATATTAGTAAGGTTCGCGGCTTTAAACGAATCAGCGGGGCCACCATTGAGGTGAAATAACTCCCAGCATTTTTTCAATGGGGAATGGTTAAAGTAACAACAGATTCACACAAGGAGGGATTGTCGATGGAAAGCACCAGCCAATTCGTTCAAAAATTAGCAGAAAATGAAAAGAAGCAGAAGAAAAATCAAAAGCATGGCAACAACGACCCAGAAAGCAAATTACCAAACCATAAGCACTCACAAGGTGTCTAAAAAGAAAGAGTCTCCTTTCGAAGGAGACTCTTTTTTGTCTAGCTCCAGTGCCTAGCCAGTTTTCTTCCTGATTTGCTCCTGCGAGTATCTTGTAACAATCATGGCTTGTTAAAGCGATGATTGTTACAGCTCAAGGTCGCTTCGGTCCTGTAGATGAAGTTCGAATAGCGCGACTTCACCCACAGGCCCTCCAGCGCTTGTCGGGAAAGATCGAGGCACTTCCGCTTTTCTTACTCTTCAATTAGATTCAAGACTGGTACTTCTATTTCATTCTCCGGGTCAGACTTCGTGTAAACCCGCGCCATCTTCGTGTTGTCATCCACATGCTGAATAATCACAGGCGTTCCCTCATACGTAACATTAATCATATCCATCGACTCAGCAATTTCCTTCGCTCTTCCCACATTCATCAGGGCCACTCCTCATCTAAAAAGTACCTTAATAATATTTACCAAAATGAGGTTATTATTCTTAATAATAGTAAAAATTGGTGCCCTTTCGGTGCCTGTCACCGCTCGTGGACACTGTCCACCTCAGGCGGACACTCGAAACACAAAAAGGGCCCCCGAAAAGGGAGCCAAACCAACGTTACATTTTTTCTGGTGCTGATACACCGATCAATGCAAGGGCATTGCGCAGTGTGATTTGAACGGTTTTGATTAACGCGAGGCGCGCCTTAGTGCGCTCTGGCTGCTCGCTGTCGAGCACTTTTTCTGCATTGTAGAAGCTATGGAAGGTTGAAGCCAGTTCCATGATATAGTTCGTGACACGGTGAGGTACACGCTTCAATGCCGCTTCACCTACAGCCTGCGGGAACTCGCCAAGCTTTTTCAATAACTCGATTTCTTTTTCTGCACCAATTAGTGAGAAATCTGCATTCTTATCAACTTTAATGCCCTGCTCTTCACCTGAGCGGAGGATGCTGCAAATTCTTGCGTGCGCATATTGAGCATAATACACTGGATTTTCATTTGATTCTGAAACAGCTAAATCCAAATCAAAGTCCATATGAGTATCCGAACTTCTCATGGCAAAGAAGTAACGAGTGGCGTCGAGGCCGACCTCATCGACCAAATCACGCATAGTCACAGCTTTACCTGTACGCTTACTCATCTTCATCTTCTCACCATTTTTATAAAGATGAACAAGCTGAATGATTTCGACCTCGAGGGCGTCCGCCGCATAGCCAAGTGACTGAATCGCAGCCTTCATGCGCGGAATATAGCCGTGGTGGTCTGCACCCCAAATATTGATCAGCTTCTCAAAGCCGCGATCAAGCTTGTCCTTATGATAAGCGATGTCTGGTGTCAAATACGTATATGAACCATCCTGCTTAATAAGCACGCGGTCCTTATCGTCACCGAAGTCTGTTGAACGCAGCCATGTCGCGCCCTCTTCTTCATAAATATATCCTCGCTCACGAAGCACTTTTAATGCCTCATCAATTTTTCCATTTTTATAAAGGGACGTTTCAGAATACCATACATCGAACTTAACGCGGAAATCCTCAAGGTCCTTTTGCAATTTGGCCATTTCGTATTTCAAACCGTACTCACGGAAAAATTCAAAACGCTCCTGCTCATCCACATTTACATACTTATCGCCAAACTCCTCAGCCAGCGACTTTCCAATCCCAATGATGTCAGCACCATGGTAGCCATCCTCCGGCATTGGCTTGTCCTGACCGAGCGCTTGGAAATAACGCGCCTCCACAGACAATGCCAGATTATTAATTTGATTACCGGCGTCATTAATATAGTACTCACGGGAAACATCATAGCCTGCTTTTGCTAAAATATTGCAAAGCGAGTCTCCGACTGCAGCACCACGTGCATGGCCAAGGTGCAGGTCTCCTGTTGGGTTCGCTGAAACAAACTCGACTTGAACCTTCTGATTCCCGCCAACCGCAGTCTCTCCATACTTTTCCCCAGCTTCTAGAACCGTCGGAATTAAATCAGTTAAGTACGCATTATTCATATAAAAATTGATGAACCCTGGGCCTGCTAATTCAATTTTTTCGATGGAAGCTTTTGAGCGGTCGAAATTTTCAATGAGTGCTTCCGCAATCATCCTCGGCGCTTTCTTCGCAACACGCGCAAGCTGCATCGCCATGTTGGTTGAATAATCGCCATGTGCCTTCTCCTTTGGGACCTCGAGAATGACATCTGGAATCTGTTCTTCTGTAGCAAGATTCGCCTTCACAACCGCTGCCCGAATTTCCTCTTTTAAACGACTTTGAACCTGTTCAACTATGTTCATTTCTTCTCCTCCTGAAACGCTATTTCTAACTGATATGTACTTGTTGGAGCACCTTCCATTGAAAAATCATAGAGTACATCGAAGTGACCCTTACCATTTTCATAGGAATAATCTATTCTTTTTGCTTTTGTCACGGTCGCAAATTGGCCAAACGGCATTTCATAACTGCCATTTAACTTACGATTCAATTCAAACGGCAGACGCATTTTAATCGCACCGCCGCGTAAAATCAAGGCGTCATTATGCGCCATCTTCACAATCGTCCGGACACTTCCCTCTTCCACCGCTTCCTCATAACGAAGATAAGCAGCATTTCCTTTTTCAAAGTATGTACCAAATACCATCAATTCAAAAGTCTCATCGTGATCAATTGTGGTTTTCACGTTAATTTTTACAGGTACCTCAGGGATTGACAATGAAACGCACACCCTTTTTAAAAATGAACCTTATACAGGTCCTTAGAAATTTCTAGTTAACAACCTTTTCTATTATACCTATAGTATGTACACAATTCAAAAGATGCCTGCCCCAAAAAGGGACAGGCACTACTATCATTTTATTTAACCCAGCCAAGAAGCATTTCACGAATCAATTTGCTGGCGGTGTTGGCTGTTTGCTCAGATGGATCGTAAATAGGAGCGACTTCAACAAGGTCACAGCCGACTACGTTCACACCAGAGCGGGCAATTTCATGAATAGATGCAAGCAGCTCTTTTGATGTAATCCCTCCGGCATCAACCGTGCCAGTACCCGGTGCATGTGCAGGGTCCAAAACATCGATATCAATCGTTACATAAACTGGACGTCCGGCAAGCTCAGGAAGTATCTCTTTCAACGGCTGGTGCACTTCAAATTTTGATATATGCATGCCGTTTTCTTTCGCCCATTGGAATTCTTCCCGCATCCCGGAACGGATCCCAAAAGAATAGACGTTTTTCGGTCCGATATGTTCCGCAATTTTGCGGATCGGTGTGGAGTGGGATAATGGTTCGCCTTCATAGTTTTCCCTAAGGTCTGTATGGGCGTCCATATGAATGATCGCTAAATCAGGGTATTTCTTATAAACAGCCTTCATGACAGGCCAAGACACTAAGTGCTCTCCGCCCATACCAAATGGAAACTTTCCAGCTGCTAGAACTTGGTCAACGAACTCTTCAATCAAATCCAAGCTCTTTTGCGCATTTCCAAAAGGAAGCGGAATATCGCCGGCGTCAAAATACTTCACGTCTTCCAATTCACGGTCTAGGTAGGCGCTGTACTCTTCCAGACCGATTGAAACCTCACGAATACGAGCCGGGCCAAAGCGTGAGCCCGGACGATAGCTGACCGTCCAGTCCATCGGCATCCCGTAAAGTACAACCTCACTCTCTTCAAAACTCGGATGACTCTTTATAAACACATTACCAGAATAAGCCTCATCAAAACGCATGTTACTTCCCTCACTTCTATGTATTAACCAATCTAGATTTGATTCGATTAGATTCTTGAATCACTCTTAAGACCTTCTGAGTGACCAAGAATCCTTTTTAAAATCGATTTCGGTCACTCAAGGGGCCCTATAGACCATAAACACTCTTTCATTCACTATTCGGTAACTATAAGTCTTCTATAGTTACCGTAAACTCTCTTTCATTTCCATTACGGTCACTATAAGCCCTCTATAGTTACCATAAACACTCTTTCATTTCCATTACGGTCACTATAAACGGGTTATAACGACCGTAATCTGAATTTCAACCTCTCTTTGGTCACTAACTGTCCGCCTCAGGTGGAAAGTGTCCACGAGCGGTGACAGGCACCGAAAATTACTTCAATAAATCCCCAACAAACTTAGGTAATACGAATGCTGCTTTGTGCAGTTCTTTTGTATAGTATTTGGTTTCGATTTCGTGGAAGCGGTCATCGCTTACTTCGAGTGGGTCGTATTTTTTGGATCCAATGGTGAATGCCCAGAGTCCGCTTGGGTATGTAGGGATGTTGGCTACATATAAACGGGTAATGGGGAAGATTTCACGAACGTCACGCTGTACGTGACGGATTAAATCCGCTTTAAACCAAGGGTTATCGGACTGTGCAACAAAGATACCATCTTCTTTTAATGCCTTCGAAATCCCAGCGTAGAATCCTTTTGTAAATAAGTTAACAGCTGGACCTACTGGCTCCGTCGAGTCAACCATAATCACGTCATACTCGTTTTCACTTTTTGCAATATGCATGAAGCCGTCATCGACGCGTACATCGACACGAGGGTCATCAAGCTTTCCTGCGATTTCAGGCAAAAACTTTTTAGAATACTCGATTACCTTTCCATCGATATCAACAAGCGTTGCTTTTTTCACACTTGGGTGCTTTAAAACTTCACGAATAACGCCGCCATCGCCGCCGCCGACAACTAAAACGTTCTCTGGATTAGGATGTGTGAACAAAGGAACATGTGCCACCATTTCGTGATAAACGAACTCATCTTTTACAGAAGTCATAACCATGTCATCTAATAGCAGCATATTGCCCCATTCTTCTGTTTCCACCATATCAAGCTTTTGAAATTCTGTTTGTTCGGTATGTAAAGTTTTATTGATTTTCATGGTGATACCAAAGTTTTCAGTTTGCTTTTCTGTAAACCAAATTGCCATGTTCAACATCCTTCCGTATCTTTTTTTATGGCTGTGTTAAACTTGTCTGTTGATTTGCGCTCCACTAAAGAATGCTTCTTGGAATAATCACCGCAGGGACAGGCGGGTCTTTGCCTGTCCCGAGGCGCTGCGCTTTCCGCGGGCTCGCCCGTGAGCCTCCTTACAGCTTCCACCTGCGGGGTCTCACTCAGCTCGTTCATCCCGCAGGAGTCGAGCGCCTTTCGCTCCAATCAACAGGTTCTAATATCAACAGTATCCTTTAACACAGCCTTTTTAATAAAACCTTTATTACCATGAATTCATTCCATTTTTATAGTACCCAAACTATTGAATTACAAACATAAAGAAAAGTCTAGCATAATCTATCAATTTTTTAGAAATATTTTCTTTTTGCTAGTTTAAAAACACTCTATTCTTTCAATACTGTAACTATGGGTGTTTTTACAAATTGGCGAAGGAGGGTATTGCTGTGGAAGTAATGACGAATCATGGGTTTCGAAAAACAATAAAATACTTGCGTGCGTTTATTATCATTAGTTTGATAGGCTTTGGCTGCATGATGATTGTTTTTCTAGGGATTCTTGGTTATGCCAAAATTCTTGGCGCACCGCCGCTAGCTGTCCCACAATCCACTTTATTCTTTGCCAATGATGGGACATTGATCGGTGAGAGCAACAGCGGTCAAAAGCGATACTGGGTTCCCCTTGAGGAAATCTCACCAGATTTAATCAATGCGACCATTTCCATTGAAGATAAAAACTTTTATGAACATAATGGCTTTGACTATAAACGAATCGCGGGTGCCATCCTTGCCGATATAAAAGCAGGCGCAAAGGTTCAAGGCGCCAGCACCATTACCCAGCAATACGCTCGAAATCTCTTCCTTGAGCACGACAAAACATGGTCACGGAAATTGCATGAAGCCTTTTATGCCATCCGGATCGAAATGAACTATTCGAAGGAAGAAATCCTAGAAGGCTATTTAAACACCATTTATTATGGTAACGGTGCCTATGGTGTTCAGGCGGCCAGCCAATTTTATTATGGAAAAAATGCTTCTGAGTTATCCCTGGCCGAAAGCTCGATGTTAGCAGGTGTTCCAAAAGGTCCTAGTTACTATTCGCCGTTGGAGTCATTAGATAATGCTGTAAAGCGCCAAGGAATTATTTTAAATGCAATGGCAGAAAACGGCTATATTAAAAAAGAAACTGCCCTAAAGGCAAAGGAAACTCCCCTTACATTTGTGGGCGAACATCCTCATAAGCGGGTGGAGGCAGCACCTTATTTTCAAGATGCAGTTAAAAATGCCTTAAAAAATCAACTCAAGCTAGATGACCGGACCATCACTCTTGGCGGGTTAAAGGTATATACAACACTCGACCTAAAACAGCAGCAAGAGGCTGAAAAACAAATTCAAGATACCATTGCAAGTGAATCTGAAATTCAAGTTGGTCTCATCGCCATGGACCCGAAAAACGGGTATGTAAAAGCGATGGTCGGCGGCCGGAATTATGAACAAAGCCCGTTTAATCGAGCCGTTCAAGCGGTTAGACAACCAGGCTCAACGATAAAGCCAATCTTGTATTATGCGGCGCTTAGTCAAGGCTTTACGCCATCCTCTACAATGAGGAGCGAACTAACCACCTTTAAATTGGATGATGGCCAAACAGAATACTCGCCGCATAACTTTAATAACAAGTATGCTGATGGAGAAATTACACTTGCTCAAGCCCTTGCCGTGTCTGATAACATTTATGCTGTCAAAACACACTTATTTATGGGCGTTGAAACGCTGATTAATAATGTTAAAAAGTTTGGTATCTCAACAAAAATGGATAAAGTTCCATCACTTGCCCTAGGTACCTCAGGCGTTCGGGTCATCGACATGGCAAATGCCTACAGTCAATTTGCCAATGGCGGAAAAAAAGTAACCCCTACACTGATTACAAGAGTAGAAGCTTATAATGGGGATGTTATTTATGAACGTAACCATGAAGCTGAAAAGGTACTCGATCCTGCTAAAGCCTTTGTTATGACGCACATGATGACAGGGATGTTCGATAAAAAGCTGAACGGGTATGCGAAAGTAACAGGTAACTCCCTAATCGATGAAATTACACGGCCATATGCCGGTAAATCCGGCTCTACCGAAACAGACAGCTGGATGATTGGTTTTACACCACAGCTGGTAACGGCAGTTTGGGCTGGTCATGACGTTGGGAAGCCAATTACCCTTACCGCTGAAAAAAGCTATGCCAAAAAGATTTGGGTAAAGTATATGGAGGAGGCGTTAAAAGGCAAGCCAGTCAAGGCATTTACACCTCCGAAAGAGGGAGTCGCAGGAGTTTACGTTAATCCTGAAAATGGCAAGCTTGCTTCAAAGGATTGCCCGGTCCGCCGGTTTACATACTTTGTTGCCGGAACCGAGCCGACAGAATACTGTACCGATCACTTAGATCATAAAGAAGATAAACCAAAAGAAAAGAAACAGGAAACAAAGGACCCATGGTATAAGAGGATTTTTAATTGGGGTAACTAAAAAGCGGAAGCGCCTTGTCCATGGAAAAATGCAGTTCGTTTTTTCCTAGATGATATAGCTAGATAAATGGAAAGCTCCGGAGAATGGTCTCCGGAGCTTTTCCTGTCCTAGTCTTACAGTGTTTACACACTGCATATATTTTACAACTTTTCGGCAAAAATTGCTATTGTAAAAAATTATTATTCGACAGCTAAACCAGTTTTCAGCTCTTCCGCTGAATTGTTCCACATGTCCTGATTGTGATTTTGCAGAAAATCGGCTAAGATTTTTTTCGATTTATCGTCCATATGGTCGACAATGATATGACGTTTCAATGACTTATCCATCCGGTTAACATGCTCAGGAAGTGATTTGTAACCGCGGCGGATTTCACGGTCTACCGTCATTTCACAGGCCGTAACTCCAGCATAATAAGGACCTTCTTGCTTTCTATCTACTGTCACCCATACAAGCCAGTACGGTTTCGCGTTGGGAACCTCTTCTTTGGTCTTAAGGAATTTAATTCCCTTCTCAACCACGCTGCGCGCATGCATCGCTCCAACATCAATGACCGCATCACCGGCGTCGACATCAATAATGACCGGAGAAACATTATCAAGGCTTAACGCTCCCTTGCCGAAGCCCTTATGTCCATCTGTCGGATCAGGTTTTATAATATTAAAGCCAAGCTTTTTCTTATTCTCTTCCATTAAAACTCAAAACCTCCTATTTAAAAGAACAAATTATAAAAGAAATTATTTAATCCCTGCCAGAGTCCAGGGATAATAAATTGAAAAATTGGCTGAATGGTGTAGCGATCAAGGGGAGTAATCACCAAAATCAGAAAGATTAATACGCCGTACTGTTCAAATTGAGTCATTTTTGCCCGAATATGGTTTGGAGCTAAATCCTCCACGATTCGATAGCCATCCAATGGCGGAAACGGTAATAAGTTAAATACAAACAGCACCAGATTAAGCCAATTAAAGATCTCAAAAAATTCAAAAATACCTGGAAGGTTTACGGCTAATTGTGTCCGGGCCAATCCGAATGCAATAAAAAAACCAAGTGCTGCCAGAATAAGATTACTAAGAGGTCCTGCTACAGAAACTAATATACCTGCCAGGCGCGGCTTTTTAAAGAAAAAACGATTAACCGGCACTGGACGAGCCCAGCCGAATCCGGCAATAAAAATTAAGATCGTTCCAAATGGATCGAGGTGCTTCAGCGGATTCAACGTCAAACGTCCCTGCTTTTGTGCTGTATGATCTCCGAACTTATAGGCCACATAGGCATGTGCAAATTCATGAAACGTAAACGCAATCATTAACGTAATCGCGACATAGGGAATTTCCCTTAATGAATATGCAAGAAATCCTTCCAATCCTTCCACATTAGTTTCCCCATTTCTCCTCTTTTTTCCTATAAGTATACCTTAAACTGGATATAAAATGAAAATGTTTGCTAAACTATCCTTGTTGTAATATTAGGCTGTGTAAACTTGCCTGTTGATTTGTGCTCCAGGCGCTTCGCCTTCCGCACAAATCAACAGGTTTCAAATTCAACAGTTTCCCTTACACAGCCATAAAGGAGGAATAAATCATGCCATATGTTACTGTAAAAATGCTTCCAGGACGTACTGATGATCAAAAAAGAGCGCTTGTTGAAAAAGTGACTGACGCTGTCAGTGAAACGACTGGAGCTCCAAAAGAAGCCGTTGTTGTGTTTATTGAAGAAATGCAGAAAGAACATTACGGTGTTGCCGGCGTTAGAGCCAGCGACAAATAATCAAAAAGCGTCCCTGGCTTTGAAGGAAACTTCAAAAACAGGGACGCTTTTTCTATTGGAGCTCAGCTTTTTCTTTTAATGCCTCAATATAGGCATAGGCTTGGTCAATTTCTTCCTCTGTATAGCGCTGGCTGCTTTTTAAAGTAAATACTTTATCCGTTACTTCTTCTTTCGAAAGATTATCAAAATATAAAACCGTCGAAACGAGTTCGAGGAATCTAGCATTCTGTTCGTTCATGTCTTCAAGGCAGTCTTGTAAAAATGGCATATCGACTTCATTTAAGCTCAAAAACTCTTTCCCTGTGTCAGTCAGGGTATAGCGATATTGAAAATAACCGCCTTTTTTCTCTTTGATTTCATTGAGAAATCCCATATTGCAAAGCTCTTCGACTCGCAGTGTCAGCTCCTCAGAATATGGACCGTAAAAATGAAACTGAAACCGTTCATGGAACGGAAAGGACACCTTTTTTGCAATATATATCATCTTCTGCAGCTTTTTTCTCCCAATGATCTCTCCGGATACTAAAACAGCCTGCATCAGCTTAGCATGATCTTTTAACAACTCTCGTCAGCTCCTACTCCAGGGTTATATCTCTAATAGGGTACGTATTTGTTTTTTTATTTCTGTTTCCGAGGATTCGTCCTCTAAGAAATCACCGGGGTAATATAATTTATGGTCGGTTCTCCTTTTACCAGAGATGGCGTCCACAATCTCGGACTCCCGGGAAAGTTCCTTTAATTCCCCATTTTTCATTAATAAATGAATCGGTAAACGTTCCTCTTCTTCACCAGGACGATAAAAATCGTAAGGCAGGTCGGATGAAGAATCGACAATCAAATAATATTCCGGGTCAATTCCTGCTTTTTCAAAAAGACGAGTCAGTTCAGCGAGCTTCTTATATTCCTTGGCTGGATCAAACTCGGCATATTTAAAGAGATTACGGTTCACAAACCGCCGGCAAAGATCGCTTAAGATCGCGTCGTCGTCTTCCTGCCAAATTTGGAAATAATACATAATAATCGATTCATCTAACTTTAGATAGTCTTCTAGCGTGACTTGATCGGTAAAGAAAGAATAAAAGTGAATCGGTTCATTTTTAAAAGAATAGTTGTTTTCATACAGCTGCTTGGCACGGTGAAGGATTTTAGTCAAAATGACCTCGGCACTGCGGGACACAGGGTGGAAATAGACCTGCCAATACATTTGATAACGGCTCATAATATAATCTTCAACCGCATGCATACCGCTCTTCTTGATCACCACTTGGTCTTCCTTCGGTCTCATGACACGAAGAATTCGCTCCATATCAAATTGACCATAGCTTACTCCGGTAAAATAAGCATCCCGCTGCAAATAATCCATCCGATCAGCATCAATTTGGCTGGAAATCAAGCTGACCACTAGTTTTTTAGCAGATGTTTTGGCAATCACTTCAGCGACTTGCTGGGGAAAATCAGGACTAACCTTTTTTAAAACGGCGTTAACCTCTGTATTTCCTAATACGATGTTCTGGGTAAAATCTTCATGGTCGAAGTCAAACACTTTTTCAAACGAGTGGGAAAATGGGCCATGCCCCAAATCGTGGAGAAGTGCAGCACATAGGGTTAGGAGGCGATCCTCGTCATTCCATTCGGGTCGGCCTGCAAACACATCATCGATGATGCGGCGGACAATTTCATATACTCCGAGAGAATGGTTAAAGCGGCTGTGCTCAGCACCATGAAACGTTAAAAAGGTGGT
Organism: Neobacillus sp. NPDC093182; assembly: GCF_044754045.1. Lineage (NCBI taxonomy): Bacteria > Bacillati > Bacillota > Bacilli > Caryophanales > Bacillaceae > Neobacillus > Neobacillus sp. NPDC093182. The sequence goes on from NZ_JBIVOI010000004.1 coordinate 191,162, forward strand.
TCCGAGCTGTTTGATACGGCGTAAACGCTGAAACTCTTTTGTTCCGACTAGATCCCAGATGACACGGTCACGTACATGAACGTAGCGGTGAACAGGATCTTTAAACACTTTTTCTTCACTCAGTTTTTCCGCCGAATATACCATTGCTTTCCCTCTTCCTCTAAACTTTCTTCTATTATATCCCAATTTTCAGCAATTTTCCGCAGGATTTTTCGACAAAGGCATGAAAAGAAAAATCACCTAAGCTCGCAAAGATCTAGGTGATTATTTTAGCTTTTTATTAACCTTTTCCATTAATTCCTCTTCCGTTAGGGCAGCAACCGGGCGGTTATTGACGAAGGCAAATGTTTTTTTCCGGCCAGGTCCACAATAAGATTGGCAGCCAATTTTAATTTCAGCTTCAGGATCCAATTCTTTCAAACGAGGGATTAATGTCTTTAGATTCACGGCCTGACAATCATCACAAACGCGGAATTCATTTGACATTACTTCCACCCTTTCTTATCTATCACTACTATTTTAGCCAATTTAATTACCGTTTAACTCCTTAGATATATTACAATTTCTTTCAATCCATTGCAAGTTGCAATCTTTAGCAATCCTTCTAACTCTTTCAGTTAAAAAAACTATTATCCTTGCAGACATTTTGGTATAAAGCTTGAAAAATTTGTCCAAGATAAGACTAGAACTTTTAAAAACTCATCTTGAGTTAATCGCAATTATAATTTAGGGAGTTGAAAAGATATGAAAGTACGGCAAGATGCATGGACTGATGAAAATGATCTTTTGTTAGCTGAAACCGTCCTTCGCCATGTACGTGAAGGCAGTACCCAGCTGAACGCTTTTGAAGAGGTAGGCGACAAGCTAAACCGGACTTCTGCAGCCTGTGGATTCAGATGGAATGCGGTTGTGCGCCACCGCTATGAAAAAGCATTGCAATTAGCAAAAAAACAGCGTAAACAAAGACAACGAGTGTTAGGGAAAGACCAAGGAGGTAAGAAAAAGTTACTCTACAATCCTCCAGTACCAGCTGCTGATGACTTTGAAACACTATCAGCACCGGTGGAAGTGCCAATGGAAGCTTCCTATGAAATGCCAGATTTAACTGCCGAAACTGCGGCTGAAACGTATGTAAAGCCTGAAGTCTATGTTAAGCAGCCCATTCAAACTTACAGACCATCGGCACCAGCAGCAGGTTTATCGCTTGATAGCGTGATTGATTACTTACAAAACTTTAATCATGCGAATCTGCAAAATGAAGCATTAAAAAGTGAGAATGAAAGATTGAAGCGCGAAATTGCAGAGCTGCGCAAGCAAAATGAAGAAATGGCTGCCAAAATTGAAGGTCTCGAGCAAAATACGGAAACCATCCAGGAGGATTACGAGACACTCATGAAAATTATGAACCGCGCTCGTAAGCTTGTATTATTTGAAGAAGAAGAAAGACCTGCGACAAAATTCAAAATGGACCGTAACGGGAACCTTGAAAAAGTAGCAGAATAAGTCAAAAAGTAAGCGCTATGCCTTTAGCTGCTTGCGCTAGACAACAAATTTTGGGAGAAGAACAATATCCTCTTAAAAGAAGCCGTAAATCCAATTTAGATTTACGGCTTTTTACATTTCATTCAGTTTTTCATTCCTCTCCACAATCCTTTGGTAATAACTAGGGAGAACCTCTAACTCAAACTCATTCAATTGACCAGCATATAGACGGCCGCTGTTATTTTTTAATTGGTTTAGTAGACGCAGCATCACATCCGAAATGGTAAACGGCGTTTCCAACAGCTCAGAAAGAGAAGCCATCACTTCTGGAACAATCTCCGGATAGGTGAATTTTGTGTGCTGCTCGTTTTTGGCAATCTCATAAAATTGCTGAATTACCTGGGCACGCTCACTGCCGCTGCCATTGACACATAAGTAGATTTGAACAGCTACCCCTTTTTTGAGACGCCGCTGCGAAATACCGGCAAATTTTCTGCCGCCAATACTAAGGTCATAGCTTCCTGGGCAATAGGAGCCGACGATTTCTCTTGCTTCAATTGTGCTTCTGTAATCGGCAAACATGTTTTGAACGAGCTGCCACATCGTATCATACCCGCGGTTAATGTCGATCCCTTTTTCCTTTTCAGGTAAAATCAATGAGATATTTAAAACCCCTTCGTCAAGAACGACCGCTAACCCGCCAGAATTCCGGACAATAGACTGATAGCCCTGTGCTTCGAGAAATTGCCTTCCTTCTTTTAAGAATGGCAGTTTGGTATCTTGTATCCCGAGAACGATGGTATTGTGATGGACCCAGGTTCTAGCCGTTGCTGGGGCCTGTCCTGAACCGACTGAGGCACAAAGCGTATCGTCTATGCCGAATGACTGTAATGCTTGAAAATGCCTGCCAGCGGTTGACTGATCGATAATCCTCCATTCTGGCTGATGCAATAAACCTTCCATATTGGTTTCTCCTCAAAATAAATAATAAGCCTATTTTAGCAAAAAGAATCCTTTTAAAACAGCTATATTTTTTCCAAATAATGTCTAAATGTACAAAACACTTTATAAAGTGTACAAAACCTCCGGAAAAATGTACAAAAGCCACCCAAAAGTGTACAAAACAAGCCAAAAAATGTCCAAAACCTAAAATACCGATTTAAAAAGCCAGCCCCAAACCCAGGACTGGCATTAAAAAACTATTGTATTCCTTGCGTTGCCGTAATTAATGCCAGCTTATAGACATCTTCTTCATTACAGCCGCGTGATAGGTCATTCACAGGCTTATTTAATCCTTGAAGAATCGGTCCAACTGCTTCGAACCCGCCTAAACGCTGGGCAATTTTATAGCCGATGTTTCCTGCTTCCAGACTTGGGAAGATAAACACGTTCGCGTCCCCTTGAAGCGGTGAATCTGGTGCCTTCTTTTTCGCCACAGATGGAACAAAGGCTGCGTCAAACTGGAATTCCCCGTCGATGACTAAAGAAGGGTCACGGCGCTTTGCTTCTTCAACAGCACCTGAGACTCTTTCGGTTTCTGGAGACTTCGCAGATCCTTTTGTTGAAAAGCTAAGCATAGCAATCCGCGGCTCCATTCCAAACATGTCCGCTGTCTTGGCACTTTCAATAGCGATTTCTGCTAAATCATTGCTGTCTGGAGCAATATTAATAGCGCAATCAGCAAATACATATTTTTCATCTTCACGAACCATGATGAAAACGCCAGATGTTTTCTTCACGCCTGCTTTTGTTTTAATAATTTGCAGTGCAGGGCGAACCGTATCAGCTGTAGAATGTGCTGCTCCGCTCACTAGACCGTCGGCTTTATTCAAATATACAAGCATCGTCCCAAAATAATTTTCATCTAATAAAATTTTGCGTGCATTTTCTTCGGTTGCTTTTCCTTTACGACGTTCAACAAACGCTGCCACTAGCTCGTCCATCGCGGCATAGCTTGCCGGATCGTAAATTTCTGCCGCCTCTAAGGAAACGCCCAGTTCCTGTGCCTTAGCCTGAACTTGTTCGATATTTCCTATTAAAATAGGGGTTAATCGCTTTTCCTCTGCAAGCCTGCTTGCTGCCCTAACAATGCGCTCGTCCAAGCCTTCAGGAAAAACGATTCTCATATCACGTCCTGATAATTTTTGTTTTAAGCCTTCAAATAAATCAGCCATCTTAAATCCTCCCTAAATAATTCTACCTATTTTAGCATACTTTACCTGTTGAAAAATTCAACTTATGTAGCGGTTTCATGACAAATGTTCTTTTATTCAAAAAACTTCACACTCATTTACTATTTACTACTTTTCTAAAAATTATCCGTGGTGGTTTATTCGAGCGTGTCTTGGTCAAACTATGTTATAGTAAAGATTGTAAATAAGAAGAATGATTATTTAGGAGTGATTGTAATGAGTGAAGCAGCTCAAACGCTTGATGGCTGGTATTGTTTGCATGATTTCCGTACGGTTGATTGGACAACTTGGAAAATGCTTTCGAGTGACGAACGCCAGTCCGCGATTCACGAGTTTTTAAGTCTAGTTGAAAAATGGAATCACACGCAAGAACGTAACGAAGGCAGCCATGCTTTATATACAATTGTTGGTCAAAAAGCAGATTTCATGATGATGATTTTACGTCCAACGATGGAAGAATTAAATGAAATTGAAACAGAATTTAATAAAACAAAATTAGCAGAGTTCACCATTCCAGCTCATTCTTATGTGTCTGTAGTTGAACTAAGTAACTACTTGCCTGCTGGCGAGGATCCTTACCAAAACCCGCAAATTCTCGCTCGTTTATACCCGAAGCTTCCTAAAACAGCGCATGTTTGCTTCTATCCAATGGACAAGCGCCGTCAAGGCAGTGACAACTGGTATATGCTTCCGATGGAAGAACGCCGTAATATGATGCGCAGCCACGGAATGATTGGCCGTACATATGCAGGGAAAGTTAAGCAAATCATTACAGGCTCCGTTGGCTTCGATGACTATGAATGGGGCGTAACGCTTTTTGCAGAAGATGTTCTTCAATTTAAAAAGCTTGTCTACGAAATGCGTTTTGATGAAGTAAGTGCACGCTTCGGGGAATTTGGTGCCTTCTTTGTTGGGAACCTATTAGAGGAAGAAAGAGTTCCTCGATTCTTACACGTTTAATCCTAAAGTTCTCGGCTCATGCCGAGAACTTTTTTTGTAGTTTTCATAAGTCATATTTCCCTTTTCCTCTTCATACTAATAAAACAGCGAGTCTTAAGTTACAGCTCCGAATCAGCTCATATCGGGACCATCCCGATTGTCACCATTTAAAGGTTTGTCGAGTATGAATAGACTGTTGGGCATTCGTTTAGTCATTTTTTAGGAGGGGAAAAGATGAATCAATATTATAATCAACAAGGGTATCAGCCTTATCCCGTTAGACAACAAGGAGCAAATCAATTCCAAGGGCAAGGATTTTTTCCTGGCCAGCAACAGCAAGGGTTTCCACAGTTTCCGCAGCAAGGAGCTCCTGCAGGGACTCCTGCGGCTTCACAGCAGCAGGGGATGCTGCCAATTGAGCAATCGTACATCGAAAATATTTTACGATTAAACAAAGGGAAATTAGCATCTGTTTATGCAACCTTTGAAGGCAACAACCAATGGAATGCCAAAAATTTTGTAGGAATTATTGAGGCAGCAGGACGTGACCATCTCATTTTAAGTGATCCACAAACAGGTCAGCGTACGCTGATTCCAATGGTAGCTTTCGATTATGCTACATTTGATGAAGAACTTGAATACGAGTATCCTTTTGGGGCTGGACCTGGTTTAAGTACTTTTCCGCCAAGATAATCGTAAAAAGGCATTGGAACTCAAGTCCAATGCCTTTTACTTTTTTATAAGTCTTTTACTGTGCCAATGATCATTAATATCCAGCCTGCTAAGAAGCAAACGCCTCCAAGCGGCGTGATCGCGCCCAGCACCCCTATTTTCGTTAAACTTAAAACATAGAGACTTCCGCTGAAGAGAATGATTCCTACTAGGAATAACCAACCTGACCAAGTGAAGAATGTACTTGCTGCCACTTTGCCTAGCAGGATTCCAATCACCAAAAGTGCAGTTGCATGAAACATTTGATAGGTTACACCTGTTTTCCATATGTCTAGGTAATAAGGATCTAGCTTATCCTTAAGTCCATGAGCACCAAAGGCTCCTAGCGCAACAGCTAAAAAAGCATTAATAGCGCCGATAATGATAAATGTTTTCATTTTCTCTCCCCCATTAAAAATCAAATAATGAATCGCCGTTTGCTTCGTCTTCCATTTCTAGTTTTTTTGGTTGATTTAGTGTTACTGGCTGCTGGAAGGATGGCTGTACGGTTACAGGCTGATAGGCAGGGACAGGATTTAGCGGTGCTTCCTGCTGCCTTTGTTTTTCGTCAAGGATCAGTTCGCATAATATTTTAATAGAGTACACTTTTTCCCGCAAGTTTTCTTGTTTTGTACTGTTTTTTGCCAGCGTTAATTCCTCTTCGATTTTCCTTAGCAATTTTTCTACCGATATATTCACGATTTATAGCTCCTCTATTACATTCTCTATATCATCATACCAAATTCGCCAGCCAATTAGAAATTCGACATGTTTCACGTGAAACATGTTAGTTTATGTCATAATAAAAAACCCGCACCAAAAGGTACGAGTTCATTGTTGTCTAGCTCCAGCGCCTAGCCCCTCGAGGTCATAAGCCAATCACTTCGGAAGGCAAAAAGCACGCCTTCTGTCAGCGCTCGTCTTATGCCTGTCGGGTCTGCCCAAGGAACTTCCGCTTTTCTATTTAACCTAATATTCTTTGATAAATGGATTTAGCATGGGTTAGATCTTTTGTGCCGTGAATGAGTGCACGGCCGTCGTTGAAGATGACCATTCGCTCAGAACCCATTTCTACTGATAAAAGATACGGGTTCCCTTTAACGGTATACCCGAGTGTGCCCAACTGTTCTGCAAGCTTCTCAAGCGATATTTCACCTTGTAAGGATGGGCGAATTTGGACCGTATCCCGGCCGCATAAAACAGTAGTCTTTGTCATGTTTTCCTGGTCTAGGTAAGGGTAGGTCCTTTCCTCGCCGCAGGATAAACAGCCGGCAAATTTGGCTTTTCCCATCTTCAAACTTGTATATTGGTTCCGCCATAAGTCAAAGCTGACAAACGAAGTTCGAACCGCATCCCAATCTTCGACAAGCATTTTTAGTGCTTCGGCACTTTGATGAGCAATCACCATTTGGACAGCAGGCGAAATAATGCCGCCGGTATCACAGGTTAACCCCTGCATCGGGATGGTCCGTAATAAACAATTTAAACAAGGCGTTTTCCCAGGAATAATCGAAAAACTCATCCCATAACTGCCAACACACGCCCCGTAAATCCAAGGTATCCTATACTTTTGTGAAACATCATTGATGGCCATCCGCGTTTCAAAATTATCAGTCGCGTCAATGATGACATCAACATCCTTCACTAACTCCTCCAGCATAGAGGGAGTGGCATCACCGATTATCGCCTTCACTTCTACGTCTGAATTGATCGCCTGCAGGCGTTTTTTAGCTGCAGCCGCCTTCGGAAGCTTCTCAGCCACATCTTCTTCGGTATAAAGCTGCTGGCGCTGAAGATTGCTTGCCTCAACATAATCTCTATCGACAATCGTCAGCCGGCCTATCCCTGCCCGGGTAAGCACTTCTGCATTTCCAGACCCAAGGGCGCCCGCTCCAATCATTAACACATGCTTCGTTCGGATTTTATCTTGTCCTTCTTTTCCGATCCCTGGAAAGAGGACCTGCCGTGAATATCGTTCGTCCAACCTAATTTCCCCTTTCCAAAAACCACATCAGCCGCCGCTTACTGGCGGAATAAAGGCAACTTCATCACCATCTTGAATCACTTCATCATCCTGGGCAAACTCTTCGTTTACAGCAGTCATAACGGTATCCAATTTTGGCAGGTCGTAATTAGCAGCCAATTCTGTTTTCAATTCTCCAACAGTCTTGCCAGCAGCGTCTACCCGAAGGAACTCCTCCCCGACTGCATCGCGTAAATGAGCGAAAAATAATACTTTATTCATTTAAATCGTCCTCCTCCGGCTTCCCGCTTGGATAGGCGACGGTTTCGAGCTGGTTGCCCATCCACTCTTCGCCATCTTCCCAGTGTTCTTTTTTCCAAATTGGCACGATTTCTTTAATCCGCTCAATGGCATATCGATTTGCGTCATAGGCGTCGGCACGGTGGGGAGTAGAAACAGCAATAACCACCGCGATATCCGTAATATCCAGTCTGCCCACTCGATGGGTAATCGCTACTTGAGCCCCTTCCCAGCGCTCTTCAATTTCCCTGCCGATCTGCTCCAATTTTTTCACTGCCATTGCTTCATACGCATCGTATATTAAAAATAATGTCTTTTTTCCTTTGGTTAATTCACGCACGGTTCCAATAAAAGTAGTAATCGCTCCAGCATTACGCTGAACAACCTTATCTATGACAGATTGAATATCAATCGGTTCTTTTGAAATTTGATAATTCATTTTGTGCACCTCTTCAGACCAATTTCTTTGGCTCTGCATTTTCGACCACTTCATACCCGCCGATCTTTTCGACCTGCTGTTTAAAGTTTGGTGATTGGATAATATCGATTAACAGTTTGCCGCTTTCACTTTCATAGAAGCTCTGCGTCATCACTAAATCGTACTCTTCGTCCGCGACTGGAACAAAATCCAGGTTCATCGCTTTTGCCGCTGGATAGATTCCCAGCCCAGCTCCATGGCTGTCTCCATTTACCTCTGCCGCTACCGCTAAGTGTGAAAACATTTCACGGTCGTAACCGGTAATCTCTTCTGATGAAATACTGTTCTCCTCTAGAAGCATATCGAAAAGAATCCGGGTTCCTGCGCCTTTTTGACGGTTGACGAAGTTGGCTTTTTTCTCAAAGATATCTGTGACCGTTTCAATTCCAAGTGGATTTCCGTTTGGTAAAATCCATCCTTGCTTTCTTTTTAAAAATGGATAGAGGACAACATCCAAACCAGCTAATATTTTCTTAACATATGAGCTATTATATTGCTTTGTCTTAGGGTCAAGCAAATGAATGCCCGCTACATGGGCCTCTCCTTTTCGAATCGCCATAATACCAGACATACTGCCAACATGGGAGGAAACGATTTTCATATCAGCACGGACTCTTTTTAACTGAGATGATAAAAGGTCAATCGTTAAATCGTGGCTTCCTGAAAACATAATGGCGTTTTTGATTTCCTCAAGCGGTCTTAAAAGCTCCACCTCAGCAAATTCACCTTGTTCATAGCCAATAACGTTGGCTGGTACGACAAGCAGGCCATCTGCGCGAACATAGGACATCGTTACACCTGCTGCTCTTGTCAGCGGATTCGCAACAAACTGTCCATTCACATAGCCGATATTCATTCGTACAAAATCTTCCGCACCCATACCGGAAACAATTCGGCGGCCAAGCTTAACAGTTACGGTTTGACGTTTTGGTTCAGGGATTTGCAAATACTTGCAAATCAATGGCCGGACAAACCATTCTAATGCTAAATAGGCGGAGACAGGATATCCTGGAACACCTACGACAATCTTGTCATTTATTTTCCCTAAAATCACGGGTTTTCCTGGTCTTGCAGCGACACCATGGGTAAAGACCGTGCCAATTTCACCAATGATATGAACGGTATAATCCTTCGAACCTGCTGATGATCCGGCATTGATAACGATAATATCCGAGTCTTGCGCTGCTTCCAGCAAGACAGACTTAATCTTTTCAGGGTCATCCTTCACAATCCGGTGAAGTCTTGGCTCGCCGCCCCAATCTTTTATAAAATTCGCAAAGACCGTGCCGTTAAATTCTATAATTTTTCCAGAAGAAAGTTCGCTATTTGCCTCGACAATCTCATTGCCCGTCGGGATGACCGCGACAACTGGCTTTTTCGCAACGGGAATCTGAAGCTGCTGCGATGCTAAAAGAACGCCCAAATCCGCTGGTCTAAGAATATGTCCTTGCGGGAAAAGCATTTCCTCCTGTACAATATCTTCGCCAATAGGGCGGATATGCTGCCAAGGTGTTGCTGGTTCAATAATTTCAATCGTTTCCTCATCGATCATATCGACATGTTCGATCATGATTACCGCATTAAATGGAGCTGGAATCGCGTTTCCTGTATCCACAATGGCAAAATCAATCCCTAACTTAAGCTGAAGTGGATGTTGCTCATGAGCGGTATACGTTTTTTCAGCGATTACGGCAATTCCATCCATGGCAGATGCATGGTAATGAGGCATGGAAACATTGGCAAAAATCGGCTCAGCTGTTACGCGTCCAAGCGCGTCACTTGTTGGAATCATTTCTATTTCAAGGGGCAGAGAAAAGTTCTCGAGAATCTCTCGTTTCGCTTCCGATCGGGGTTTGTCCTCTAAATATATTTTCCGTTTATAGCGTTTCTGGTCCATCTATTTTATCCCCCTCATCGCGTTGCAATCACAGGTACATAATCTCCCTGTGAAATACCCTCTTTTTCAGAACTAATCTCAACGATTCCATCGCTTTTTACTAATGTCGTAATTAAACCTGATTTCCCAATGATAGGCTCTGCCCACCATTCTCCTTCTTTCTCCAACAAGCGTACACGTATATAATCAGAGCGGCCCGGTGCCGAAGGTATATTTTTAGTAATCCGGGCAAAAATTCGGTCTGGTTTCTTATCGATTTTTTCACCTTTTAATTTTCGAAGGATTTTTTCGCCAAAAAGCATAAAAATAATCATCGCTGAGGCTGGATGACCTGGCAGGCCAATCACTGGTTTTCCGTTTGCGATTGCAAGAATCGTAGGTTTACCTGGTTTAATAGAAATACCATGGACAAACACACCTGGCGACCCTAAGGATTGAATCACATCTGTGGTATAATCCTTTGCTCCAACTGAGCTTCCTCCTGAGAGAATTAAACAGTCAACCTGATCATAAAGGTTTTGTGCTTTTTGTTGAAATTCTTGAAAATCATCCTTCACGATTCCACCGTAGACAACCTCTATATTCCATTGTTTTGCGAGGCCGGCAATCGTTAAATAGTTAATATCACGGATTTGCCCCTCTGAAAGTTTTTCTGTTTGATAGGGAACAATTTCGTCACCAGATGATAGATAACCGACCTTTAGCCTGCGATAGACAGTAACATGACTAATCCCAAGCGAAGCAATGGCACCTAACTCCTGAGGTCTTAACATTGTCCCTTCCGGAAGTACAACTTCTCCTTCACGGATGTCTTCACCTGCGCGAATAATATTTTCGCCAGGCGCCACTGGCTTGTAGGTGTTTAATAGACCATCATGGTCCTCACAATGCTCTATCATGATAACGCTGTCACTTCCTGGAGGAATCATCCCGCCCGTTGGAACATAGACGGCCTCGCCTTGACCGACAGGAATCATTGCTGACTCACCCATTTTTACTTCTCCGACTACAGTTAAAAATCCCGGCATAGAATCAGATGACCCATACGTGTCTTTAGCCTTAACCGCATACCCATCAACGGTTGAGCGGTCAAAACCAGGGACATTTTCCTGCGCGGTGACGCACGCCGCAAGTATATAATGAAGTGCCTCTTCAAGGGAGCGCTCCTCTGTATCTTTAATAGCTGGAATTTTTTCTTCGACCATTGCAAAGGTTTCTTCGACTGTTTTTACTTTGAAAAATTGCACTGTGCCTTACATCCTTCCTGTTTCATCAGCTTCCAGCCACTTTTTTGCGTCCTCATACTCATGCGGGTGATTCATATTGAAAAAGACACGTTCCATATCAATGCTGTTATAGACTTCTAAATCTTTTTCCGTTACATAAAGGACATTTAAATGCTCCAGCAGATGTTTTATGGGAAGACGTCCATTTTCAATACATTCTTCAATTTTATTTACCGTCTTCTTTTGAAAAACCGCACACAGGGTTTGCATTTTTCCATTAATAACTGGTACTAAGGCATCATAATGGTCAATCCTTTTGACAAGCGCAGAGGCAAGTTCTCCAGAAATAAACGGCATATCACACGCTACAATGAAGTTCACATCATAGGCAGAGGCCATTAGGCCGGCATGAAAGCCTGCCAGCGGTCCCTTTCCAGGATAGTGATCGGATACCATTTTTACCCCTAAGGATCGATAGGAATCCTTATCATTGGTAACAAGAATGATGTCAGTAAAATAGACTTTAAGAATATCAACCATTCTTTCTATTGTAGTTTTTTCATTTAGTTTTAAGAGAGCTTTGTTCGTGCCCATTCTGCTTGATTTTCCACCTGATAAAATAATAGCCGCAGCTTTCATGAATAGCGCACCTTCTTAATTTATTTGATTTATTTCCCCTACTGTATGATAACCCTGTTCTTGGGCTACGAAGTCGAGGTGAATCGTATTTAAGTCCAGCATGGCAGCGGACGGCTTGCTGAGATATTGTCTTGTATCTATCACTTTAATATATCCTGTACACTTTTCGCAAACCTGAATTTGAGAGGAAGCATCACCTTCAATGGTCAAGTACTGTATCGTTTTGTGGTCATCGTTACCGCAATGGGCACATTCAATTCGTTTTGCATTCCAATGAGCTAGACAGCGAGGACAAGTCATTACTTTTTTTCCTTCATCTTCAAGAACAGCAAGTCTAGCTGGTTCACCACAAACAGGACATCCTGCTCCAGGAACACCCTGAGTGATTTCGTGCTGGATTTTTTCTGCTGTCAGCTGCAGATAAGGTCTTAGTGCTGTTTCAGCAAGAAATTGCGGAATCCATTCCTCAAGTCCATTTTCCTCAACGAAACTAGCAAAATAAAAACTGTTAAAAGAGAAGGCCTCGTCAATCCAGCGGATCGCTGTTTCTTCGTTTACTAGTGTTTTAACATCAGCAAGCTTTGATTTAAGCTCAGGGTTGTTTTTGATTAGAAGTGCATTTATCTCCTCTATCCACTGTAGGAATAGTGAAATTTCAAAATTAATAGACGCTAAAGCCGCCGCTGGCACTCCTGCTGACATTGCCACTTTATCTAGGTTTGGAATGATGGATTCTGGATTTATACTCTTTTTCCAATTCTCTTGAAGGGTTAAAATATCCTTCTGTAAATTCTGATATTCTTTCGAAACAACAGATTTTTTCATTGTTGCACACCTCTTTTAATTTTTAGGCTGTAAATTGGGCCGTTGATTGTAACGAAAGGCACTTCGCTTTCCGCGGGCGGTCCGGGGAGCCTCCTCGGCGCTTAAGCGCCTGTGGGGTCTCCCCTGCCCCGTCCTCCCGCAGGAGTCTTCGTGCCTTCCGCTCCAATCAACTGGAGCTTAAAAAATAGCCATTTTTTCAAATAAAGGCTGTCCTGCAAGAGACAGCCTTTATCGTATTTACTTTTAACTAAATCAAGCGCCTTTTTTCTTTTTCTTGTTCGGGCTAGTAGGTTTATGAGGGTCGTCTAGTTTAGGGAAGTTGCCTTTTTTGACTTCTTCCTCATACCATTCTGTATAGTGCTCATGTGCCCACCATGCAGGTACGTCACCTGTGATAACACCGGTATAACCTGGTTTAGAGTTTTTGTGTATAACAGATAGATAGATGTGTCCGACTACTACCGCAATCGCTAGGCCGAAACCGACGTTGTGTAATAAATATCCCCACTGAACAACCGCTCTTGGGAAAAATTCAGGGAACCACATTGGGAAACCTGAACCAATGATTAGTATTGCTGTGAAAATTTGAATGATTGAGTTTATCTTTTCACCAGCGTTAAAGAATGTTTGTTTAACATGCTTGAAATTGAAACCGAATAGCTCTTTGACAAACTCTGAAAAGAACTCTAAATCGCGTTTCTTCCACGTAACAAGTTCTTTCATCCAAAGCTTAAAGCCTTTGAAGTCAAAAATAACCCAGATGAACGTTGGTGTAATAAATGCTACTGCAAATATTCTATGGAGCAGACGTGCACCTTCTGGTCCGCCAAGAACCGGATATAACCAGTCAAAAAACTCTGTGTACATTGGCAAAGCTGTGATATAGAGGGCGATAAATGAAATCGCGTTAACTGCGTGCGCCCAGACAAATGCCTTCGAAAAACGTTTTACCTTTACTGTCGAATTTTGAGGTTTACTCATGGTGTTCACCTCCGTCTTCGTTTTTACCATTCTTTTTCTTACTAATAATCGTGTTCGTAATAAATGCCCCTACAACCGCCATCGTGGTAGCACCGATCATCATTTTACCAATTGGCTGCGCATAGTCTTTCCAAACTACAGCAGATGTTGGAACTTTAGGGTTTTCAGGTAAGCCGTAAACAGATGGCTTTTCGGCCAGTACATAAACGGTATGCGTTCCGCCAACACCCTGTGGATTATAGACCATTGCGTTAGGGTAGCGGTCTTTAATTTGTTTCACACGTTCTTCTGCTTTCTTGATCATTGCAGCTTTATCGCCAAACTCCATTGCTCCAGTATGACAAGTTGTTACGCAGGCAGGCTGTAAGCCCTCTTCAAGACGGTCTGTACACATTGTGCATTTATGAGCTTTTCTGTATTTGTCACCATTTTTATCAACATATTCCTTAAGGGAAATGACTTCAAATGGACAGTTATTAACACAATATCCACAGCCGACACATTTTTCATGATCGATGACAACTGTGCCAAAATCGGTGTAGCTAATCGCATCTTCTGGGCAAACCTTTTCGCAGGCAGCGTCCGTACAATGGAAGCATGCGGAGTGACGGAAAAGATAGTCAAGGCCGCCCTTTGCGTTTTCATGTTCGATATATTGCAATACATTCCAAGTATCAGCAGTTGTTTTTGCATGTGATTGAGCGCTTCCGAGGAAATCTTGTGGTTCCGCTGGCAGGTCATTCCAGTTCTTGCAGGCAACCATACAAGCACGACAGCCATCACATTTGGTTACGTCGACAAATTTTACATATTCAACAGCCATTGTTAAGCCCTCCTTACATCACAAAGGAATGCCTTATATTCAGGAATGGTTGTATTTGCATCCCCGATATGAGGTGTCAGGCGATTAGCTGTTTCCCCAGTTGTGATTCCTTTATAACCAAAATGCCAAGGCATTCCGATTTGATGAACGTTTTTGCCATTAATCTTATGAGGCTTAAAGCGCTTCGTTACCATTGCATAAGCTTTTACCTCGCCGCGTGCGGAGCTGACAATGACTTTGTCTTTATTTTTAATGCCTTTTTCTTTTGCTAACTCTTCGCTCATTTCGATATACATATGAGGTACTAGCTCTGATAGCCATGCTTGGTTACGCGTCATCGTTCCGGACTGCCAATGCTCACTTACCCGGTAGGTTGTTGCAACGATCGGGAAGTCTGCCTTAAAGCCGCGTTCATTGAATTTACCATCAAATATTTGAATGGCTGGGTTAATTTCTTGGCTGGAGAACGGATTCTGTACTGGGCTTTCAAATGGCTCATAGTGTTCTGGGAATGGACCATCATTTAATGTTGGAGCGAAAACTCCGCCAACACCATCATTCATCATAATGAATGGATCTTCGAATCCAGCATCACCAGGTTTTCGTGTTGCCACAAAGTCAGGTACGTCTACTCCAGTCCATTTACTTTGGGCTGCGTCATACCATACAACCGCTTTTTCTTTGTTATATGGGACACCACTTGGGTCACATGAAGCGCGATTGTAAAGAATACGGCGGTTCATCGGCCAAGCATATGACCAGTTTAGATACAAACTCATTCCTGTATCTTTTTTGTCACGGTTTTTCGCACGGTTCTTACCTTCTTCAGGGTAGAATCCACAATAAATCCAGTTTCCTGAACATGTTGATCCATCATCCTTTAGATTTCCAAAACCAGCAATTAATTTTCCTGTATTTACATCGTAGCCATTAATTTCCTTACATACTAAGTCGATATCTGGATGATGTCCCTTACCATAGTTCCAGTAAAGAGCATTGATTGGTTCCGCTTTTGGACCTGATTCATTTTTATATAAATCTTTAATTCTAGTTGCAAGCTCATGGATAATTTCTAAATCTGCTTTTGATTCACCAAGCGGCTTAATGGCCTGCCAGCGATACTGCATCCAGCGGGCGCTGTTTGATATGCTTCCTTCTTTTTCATAAGAAGAACATGCTGGGAGTAGGAAGACTTCTGTATTAATCTTAGATGGATTGCTTCCAGCTTCTGTCTGCCAGAAAGCGGACGTTTCTGTTTCCCAAAGGTCAACAGCTACTAACCATTTTAAGTTCGAAAGAGCTTCTTTTTCTTTACCAGCATTCGGACCGCCGACCACTGGGTTGGTTCCAAATAGGAATGCACCCTCTAATGTTCCATCATACATGGCTTTAAACAAGTTCATGTGTGAATAGTTTTTATTGCCTTTTGGCAGGTACTGATAGCCAAATTCGTTGCCAGCATGTGCATTTGGACCATACCATGCTTTTAATAAGCTGACGATGAACTTCGGTTTATTGCTCCAATAACCTGTTTTTGGTGTTTCTTTTTCTAAATGTCCTGCTAGTGTAGCATTCAATGGATCAGTAGAAGTTGGGGCATTCAAGTAACCTGTCAAGTTACCATATAACAATCCAAAGTCTGTTGATCCTTGTACGTTAGACTCACCGCGCATTGCGTTTACCCCGCCGCCTGGCAGACCAACGTTACCAAGCAGAAGCTGAATAATCGCAAATGCACGAACGTTTTGTGTTCCAACTGTATGCTGGGTTGTTCCCATTGCATACATGATGGTTCCTGCTTTACCGACTTGACCGGTTGCACAGAACGCTTCATACACCTTTAATAGGTCTTCTTTTGGCGTTCCTGTCACTTTCACAACTGTGTCAACATCATATCGGGAGTAGTGCTGTTTCATTAATTGGAAAACAGACCTAGGGTGTCCTAAGGTAAAGTCTTTAACTAATTTTACTTCGCCATCTTTTTCAAATGCCCACTGTTTTTTATCATAAGCACGCTTCTCTTCGATATATCCAGAGAATAAGCCGTCTTCAAATTTATAGCTTGGACTTACAATAAAGCTAGCGTTTGTATATTTAACAACATACTCTTTGTGGTAAAGATTATTATCAAGCGCATATTTGATCATCCCGCCAATAAACGGAATATCGGTTCCAGAGCGTAATGGTGCATAAATATCTGACATTGACGATGTTCTTGTGTAACGAGGGTCAACGCTTACTATTTTTCCGCCATTCTCTTTCGCTTTTGTTAACCATCTAAAGCTGATTGGATGGTTCTCAGCAGGGTTTGCGCCCATAATCAACGCACAATCAGTATACTGCACATCATTCCAACTGTTAGTCATTGCTCCACGACCAAATGAAGGTGCCAGACCGGCAACCGTAGAACTATGTCATATTCGTGCCTGGTGCTCTAAGTAGGTGACACCAAGCCCTCTCATCATTTTAGAAAGCAGGTACGTTTCTTCATTATCAAGAGCTGCTCCGCCAAGGCTCGCAATGGCCTCGGTCTTATTTACAGTCATGCCGTCTTCACTTACAACAAATGTTTTGTCACGTGTTTCTTTTGTACGCTTGGCAATGGTTTCATACATCCATTCCCAGTCTTTTTCTACCCACTTATCACTGCCTGGTGCACGATAAAGCGGTTTCTTAACGCGCTTTTCAGAGGTGTATAATTGTCTGATGGTTGTACCCTTGCTGCATAGCTTTCCTTCGTTAATTGGGTTATCCGGATCCCCTTCCGTATAAACCACTGTGTTGTCCTTTGTATGGACTAAAATTCCACAGCCAACGCCGCAAAAGCAGCAAATGGTTGGTGTAACAGTTGATTTGGCAATTTTAAATTCTTTTGTGCTGGCATGAGCTTTCTTCTCATTAAAGCCTAGCTCAACCACTGCTAAAGTGACGGCAGTTGCACCAGACAACTTCAAGAATTGCCGGCGGTTTAAGTTGATTTCAACCATTTTTCTATCTCCTTCCCAATATTGAATAGAACATCCCTTTTTTATCTAGTTACTACTTGTCGTTATTCCCCCCTTCAATTCAGCTCAACAGGGTATTTCCAATAAATCATTTTCAACTCGGCCTGTTGAGGTATAAATATTAGCCATTTTCCCTCGTAAATAGCCAATTACCTCAATATTCAAGAATTTAGCCAACTGAACAGCCTGCTTAGTGGCTGCTGTTCATGATCCAATAACAGGAAAGCCAAATTTCGCTGCTTTGGAGAGCATTTCATATGAAACCCTTCCGGTCGTTAATAAAACTAACCGTTCAGGCTGCAAACCCATTCGTATTGTGTGGCCAATAATCTTATCGACCGCATTGTGCCGCCCAATGTCTTCACGGACGGTGATATTGCCTGCCTCATCAACGGTACAAGCTCCATGCATGCCGCCAGTTTCCAGATAAAACGGTGAATTTTGAGCAAATTCACTTCGCTTTTTTAATAAGAAACTCAATTTATACCTGTGTTCAGAAGACACTTTTTGAAAATTTTTCACGTCGGTCATCGAGAAAAATGTAACTCCGCGGCCGCAGCCTGCTGTATAGTGCTTCTTCTTAGTAAACAACTCTTCTTCATTAAAGCCATTCAGAAGTGAAACATTAATGGTGCCCATTTCTTCATTTATGCTAATGGATCCCACATCACTCGCTTCCTGAATAAATCCTTCAGAAAACAAATAACCATAGGCCCAATCCTCTAAATCATGTTTCGTTAGTTGAAATACAGCAATCTCATACCCATTTAAAACTAAGGTAATGGGATATTCATCAGGACATCCTTTGCGGTACATTGTTTTCGCTCCTTTCAGGAAATACCTTCTTGGCGTTTCAATTGTAATGATGCAACCGAGCCTTCTCAGCGACATTTGTCACATCAAATAGCAGTTCAAAATGAATTAGCTATTTTATTAAAATTTATAATAAATATCGGTGCCTTCATTACAGGGCATTGACGAATCTCGGTCAATTTTGTGTCAGAATATCGAACTTTTGCCGAACTTAATCGCTTTAGCACTATCAAATATTTGTTAAACTATTGGTTGTAAGCGATTACGATTTAAAAAGTGTATCCTTAGTACTATCGTACGATGAGTCATTTTTCTCTGAAGTAAGATTTATCACATATAACCTTTTAATTAGTGTAAAAATGGTCATTTGTCATTTTTCTGACAAAATCAATGCATTTGTAAAATTTCTGCTATATTTTCAGGTTTGTTTTATAATAGGAATATGATTTTCACCAATTCGTTTTAGGAGGAGTACATATGACAATCAAAAAGGTTATGACAATCGCTGGTTCGGATACGAGCGGGGGGGCAGGAATTCAAGCCGATATCAAAACGTTCCAAGAGCTAGGAGTTTATGGGTTGACGGCACTGACAACCATCGTTACGATGGACCCAAAGGATTGGCACCATAGTGTGTTTCCAATCTCCGTTGAGACATTAAAGCCGCAAATTGAAACTGTTTTATCGGTAGGAATTGACGCAATGAAAACAGGTATGCTTGGTACCGTTGAGATTATTGAGTTAGTGGCAAAGGTTATCGATGAAAATAAATTGGAAACAGTAGTGATTGACCCGGTTATGGTTTGTAAGGGCGAGGATGAAGTCTTAAACCCAGAAACAACAGACGCTATGCGCGAGCTGTTATTACCCCGTGCATTAGTGGTGACACCGAACCTTTTTGAAGCAGGCCAATTAGCACAAACAGGTCCGGTTAAAACGTTAGAACAGATGAAAGAAGCTGCTGTAAAAATACATGATTTAGGTGCAAAGTATGTTGTCATTAAAGGCGGCAGCAAGCTTTTAACAGAAGAAAAGTCCATTGACCTTTTATACGATGGCAAGGATTTTACAATTTTTGAATCAGAGAAGATTGAAACTAACTTCACTCATGGTGCAGGCTGTACTTTCTCTTCTGCTATTACTGCAGAGCTGGCAAAAGGCAGTTCTGTAATAGAAGCGGTTGAAGTTGCAAAAGACTTTATTTCAGCTGCAATCAGCCAAGGTTTCCGCTTAAATGAATTTGTCGGACCTACATGGCATGGTGCCTACCGCGGTGCAAAAACTGAATACTGCGCTGATTGTTAATCATACAAAAACAGAGTCGGACCTTGAGTTCGGCTCTGTTTTTTGGCTGTGTTAATGAATACTAATGATTTTAGAACCTGTTGATTGGAGCGGAAGGCGCTCGACTCCTGCGGGATGAACGAGCTAAGTGAGACCCCACAGGTCGGAACGACCGAGGAGGCTCACGGGCGAGCCCGCGGAAAGCGTAGCGCCTCGTGACAGGCAAAGACCACGCCTGTCCCTGCGGTGATTATTCGAAGAAGCCTTCCTTAGTGGAGCGCAAATCAACAGCCTAATTTAACACAGCCTTTTTAAAGCAAGGATTTCGCTTTTTCAATGTGATTTTAGTATGATAGTTACATTATTAAATAAAACTATTTTATAGATTACATACCTCGCACAGGGAAAGGAGAAAGAACTATGGAACCGATTAAGGATTACCGCCAGGTTCAAGAAGCGATTAACGCATACGCTAACCAGGATGTATACATTCACCTGGAAACAACCAATGGTGCCTATGCATCTCATCATGATCAAGCTTTCTTTTCAGCAGGTGCCTATATCCGCAATGCATTAGTACGATACGAAATCGGGAAAATCACGGGAAATGATCCCTATCGTGTTGGTTTAAAAATAAACCTTGGCTGGATTTACGCAGAAGGTCTTACTCATTTTGAAGTAGATGAGCAAAACCGTTTGCTGCTAGCCGGTCATGATAACAAAGGAAAACTCGCGGTCGCTCTTGAAATCAGCGCTACACCGTTCGAGTAAAGGAAGGAGGAGCCTATTATGGAAAAAGAACGTCATGTATTAGTCATCTTTCCACATCCGGATGACGAAGCTTTTGGAGTGTCAGGAACGATTGCCACTCATGTACAAAACGGTACTCCTGTCACCTATGCCTGCTTAACCTTGGGCGAGATGGGACGCAACATGGGGAATCCCCCTTTTACCAATCGAGAAAATCTCCCAAAAATTAGAAAAGAAGAATTAAAAGCAGCTGCTGCTGCCTTAGGTATTCAAGATTTGCGAATGCTGGGGTATCGAGATAAAACGGTTGAGTTTGAAGACGATGAAAAACTAGCGAATGCAATGTTGTCGTTAATAAATGAGGTTAATCCATCCTTAATCATTACTTTTTATCCAGGCTACTCCGTTCACCCTGACCATGACGCCACCGGCGCGGCGGTTGTCAGGGCCGTGGAAAAGCTTCCTGCAGCTGCAAGACCTAAACTGCACTGTGTTGCTTTTTCAAACAATTGTGTTGAAGAGCTCGGTGAGGCCGACATTGTCCATAACATTAGTGCGGTTGCCGATAAAAAGCTTGCTGCGATTCAGGCACATCGTTCCCAGACTGAGCAAATGTTTGGCGACGTGACTGAGAAGCTGAAAAACCAAGACCCGCAAATGATGGTCTGGATCAACAACGAACGATTTTGGACATACAAATTCAAAAACTAACCCTTCGTCAATGACGAAGGGTTTTTTAATACGTCTGATTCGTCAGTGCACAAAGCCTGCACATATCAAGGATAATGATTTTCCTTGATTTCATTTCGATGATTCCCTCTTTTTTCAATTTCGAAAATACCCGGCTTACACTTTCCCTTGTCGTCCCTACCACGGTCGCAAATTCTTGTATTGTCAATGGGATTTCAATGTTCCATCTCGAGGCAGAGGTATTAAACTTATTCCCTAATCGCTCTAACGTCTTTACTGTCTTCGCATACACATCTAACAGCGCCACGTCCCTTAAGGTTGACGTCATCTCGCGCAGCGAATCACTCATGTATTGAATCATTTGGACAGCAAGCTCAGGATATTCATGAAGCCCCTTCTCTAATTCGATTTTATCTAAATAGAAAAGCTGTCCATCTTGGAGCATGGTAGCTGTCGCAGGGTACATCAAAGAGGTCTTAGAAAATAAACAAGCCTCCGCAAATACATCGCCCTTTTGCTTCATACAAACAATAATCTCATTTCCGCTTTCATCTTGTTTCGTTAGCTTTACCGCACCGGCATGAATAAAAAATACCCCTTTGGCCGCTTCATCCTCACAAATCACCTGTGCTCCTTTTTTAACGGTTAACGTCTGAATACGATTTGCGATAAGCGGCAAGGATTTTTCAGATAAATCCTTAAAAATGACAATTTTTCGTAGAAAATCCTCAATTTTCAACGCTCTTACTCTTCCTAATGGCTGTTCTTCTAAAGCATGTACAGGATTCATTCTGCCCCTCCTCTCCCTCATTTTTAATCTGCTTATACTCATTTGTTACTTCCCATTGTAGTAAAAAAAATCACAACTCGTAGTGATTATCTTCACAAAACGTTCAATTTTTAAAACACTTACATATCAACACCCTTCACAAAACGTTCAAACTTAAATAAAAAACAGTGAAGTTTATCACAAATTTACGCTTGAAATCCGATTAGGATGAAATTGTTCAATAGACAGAAGGAGGGGGAAGTATGAATAAGGCGATTACAAGCTTTGCCATTAGCTTAGTCATTGGTTTTGGTCTTGGATACTTGGTGTTTGGTGTCGTTATGGGGGATTCCGCTAAACAGCCTCAGGTCGCTCAAACAGAACAAACAGAAGAAACAAGCAAAACAGAAGATCAAAAAACAGAGGCAGTTAAGGAAACCGCTTCTGTAGACGAAGCAAATATTCTCAACAGTAAAGGATGTCTAGGCTGTCACGCAGTCGATGCTCTTGGCTTAGAAGGCGGAGCAACTGGACCGGATCTTTCAAAAGCCTTTACAGATGTTGAAGGAAAGCATGGCAAGTCCATTGATGAATTCTTAAAAGAACCAACGTCAGCGGTTATGTCGAGCGTGATCGGCGGCAGCCCATTAACAGATGAAGAACGCACGCAAGTGTTAGATATGTTGAAGCAAGCTTCTGAAAAATAAAAAGGTGGTGTAATAGATGAAGAAATGGATTCCAATTGCCTCTGGTTTACTAGCAGGTTTTGTAGCAGCAACGATATCTTTTGCCGATTTTTCAAAAAGTACAAACAATCAAGTGGCTTCAGGCAATACGAAAAGTGACGCAGAGAAAGTTTATGTTCCATTCGGTGAAAAAGATGATTACTACTTATTTGCGTCAGGCGGCCACTCCGGTCAAATGTTTATCTATGGTGTTCCATCCATGCGTCATATCCGTACAGTACCAGTGTTCTCACAAGACTCTGCAACAGGATATGGATTTGATGAACATTCTAAAAAGATGATGGGCGGCTACACATGGGGAGACCTTCATCACCCTGCATTCTCTGAAACAAAAGGTGACTATGACGGTAAGTATATGTTTGCCACAGATGTCGGAAACAGCCGTGCGGCAGCAATGGATTTAGAAACCTTTACCGTTAAAGACATTATTAATGTTCCAAATACAAGCGGCCCGCACTGTGCGGCGTTCGTTACAGAAAATACGGAGTACATGTTCCTGCCAACGCGTTTTGCGGTTCCAATCGGCTCTGAGTATAAGCCTTTAGACGAATACAGCCAGCAGTACCGCGGTGTAATGTCAGCCGTAACGTTTGATCAAAATCAAGAAAAACTAAACATTGCCTACCAAGTTGCGCTTCCGCCATGGTCTTATGATTTATCAGACGCTGGTAAGAAAAGCTCTGCAGATTGGGCAGTTATGACAACTTACAACACAGAAGAAGCGACTACTAATCTAGAAATTAACGCCTCACAGGCTGACCGTGACTTCATAGTTCTTTTTAACTGGAAAGAGCTTGAGAAAATGGTTGCAGAGGGACAGTATGATGAAGTTACTGGACAAAAAATGATTTTCCCTGAAAAGCATAAGGGCGGTATTTACCTTGTTCCTGTTGCGAAATCACCACACGGTGTCGACGTAACGCCTGATGGAAAACACTTTATTGCTTCTGGAAAACTTGCACCTGCTATGACTGTTTTCTCTTTTGAAAAAGCTTTTGAAGCGATTGAAAAACAAGACTTCGCTGGTGAGCGAAACGGTATTCCGATTATCAACTATGACTCAATTATGGAAAGAGAAGTTAACCCTGAAAACGCACTTGGACCGCTTCACACTCAGTTTGATGATAAAGGAATGGCTTATACAACGATGTTCATTTCATCTGAAATCGTGAAATGGGATCCAAAAACAGGCGAAACGTTAGACCGTGTTCCTGTTCAATATTCACCAGGACACTCTGTAGCAGCTGAAGGTGACACTGTTTCTCCAGATGGAAAATGGCTGATTGCCTTAAACAAAATTGCAAAAGACAGCTATTTATCCGTTGGACCTTCACATCCTGAGTCCATGCAATTAATTGATATCAGCGGCAAAATGAAAGTCATTCAATCTTCACCAGTTAACCCAGAGCCGCACTATGCTCAAATTATTAAAGCAGATAAGATTAAGACCATCGAAGTGTATAAGAAGGATGAAAGCAATAAGCTGGCGACATACAAGCAAGAGGATGCGAAAATCGTCCGTAATGGAAATGAAGTTCATGTCTACGGGATCGCCATGCGGTCGAAATTTATCTTTGACGCCAAAGCAAAACGTCCTGATGTGATTGAAGTCAATCAAGGAGATAAGGTGTTTATCCACTTAACGAATACGGATTTTGATGAGGATATTACCCACGGATTTGCCATCAACAGCTATAACTTAAACATTGAGGTTCAGCCTGGCCAAACGAACACACTAGAATTTACTGCAGACAAAGCAGGTACATTCCCGCTTTACTGTACTAACTTCTGTTCTGCACTACACCAAGAAATGACCGGCTACTTCCTTGTAAAACCGAAGCAATAATAGATTGGTGATGGGGGTATCAATTAGATCAATTGGTACCCTTCTCCGTTTAGAAAGGACTTGTTTTACATGAAGGCAAAAAAATTATCACTCCTATCATCGATCCTGATTGCCCTTACTGCCGTCCTAGTTGTCCTATCATTATACTTTCCCTGGTGGCAGATGATTTTCTTTGCTCCTCAGTATCCTGAAGGGTTAAATATCATTGTTTATCCCAATAAGCTTGAGGGCGAAATTGATATCGTTAACGGGTTGAACCACTATATTGGAATGGAAAACTTCAGCGAGAAGAATTTTCCAGAATTAGCGTATCTATCATACTTAGTGATTGGTTTAGCAGCGATTACTCTCTTGACAGCCATCCTGCGAAAAAAATCAGTCCTATATGGATTAATTGGTTTGTTTATCATTGGAGGCAGTCTTGGTGTTTGGGACCTTTCACGCGCCCTTCGCAAATTCGGCACCAACTTAAGCCCAACCGCACCGATAAAAATTGACCCATTTGTTCCGCCCCTTTTAGGGCATAATACAGTTGCAAACTTTGTCACTGAAAGTATTCTTGGATACGGTTCGTATTTCCTGATTGCAGCCTTTATTTTATTACTGATTCCGTTATGGAAGGATCGAACAAGATGAAAAAACTACTGCTTTTTCTATTCATTTTCTCTATTACTATTTTGATATATCCTGAGAAAAATAGTGCTGCCGAAAACTTGCAGGCCATGATCGACAGCTTGGAAGAAGGAGCAGTATTACAACTTGAAAATAAAACTTATGAGGGCAATATTGTCATCAATAAATCACTAACTTTAGTTGGCACTATTAATACAGTGATAAAAGGAGATGGAACTGGAAATGTCATCTCTATTAAAGCTCCTAATGTAACGATTAGAAAGCTGAGCGTCACCAATAGCAGTATGGACCGAAACTCTGCTGAGGAGTATGCAGGGATTAAGATTCATACCAACGGAAATGTGGTAGAACACGTCAAAATTACCGATTCCTTTCACGGCATTTATTTAAGTCAAGCACACGAAAATAAAATCTCCAATGTTGAGATCAAAGGCATGGGTAAAGGGGAAATTGCTGCACAGGGTAATGGGATTCATATCTATTACTCCAATCATAACCTCTTAACGAAGAACACCATCGAAGGCACGCGTGATGGCATGTTTTTTGACTATGGCAACAAGAATGAAAGCTATCAAAATAATATTAGTAACACACGGTACGGTCTGCATTACATGTATTCCGATGAGAATCTTTTTAAGGAAAATACCTTTACGATAAATACGGGCGGCGCTGCGGTCATGAATTCCAATCATCTCGTTTTAGAAGATAATCATTTTACCATGCATTACATTTGGAAGGAATGGAAGGAAAACATAAGAGGAAAAGGATTATGGCTCGCTTTAAGTATCATTGTTCTGATTTCACTCAGTATCTTGTTTCGTTCGACCGCCCTTTCATTTGATAAAGGCTTTTATGTCCTCTTAATTAATTTGTTTGATACGATTATCTATTTTATCCCGATCCTTTGCTTGTTTATCGGTGCCTTTGCCATTTTTCAGGAAAAAGAACAAAAGACATTGATTATGCTGCTAACCAAGAAAGATACGTATGCCAGCTTTTTACTAGGTAAAAGTTTGGGACTCTATAGCGTCGTCCTAGTTCCATTGCTGGTTTGGTTTTTTCTCTATTTGTTATTACTCAAGTTTAATTTCCAACTTGATATGAAGGCCTATCTCATCTTTATTTTATCAATCGTGACGATGTCAATTGTGTTCCTGCAAATTGGCGCAGCGGTCGGCAGCTTTAGCCGCTCAAGAATGCAAATTATTGGATATACGATCTTTGTTTGGTTTTACTTTTTCTTTTTACATGATTTTATCCTGCTTTCGTTCTTACCGGATGTTACCCATGAGAATGTGAAACTATTTTCATCACTTTATTTCTTAAATCCACTGCAGTCCGTGAGAATGTTTTTAGAAACGGGAATGGGTGTTTATTCTTTTGGTCACATGTCACGGCTTCTCCAAGCCTTCATGTGGACAAAGCCTGTATTCTTTTTACTAGGGAATCTTTTATTCTGGCTCATTACTTCGATCACAACAGCGATTGTTTTTCACCGTAAGGAGGGATTCGAATGATTACTGTATCAAACTTAAACCAATCCTTCGGGAAAAAATTAATTCTGGAGTCTATCAATATTGAGATTAACAAGCATGAAATATGCGCGCTTGTCGGCCGTAACGGGGCTGGAAAATCAACTTTTATTAATAGTCTCCTTGGATTACTTCCGGTTAAACAAGGAACGATTTCCATTAATGGAATCCAGGTATCCAAGAAAAATAACGAATGGAAAAAGGCCATCGCCTATCTCCCGGAAAAGTTCATGCTTTACCCGATGCTGACGGGACTTGAGAATATTACCTTCTTTGCGGAGGCGGTAGCAAAGACCGTTGACCAAGAACGGATAGAAAATGTCCTTAAATCAGTAGGTTTGTGGGATGACCGCGATGTACAGGTGAAAAAATATTCAAAAGGCATGCTGCAGCGCCTTGGATTAGCCATCACTCTTTATCAGGATTCAAGTATTCTGATTCTTGATGAGCCTACAAGTGGGATTGACCCAATGGGACGTAAGGAAATTTTAGAAGTGTTAAAGTCGCTTCATGATAAAACCATCCTGCTATCCTCCCATCATCTTGATGAAATCAGACAGGTTTGTACGCATGTGGCGTTTTTAAATAATGGAAAAATGGAGAAATACACCGTGGAGGAATTCTTACAAACACACAATCTTGGAGGGATAGAATCATGATAAAAGCGATGAGGCTGACCGCACTGCTGTTGCTGGCTCTGCTAGCCGGCTGTAGTGCCGGCCCTGAGTATAGTATTGAAATTACAAAGCCAATCTACCAGCAGCCAGAAAAAGAAATGCCGATGGAAATTCAGGTAAAAGAAAAGGATGAGGCTGTAACGGGGCTTGATGTTTCAGCAGAATTCTCCATGACCAATATGGACCACGGGATGACGAAAGTGGAATTAACAGAAGGTGAAGATGGGACTTATTCTGGTAATGTTGAACTTCCGATGCCCGGTAAGTATGAAATTCTCTTTATTCTTGAAAAGGATGGGGAAAAGATTGAAAAGGTAATCAGTTATGAGGTGGAAAAACCAGAGGGTGTTGCGTCGATTAATGGGGAGTGGATTACCCATGAAGATGTAGACTTCTATAAGTTTATTAATTATCTTCAGCTTGCCATCAATCGTGAAACAGACCAAAAGCGCTACACAGGCGATCAATTAAAAGAAGCATTAGCTTACTGGGAGTCACAAGAAAAGCTGGTTGAAGATCAAAATCAATTATTAACGCAAATCATCCGCCTCCGATCAATGGCAATGCTTGCAGAAGAAAAAGGCCACACGGCAACCGACGCGGAAATCGAAACAGAAATCAACAAGGTCCGTGCCCAATACGATCAGTTCGAGTCAGCAAAAGCGATGATCACCGAATACGGAGCAGAAAAATTTTGGAAAACCGAAAAACAGCAATACCAACTCATCGTCCTTTCCCAAAAAGTACAAAAAGACATGATCGAAAAAGTAAAAAAAGAAAATCCAGAATTGAGTCAGCAAGAAATCAACTTCCAAGCCCAAAAACAATACGAAGAACTCCTAGTCTCACAGGTCAACTCTTTGAAAATAGAAATCCTATAATTTAATACTACTACCACCAAATATACAAAAACCGCTGCATAAACAGCGGTTTTTGTATATTTGGTGCCTGTCACCATTAATCTTCGGGTGTGTTGATGATTTTTAGGGTTTTGAAGCCGAGGTTGATTTTGTAGTTTAGGTTCCAGTTTGCGCCTTGGATTTCGATTTCGTTTTCTTGGAGTGTAAATCTGAGCATGACGTCATTGTCTTCGTCGATGATGGCATAGGAGTTTTTGTTCGTAAAGATTTGATACGTTGGATGGGATATTAGTGTCCATCCATATTGTAATTTATTGCTTTTTGTCGTCATAAATCACACCAGCCTTTACCTACTTCAGATTGGTCAGCAGCACTCGGTACAATTTGTCATCCTTTTCATCAGGATTTCCTCTGCCGTCTGTATTGTTGCTAACAAAATAGAGGTATTCACCCTCCACATACACATCACGTAATCTTCCTAAACCTGTAATAACTGGACTTGCCGTATTTCTTCCAAGGTCAAATTCCCGGATGGCATTTCCTCGTAATGTCGCTGCATATAACCTGCCGTCGTGCACTGCCATTCCTGAAGGAGCCCAGGTTTCGTTACCAGACTGGAACAAAGGTGTCTCCATTCCGGCTTTCTCTTCATTTCCTTGGATTACCGGCCAGCCATAATTTGCACCAGGCTTTATGACATTGACTTCATCGTGTGCGGATTGACCATGCTCACTCGCATATAACGTATCACCCATCCACACTAAACCCTGAGGATTCCGATGTCCATAGCTGTAAACGTAAGAGTTATCAAATGGATTATCCTCTGGGATACTGCCATCTACATTCATTCTTAAAATCTTCCCGTTCAAGGACCTTATATCCTGCGAAAGTTCAGGAGTCGTGGCATCACCAGTGGTAATGTACAGCTTTCCATCCGGGCCAATCTTCAAACGGCCCCCATGGTGGTAGGCGGCACTCGGAATCCTATCAAGAAGAATCCTTTCTTCCGTCCATTTTTCCCCATTAAGCACCAGTACAACCACTCTGTTAAATTGTCCCTGCCCATTCTCATACGTATAATAAGCAAATGCCTTTTGATTAGTTAGAAATTGAGGATCGAGGACAAAGCCAAGCAGCCCTGCTTCTGCTGCTTTCGCGAGCGGTTTTTCCAACTCCACTTGTTGCCGTTCCATTTTTCCATTATCAATTTTCACGATACTTCCTGTTCGTTCACTCACATAAAAAGTCTCATTGACCTTATTAATCGACCATGGCACACGCAGCGTTTCAGCAACAACTTCAATTTCTGGCTGCAGGACAATCGCCTCGTCCTCTTGCTGGTCCTTCGGTTGCTGATTATCCTTTTCAAAAGAAGAACAGCCTGATATCAATAGGATCATTGACAATAAAATGGAACATACTTTGACCATCCATCTCTTCCTTTCCTATAAAACTTCTAGTATTGCCTTAGCTACTCCATGTTCATCATTTGTAGCAGTCATTACATCACAAAGCGTTTTTATTTCATAGTCTGCGTTCCCCATCGCAACGGCTCTGCCGACTCTTTCCAGCATGGAGATGTCATTAAAACTATCACCCATCGCCATTGTTTCTGCTAGGTCAATTCCTTTTGATTTCACAAACGTTTCTAACGCAATTCCTTTTTGAGCATTTCGATGCGTGATTTCCAGATTGTTATGACCTGAACTGGACACTGTCAACTCTGTTAATTCTTCTAGTGCGTTTTCTGCTGCTCCACGCCTGTCTGAATCCAATGCAAACCCAAAAAGCTTGTATATTTGTTGTGTTTCATCATTGAATAGAACATCATAACTTTCAACCTGATGGACTAAACCATGATGAGTGCGCTCTTCTGCTCGTTTAACCACCTCTGCTGGGTTCACATCAGGATTGGCACTCACTACAATGTCAACTATAATAGCCACGGCTTTATTAGGATCTAGGGAATATGTACCTTTGTTTGTATATACTTCGAAATAGATATCCTTTTCCATTAGCTTTTCTGCAGCTTTTTTGGCTACGTGCTTTTCAATTGGTGTAGCAGATAAAATTTCGCCTTTTTTTGTGCGAACTTCTGCACCGTTTACACAAATGGCAGGGCACTGTAAATTTGCTTCATCCAGGACAAACCGCACCTCTTGATAAGACCTCCCAGTTGCTATTACTATTTCAATTCCCTGGGACTGGGCTTTTAGAATCGCTTCTTTATTTTCCTGACTCACTTGCTGGTACGAATTTAATAAGGTACCATCCATATCTGACGCAATACACTTGATCATGCTGTTCACCTATTTCTATTTTTTGTTACTGCCATCTTATCAGATATCCACTTGCATTTTCACCATTTTGCTCATGAAACATACTTACTTCCTTCTCTTACACTTAATGGAGCGAGCTTGTTTCCTTCGATAAATTCCTTAACAGACACAGGATTTGTTTTAGAGTATTCCCTCAACGCCCATCCGATGGCTTTTTGAATGAAGAATTCTTTACTATCCGCATTTTTTACAATATATTCAAAAAGAAGTGCTTTATTGGTTTGCTGTTTATATTTTAATTGAAAAAGAATGGCACTTCTCCGCAGCCAAAAGTTATCATCAACCGACCAGCCGTTTATAGTCTCTTCGATTATTTCCGGATACTTCCTAGCAAGCTCTCCCACCAAAGGGGCAATCGAATCAACACTATCCCACCAGGATTTGGTCGTAATTAACTTTTCTAAAAAAGGCATGATGTCTTTAGGCAATTTCTTTATGAATTTCCCCATGTATGTAATCGCGGTATATTGATATTCACGCTCATCTTTTTCCAAAAGTCCTGTGACGAAATTCATGTTAAAGTCCTCTTTTAAAATTGCTGTCTCTTTAAAAAATTTCTTTTCAAGCTCTTTTCGTAACGGTGATTTAATGCCTAAAAAAGGAAAATGGTCTTTCATATACTTTTTCATCGGTCCTGCATTTTCTTCATTCCGATGTTCTTCATACAAATGTGTTAGTTTTTCTATTTCATTTTTCAAAATATATCACCTCTAAAAAATTGCTATAGTTCTATTTTAGCTCTCCTACTAATTCTATAAACACTGTAGAACCCCTCTATGAAAATGCATAAAGAATGTTGCAAATGCCAAACTATAGTGTACCAATGGAAGGAAGGAGAAGATATCATGACGAAAAAGGTTAATAAGGGCAGTAAAAATCAAAATTCACCGCGTGCTGGACATGCTGAAGCTGAGTTTGCGAGTGAATTTGTCAGCGGAGATAATAGCAAGGGAAATAAGCGAAATAAAAGTCAGCAAAGTAAAACCAATCCTCATGAATAAAATAGAGTCGGCTTACCACTTAGGGAAGCCGACTCTATTTGGGTCTATTGAGGGGTGGAAATGGCTGCTGGAGAAGTACGTATGTCTTTCTTACCTTCATTATTGAACTGATTCTGTAACTCTATGTTGGCTCTTTCAGTTTCTGATTGTGATTGTATGGGCTCATGAACTGTTCCATCTTCTAATTGTTTGTTGATTTCAATATTGGCTTCTACTGTGTCATTTGCTGAATTTTGGTCATTTTTCACAATACATAGCTCCTTCTACAAAAAAATATTTGGTCCTTACCCTTATCTTCCCCAACCCAGCACATAAGTATCACGTAAAAACTGCCCCTATTCGGGACAGTTCCTATACTTCCTTTTTCTCTTTTTACTACTGAGTGCTTGCAATTGTGTCGTGTTCTAATTCTCGGATTTCCTCTGAGATCCTTGCCTGTATATGTTCGACAACAGCAAAATCCATTGCTGGAACATAAATCGCTTCGAGCTGGTCGTGAAGTTCTTTCGCTCTCGCTAAATACGAGATGGCTTCCTTCATTTTATTCTTGTAGCTTTCTGCTATTGGCTTAATTTTATCTTCATAGATTTCATCTGTCCCAGGGGTAATCAAAAGTTCATACATATCAATGATTTCATCACCTGCACGGCTCGGGAAATACTCGTGCGGAGCTGTACTGTCAAAAATGGCAATGCCAAGCTCTCTAAAAATAACCATATCCAAGCTGTTAGGGTCGAATCCACAGTGATAAACCTCTGTATCAATGCCTCTCGCTTCTGCCGCTGCCGCGAGCTTTTTCAACATCGTTGATTTTCCGGAACCAGGGCGTCCTTTAATAAAGTAACGCTTTTCGATGTCCTCCGTTAAATTCGGGACAAAATCGACCGCCCCTTTTGGTGTCGCTGCCCCTAAGAATCGGTGGCGGACATCGGATTGTTTATTTATTTTCAACTTGCCAAAAAAGTTTTGAATTAATTTATTGGTCAGCTGGTCTGCCTTTTCAAAATCCATGTTATCGATATAAATTTTCTCCCAGTCATCATGGATATCCAAAGCCTGCTTAAAGGTTGAATAAGCTAAATTAAAGGAAGCACTGATTTGTTTGGTTAATCGCTGAATGTTCTTTTTCTCACCAGCAAGTGCTTTTGCATCCCAGGCTTCCCCAAGATTAATATACTGTTCTACCGCCCCTGGAGCCTTTGGTTCAATGACATGTGGAGCTGTTCCATCTACGATTCCTACCTTTAAGGCGCGAATGATGACTCCATCAATCGAACTATTATCTGACGAGCAATGTAAGAACTCGATATCATATCCCTTTTCAACCCATTCATTGCCTATGTTTTTCATCAACGAGGATTTTCCTGTTCCAGGGCCGCCTTTAAGAATATAAATGCGTTCTAGTCCTTGTAAGTTCGAATCATACAGGTTATGGAATCCCCTAGCTGTATTCCCGCCTGCAAAATAGTTTTTTATCTTTCCTGCCACTTGCGAACACTCCCTTTTACGTGACATAGCAAAGTTTCATTTCACCATATCTTATGCAATGTCCGTTTATAGGTGAATGCCCATTACATTATTTTCTAACATCCGATGTTTCAGCCTTTGTCAGATCTACTAACAATTTGGGATCGATTACGATTTGGACGCCTATTTTTCCAGCGCTGACCACCATATGTTCAAGCTCTAAACAGCTTTCATCGATAAATGTCTTATATTCCTTTTTCATCCCAATCGGCGAGCAGCCTCCGCGAATATATCCGGTCCATTTCAGAATATCCTTAACTGGAATCATTTCGACATTCTTTTCCCCGGCTGCCTTTGCTGCTTTTTTTAAATCTAATTCTGATTCCACTGGTATCACATAGACATAAATACTTTTACTTGCGCCTTGGGCGACCAGCGTTTTATATACTTCACGAGCGTCTCTGCCTATCTTCGCAGCAACAGAAACGCCATCTATTTTTCCATCTTGATTATCGTATGTAAGCACCTCATAGTCGATCTTTTTGCTATCAAGAATTCGAATAGCATTTGTTTTAACCTTTGCCAAGTTCATCATCCTAGATTTTTCTTTTATTATACCAAAAAGGAGGAGAGCGTTTATCTCTCCTCCAGCTTTTTATTGGAACCATGCTTGGTAATACCGCGTGATCGCAACAGCATAATCCGCTCTTGTCACCTTTTTACTAGGATTAAAACTCGCCTCTACCGTTGGGACTAAATCGTATGGACCCTGTGTCACCGAAAAGCTTGCATTAAGAATATTTAAATCAAGGGCTAATTGAACATAACCCTTAAGGGCAGCGGGTACTGAGGCACTATCTTTAACAGGTATTCTTTCACCTTTATATTGTACGGTTAACGCACCCGTGAATTCCTTTGCTTGTTTTTCTAAACCAAGTGCTTGAACAAGTGAATAGGCAAGCGCCACACGGTCGACCTCACCACTTGGATTAAAATTACCTGAAAGCTCAAGCTGCATAACGCCGCCCTGCGTTTGCACTCCATCACGGATTGCCGCTCCTTTCGCAACCGCCGCTTTTGCAAAAGGTAAATCTCCAGTTGAAACATCCTTCACATTAACCGACTGACTTTGACGGATACCTGTCCCCATCACTAAGTAGCGGGCCAATTCACTGCGTGTAAGATACTGTTTTGGCTTAAAGCTTCCATCACCATAGCCGTCAATAAGTCTTTCACTTACTGCCATTTGAATCGCAGATGCTGCTGGATTTCCTGAGATGTCTTTTAAACCAGAAAAACTGCCTGCCTTTGAGATGGCAAGGGTGCCATTTACTGTCTCGGGAAGACCGAAGCCAATCGGGTTAGCTGCGTCTCCATGCAGCCCATCAATTTTCACCTGCCAGTCACCCGCTTGAGGTGATGTAACTGACACCGTGCGGTCATAATAAAGCGGAAACAACAAGCTGACTCCCGAGCTATATGATGTTCCATCTGGACCGACTAAAATTAAGTTTAATGGATTTCCGCTTTGCCCTAATATACCAGCGGCATCAACTCTCGCACTAATTTGCGCAACACCTTGCGCAACCTTAAAAGTATAAGAATTTGATGATAGCAGCAGCGGGTTATAATCCACTTGGAATTCTGATCGCTCCACTGTAACATTTGCACTGCTATTAAACGACTGATACGCATTTACCGTTTCGCCATATGATTTATTAAACATAACGTCCTCAAGAGCAGCATATGCGTTCACATAGCCAGTTCCCACTTCCCATGTCTCATACCCAGGCATGTTTGTTGCGGTAGCTTGTAAAACCTTTTTAACTTGGTCTGGTGAAAGTGTTGGGTCTGCTTCAAGTAGAAGGGCGACAATACCAGCAACATGTGGCGTTGCCATGGAAGTTCCACTCATGGATGTATAAAATGGCAGATAAGCTGGCTCGATCAGTTCAGCATCTGATGTGATCGCTAAGCTGGAAACTGGAGCAAGGACACGCGTTGAGATAATATCCACTCCTGGAGCGGTAATGCTAGGCTCATCCTTCCATGCCCACGTTTTTCCATCCATTTCAAACGTACCACCCACTCCTTTTGTACCCCGGGATGAAAAATCAGCTAACGAACCATCTTTTTCACCGGCTGCTACTGAAATAACCCATGGAGCTTTCGCGTAAGGATTATGAGTGTTTTCCCCTGGACCTTCATTCCCAGCAGCAAATAATACCGTTATACCACGGTCATAAGCTGCCTTACTCGCTATGTTAATCGGATCATTGGGATCAAAGTCTCCAGAAGATCCCCATGAATTTGTGATCACACGAATATTGTATTGCGATTGGTGCGTAATAGCATAATCAAACCCGCCAATCCCGTCGAGAACAAAGAGGGCTGCTCCGGAACCATAACCGATTAAGTCAGCACCAGGGGCCACCCCTTCATATTTACCGCCTGAGGCTGCACCTGTTCCACCGACTGTACCTGCTACATGTGTACCATGTCCTGAGTTCGTATCGGTATTTGGTACATTTTCTACATAAGTAATCGGAAGCAGTTCGGGTGCTAATGCATTTAAGTTTGTGCTCCCCATCACGTTTTGAACGAGGTGAGTGCCAAACTGAAGATCTTGATGCGTCCCGTCCACCCCGCTATCGTTGACCACTACGCCAATTCCCTTTCCCGTTAGCGGCAGTCCGCCATTTGCTTTTTGCATGGCTGCATCCGATCTAGCTTTATCTACTCCTGTTAGATTATTTGCGTCAAAGTTTGAATACGTTAACCTTTTATTTAAATAGATTGATTTAATACCCGGCGTTGCTGCGAGCTTATTAATTTGCTCCTTTGTGGCTAAAATACCGGAAATCGGCAATGACTTCATCGTAATTCCGGTTGAAATCCCTAATTTTTTTAATAGATTAAGATGATCCGCAGTTGGTGCCCCCTGTCCCTCAAATGTTACGATCACTTGAAGCGGCTCTACGGCAGTTTCTAATGCTTTTACTAAGCTGCTATCCATTACTGCAGAAACGATACTTGTATTGGCTTTCGGCATTCCAGGAACCATCAGCATAAATAACAAAGCTGCC
Source organism: Neobacillus sp. NPDC093182 (assembly GCF_044754045.1). Lineage (NCBI taxonomy): Bacteria > Bacillati > Bacillota > Bacilli > Caryophanales > Bacillaceae > Neobacillus > Neobacillus sp. NPDC093182. The sequence goes on from NZ_JBIVOI010000004.1 coordinate 227,116, forward strand.
GTTAAGAAAATCGACACAAATTTTTTCAAATTCCATTCCCCTCTCGTCTTTATAACCCTATTTTCTTACTTTTCAATAGGGTATACTATTCCGCAAAGGACGTAATTCAGGAAGGTAGAAGTACTATTTTATCTCATACAAAGGTAGTAGTCTCTTGACTAAAAAAGAAGACGACCAGGCTGGCCGTCTTACGATAAAGGTATCAACTGATTTTGCACTGCATAAATAACTACTTGTGAGCGGCTTTTCACTTCAAGTTTTTTAAAAATATTGCTTACATGGATTTTTACTGTTTTATCACTAATAAATAGATTTTGGGCGATTTCTTTATTATTCATTCCTTTTACAAGGCAGAGAAGGACATCCTTTTCTCTTTCGGTCAGCAAAGACTCCTTTTTTTCCACTGCCGCATTCTCTTTTTTCTGAAAAGAAAAGTTTAAAAACTTTTTGGTCATTGAAGGATGAATAACAGATTGTCCCTTCGCTACAGCACGAATCGCATCTACGACATGATCTGAGGGTGCATCCTTTAATAAATATCCATCTGCCCCCTGACGAATGGCTGAAAGGAAATATTCATCATGATTGTACATGGTTAAGATTAATATTTTTATAGCAGGATAAATTCCTTTTATCAATCCGGTAACTTCAATCCCATTCCTTTCAGGTATATTAATATCCATTAAGATGACATCTGGCATGCATTCTTCTACTTTCCCCAGTGCCTCAACTCCATTTACTGCTTCACCAACTACTTCAATATCTGATTCCATACCCAATATATTTTTCAGACCATCCCTCAATACCGCATGGTCATCGACCAGCATTAGCCTTATCATGGATTACCGCCCCCTCTATGCCCATTCTAGGTACAGTTAACGTTATCTCCGTACCAGCCCCTTCTTTACTATCTACCTGCAGCGATGCTTGTATCTTTTCGGCCGCTTCGTTCATGTGCAATATCCCAAAATGGGGATGATTTCGTGCTTTAATCATCGCCTGAAAAAGTGAAAATCCACTTCCATTATCTTTTACCTTTAAGAGGACATGTTCCTTTTGAAAGCTAATTAATATATCAATCTTTGTTGCCTCTGCATGTTTCAGTGCGTTTTGGGTACTTTCTTGGAAAATATCAAAAATAATTTTTTCCACCATCGGACTGAGGTGGAACACTGGACCTCTGGTTTCTAACTTTATAGGCACACTGTGTTCCTTTTGGATCCCATTAATTTTTGTTGCTATCGCCGATAAAAGCCCTTCTCTATCTGTTGGATATGGGCGGAGGGCATAAATAGACTCCCTTACTTCTTTAAGGCACTTTCGTAACTTAACAGTGCTTTCAACCATCAACTGTTGAGACTCTTCAGGTGTTTTCATGAATTTCCGATTGGCTGTATCTAGATTCATAATCGCTCCGGCAAGTGATTGTGCCACACCATCATGGATATCTCTGGCAATCCGATTTCTTTCCTCTAAAATCAACCTTTTTTCCTGTTCCGCAATCAGCCATCTTGTCTTAATTAATACAGCTAATTGATTTGCAAGCGTAGCAGCCGCCTGCTTATCTTCTTCAACAAAGCTTTTCGTTCGGCTCCTTCCAAATATAAAAAGTCCAACGATCTCCTCCTCCAACATTAAAGGCGCATATAATAAGGAATGAATCTCAGGATCCAATAATCCATTAGCAGGACCCCCTGACTCTTTTGTATTCGGATAAACTCTTAAACTTTTTATTTTATCGAAACCCTGAATCCTTTCATCACTTAAAGATAGATTTTCTACTGCTAAACCTACCGCAAACTTTAAATTCCAACTATCCCTATCTTTTTTTAACAATACCCATGCATCTACATCAATAAATTCCTTTAGATTGTCCTTCAAAAAATCCAGCCAATCTGCAGCAGCCATTTTCTTATTTAGTTCTGAAGAAATGCTAAATAGTGCTTTAAGTTTAGCCTTTTCCCTCTTTAAATTCGCAATAATTGAACTTAATAAGGCAAAGCACACAAGGGGGGAAAAGAAGAAAAAAAAGGCGATTGCGTCGATTTCACCTCTGTTTTGATTCCCAAAAAGATGAAAGAAAAAAAGGTAAATAAAAGAAAATGTCAAACTATTAACTTCCTGCCCTGTTTTTTGCCACCAATCCCGAAAATTATAGGTTTGCGGCCTAATCATTAGAAGGAGATCCACAAGTACATTATTCATAACGTAAAAAGGAACCATAATAGAGGTGAAATGAATGATGCCGATCAGCACCTTTGGTTTTCCATCCATTGAATAATGTGAAAACAAATAATCGCCAATCACATAGGCAAAATAAAAACTGACGATTAATAAAGCAGGATTAAAAAACACAATCCGGAGCGGCCGCTTTTTGAACAAATTTACAGCACAGACAACAAGTGCATAGGTAAAAATGGTGTATGCCAGACCTTCCATAACATAAATAGCATAGACAAGAGGAAAGGAAATGGTGATCGTTCCCTTCCATACAGGAAGGGGAAACAGTTCCACAATGAATAAGAAAATAACTAGAAGGACTAAAATCATTGCCTGATTTATTTCTGCTAATTTTAATAAACCATGTTTTACGAAAAACCAGCCGCCGACGCACGAGACGACTAGTAAAAATAGCTTAGACTGCCGTTCCTTAATCTGTAAGGCTGAAGACTCAATCATCCATTCCTCTCCCTATCATTAAAAAATTTTTAATATTCTGTTAAAAATGTACCTAATACATTCTTCGTTAACAAGTGATTTTTTAATAGGTTAATTGGGAAATTTTGTTGTCGCAAAAAATCCCAGACCGGTCCAATGACTTTCACTGACCGATACTGGGACAAACCCTTTAGGTTTGTTATTACTATTATGGCAAATGAATGGTTCATTTCCTATTCTGCTAAAGGATTATTCTTCCGTACTACTTTTGTAGTACCTAGTTTCCACGCAATCTCCACATTGTTGTCACCCGTTTGTCACTCTATTAATCCATTATTATAGTAAGATAAAGGTAGTTAGAAAATAATTACAGTAGTGGATTTTGGCAAGAATTTATCTGGTTTATCACTTTGCCACGTTTAAATCAAAGATAATATGTGAAAACATTCACAATAGTAAAATATAAACTTGATAAAAATGAAAAGGGTGGCTTATATGAAGTATGATTTAGTCCTTTTACACGCCCCAAGTGTATATGACTTTCGTAAAAATTCACTGCTTGCAGGTCCGATCAGCGATGTCGTGCCGTCATCACCGGTATTCGAAATGTATCCCATTGGTCTAACAAGTATTGCTGACTATTTAGAACGGTTCGGCCTTCGTGTAAAAATTATCAATATCGCGAACCGGATGCTGATGAGTGAAAAATTTGATGTAGAAAAGAAGCTTAAAAAAATCAAAACACGTGCTTTCGGAATTGACCTTCATTGGCTGCCGCATGCACATGGCAGTATTGAGTTGGCTAAGATAGTTAAGAAACTTCATCCTGATACACCGATGATTTTCGGGGGCTTATCTGCTACCTATTATCATAAAGAGCTTATTAAATATCCTTTTATTGATTTCGTTATGCGTGGCGACTCAACAGAAAAGCTTATGCTGCTGCTGATGAATAAATTGGAACTTGGAAATATGCACTATGCTGACATTCCAAATCTAACCTGGAAAAAAGGCAGTGAGATTGGTTATAACCCCATCACTTATGTACCAAAGGATTTGGATGATATTGATGTACCAGGCTATCGTTACACCGTCCGCTCTGTCTTTAAATATCGTAACTTCCTTGATCCACTGCCGTACAATGGCTGGCTGCAATATCCAAATACGGCATTACTGACAGCAAGAGGCTGCTCGCAAAACTGTCTCATCTGCGGCGGTTCAAAGGACGCTTATGATCAAAACTGCGGAAGAAGCTCTTTAGCGTTGCGGTCGCCAGAAAAGCTTGTCGAAGACATTCAATTTATTTCACGCTTCAGCCGTGCACCAATCTTTATCCTGCATGACCTTCGCCAGGGAGGACGTGAATATGTAAAAGAATTTTTCAGCCGTCTTAAAGAGCTTACTCTCAAAAATGAAATCGTGTTTGAAATATTCCAATATGCGGGCGAAGAATTTTTCCAAATGATGAATGAAAGTTGTCCAAAATACAGCATTGAAATTACGCTTGAAACCCATGATGAAAAAATCAGACACTACAATGGGAAGTTTAATTGTACGAATCCTAAAGTGATTGAAACGCTTAATTTCGCCTTAAAACATGGTGCCAAAAAAATCGATTTATTCTTCATGACAGGTATTCCTAGCCAGACCTACCAAAGTGCGATTGAAAACATTGATTTCTGTGAAGAAATCCATCTGGCCTGTAATCAAGATCCTAGACTTTTCTACTTTGTCGCGCCGCTTGCACCGTTCCTAGACCCTGCAAGCCCAGCTTTTGAAAATCCAGAGCTTCACGGCTTTAAAAAATTCTGTCATACCCTTGAGGACCACCGCAAGGCGATTACCCAGCCATCATGGAAGCATATGCTAAGCTATGAAACAACACAGATGACACGCGATGATATCTTGAACTCAACCTATGATTCTGCGCAAAAACTTAATGATTTTAAATTAAAATATGGTCTGATTGACCAAGCTGGCTACGAAGAAATTAAAGGCAAGATTGAAAAATCTCCAGCCTACATTGAAAAGATTGATTATGTCCTTTCTCTTTCTGAGGCAGAACAGCAAGTGGAATTAGCAAAGATTCATAAAGAAATTGAAGAATTAAATAAATATAGTATTTGTGGTAAGAACGAGTTAAAGTGGGAGGTTCAAAAAAATTATGCGAACTTCTTCTCCCTTGCATTAGTTGGTTTAGAGCAGCTGTATGAAGAGTATGCAATTAAAATCAAACATGCCTTCCAGCCAAAGCTTCGCCATCAATTCAAACTAGAAACACAACATCAGAACGCAAAAATGTAATCAAAAAAGACGTGTGAAGCACACGTCTTTTTAATGCCCGCCTAGGTAGGCCATTCTTATTTGGTCACTTTGATTTAATTCATCGGAAGAGCCTGAAAGGACAATTTTTCCTGTCTCAATAACATAGGCACGGTCTGCAATCGATAATGCCATGTTCGCATTCTGCTCCACCAACAGGATGGTAGTACCAGACTTGTTAATCTCTTCAATGATTCTAAAAATCGTCTTAACTAAAAGGGGAGCTAGTCCCATTGAAGGCTCGTCTAATAGTAAGAGCTTCGGACGTGCCATCAAGGCTCTGCCCATTGCAAGCATTTGCTGCTCACCGCCTGATAGTGTACCAGACAGCTGCTTACGCCGCTCTAGCAGACGCGGGAACAGGTTGTAGACCTTCTCAAAGTCCTCTTTAATGCCTTGCTTATCTTTTCGTAAATATGCCCCTAATTCGAGATTTTCCTCTACTGACATATTGGCAAACACACGGCGCCCTTCAGGAACATGTGAAAGCCCTTGTTTTACAATCGCCTGTGCTACCTTGCCAGAAATGGATTGACCCTCAAACAAAATACTGCCGTTCTTTGGCTTTAGTAATCCGGAAATCGTCTTTAACAGCGTACTTTTTCCTGCTCCATTCGCTCCAATCAAGGTAACGATTTCGCCTTCATTAATATCGAGAGAAACTCCCTTTAAGGCATGAATATTGCCATAATATACATTAATATCTTCAATTTTCAGCATTACGAAACCTCCTCCCCAAGATATGCTTCGATGACTTTTGGATTATTTCTGATTTGCTCGGGAGTCCCATCCGCAATAAGCTGACCATGGTCAAGCACATAGATTCGTTCACATACCCCCATCACAAGGAGCATGTCATGTTCAATCAAAAGAATGGTTAAATCAAACTTTTTACGAATTAAGGCAATTAAATTCATTAATTCTTCTGTTTCCTGTGGATTCATACCCGCTGCGGGTTCATCCAGCAGCAATAATTTCGGATTCGCTGCCAGCGCCCTGGCAATCTCTAGACGGCGCTGCTGACCGTACGGCAGATTCTTTGCCTTTTCATGCAAAACATTATCTAAATGAAAGATTTTCAAAAACTCAATCGCCTTTTCCTCCATATATTTTTCCTCTGAAAAGTGCTTAGGGAGACGGAAGATTGAACTCATAATGGAGTGCTTAGCAAGGGAGTGGTAGGCTACCTTTACATTATCAAGCACCGACAATTCATTAAACAAACGAATGTTTTGAAAGGTTCTGCTGATTCCCTTTTTAGTAATCTTATAGGGTGCTAATCCATTTAATTTATCTCCATCCAACTCAATACTGCCTTCAGTTGGTACATAGACGCCTGTTAACAAGTTAAAGAATGTTGTTTTACCGGCACCATTCGGTCCAATTAACCCTACTAATTCACCTTGCTTTAATTCGAGGTTCACGTCAGAAACAGCCTTTAATCCGCCAAAACGGATGCCTGCATTATTTACTTTAAGCAACGGGTTGTTTGCTGTCATCGTTGACTCCTCCTTTTGCAGACTTTCCAAACTTAAAGAATGAGGTTAATTCTCTTGTTCCCATAATTCCTTGTGGACGGTAAAGCATCATAATGATTAATACTAAGCTGTAAATAATCATCCGTAATTCAGGATAGCTTTGCAGGAAGGTAGAAACAATCGTTAACAGGATTGCAGCCAATACTGCACCTGACATGCTTCCTAACCCGCCTAGAACGACAAAGATTAAGATATCAAAAGATTTTAAGAAACCGAAGTTTGTCGGCTGGATAATGAAAAAGTTGTGCGCATATAAGGCACCCGCGACACCGGCAAAAAAGGCACCGATGGCAAACGCGATTACCTTATAGTAAGTAGTGTTAATCCCCATGGCGTCAGCCGCAATTTCATTTTCTCTAACAGAGATACAAGCTCGTCCATGAGTTGAATTGGTAAAGTTCCTGATGACAAGAAGTGTTAAAAGGATACTTCCAAATAGCCATGGCCAAGTAGTGAGCTGCGTGACGGTCATTCCGCTTGCTCCGCCGACATATTCAATATTTAAAAAGACAATCCGGACAATTTCCCCAAACCCAAGCGTGGCAATTGCTAGATAATCTCCTTTTAGCCGAAGTGTAGGAATACCAATAATTAAGCCTGCAATGGCAGCTGCTACTCCTCCCGCCACTAATCCAAGCGCGAAAGGAAGCTCTAATTTCATTGTAATAATCGCAGAGGCATAAGCGCCTACAGCAAGGAAGCCTGCATGTCCAATCGAAAACTGACCGGTAATTCCAATAATCAGATGTAAACTCGCAGCAAGAATAATATTGATACCAATAAAATAAAGTGTGTTTACATAAAAGAAATTAATTATTTCTCCGGTAATTAAAAATTGCATGACAACACCAAAAACAATGGCTAAAACGATTGATGACCAAAAACCTTTCGCTGATTTGAGAATATTCATCGCTATAGCCCCCCTTACACTTTTTCCCGTACATTTTTACCGAATAAACCGGCTGGACGGAAAATCAAAATTAAGATTAGTACAACAAACGCTACGCCATCTCGCCATAATGAGAAGCCCGCAGCACTTACAAGCGACTCAATGACACCCAATAACAAGCCGCCAACCATTGCGCCTGGAATAATTCCAATACCGCCAAGTACGGCCGCAACGAAGGCTTTAAGACCTGGAATAATCCCCATTAGTGGCTCAATTTTTGTATAGTACATTCCAAAAGCAACACCCGCTGCACCTGCTAACGCTGACCCAATCGCAAACGTTGCGGAAATGGTGTTGTTTACGTTAATTCCCATCAGTCTTGCGGCATCCATATCGTGGGAAACTGCACGCATTGCTTTTCCAATTTTTGTTTTATGAACAATAAATTGTAATAAAATCATTAAAGCGACAGATGTACCTAATATCAACAATGATTGACTGCTTACCTTAACTCCAAGGAAATCAATGCTTGTTGCCGGAATAAGATCGCTTGGATAAGCCTCTGGCTGAGCACCACGAACATAAATCATCCCATATTCAATGAGCAGGGATACGCCAATCGCAGTAATAAGTGCCGCGATCCTGGTGGCATTACGCAAAGGTTTATAGGCGATTCTTTCAATTAAAACCCCTAAGATGGCACAAGTTGCCATGGAAATGAGCAGGGAAGGAAAAAATCCTAAATCTAATATAGTAATAGAATAGAAACCGATAAATGCACCGACCATGAAGACGTCTCCATGGGCAAAGTTAATTAATTTTACAATTCCGTAGACCATCGTATAACCAAGGGCAATCAAGGCATAAATACTGCCTAACGACACCCCGTTGACCAGCTGTTGTAAAAATTCCATGTCTAAGTCTCCTCCTAAAATAAGGAAAATATCATCTAAATAGGAATAGGGAGATTTCCATTCTCCCTATTCTTTTATTCCACTATAAAATTTGTCTATTAAGGATTTACTTTTGTATTAAATTCTTGCTTGCCGCCTTTGTATTCTAAGATAACAGCTGCTTTGATAGGGTCATGGTTCTTATCAAGCTTCAAATTACCTGATACAAGCGCAAGGCCGTCTGTTTCTTCAAGTGCTTTTTTGATTTTCTCAGGGTCGCCGCTTCCTGCACGTTTAATGGCATCTGCAAGGTAGTAAGCAGTGTCATAGCCTAACGCAGCAAACGCATCAGGAGATTTACCATCATATTTACCTTCGAACGCTTTTACGAAATCTTGTACTTTTGGATCAGAATCTCCAGAAGAATAGTGATTTGTAATAAATGTGTTGTTTAACGGATCCGCACCTGCAATATCTACTAGAGTAGGAGAGTCCCAGCCATCGCCGCCCATGATAGGAACAGTAATTCCAAGTGCACGAGCTTGCTTGATAATTAATCCAACTTCTTCATAAAATCCAGGAAGGAAGATGAATTCTGGATTCTTTGCTTTGATATTCGTTAAGATTGCGTTGAAATCAGTATCCTTTGCTACATATGCTTCTTCAGCAACAACCTTACCGCCATTTCCTTCAAATGACTCTTGGAAAGATGCTGCAAGACCTTTTGAATAGTCGCTGGAGCTGTCAATAATGATCGCTGCATTTTTTACTTTACGATCTTTTGAAGCAAAGTTAGCCGCTACAGTCCCTTGGAATGGATCGATAAAACAAGTACGGAATACAAAGTCATTAAGGACTCCATCCTTGCTTGTAATTGTCGAGTTTGTTCCAGTTGGTGTGATCAATGGAGTTTTGTTTTTCTGAGCAATTTCCACCTGTGCTAATGTATTTGTACTTGTAGCTGCTCCCACGATAGCTGAAACTTTATCTTGGCTGATTAGCTTAATGGCACCGTTTGTTGCTTCCGCCGCATCAGATTTATTATCGAAGGTTACGAGCTCCAACTTTTTGCCATCAATACCTTCTTTGTTGATCTCTTCAATGGCCAATTTCAGACCTTCTTCAATCGACTGACCGTAAGAAGCTACCCCGCCTGAAAGTTCAAGGTTGGCACCGATTTTAACAGTTTCGCCATCCTTTTCCCCGCTTGTACTTGATGAGTTGCAGCCTGCCATAACACCTGCCGCCATCATGAACGACATAAAAATACCTGCTAGTTTTTTCTTTCTCACTGTCTATACCCCCTATTTTTGAATAGTCCCCTTTACCCGTTGTTTATCTCCGAGATGTTTAAAAAAAGATAATATTCTGAAAACATTGTACAAAATAAATTCCTGTTCGTCTAGTAGTATCTGCGTTATTTTAATATAATTCTGAAAAATTAATATAATTATGAATTCCTACTATTGTCATAGGGTTAAATAGATGATTTTAGGGCTTTTATGCATTAAAGGATTAAAATCATACTGTGTTAAAAAACAAAAGAGAGATTCCTAAATAGAAATCTCTCTCACCTAAAAATATTATACTAATATTTTGTTTTTTGTTTCTTTTCCTAAAAAGATAACGGCTAATGCAGCGATGAAAACCGAGATACAAAAGATCGTAAAAATAGTGGCAATCGATGTTTCTTGTGCTACCAGATATCCTACCAATAAGGGGCCCAGCACCCCACCTAACCTGCCAAATGCCGCTGCTGAACCTGAACCAGTGCCGCGGATAATGGTAGGATATTGTTCTGGAGTATAGGCATATAATCCGCCCCATGCCCCAAGATTAAAGAAGGATAAAAGAATTCCTGATGTGATTAACAGGGCCGTCGACTCTGCATTTCCAAACATAAAAGCACTGATTGCCGTACCAATTAGGTAGACAGCTAAGACAAATTTCCGGCCGAACCTTTCAATACACCATGCAGCTGTAAAATAACCCGGCAATTGAGCAAGCGTCATAATCAACACATATCCAAAGCTTTTAATGAGACTAAAACCTTTCAACACCATCACACTCGGGAGCCATAAAAACATGCCATAATAGGAAAAGACAACACAGAACCAAACAATCCATAACATCGTTGTTCTGCGGCGATACTCATTGGTCCATAAATTAGCGATACTTTGGAAGGCAGAAATCTTTTCTTTATCCTTAATCGCTTCAAATCTAGGCGAGTCGGGTAATCCAACACGTAGATATAAAGCATACAATGCAGGTGTCGCACTAATTAACAAGGCTGTCTGCCAGCCAAACTTCGGAATAATAAAATAGGAAATGACTGCTGCAATCAGCCAGCCGGCAGCCCAAAAGCTTTCAAGTAACACCACGATTCTCCCTCGTTTTTCTGCCGGAACGCTTTCCGAAACAAGAGTCGATGCAACAGGAAGTTCGCCGCCTAGGCCCATTCCAATAAAAAATCTTAATATAAGAAAAATCGTAATCGATGTGGCAAATGCGGAAATCCCGCTTCCAATTGAAAATAATAATAAGGTAATGATAAAAACATTTTTACGGCCAATTCGGTCTGCCATTAAGCCAAAAAGTAATGCCCCGACCGCCATTCCGATCGATTGAATGCTGCCAATCCAGCCCATTTGTTGGGCCGTTAAATCCCACTCCACACTTAATGCTGCAATAATGAAGGAAAGCATCCCAACATCCATCGCGTCAAACATCCAGCCCGTACCAGAAACCCAGAGCAATCTCCGGTTAGAAATCTCTTTTTTCATAACCTGCCCCCTTAAAAATACCATTAGTGACATTATTCCCTAATGAATGATCATTAATCTACTGCAATTTCAACGTTTTTAAATTGATTGTAGAACATATTAAAGTATCTGCCTTGCTGATCCATGAGTTCACCGTGATTTCCTTGTTCTACAATTTTCCCATTTTCAATCACCATAATTCTATCCGCGTCACGAATGGTGTTTAAACGATGGGCAATAATAAAGCTTGTCCTGCCCTTCATCAGAGATAGCAGTGCCTCTTGAATATGAAGCTCGGTACGCGTATCAATACTGCTTGTGGCCTCATCTAATATCAATACGGCTGGCTTTGCGAGAATCACCCTGGCAATCGCAATCAACTGGCGCTGCCCTTGACTTAAGTTTCCGCCGTTTTCTGAGAGGATTGTCTCATATTGATTAGGCAGACGTTTAATAAAAGCATCCGCATTGGCCATCTTAGCCGCACGAATGACTTCCTCATCACTTGCCGCAGGCTTTCCATACTTAATATTATCCTTAATCGTCCCTGAAAATAGATACGTATCCTGCAAAACAAAGCCGAAACAGCTTCTTAAGCTATCGCGGGTATAGTCACGAATGTCACGGCCGTCTAACAAAATCCTGCCCTCTGTCACATCATAAAATCTTGTCAGCAAATTAACGATTGTCGTTTTTCCCGCTCCCGTTGGTCCAACTAACGCCGTACTGCTGCCAATATCACTTTCAAAACTAACATTTTTTAATATCGGTACATCGCCCCGGTAACCGAAGCTGACATTTTCAAACACAACATGTCCCATTGGATTGTCCAGCACAACCGCATCCTGCACATCATCTGGTTCCTCTTGCTCGTCGAGTATTTCAAATACGCGCTCCGCACCGGCAACACCTGACTGGAGCATATTGAAAATTTGCGCAAGGTCATTCAACGGCCGGACAAACTGACGAGAGTAGGTGATAAAGCTCGCAATCGCGCCTACAGTAATCATATTCTCAACAGCAAGAAATCCCCCTGTTACGGCGACAATGGCAAAGCCTAAATTGTTGATTACATTCATGATTGGCATGAGAAAGCCGGACCAAATCTGCGCCTTAAGGCCAACCTCACGCAGTTTCTGATTGACCTCTTCAAACTCTGAGATCACTTTTTCTTCATGATTGAAGGCTTTCACTACCTCAATGCCTGAAATGGTTTCCTCAATTTGTCCATTTAGTTTTCCCAGCTGGATTTGCTGATCTTTAAACAGGACACTGGTTCTTTTTGCAATCGTCTTGGTTAACAGAAAGACAAGCGGAACCGTTACTAAGCTTGCCGCCGTCAAAATCGGACTCAAAATCAGCATCATAATGAATGAACCGCTGATAACAATGACACCTGACATCAGCTGTGTTGTCGATTGAGAGATGGTACTGCTGACATTATCAATATCGTTTGAAAGCCGGCTCATTAATTCTCCATGTGTCCGCTTGTCAAAAAAAGCCACTGGCAGTTTTTGCAGCTTTTTAAAAAGCGCATTCCGCAATCGTTTGACGATTCTTTGCGAGACACCCGCCATCAGCCAGCCCTGCAAAAACGTCAACACCGCATCTAAAATGAATGCCGATATTAGAATCATCACCATAACTTCAAGAAAATTAAAATCTACTTGTTTATCCAGGCTTATCGCATCAACCGCTTTTCCGATTAAAAAAGGAGAAAGCAGTGATAATGATGAGCTCAATAAGATGAACAAAAACACAAGGCTGAGCATTTTTCTTTCATTGCCAAAATAATGCCATAACCTCTGCATTGTTTCTTTAAAGTTCTTTGGTTTTACAATCGGTGCCCCCCGGCGATTGCCTCCAAAGCCGCCAGGTCTTCCCGGTATCGATAGGGGAGGAGGAGTGTTTGATTGATTGGCTGTTTTTGACATTAGAGGGCCACCTCCTTACCGACTTGTGATTGATAGATTTCCTGATAAACCTTGCAGTCTTTTAATAAATCATCGTGTTTTCCAATTCCAACGATTTCCCCATGGTCCATGACGACAATTTTATCGGCATCGATAATCGAGGTAATCCGCTGTGCAATAAGCAGACAGGTAAGACCTTTTGCATATTTTTTTAAGCCCGCTTTAATCCTTGCCTCCGTGGTGACGTCAACCGCACTAGTACTATCATCTAAAATCAAAATTTCCGGATTTTTAATTAATGCCCTTGCGATCGATAGCCGCTGCTTTTGACCTCCAGAAAAATTGACTCCGCCTTGCCCGATTCTTGTTTGATATCCCTCAGGTGAAGCACTAATAAAGTCATGTGCACCGGCAATCTCTGCCGCTTTTATGATTTCTTCGGTTGAGGCGTCTTCCTTTCCCCATTTAATGTTTTCCTCGACAGTTCCTGTAAAAAGAATTGTTTTTTGCGGAACAAAGGCGATCTTTTCCCGCAGTCTTTTAGGGTCAGCACGCTGTATCTCCTCACCATCCACCTTGATACTTCCGGCACTCACATCATAAAAACGGGGAATTAAGCCAACAAGGGTGCTTTTCCCTGAGCCTGTCGAGCCAATAATTCCGACTGTCTCACCTGGTGAGATTGATAGATTAATAGTTTTCAATACGGGTTCGCCGCTTGTTCCTTCATAAGAAAAGGAGACATTGTTAAACTCTATTCTTCCTTTTTCCACGAGAGGAGGGGCCAGTCCATCTTCCCAGGTTAGGTCATCCTCCTGGGAAAAGACCTCACTGATTCTGACAGCGGAGGTTTTCGCACGGACAAACATATTAAATACCATCGAAATCATCATTAATGAGAACAAAATTTGCGTCATGTAGTTAATAAAAGCAATAATATGTCCAACCTGAACATTGCCATTCGTCACGCCGTAACCGCCAATCCAGAGGACAGCGACAATACCCAGGTTAACCGTCAACATAATTGCGGGGCTGAATACTGCCATTAACCTTGTGGCAGAAATCGATTGCTTTTTAAACTCTTCATTTGTCTTATCAAATTTGTTGACTTCAACATCAAAACGATTGAAGGCTTTCACTACGCGGACACCAGATAAGTACTCACGCATTACACCGTTAACACGATCTAAAGCTTTTTGTACTTTTGAGAACATGGGGAACCCAAGTCTTAGATTTAGAATAATAAATATGGCAACAATTGGGACAACAACTGCCAATACGGCGGATAGATGAAGGTTTAACCGAGTTGCCATGATTAAGCCGCCGATGGCTAAAAGCGGTGATTTTACAAAAATCCGCATTAACCCATTGGCAAAAACTTGTACCTGGGTCACATCATTAGTCAGCCTCGTGACGAGCGACGCTCGCTCGAAACGGTCAATATTTTTGAATGACAGCGTTTGGATTTTTTTATATAAGTCGGACCGTAACTCTGACCCAAAGCTTTGCGAGACAATACTGGCTAATATACTTCTGGTAGAGGCAGCAATTGCACCAAAAAGGGTAATCAGGAGCATTAATCCGCCCATTTTTAATACGTAGTTTAAATCTCTGCCAGCAACACCAACATCTATGATTTTTGCCATGATCGTTGGCATTAACAAATCGCTTATCGCCTCAAAGGTTAAAAATAAAACAGCTAAGCTAAAAGACTTCCAATATTTCTTTATGTATTTTGCTAAAAACCCCATGAACCTTCACCTCGAGGAAATCTTTTCAAATTTATGGATAAAGCTATTATAGCAAAAAAAGTATGAGTTCTATGATAAGAACTCATACTTTTAATTAATCTTCGAGCGGGCGAAATTCATGAACCCAAACACGCATTTGCGGGAGCCATGGCATCCCAGGATGATAGGCAAGAATGGATTGCTTATACTCTTCAACCGTAGGGTAGCCCTCGCGGCGAGCGTCTTCATCCGTCAATTCACCTAAGCTTTGTGAATAGACTCGTTCCACGACAAATCGACGTCCTTCAAGTGTCATAATTTCTCCCGGATCGGCATATCTTCCATTTCTGCGGGTTGCGGTCTTTTCTCCTGCAAGCACCTTTTTAACATCACTTTCCATTGTTACTAAACGTTCAATGGAGCATGTTTTTGGCGGTAGTGTAGTGTTTTCATTTTGGCTCATAGTGTTATCCTCCTTTTTCCAATTGCACTTGCACTATTTTAACACTATAACCATGTTATTAAAAACGTTTATACATTCAAATCTCTTTTTTTATAAAAGATAAATGTCGCGGCTGTAAATGCAGCAATCAGGACACCGGATAATAATACAAAGATGAGCTCAAAACCGTCGCCGAACATCACATTTTTTGCCTCGAAATATTTAAACGGGGTGAGGTATTTTAAGCCTTCTATATTTTCGTTTAAATCAATCGCAACCGAGATCACATACGTAAGCAAAAGAACACCGGCCGCAAAGGAAGCCGCTGTTTTAGACTTCCTTTTAACGGCTGCAAGGGAGCTGCCGATCACCATAAATAACAGCTGCAAAATAAACATCCCCGCCATTGTTATCGCAATATCCCCTGTCACCACCTCACCATTGCTATATTTACCAACTAAAACCAGTGATGAAACGAATGTGACGATATTCAGGAATAAGATATTTACGAATGCCGCACCCAATTTTGCTGTAATAATCTCATTCCTTGATACAGGTTTAACAAATAAAAACTCGGTCGTTTTGTCCCGCGCTTCTTTTGCAATAATCGTTGCACCGAGCATGGCAGCATGAATGCTCGCCATTAATAACAAATAGATAAATAGTAATCCGTAATAACCACTTGCTGTGGAGATATCAAACTCACCAATTCCCAACACAGCAAGCAATGATTTGGGCATTCCTGCCAGCATTTCATTCATCGGCTGCCCAGAAGAAGATAGACTCTCATATTTAACCATCCCTGACGCGACCATTAGGAATATACCTATACTCCAAAAAATCAGTGATTTTCTATGTGACTTCATTTCTTTTAAAAAAATATTCATCCTTCCATCATCCTCCTTTGGGCGGCTTTTATACCGTATGGATATCCTTTTTAGCATAAATGAAATAACTGATTCCAATTGCTATGATAATGAACCCTGCGCCAGTAATTAAGAAGGAAGCTTCATAGTTAGATTGTTCCATGATATAGGCTGTGTCAAAGTATTTAAACGGGGAAAGATAACGTTTTACTTCATCACCGGAAGTCGAGCTGAACATCCCCAAAAAGTAAAAGGCAAAAACTGTTGCCAGTGACACCGTTAACACTGATTTTATCTTTTGAAAAATAATTGAAACGATGATTCCTATTCCTAAAAAAATCAATTGTGTGAATAAGACAGTCAATGAAAGCAGGACGAAAATGCCAACTTCAAAATCTTCCGCTGCTGCCTGGTAGGCTAGTAGTGTGGCTGCTGCTATATAAAAAATATTAGTTATAACAATTGAAATGAGGGCGGCCAATAGTTTGTTTGTCAAAACAGCGGTACGTGTAACCGGCTTTGTTAATAGAAAATCAGCTGTTTTTTCCCTGACCTCTTTGCTGACAATACTCGTACCAAGATTCATTGCCTGAATCGCACCGCAAAGAGTTACAAACGACAGGCCATAACAATAGAATCCAAGGATTGAAAAGAAATTATCGAGATTAATTCCGAATGCTTCTCTGAGCGTAGCTGGATACCCTTCAAGCAGCTTTCTAAACTCTTCCGTATCCTTTGTAAACGAAGGAAAAAATGACATGAACAGCGCTGCTATGGCAATTAATGATATCGTCCAAACAATCGTAGACTTCCGATAAGCCCTTAATTCATGCAACAATATATTCATCGTTTTTTACGCCTCCTTTTCGTAGTAGTGCATAAAAATCTCCTCGAGGTCTGGCTCTTCAATCCATAGATTGGTAATTTCTATGTCAGCAATTTTTTTCATGACTTCGTTGATATTCCCTTTAAATAAAAAGCTCGTAAGGTTATCCTTGGATTCCAACTTATTTACACCTGTGAGGTTGAAGTAATTTGGATCGAGGGCTGATTTTGTTTCTACTTTAAATTTTTTATAGGTATTCTCTTTTAAGGTACTGATCTTCTCAACGGTAACAATCCTGCCTTCTTTAATAATCGCAACCCGATTACACAAGCGCTGAACCTCCGTTAATATATGAGAGGAAAATAGAATCGTGGCACCTTTTCTATTCTCTTCCTCAAGTAGCTCAAAGAACTTTTGCTGCATGAGGGGGTCTAAGCCGCTTGTAGGTTCATCGAGTATGATAAGTTTTGGCTCATGGAGCAGCCCTTGAACAATCCCGACCTTCTTTTTATTTCCCAGTGAAAGGTCATCAATTTTTTTAGAGAGATCTAAATCCATAATTTCAGCCAACTCTTTGATTCTCTTACTGCAATCCTTTTTATAAAAACTAGCTGAATAGTTTAATAGTTCTTTTACCTTCATATTGTCATAGTAGAATACCTCAGATGGTAAATAACCAATTTCCTTTTTAATTTCAGGCGCAAATTGGACAGAGTCTTTTCCAAAAATAGTTGCACTGCCGCTGGTTGGGTAAATGAGTGAAAGGAGTGTCCGAATGGTGGTCGATTTTCCTGCACCATTTGGACCAATAAAACCAAAAATCTCGCCTTCTTCAACGTTAAAGCTGATATCGCTAATCCCTCTTGCTTTGCCGTATGTCTTTGTAAGATTCTTAATCTCAATCACATTCATCGTCACTGCCCCCTTATTTATAAAAGCATGTAATGAAAATATCAAAATACTCTTCTGCTTCCAGAAAGACTTTTTCATAATCAATCTTGTGACCAGGGATCATTTTTGCTTTGTGGAGCTCTTCATCACTCATTTTTTCAAACGTCCATGTGATGACCTTTAAGATTTTTTCGACATCCACGTCATCCCTAAATTTTGAGAGGTCGATTCCATCGTAAATAATCCCTATATTAACCGCGTTAAGTTCCCGCTTCTTTTTATCAAATTCATCTTTTATTTCCGGTGAATCCTGCATAAATGCTTCTTGGATAAACGTTAAGATTTCTGGGTATTTTGTCTGCAGATCCATTTTGATGAGTACAGATTGACGGATTCTCTTAAAAAAGTCCCTTTCTGTTAAATCAACCTTTTTATAAAACTCATCAGCAACGAGGTTGTAGCAATAATCAAATAGAAAGAAAAACAACTGCTTTTTGCTTTGAAAATAATGAAAGAGCAGCCCCTTTGAGATTCCAGCTTCCTTTACAATTTCATTCGTTGAGGCGCTATCATATCCTTTCTGGGCAAATTCCTTAATTGCTGCATTTATTATGCGGTCCTGCTTTTCCGTATCCAGGCTTAAAAATTTCGAAAACATACTGGCTGGCCCCTTTCGATTTATCATTGACCACATCAGTCAATTACAGTTTACTCCCGTTGACTCATCTGGTCAATGTTAGATAAGTTATATTTTTTACAAAATTATGAAGTTTATATATTTTGGATGGGGGATGTGCTAGGATACGTGTGGAGGTGAAAAACATTAATAGTAAAGAACGATCCGACTCAATAACGTTAAAGGGCTTAATTGCTGCCCAAAGCAGGATGTCTGCTAATCATCCTACCGTAGCTATACTATCTTCTAAACAATCCATGATTGAAGCTGGAATTGGCGGGGAGGAGCGCGTTGCCGAGGTCCTTGGGAGGTATAAGTTCCCATTTAAAAATAACATTTTCCACGACTTATCACTTTGCTCCGACAGTTACTTTCAAATTGACCACTTAGTAAAAACACCCTATTATGGCGTAATCTTAGAAACCAAAAATTTAGCCGGAAGCTTAGAATTCAGGGATAATCCCCCGCAGCTAATTCAAAAACGGGAAGACGGACAAATAAAATATTACGAAAGTCCAGTCGTTCAATTGGAGCGCAATATCGAACTCTTCTCCGCATGGTTATCCGAGCGGAATATTGACTTACCCCTTTATGGCGCCATTGTATTAGCCTATCCGAAACAACATGTGGAAATTCCACCTGCCGATACTAAGATACTGTTCCCGAACCTGGTCCCGCCTTTTATCAAAAGCCTTCCACAGCAAGGAAAGGGACTGTCTGCATCTACTTTTAACTGGTTATCTGCTGAACTGATTAGGTGTCATCAAACCTACATTCCGAAACCCATTTGTGAATCTTATCAAATTCCAATACAGGATGTTCAACCAGGGGTGCGGTGTATATCCTGCGGGAAGATTGGGATGATCAAAATATCTAGGTCGTGGCACTGTCCAGTTTGTAAGGTGAACAATCATCTAGCTCATGAGCCGACCTTGGCCGAGTGGTTTTTAGTGGTGAAGAGAACGATTACCAATCGGGAGTGCCGTGAGTTTTTGCAAATAAATGATAAATTCACTGCAAATCGAATATTACAAAGTATGAATTTTAAAAGTCACGGAACCTATCGAAACCGGACCTATTTTATGGACTTAAGGACTATTATCCGCAACTAATTTCGGCTATCCGTAACTAATCTCTGCTATCCACAACTAATCTCTGCTATCCGCAACTAATCTCTGCTATCCGCAACTAATTTCGGCTATCCGCAACTAAGGCTCGGCTATCCGCAACTAATCTCTGCTATCCGCAACTAATTCTGGCTATCCGCAACTAATCTCTGCTATCCGCAACTAATCTCTGCTATCCGCAACTAATCTCAGCCATCCGCAACTAATCTCAGCCATCCGCAACTAATCTCAGCCATCCGCAACTAATCTCAGCCATCCGCAACTAATCTCAGCCATCCGCAACTAATTTCGGCTATCCGCAACTAATCTCAGCTATCCACAACTAAGGCTCGGCTATCCGCAACTAATCTCAGCTATCCGCAACTAATCTCAGCTATCCGCAAGTATTCCAATCCAAGATACCTATTTTCAGCACCCCCACCCTCCGATTTCCACCCGGCCTGTTCAACGTGCTATTATTAGTTTGTAAAATTGATAAGGGGAGTGCTGCTAGAGTGAAGAATGAGATTATTAAGAGGTTTACTTCCTATGTGAAGGTGGATACGCAGTCGAATGAGAGCAATGAAAGCTGTCCTTCTACACCTGGACAACTTACGTTAGCCAATATGCTCGTTGAGGAGCTAAAGTCAATTGGTATGCAAGAGGTAACCATCGATGAAAATGGGTATGTGATGGCAACTCTCCCGTCCAATACGGATAAGGATGTGCCAACAATCGGCTTCTTAGCTCACGTCGATACTGCAACCGATTTCACAGGCAAGAACGTGAATCCGCAAATCATTGAAAACTATGATGGGAACGATATCCCTCTAAACGCGAACGTCACCATGACAACGAAGGATTTCCCAAGCCTGCCAAGCTATAAAGGGCACACGCTGATTACCACGGATGGTACTACACTGCTTGGAGCAGATAACAAGGCAGGGATTGCGGAAATCATGACCGCAATGTCTTACCTGATTCAACACCCAGAAATTAAGCACGGTAAGGTTCGCGTTGCGTTCACACCAGATGAGGAGATTGGCAGAGGTCCACATAAGTTTGACGTTGCTGCCTTTAACGCTAAATACGCTTACACTGTGGATGGCGGACCGCTAGGGGAGTTAGAATACGAAAGCTTTAATGCTGCGGCTGCAAAGATCACAATCAAGGGCACCAATATCCATCCAGGTTCAGCAAAAGATAAAATGGTGAATTCAATGAAGATTGCCATGGAATTACATAGCCAGCTGCCAGCATTGGAGGCACCTGAACATACAGAGGGTTATGAAGGTTTCTACCATCTGATTTCCTTCAACGGTGATGTTGAACAAACGAAAATGTACTATATTATCCGAGATCACGACAAAGAAATCTTCGAGGCGAGAAAAAAGAGAATCAACGATATTGTTGATCTGCTAAATGAAAGATACGGAAAAGACACCGTCCATTTAGAATTGAATGACCAGTATTACAATATGGGTGAAAAAATCAAACCGGTTATGGAAATCGTTGACATTGCCCAACATGCAATGGAGAGTTTAGATATTAAACCGCTTATTAAACCAATCCGCGGCGGTACGGATGGTTCTCAGCTTTCTTATATGGGTCTGCCAACTCCGAATATTTTTACAGGCGGAGAAAACTTCCACGGAAAGTATGAATTTATCTCTGTTGATAATATGATTAAAGCAGCCCACACCGTCATTGAAATAACAAAACTTTTCGAACAAAAAGCATAATATTAAGCCCAACTGATTGGTTGGGCTTTTACATTTGGTAGCGGTCCAATATTGAAAAGAAGTCTTTTAAAAAGTCATAGAAAAGTCTGACCGTAGGGAGCATTTTGCGTTCTCGCGGTATAATGACTCCGACCGTACGGCGGCTAACTTCAGGCTCAATAATCGGCACCTTTACGGTGGAACGAGGGAACCCATCCACCAGCGTAATTTCTGGAATTAATGTGATACCAAGGCCTGCTGAAACCAAGCCTTTTATGGAATCAATATCTACCCCTTCGAAGGACACCTTCGGCTGGAAACCCAGCTGTTCACAAGCTTGAACGATAATTTCTCTTAATATCTATTCCTTTGGAAACAAAACAAAGGCTTCCTCACGCAGCTAAAGGATGACTAGATGGTAATAGTGCCACAATATTATCTGTGAATAATGTTGTCCCCGCACCTTCTTCTCGTATTTCGGGATAGGTCCAATCAATGCCATATCGAAATCGCCATTCATAACCCCCTCAATCAACTCTTTGTATGTACCCTGTTTTAGTTGAAATTTCACTTGACATTTAACATTACGGCCTTCTCGGATGAATAAGTTAACGCCAAGTTCTTTTTAGAGGTTAAAGATTTGCCGGCTTACAGCTGATTGTGCTACGTGCAGCGCGGTTGCCGCCTCGGTAACATGTTCACGTTTGGCCACTTCCATAAAGTATTGGATTTGTCTTAATTCCAAAGGGCTCACCTCGAATCATCTCATTATGAGATGGATTTCATCTATTATTAGTATTGTTTAGATTATTATTTAATTATAAAATAATTGATATTAATAATCTAATTATTTAAAAAAATAACTTCCCATTAAAGAGGTGGATAGCTTGAAAACAATTGAACAGTTAAAACATGATGCGCAAGGCACAGCACTTCAATATGTGGATGAAGTGTTTAATAAGGTTGTATGCAGAAATACTTATGAATCTGAATTTCACCAAGCAGTTAAGGAAATCTTTGACTCCCTCATTCCTGTTTTTGCGAAACATCCCAAATACATGGAGCACAATATTCTTGAAAGAATCGTAGAGCCTGAAAGAGTCATTTACTTCCGTGTTCCTTGGGTTGATGATAAAGGGAAAGTTCAAGTAAACCGCGGCTTCCGTGTTCAATTCAACAGTGCAATCGGACCTTATAAAGGCGGATTACGCTTCCACCCATCCGTAAATGCCAGTATTATTAAATTCTTAGGTTTTGAGCAAATCTTTAAGAATTCATTAACTGGTCAGCCTATTGGCGGCGGAAAAGGCGGATCTGATTTTGATCCAAAGGGAAAATCAGATGGCGAAATTATGCGTTTTACACAAAGCTTTATGACCGAGCTTTACAGACATATTGGACCTGATGTCGATGTACCAGCTGGAGATATCGGCGTAGGTGCCCGCGAAATCGGTTATATGTTTGGACAATATAAGAAAATCCGCGGCGCCTATGAAGCAGGCGTGTTAACTGGTAAAGGACTTGGATATGGCGGTAGTTTAGGACGTACAGAAGCTACTGGTTACGGTACTGTTTACTTTGTAAACGAAATGCTTGCTGACAAAGGTGATAGCTTTGATGGAAGCACAGTTGTCGTTTCCGGCTCAGGAAATGTTTCTATTTATGCAATTGAAAAAGCTACTCAGTTAGGCGCAAAAGTTGTAGCCTGCAGTGATTCCAATGGATATATTTATGATCCATCCGGCATTAAACTTGAGACTGTAAAACGAATTAAAGAAGTGGAACGTAAGAGAATCAGCGAATATGTTCTTGAGCACCCAGAAGCTCAGTACTACGAAGGCTGCACTGGCATTTGGTCAATTCCCTGTGATATTGCTTTACCATGTGCAACTCAAAATGAAATTGATGAGGAATCTGCAAAAATCCTCGTTTCTAATGGTGTAAAAGCTGTTGGAGAAGGTGCTAATATGCCATCTACTCTTGAAGCAGTTGAGGTATTTTTAGAAAATGATATTTTATTTGCCCCTGGGAAAGCAGCAAATGCTGGCGGTGTAGCAGTATCTGCGCTTGAAATGGCTCAAAATAGCCAAAGACTTTCTTGGACATTTGAAGAAGTGGATGCAAAATTGCACCAAATTATGATCAACATCTATCGTAACAGTATGAATGCTGCCGAAGAATATGGCTACCCAGGCAACCTTGTTGTCGGCGCCAATATCGCAGGATTCTTAAAAGTAGCAGACGCAATGATTGCACAGGGCGTTATCTAAAAACATAAGGGTGCTCCGAGATGGAGCACCCTTATGTTTTGCAATTTTTTCAAGCCAATTCCTGCCTTCTACCATTCTCGAAACCATCATTCCCGCAACATTATCTCCACTTGCGTTCAGCATGGTCGCAGGAGGGTCAATTAATGTAGAGATTGCTGCGATGATGGGCAAGGCCTCAGGCGAGAATCCAAATAAACTCAAGATTAACATTGCCCCAATCATACCTCCACTTGGGATAGCTCCCATAACCGCTCCAACTAAAAGGGATATACTGATAATCAAGAAAAAGGTGCCAATCCCTGTGTTATTCATATCAAAGATTCCAAACAGAAATACATTTTTTAACACACCGCCAATAACAGAACCATCCTTTTGTAAGGCAGCTCCTAATGGAATGGTTGTATTCGAATATCTTCCTTGATTCCCATTCTTTTTGAAGCTTCTAGATTAACTGGAATTGAAGCGGCACTTGAACAGGTTGCAAGCGCAGTAATGGAAGGAGCCAGCACATTTGCTCCAAAACACTCTATAAATCCTTTTCTATGCTATAATTAGCCTAACAATTTATCAAAAATTAAGGGGGAGAATGGATGGAAATCGGTTTACTTTCCATACTTGGGTTGGGATTTGTTCTTGGTATCAAACATGCCATTGAGCCGGATCATGTTATTGCTGTATCCACCATCGCTAGTCAAAGTAAAAAGTTATTACGTTCGTCACTAGCTGGTGTGTTTTGGGGATCGGTCACACTGCAACATTATTTATTATAGGAATCGTCCTTATTCTTATGAAGGGTGAGATTCCGGAAAAATGGGCCATGTCATTAGAATTTTTAGTAGGAATCATGCTCGTTTATCTTGGTATTACTACTATTCTTTCCTTTAAAAATATTCATTTACATAAGCATGAACATAATGGTGAATTACATAAACATGTCCATTCCCATGAACATAGCGGCACACACGAGCACCGTCATCAGCATAAAAAAGTCTCCTACCTAAAATCTATGTTGATCGGGTTGGTGCACGGTCTTGCTGGAAGTGGTGCAATGATTGTTCTAACAATGAGTACAGTAAATAGTGCTTGGGAAGCCGCTGTTTATATCCTGATTTTTGGGGCAGGAACCATAATTGGGATGCTTTTCTTTACTACCTTAATTGGCATTCCATTTGTGTTTAGTGCGAAGAAGTTTAGTATAAATAAAACCCTTACACAGGTTACAGGTGTGATTAGTACTGTTTTTGGTATCTATTACATGTACAACCTAGGTATAACAGAGGGGTTATTTAAACTTTGGATACAGTAATAGAGAAAAAATGGACCTTATCGGGTCCATTTTTCTATTTATTCATACTCGCTAAAAATCCACCCAAGAGGTCATCTAAATCTGGCTCTTCCTCAACCTTTTCTTCTTGTATCAAAGGTTTGGCATTTTCCCAATCAAATTCATCTAAGTCATCATCCATATCGGATAAATCGATAGAAGCAGCCGTTTCCTCTACAACACTATCATTTTCTGGGTAGGAACTTATATCATGTTTCTCAGGAAATACTTCTTCTTGCAGGTATAAAGCTTCATCAATATCAACCGATCTGCTATTTAAACTTGCGAGCAGAGAAGTAGATCGAACGGGATCAGATATTAATTGATAGATGATACTCCCTAATAGGGCCTCTGAATGCTCGTGCTTCAGCCAGTCTCGCTGTGCCTTCGTCAGCTGTTTCGGCAGAGGAACGGTAATCATTTCGCGTTCTCTCGCATTTACGTTACCGACACCTTCCATTACAAACTCAGCGATTTTGCTTGAAAAATTTCTTCTTTCGGTTTCCTTTAATTTTTGCAGCTGCTTAATTAAATGGTCAGGTGTATCAGAAGGGACACGGAAGGAAATCGCCTGTCCCCGCTGAATTTCATTCGATCCAGCTTTTTTCATTTTATCACCCTATTAATTCGTAACAGGTTTTTTAGGTTGTTCAGCCTTTGGTTTCTCTGTTTTTCTAACGTAATCCATGATGAGTTTGTAATACGCATTTGCCATCATCCAAATACTCTCTTTTTCATCTTCAAAGAAATCAATATTAAAACCATCGAGATTATTATTTAATGTTTTAAGATAATCCTTTAATACGGTTGCACCACCGCCAACAAAGTAGCAAATTTCTGTTTGGGAGTTCTTTGACCAAACATTTCGTAATAAACGATATTGTTTCTTTGCTAAATCTAGTAAGATGCGGTCAGTAATATCGTGAACACTGGTCCTGCTACCTTTAACCATGATATGATTTCGGTCGTTTTTCTTCGTGATGATATCAACAACATCGCGGCGGCTGTCTAGTTCAACACCATGCTTTGTCCTAATTTCTTCACGGATTGCTTCCAATGATTCTGAAACCCCAAGATTAAAGCCTTGTGCCTTATCATCATCCACATTTCGATTTTTAATAACTGCAATATCTGTTGATAATCCACCGATATCTTGAATCAAGATACGCTTATCGATTAAATCCTTATTAATGATTTTTAAGTTATTATCCATAACTAGGTTAATATAGGCAGCAAAGCCTTCAGGGTATACTTTTATTTCATCAAACTTGATGTTTACTTTTAAACCCTGGTATTTAGGTGTAACAAGAAACTCTACTTGGTGAACAGAACCGATTAACTTCGAGCGGTAGCCAGCATCCTTCCCTTCCTTAACTTCACGAAGAGGGAGGCCTGTTCCAAGTGTGTAGTTCGCATCAATGACGTTTTTCGTTTGACGGAAATTGTTCTTATTTCCTTCCATCACCGCGTCCAATGCTAATGTAGTAAAAAGAAGAACTAAAGTTTGGTCTTCCTCTGACTTGCTGCTTCCAGGATCTAATTCAGTTCCATTAGAACTTTTTGTTGCGAGATTTCCAACACGATAAATAGCATTATTATCCTTCAAAGCAGGGGAGTGTACTCTAATATGAATACCATCCAGTGGATTTTTGTCATCTAATTCTTCAATTCCAATTACAGGGCGGTCTTCAGTATCCCTGGCAATAATATTAGGAATATTTAGCTCATATTCCATTTCTCCAAAAATCGCCTTAATCGAATCATTTCCAACATCAATAGCTGCAATTCTAGTATTATTCAAAATTGTCATCCTTTCATACTCTTAATTTAGATGTTAATGAAGATATGTATCTAACATTCTACTTTTAGATTATAGGAGATTGATAGATTCTTCAATCATGAAGTCCAAAAGAAATCAAAGTGTAAAATTGTAAACAATACGTAATCGTTGTACACACCAGCGTTTACATGTATACAAAACCGTACACATAGCTATATACCAATATGTGTACAGGTTTGCATACATGTAAACATTTTTGTGAACGCACTGTATACAAGATTGCAAACAAGTATACAGTTATTGTAAACACGTTTACGTATTTCGTATACAAAAGATAGACCCTCAATTGACGAGAGTCTATTACAGCTCTCTACGTTTTTTTTACCTACTTCTGTAACAGCAAAGGTTCGAACCATTTACTTAATTTGATCAGGTTGTTGGAACCTTAACACGGACCAGTCACCGTCAATGGTGATTTGTTGAACGAGCTCAAAGCCTTCTTCAGAGAGAATATCCCTATTTGGTTCACGGCTGCAATCCTTCCCTTTGTAGATACTCGATGATTTCTTTGGATAGCAGCAGCGCCAAAGTAAACCATCCTCTTTCAAATGAGTAACCGCATTTTTTGCATGTGATGGAAGTTTATGAGTACTTGTTCCAATTGCTGAGAAAAATCATACATCACCTGTTCATCCACTTAAAGGACTTCACCTTCAAATGCGCTCTAACCTCAGCATACGATTTTGGTACTTTAATCACTAATAGCAGCTGCTTTAATACTTGAAATTTATTTAATTGTTTTAATTAATTCCTTATACAACGCTGTCAAGTCTATGCGCAAGGCTCTATACCGGCATGTGTACAGCTTTGTATACGTATAAACGTTTTTGTAAACGCGATGTAAACAGACTCGTAAACATGTGCACATTAACGTAAACACGTAAACGTTTTTTGTAAACAAAAAAATAGACCCTCATTCAAGAGAGTCTATTCCTGCTCCGTACGTTTTTTACCGACCTCTGTTACAGCAAAGGTTCGAACCATTTTCTTAATTTTTTCAGGCTCTCTGAATCTTAATGCAGACCAGTCTTCATCAATGGCAATTTGTCTGACCGGTTCAAAACCTTCTTCAGAGAGCATACCTGTTACCGTATCACGGCTGCAATCAGAGCCTTTATAGGTTTTTGAAGATTTCTTTGGGTAGCATAGCCACAGTAATCCATCCTCGCTCACATAAGATACCGCGTTTTTAGCATGTGATTGAAGTTCTTGATTACTTATTCCAAATACTTGAACAAAATCATACTTCTCTAGCTCAGCCTGTTGATGAACCTCCCCTTCAAACGCTGCCTTAATATCGTCATAAGACTTTGGTGCATTGATTACTAATACCGGCTGTCCTTGATCCTTAAAATTCAACTTTTTTAAAACAGGAGCTGCTTCTGTCATCTATAAACCTCCCTCTCTTTCTATATACTCTCTATCTTAGCATAGACGTGTTTTCAGAACATTATTAGTATCTGCATCTTCGCATAGCTCTAGACTATTCCTTAAAACTACTATGACAAAATATTGCTAGAAATTAGGTATTTCGTCTTCCTAAATATATAACAAAATTGGGTCTTTTGTTTCTCTTTCATTTCTGATAATTCTGATATATTATAATTCTCAAATAATTTTAGGAGTGACGCTCATGTTAAAAGTACTATCAAAAACCGGTCTAATTCTAGCATTAGCTGGAAGTATTGTGGCAGCAGGCTTTCAACCTACTGAAGCACCATCCACAACAAAAAGTACATACACTATAAGTCCAGCTGATTTCGTTGGAGCTGCTCCAGAACTAGCTGCAAAAGCTAAGGAACTGGGAGTCGATTTATCAAAGGTCGACCCTGCAGAGAAGGCTAATATAGGAACTAAATTCCAGGAGCCAGGCGATAATCACGTAGCATATAAAGAGGCAACAGGTGATGTACCGGTTCTTGTTATTCTAGCAAAATATAAGGAAGGCGATGAACCAGTCAGCGACTATAAAGGACAAGTCCCTGCAAAATACTATGAGGATTTAATATTTGGAACAGAATATAATCCATATGAATTAGAAGCATTCAAACAATATGCTGAATATAACGGTGTGAAAGCTCCAACCGATCGTACTATGCAAAATGCTTATAAGGAGTCTAGTAATGGAGCTATTAATTTAGTTCGCAATGAAAACACCGAGTTTGTTTGGGTAGAACTTCCTAAAGGTGCTTCTTATTATTTAGACCAAGA
This sequence comes from Neobacillus sp. NPDC093182, assembly GCF_044754045.1. NCBI lineage: Bacteria > Bacillati > Bacillota > Bacilli > Caryophanales > Bacillaceae > Neobacillus > Neobacillus sp. NPDC093182. The sequence continues at coordinate 255,994 of NZ_JBIVOI010000004.1, forward strand.
AGGCAAGTATGCTGAAAACGGCAAATATGTACTAGGAAACGTTAACGGGGATGCTCACACAGGAGAATTCGTTCGTGACCTATTAAAAGCAGCAGATGACCAAATTGACTTTTCGAAGTATGCAGAAAACGGTGAAGTGCCAAACATTTTCGTTGTTCACGAAGGAACAGGAGCGGAGTGGAGCCAAGACCCAGCACAATTCTGGTCTCACAAATGGAGTTTATTAAGTGCCTTATACTATGGTAAATACTATGAAACTGGTAAACCAGCAGATGTTCATGCAGGTCTGAGTCAAAGTGCCTGGATTAATAAAACTGTTGCCGAAGATATGACATATGATGGCGTTGTTGTAAATAACTATAATATCCAGCCTGCTATTGGCGGTAACGTTGCCGGCTTCGACTTAACAACTGGCGGATATAACGAAGCCTTGAAAACCGGTCCATATCCTGCACAAGCTGGGGTATATGCTCATGAATTTGGACATGCATTAGGTCTACCTGACTTCTATGATACTCTTTATACTTCTGAAGGTGTTGGAAATTACTCAATGATGGCTGGCGGTTCTTGGATGCGCTATCCGGATAACAATGCCTATTCTGGTAACTCACCAACTCATTTTGATCCATTCTCAAAGATTTTCCTTGGATGGGCTGAGCCAAAAGAAGTTAAACCGACAGATGGAGTCCAAGAAATTACCTTACCGGCTATTAATAAAGCCAGTGCTACAAACGGTATCGTAAAGATGGAGGTTCCTGGATCTAACGGAACAGAGTATTTCTTATTTGAAAACGTACAGCAAGATGGCTTTAATAAAGGATTAGTCCGTCAAGGCGAAGATTCCCACGGTTTATTAGCTTGGCATGTAGATGAAAACATCATCAACCTATACCAAACTGCCGGCTTCCGTCCAAACAACGTTGAAAACTGGATGAACAAACGCTTCCAGTTTAATCAATCACAAACAGCAAGTGACGGCACTGTTGTAACACACTACGGATTATCTCTTCTTCAAGCAGATGGATTATATGAATTAGAAAAGAACTTAAACCGTGGTAACGCCGGGGACTTCTTTAAGACAGGCGCGAAGATCACACCGACCTCTTCAAATGTTCATACTGGTTCCTACTACTTCTGGAAGGGCTACAGCGCTACTCCAGCAGACTCTGGAATTCATGTAACGGATATTAAAGAAAATGCTGATGGTTCTATTACTGCTAAGTTCTACTATAGCTTTAGTGAAGCTAAGCAACAATAATATTTTACAAAAACCTGAGTTCAAATTGAGCTCAGGTTTTTTCCAGCTCTCCGTTACAATGAAAACCCTTTCGTATTATTCGTTTGGAACTTTTTGTAAAATAGTCCAGTTAATCCTCGAAGACTGTTGTCGTTTTTGGTAATATTACTTCTATTTTTGTAACTAGTTATTTTAATATTCACAATATTCAAACTAAATTATATCATCATATTACACTACTATATTCTTAGGGACTCGAACAATTTTAAGATTAGTAGATTCTTTTTATAAGGAGGTATGAGTACATAGTAGTAATCGGTTATAAAAGGGGTAAATAGAAAAAGGGAGGTTCTATATGAAGAAGAGAAAAATACTATCCACTGCCCTAACACTATCCTTAGGACTAGGGTTGTTTAATGTTGCCTCAGTCCCTCCAAATGCAAAGGCTACAGATTTTAAAGGCGCTACTTACGGTACTCCAATCGACTTGGGCATTGCAAACGATGAGAGATTAATAGAAATGCTCAAGAAAAACGGCACGATTGCTAAAAATGCTACCACTGCAGAGGCTGAAAAAGCGCTGCAAAAATTCTTAAAAAATAAAGCGGCCGGTGCAACAAAAGAAACCGGAGGGCTCCTTCAGCAAGAAAAAAAATTACAAAGTACTTTAAAGGATAATTTGGCTAAGGCCGGATTAACAAGTGGCAAAGGTAATAAACTCGGGCAAGCAAAGAAAAGCACTGTTGACTCAGTTAAAGTGGAATCTTGGACAGGTGGTAAACGAAAAGACAATGTCCTAGTCTTACTTATTGAATATCCTGATTTCCCTCACAATAGTATCGGTGAAAATGAAACAGATATGTATTATAAAGATTACACAAAACAGCATTACACCGACATGGTATTTGGTGATGATGGTTATACCGGGCCTAATGGTGAAAAGTTAATCTCAGTTAAACAATACTATGAACAACAGTCTGGGGGAAGTTATACCATTGATGGAGAAGTGGCGGGTTGGTACATGGCCTCTAAACCTGCTGCTGCATATGGTGGAAATAACTCTAGCGATAATGACAAAGATCCTCGTGGTCTTGTAACCGAAGCACTTAAAGCTGTTGCTGCAGATAAAACTGTTAACCTAAGCACGTATGACCAAGAAGACCGTTATGATTTGGATGGAGACGAAAATTATCGTGAGCCAGATGGACTAATTGACCACTTAATGGTAGTCCATTCAAGTGTCGGTGAAGAAGCTGGTGGCGGTTCATTAGAAGAAGATGCCATATGGTCACACCGTTCAAGTCTAGAAAATGTAACAACACTTCCTGGCACCACAACTGACGTACCTTACTGGGGAGGTAGGTTAGCAGCTTATGACTACACTATTGAACCTGCAGATGGTGCTGCAGGTGTGTTCGCTCATGAGTATGGGCATGACTTAGGACTTCCTGATGAATATGATACCATTTATTCTGGAGCTGGTGAGCCAATTGAGTATTGGTCTATCATGTCTGGCGGAAGCTGGGCAGGTAAAGTTCCTGGAACAGAACCAACTGGATTTAGCCCATATGCTAGAGAATTTTTACATGCCTCTATGCCAGGTAGTAATTGGTTAACTGGACTCACTATTAATCAAGCAGATGTAACCAGCAAAGGTACTGAAATTCTACTTGATCAAGCAAACTCAAAGGGCACAAATAATGACGCTGTCAGAATTGATTTACCTGAAAAAGTAAACGTGATTAACACCCCACCAGCGGGTGAATTCGAATACCATGGCGGTAAAGGTGATGAAGCCGACCATAAAATGGTAACAACGGTTGACTTAACAGGTGCTACTACAGCAACTCTTGATTTCGATGCTTGGTATAACATTGAAGAGAATTGGGATTTTGCAATGGTTCAGGTGTCAATTGATGGTGGAAGCACTTGGATTTCTTTATCAACACAAAAAACTACCTCTGATATTGTTGAAGATGGGTATCCAGCTATTAAAGCAAATCTCCCTGGATACACGGGTTCAAGTAATGGTTGGATTCATGAGAACATTGATTTATCTGCCTATGTTGGGAAGGAAATTAAGCTCCAGTTCCGTTCTATGTCAGACTGGGGAGCTAACTTAGAGGGCTTCTTTGTTGACAATATATCAGTAAAGGCAAATGGAACTGAAGTATTATTTGATGGGGCCGAAGGCGAAAGTTCATTTACACTAGATGATTTTGCTAAGCATAATGGTAAAACTGTAGCTACCCACTACTATCTATTAGAGTGGAGATCCCATAATGGTGTTGACCAAGGGTTAAAGAACATTCGCCGCGGAGCGAGTTTAATGAGCTATGACCCAGGTTTAGTTGTTTGGTATGTTGATGAAACTTATGGAGATAACTGGACTGGAGTACACCCTGGTAATGGTTTCCTTGGAGTTGTGGACGCTGATCAGCATGTCAATTCTTGGAGTGATAAAGCCCTTGGCTCTACTCGCTACCAAATGCATGATGCTGCATTTGGCCTAAACAAAACAGAGAAAATGTTCTTAAACTATCCAGGTCAATTTACTATGACCGATAACTTTACCCAACGTAACCCACTATTCGATGACAGCGCAGACTACAGTAACCCTGGTCTAGTTGACGCAGGACGTAATGTTCCAAAGTACGGATTAAAATTCCGTGTTGTTGGAGAAAGCTCTGATGGTACTGTTGGTAAAGTGTTAATATTTAAATAACTACTTTAGGTGACTCCGGTGCTTGCCGGAGTCATTTTTATAATAAAAAAACCGAATAACGACTATTTTAAGTCATTATCCGGTCTGTACTTACTTCTTCTTTGCAGAATTCTCTTTTAAATGAACTTCATATGAAAAGTCTACTGGATTTTTATCATCCGCAGGTGCTGCATAAGATGTGATCATATAGTTCTTACCATCTTTAAATAACTGTCTAAGAGTTAATGCATCCTCTTCTGTTACATTGAATGGATCAACTGTGATCACTTTGTAATTCGTCTTTGCACCCTTTTTATTACCAACTTCCTTTTCGTTGATAAATGTTACAGTGTAGTTTACATACTGTCCAGCTATCTCTTGTAAAGATTTAAAACCGTCTGTAGAACTGCCATCATTGCTATAACCGATTTCAGGAATTGCAATGTTATCAATGAACCAGCCACTATCAGTGTGACCCCAGTCTGTTAAGTATCGGAAGGAAACCAATACCTTTTGACCAGCGTACTCACTTAAATCAAACGATTCCTCTTGCCAAGTTTTTAAATTACCAGTAAAACCAGGTACGTTTTCTTTAATTTTAGGATAGCCTTCTTCGACAACGTCAGTGCGGGTGTTTTCGTTTGATAAGCTCTTCCAAGTCTTACCGCCATCCGTTGATACTTGAACCACTCCGAAATCCCACTGCTCTTCGATATCAAGGTAATTGTCAAAGTTTAATGTTGCTGTATTAACCCCTGATAGATCGGCTTCAAGGATAATTGCATTATCTGCTTCGTCTCCAGCGCTGCCCCACAATACTTTGTTTGTAGCATTTTTAGGGTCTGCAACTGATTGCCATGGAGTTGAAAGGAAATCTACTCCTTCAAAGGAAATACTTCTAATCTTATCTTGGAAATCTAACTCTTTAAAATCGCCGCCCCATGCTGGAACGCCTTCTTTTTCAAATTTAACTGCACCTTCATAGTCTACTGTTTTTCCACGTTTTGTTCCCTCATTGTCAACAACAAGGTTACGAAGGTCAATACTGTCAAAATTATATACTCCATTACCCACTCTATCAGAGTCTAATGCTAATGCAGTAATGAAGTTTTGATAAACTTGAGTGAAATCAAGATCATAACCATGTGCTTTTAATACTTCGTTAACACTATTAATTCCTTGTGTATCCTTCAAAGCTAAGTCACGAATAAACTCCTGACCGAACTTGTCATTCATATATAAGGTAAATAGGTAAACCTGGCCATAGTCAGCAATAGTTTCTGGTCCTGTTGTAGCACCAACGTGCTCATCCCAATTTACTAGTGAATTCTCTGGATGGTCTAAGTAGAAATTAATAGACCTATCATCATGTCCATATCCTCCGAGATATTCAGAGAAAGTAGACATTCCTTCATTTAACCATGTCTCTTCTGCGCCATCATTGTCTGCATGAATTAAATGCTGTAACTCATGAATCGTTGTTCCGAAGAAGGTAGACTCTAAACGAGTTTCCCAACTGTTTGTATCAATTGTAATGATATTTCTATCAATATAGTTTTCTAGCGTTTGCCAGAAGAAACCAGCAACAAAGAATGGATAACTAGGGTTAGTATAATTATCATCTTGGATATTATCGACTAACATGATAACCTTGTCGCTTCCCTCATAGTATCCAGCTGGAACATTTTTTCCAGCTAACGGGGATTTTGATCCATCATGAACGTCAGGTGTTCCAAAGAACGCTGTTGCTTTCGGATAAATATTTTTATCAAACTCATCTCGTAGTTTATCTACTTGCTCTTGTGTAACCACATGCGCCGGGCGAGAATCTCCTGCTGGGAATGCAAGGTCATTCGCTACCCAAATTTCAACATTTTCACCTACGCTGCGTAATGTAAATGGTTTGAACTTCAAATTTCTATTTAAGAATTGTTTCGTACCACCATCGTATGTAAAACTACTATTGGCAGTTGCACTACTTGATGATAGATCCTCATTAAAATTAATCTGTGCAGCTTGCTCAGCTATCTTCTTTTCTGCTTGTTTTAAATAGGAAGCGTCGTTAGCTAGTAGATTTAATTGACCATCAATATCTACACGATCTCCATAACGCTCTACGTCCCATTTTGGCGTTGTAGAAGCCGCAGCCTCTGCTTTTGAATTATTAGCTGATAAAGGAGCAAAAAGTGATAGAGCTAATGCACCAGTTGATAGAATGGATAATAATTTTTTCTTTTTCAACTTCTGGTTCCTCCCTTTTATTTCTATATGTTTTCCAAATAATAGTAACATATAGAATTTTTGGAATATATAGTTAATTAGATGCAAACACCTATTCCTAAAGTTCCAATTTTACTAGGATTTTCCATGTTCCTTTTTTCCTAAAAATTAGGATATTTATATCATCATCACTCCAACAAAAGTACTAAACCTCTATATTAATATTATTTCCCAGAAATAATTCATAGTTTACTTTTTAGCAGTACACCCTAAGAAAAAGTATGTAAACAGGAGGAAGAAATGTGAATGTAGATGATATTATCATTGCGAGGGAAAAGATGAAGGGGGTTGTCCATACCACGCCTTTAGACTACTCCAAGACATTTAGTCAGCTTTCTCATAATGAAGTATTTTTAAAGCTTGAAAACCTTCAAAAGACCGGGTCCTTTAAAGCGAGGGGTTCTTATAATAAACTCATTTCGCTGTCAAAGGAAGAACTGCAAAAGGGTGTAGTAGCTGCCTCAGCAGGCAACCATGCACAAGGGGTTGCTTATTCCAGCCAAATGCTTGGTGTAGACTGTACGATTGTGATGCCGAAGGGTGCGCCCCTTAGTAAAGTGCTTGCTACGAAACAGTATGGAGCACAGGTACTCTTAGAAGGAGCTACTTTTGATGATGCCCTTGCCTATACTTTAGAGCTTAAAGAGCAAAGGAACGCCACCTTTATTCACGCTTTTGATGATGAGGCAGTTATTGCCGGACAAGGAACAGTTGGATTAGAGATACTTGACCAACTTCAAGACGTAGAGGCTATTATTTGCCCTGTAGGAGGCGGCGGGCTGATTGCGGGAGTTGCACTAGCCGTGAAGGAGAAAAACCCCCATATAGCCGTATATGGAGTTCAGGCGCTTGCCTGCCCGAGCATGAAAACTTCTTTAAAAGAAAAGAAACCCGTGATGGTTGAATCCACTCCTACGATGGCAGATGGTATTGCTGTTAAAAAACCAGGACAAAGAACATTTGAAATCATTCAAAAGTATGTGGATGATATTTATTGTGTAGATGAAATGGAAATTGCCAGAACGATGCTCATGCTTTTAGAAAGAAACAAGCTGTTAGTAGAAGGCTCTGGTGCTTGTTCACTATCCTCACTTCTCTATGAGAAAGTAAAATTGAAGGAAAGAAAAGTAGTTGCGGTTTTAAGCGGTGGAAATGTTGATATGAATTTTATTTCAAGAATCATTGAACGCGGATTAGTTGAGTCGGGACGTTATGCTTCTTTTACCATTACCCTAAAGGATAAACCTGGCGAACTTCAGAAAGTATTAAGTTCATTAACCGATCTAGATGCAAACATTCAATCCGTCAATCTCAATAGAATGGGCAAAAATATATATCCAGGATATGCAGGTCTTGAAATTTCCGTAGAAACAAAAAACAACGAGCACATTGATATGCTGTATAAAGTCCTAAAAGAAAAAAATGAAAGTGTCGAGATGACACATTTTCAGTCATAAAAAAAGAGTGTTGATTTTTCAACACTCTTTTCTAATTGCTGCTTATTTATTTTTTTGCTCATTTTGGTATCTTTCAAATTCCTTTGCCGTACAACGTACAAAATGGCCTGGTGTAACTTCTCTTAGTTCAAACTCACCATCTGTATCATGTACAGTCGGATCATAGCTGATACGTTTACGCGTGCGCTCGTATCTTGGATCTGGAAGAGGAATAGCAGATAACAATGATTTTGTATATGGATGAATAGGATTGTTGTATAATTCATCACTTTCCGCTAATTCTACCAAGTTACCCATATACATAACGCCAATGCGATCGGAAATATATTTAACCATTGATAGGTCATGAGCGATGAACAGGTACGTTAATCCACGTTCTTTTTGAAGTTTCTTAAGCAGATTGACTACCTGTGCTTGAATAGAAACATCCAGTGCAGAGATAGGTTCATCGGCAATGATAAACTCAGGATCTACTGCTAGCGCTCTAGCAATACCAATCCGCTGTCTTTGCCCGCCGCTAAATTCATGTGGGAAACGAGTAGCATGCTCTTTGTTTAGACCTACCGCTTCTAGTAATTCTTCAACTTTCGCCTTGCGCTCCGCATCATTTTTTACTAGTTTATGAACGTCTAGACCCTCAGCAATGATATCCAATACCGTCATTCTAGGATTTAAGGATGAAGACGGATCCTGGAAGATCATTTGCATTTTACGGTTAAACTTAAGCAGTTGGGCTTTATTTTTCTTGCCGTGAACATCTTCACCAGCAAATTTAACTTCGCCGCCCGTTGCATCATAAAGTCTAATGATGGTTCTCCCTGTTGTAGACTTTCCACAGCCGGATTCTCCAACTAGACCAAAGGTTTCACCTTTATATACGTCAAAGCTAACACCATCAACAGCCTTGATCGTATTCTTTTTACCTACAGCAAAATGTTTTTGTAAGTTTTTTACTTCAAGTAGTTTTTCTCTTGTCACCGTTTTCCACCGCCTTTAGTACCTGTTTGAGCAAAACCTTGCATCCTGTGCTTAACAGCATCAGGCGGCTCAATTTTAGGCGCATCTGGGTGCAGCAGCCACGTTGCTGCATAATGTGTGTCAGAAACTTTAAACATCGGCGGTTCCATAACCGTATCAATTTCTAAAGCAAACTGATTTCTTGGAGCAAACGCATCCCCTACTGGAGGAGTAAGCATGTTAGGCGGACTGCCAGGAATAGCAAAAAGCTCTTCATCACTGCTGTCCAATGTAGGCATAGAACCGATCAATCCCCAAGTATATGGATGTTTAGGGTTGTAGAAAATATCATCTACTGTCCCAATTTCTACGATTTTTCCAGCGTACATTACCGCTACACGGTCTGCCACGTTTGCTACAACACCGAGGTCATGCGTGATAAAGATTATCGCACTATCGGTTTTTTGTTGAATACTCTTCATCAATTCTAAAATTTGAGCTTGAATGGTTACGTCAAGCGCAGTCGTTGGTTCGTCTGCAATTAAGATTTTTGGATTACATGCTAACGCAATCGCTACAACCACACGCTGACGCATACCGCCTGAAAATTGATGAGGGTATTGGTCTATACGTACATCAGGTCTCGGAATCCCAACAAGAGTTAGAAGTTCAAGAGCCGTTTTTCTTGCTTCTTGTTTGCTCATATTTTGGTGCTTAATCAGACCTTCAATAATCTGATTTCCAATTTTCATTGTCGGATTTAAAGATGACATTGGATCTTGGAAAACCATTGAAATGTCTTTACCGCGAATTTTTTGCATTTCCTTGCTTGTTTTTTTGGCAAGGTCTACTCCCTCAAGAAGGATTTGACCTTCTTTAATATAGCCATGCGGCTCTGGAAGGAGTCTCATGATCGCATTAGAGGTTACTGACTTCCCGGACCCAGATTCACCTACTATTGCCAATGTTTCACCTTTATTTAAATCAAAGGTAACACCTCGAACAGCATGCACTTCACCATTGTAGGTGTTAAATGATACTTTTAAATCTTTGACTTCTAATAATTTACTCATTTATTAAACACCTACTTTCTTATTTATGCATTTTCGGATCAAATGCATCTCTCAAACCGTCACCAACAATATTAAATGCAATCATAAGCACAGAAATTACAATTGCCGGGAACACAAGCATGTATGGATAAAGTCTGAGGTTATCAAACCCAAGGTCAATTAAAGATCCCAATGAAGCATCTGGAGGAACAATACCTAGTCCAATAAAGCTTAGGAATGCCTCAAAAAAGATCGCTCCTGGAACTGAAAACATCGTGTTAATAATGATAATACCGCTGATATTTGGAACTAAGTGTTTTCTAATGATGGTACCATTAGATGTCCCTAATGTTCTTGAAGCTAAAACAAACTCTTGGTTTTTTAGCTTTAATACTTCACCACGTACAATCCGGGACATACCAATCCAGCCAGTGATCGATAATGCAATGACAATCGAAATGATACCTGGCTTCAGAACGAGCATCATTAATAGGATAATAACTAGGTTCGGAATACCAACTAAAATCTCAGCAATACGCTGCATGACATTGTCGACTCTTCCGCCATAAAATCCGGATATCCCGCCATAAGCGACCCCAATAACAAGGTCAAGTACTGCGGCAACAAAAGCGATGATAAGAGAAACCCTTGTACCTTCCCAAAGTCTTGTCCATTGGTCACGGCCTAAGGCATCACTGCCAAACCAAAAATAGGTGTCTTTCATATCTTTCGCTTCATAAATATGATAGGTTGCTTTAACTTCAGCGGAATTTCTAGTGCCGTCACCTTTATTAATGACTTCAATATCAATAAAATCTTCTTTATTATCAAATCTTGCATTCGCTTTGGCAGTAGCCTGCTGAACATCTTTCCCTTGGAAAGTTCCACTTAACGTACCATCCAAACCAAGCCAAGAGACATTTTCTAAAGCAGGTACACGTGGAGGCATTTTTGCTCTTTTTAAATCCTGATCATCTGACCCAAAATCATTCATCCAAGGACCAGCAATACTCATGATAATAATAAACAGGATAAGAATCATGCTGAAAACAGCAGGCTTATTACCTAAAAGTGTTCTTTTCGCATCCTGAAAAAACGTTCTGCTTGGAGCTGAAATTTTTTCGCTCGTATCCTCTTTACGTACGAGAGGAACAAATAAATCTTTTGGTATATTATTTAGGTTATTTTTATCCATTTTATTTATTTCCTCCTGCTAGTCTAATCCTAGGATCAATTAATCCGTATAGGAGGTCAATGATTAAGATAATCACAATAAATCCGAAAGCAAATAACAATGTTGTACCCATTATTGTTGGGTAATCATTTACCATAACAGATGAAACGAATTGCTCACCAATACCAGGAATCGCAAAAATTTGTTCAATAACCATTGAGCCTGTCATTAAACCAACTGCCATTGGACCCAATACTGTAATTAACGGAATGAGTGCATTACGCAATCCATGTTTTAATATAATTCCAGCTTCAGAAACACCTTTAGCCCGAGCCGTAATGATGTAATTAGAGTGTAACACTTCTACCATTTCAGTTCTGGTGAAACGTGCCGCAGTTGCCATCGGGTGAATAGCCAAAGCGATGGTTGGCAAAATGGTATGTTCAAATTCACCCCAAAGCGCCACAGGGAACCAGCCTAACTTTACAGCAAACACATATTGCAATAATCCTGCAAATACAAACGAAGGAATCGACGTTCCTATAACCGCAATGATTGTCGATGAAAAATCAATCGGACTATTCCGGAAAATAGAAGCCATTAATCCGAGGAATATTCCCAAGATAGAACCTACCACTAATGCTTGAAAGCCTAAAAGTGCAGATGGCCCGATTCTGTCAAACAAGATTGTTGTAACCGGTGTATTATCAAATTTAAAAGATACACCCAAATCACCTTGTACAAGTCCGCCAAGATATTTGGCATATTGAACAGGTATTGGATCATTCAATCCATATTTTTCTAAAATAATTTCTTTTTGTTCTTCACTCAATTTATCTTCTGCGTTTAACGGACTACCCGGCAAAATCTTCATAAGAAAGAACGAGAAAGTCGCAATAATAAATAATGTTATTAGCATGTACCATACGCGACGTAGTAAATATCGAGTCATGTTGCACCTCCTAAATTTCTCTTTATTATAGGTTATATCGGTTCGATTATAAATTTTTGTTATAATCGGAATATTCATGTTCATAAGCCGAAAGAGAGTATATGCTTTAAAAGCATACACTCCCTTCAATTTTTATAAATAGTATCATTTATACTATTTTTTTACTGATTATTATTCTTCTGCACCAACACTAGCCCATTTGTACTCGTAAGTTGCTCCGAATGCGTTTGTAAACACACCCTGTACTTTAGGAGAAACTAATAGAGCAGATGCTCTTTGATATACTGGAGCGATTGCTGCATCTTCAAATAAGATTTTTTCTGCTTTTAAGAAGTTTTCATTACGTGCTTCTGGATCTTGAGCTAAAGTTGTTGCAGTTTCGTTTACTAACTTGTCATATTCTGGGTTAGAGTAGCCCATCTTATTGTTTCCACCATCAGTCAACCAAAGATTCATATAAGTATATGGATCAAGGAAGTCTGGTCCCCATCCAGCAAACTGCATGTCATAATCCATTGCTTTGTCTAATTCTAGACGTTGTTCAAATGGAACTTCTTTTAAAGTAACTTTTAAACCAGGCAGGTTAGTTGATAATTGGTTTGCAAGGTATTGGTTCATCATCTTAGAAACATCTGTGTCGCCGCCAAGCAATTCGATTTCAACTGAATCAGTACCTAGTTCAGTTAAAGCTTGTTCCCAGAATTTCTTTGCTTCTTTTACATTGAATTCCACAAGATCTCCGCTAACTTCACGGAAGTCTTTACCGTCTGGAGTTGGAACGAAATCTTTTGGTACTAAACCGTTAGCAACGATGGAACCGTTGTTTAAGATTTCATCAACTAGTGCTTGCTTATCAAATGCTCTAGAGATTGCTTTACGTACGTTTAAGTTCTTAAGAGCCGGATTTTTAGTTTGGTTCAGCTTAAGATAGAATACTGAAGTATCAGGTTCTACTGTGTAATCATCATGAGTTGAGTATTGGTCAACTAAGTCAGATGATAAACCAGCACGATCAACTTCACCTTTTTCATATAAGTCAACAGCTGTTTGTGCTTCTTTTACTACAACATAAGTCATTTTTTCTAATTTTACAGTTTTCGCATCCCAGTAATCTTCGTTCTTAACTAATTCCCACTCTTGAGCAGTACTAGTCCAGCTAGAGAACTTGAATGGTCCGTTAGATAATAATGTATCAGCGCTAGTAGCGAATGTATCACCTTTTTCTTCAACGAACTTTTGGTTCAATGGTAAGAAAGTACCGAAAGTTGCTAAAGATTCAAAGTATGGAGTTGCATTTTCAAGTTCAACAACTAGTTTGAAATCGCCATCAGCTTTAACACCTAATTGATCAACAGGAACTTCACCTTTGTTTACAGCAGTTGCGTTTTTGATAACGCCGCCCATCATGTATGGACCATATTCAGATCCAGTAGCTGGGTCAACTGCACGCTGCCAAGCATAAACGAAATCGTTTGCAGTTACAGGGTCACCATTTGACCACTTAGCATCTTCACGTAAAGTAAATGTCCAAGTTTTACCATCCTCACTTACTTCATGCTTCTTTGCAATACCTTCACTTACTTGACCCTTTTCGTCAAGACGGTATAGACCTTCCATTGTAGCACCTAAGAATTGGAAAGCATACTCATCAGTACCTAATGATGGGTCCATAGATGGAATAGTGTCACCATTAATAAAGTTTAATGTTTGTTCTACTTTTGGCGCATCAGCTGTATCTTTTGAATCATCAGCTGTTTCTTTGTCGCCGCCGCCTGAACATGCTGCTAAAAACATGCTTAGCACTAAGCTAAGGGCTAAAAGCCATGCATACTTTTTCTTCATAAAAAAATGACCTCCTATTGTTTTATTTTTCTGTCAATTCGCTCTTAAAAAAGAAGCTAAAGAAATCATACTATTTTTCTCCTACTCTTGTAAAGACTAAATATATCAAAGAGTCAAAAAATTATTATACCATTATAGATTACAATAACATTACAGTTGATATATCAACTCTTTTCCTCTTATTATTTGGAAAAAATTTATTTTAAAATAGGAATGCGCTTTCATAATTAAAGTAAAAAACGGATAAAGTATACTTTCTAAACGAGTTAGGTTAAAATACCTTTAATCTTCTTGTATGTTTAAAATAATATTATGAATGATAAGGTGAAAGTAAATGTTCAAAAATAAATGGAAGTTATTATTACTCAATCTATTATTAACCCTTTTGTTCTTTCTTATTTTTTCATCAAACTATAATCTTCTGAACTTTATAAATTCTTTATTCTATCTTAGTTTTATTTATATTATCACCGTTTTATTAATGTACACGACTAAAGGCGGTTTTTTTGACGGTGTTACCTTTGGATTTAGAAGATTCAATAGTATCATGTTTAAACGGAATGATTATCTAGAAGAGTGGCGTGATAAACCACTGCCGTCGGAAAAATTTAATGCTTCTCTCTATCAAAGGCTTAAATTCCAATCCATGTCCTTGCTAGTCCTGCTAATCATCCTGCTTATTCTTTACTATATAATGTAAAATAACTTTTAAATAATCCTTAGCATGGTTACACTTAACGTGTCTGAAAATTAAGCTTTATTTTGCGCAAGGGAGAAATAATCAATGGGGAAAAATCTGATTCAAAAAGTTGGTCAAATTGCAGTTCCAGTAAAAGATTTAGATCGAGCAGTAAATTTTTATAAAGAAAAACTTGGGATGACTCTTTTATTTACGTCCAATGGTTTAGCGTTCTTTGATTGTAATGGACTTCGTCTTTTGCTAAGTGTTCCTGAGAACGAAGAATTTGCCCATTCAAGCGTAATCTATTTTCAAGTCGAAAACATTAAAGAAGCTTATGAGGAACTGCTAAGTAAGGAAGTTATCTTTATTGACGAACCACATCTCATTGCAAAAATGGGACAAACCGAAACATGGATGGTATTTTTTAAAGATAGTGAAGGTAATACTCATGCATTAATGAGTGAATTTGAAGTTTAACACAATGACGAAAAAGACCCTAAGTAGTAAACGGTCTTTTTCTTTTTTTATTCCTAGTCTTAATACCTGCCCATGTATTGAATATACCGATCCATACTCTCCTGCATACGTTTTTCAACCGCTTTTCTATGAATTGCCTCGTCAAGGGAAATATCCCGTTTTTTTATGCTGATGGTGAAAAAGAAGATAGTTATTGTCATTGTTTTTTCCTCCTTCTTCAATATATTTGTTTTTTACCGTTCTCATCTAGATAACGGTTAATGGCTGCAAAGTGTTGGAGGAATTGAATAATAATTTAGCATAATCTCATTGCTGTTTTTGCAAACTATACATAAAAGTTTTGAAGGGGTAATAAAAATGAGGAAGAAACTCGTACTTGTTTTTGGCATTTTTTTCAGTTTGTTATTCCTAACAATATCTCCTGCCCATGCACTGGAGATTAAACACAATAATCTTTATGTGGTAAAAGCGGGGGACAGCCTGCCTGCTATTGCAAACAAATATAGCATTTCTATAGAAGAATTAAAGGTTACCAATGGCTTGCAGTCTGATGTTTTGATTGCGGGACAGAAGTTAAGGGTGCCAATCATATATGAAGTGGGAGCAGGGGACACACTTTTGGATATTTCCACTGCTTTTCATGCCTCAGTCGAGACAATCAAAGCAGTAAACGGACTTACTTCCGAGCAACTTTATTTAGGGCAGATATTAAAGGTAACTCCTAAAAAGATGACTATGCAGGGACAGCATATCCTCATGTCAAAAGAGGAATTTAAGGAGTGGCTGTTTAACACTCAAGTTAATCGAGAAATTCGATTAATCCAACAGCATCATACTTGGATTCCCTCCTACAAACACTTTAATGGATCCAATCATTTTCAAATGCTGATGGGTATGGAGAATCATCATAAAAAAACAATGGGCTGGAAGAACATTGCTCAAAATATCACGACATTTCCAGATGGAAAAGTGGCAGTCTCTAGACCGCTAAACATCATACCCGAGGGTACCATCGGTCCAAAGGCTAATTCTGTAGGCATTGCAATCGAACATGTTGGAAACTTTGATAAAGGGCATGATGTGATGACAAAGGAACAACAGGAAACCATTGTTTATATCAATGCCTTGCTTTGTATTAAGTTCGGGTTAACACCTTCCATTGACAGTATTACGTACCATCATTGGTGGCATATGAAAACGAAAGAACGAGTATTAGATGCGACGGCAAGTTATAACGTTAAATCCTGTCCAGGTACTGGATTTTTCGGGGGTAATACCACAGCCAGCGCAAAGACTTATTTTTATCCGCTTATATCAGATGAAATCGAAGAGATTTTAGAATCAATGCAATAAAAAGGGGAGAAGGGTGCTTTCTTCTTTCCGATTTTTACATGATCTTATAGATTACTCTTGTCCAATTTCTGAAAATTTAATATAATTATTTTTACCACTATCTTCGCCTTGTTTTCCTTAATTATCTGCTATATAAATAAAAAAAGAGTGCCCCCTATGTAATCCTGGGACACTTCCTCATTCACCGCAGACTATTCGTTGGATCGTTCCTCCAGCCAGTCGGCGATAGTGGGATAGGTTATCTTTACAGCCTGACTGCCAAATGTAATCGATGTATGCCCAACTGGTAAACATTTATATTCTTTATCTTCACTGGAAATAGCATTCATCAATGCTTCTACTTGATGCGGCTGTGCGATAAGGTCGTTTTTACCCGCTAAATTGAGTACATTCGCCTTAATATTTTCAAGGTTGACCTTTTTACCGCGGATAACCATTTCTCCTTTTATCAATTTGTTATTTTGATAAAAGTCTCTAATCCACTGGCGATAAGCTTCACCTGGGAATTGAATACCGTCGTTTAACCATTTTTGCAAT
Source organism: Neobacillus sp. NPDC093182 (assembly GCF_044754045.1). Lineage (NCBI taxonomy): Bacteria > Bacillati > Bacillota > Bacilli > Caryophanales > Bacillaceae > Neobacillus > Neobacillus sp. NPDC093182. Next base: position 272,698 of record NZ_JBIVOI010000004.1, read on the forward strand.
AGTTTAAAGCTCTTTATAAAATTTTCATTATCGGCACGTTCATAAAGACTAATAAAAGGTCCATAGTTCGTCGCTATCGGATTGATCATCTTGTTTCCAAAGTCAATCATTTCAGGCGGAATTACGCCTAAGGTATCTACTACTTTATCAATATTAAAGTAGCGTTCATCTAACATAGCGCCATAAGAGCCTGTCTTCTCAAAATCAAAAGGACTTGTCATAAAGATAAGATTGCGAATTGGCAATTCTGGGTGTAGCGCAGCAAATATAGACGTCATCGTCCCTCCCATGCAATAACCAAGGATCGAAACTTCGTCAACATTCGACTTTCTCAGTACCTTACGAACTGCACGGGGTATGTAGTCCATAATGTAATCATCTAGTTTCATATTTCTATCTTCGTAACCTGGCTCACCCCAGTCAAGGAGATAGACATCAAACCCGCGATTAACCAAATATTCTACTAAACTGCCGCCCTTTGTTAAATCTAATACATATGGTTTATTAATGAGGGCATAAACCAAAAGAAGAGGGATCTTATGTTTTTTTGGACTTTCTGAAATATACCGATAAAGTTTTGTTTTATTTCTTGTCCAAACAAGTTCTTTTGGAGTAGGTCCTACTTGCGGTTCGGCATCGGTGGTCAGCACTTGATTTGCCCTAACTGCACGTTGAAACATCTCTTTATATTGCTGCGGTGTAAATTCGATCAACTCATTCCAATCTGTTGGCATCAGTACGCTAATGACTGTTCACTCCTTACATGATTTATTTACTCTATCAATTTATTAATAAATCCGAACCTTCATGACAATTACATGTAAAGTCCGCCGTTAATATTTAACTGCTGTCCAGTAATATAGTCACCATCTTTACATAGGAAAACAACACCACGAGCAATTTCTTCTGGTTTACCTAGACGTTTTTGAGGAACTTTTTCGACAATTCCTGCTAGCACTTTTTCAGGAATGGCTTGGACCATTTCCGTTCCAATAAATCCTGGGCAGATCGCATTAACGGTTACATTACTTTTTGCCAGTTCAAGAGCGAGAGATTTAGTGTATCCAATTAGACCAGCTTTTGCTGCAGCATAGTTCGTTTGGCCAAATCCCCCAGCTTGTCCAATAATGGATGAAATGTTAATGATTCGCCCTGCATCTGATTCAAGAAGATATGGTAAAGCTGCAGATGTATTGTTGTAAACACTGTTCAAGTTAACATCAATTACTTTTCTCCAATCTTCTTCGTTCAACTTTTTAAAAGTGCTGTCTCTGGTAATCCCCGCATTATTAACCAAAATGTCTAATCTGCCATAATGCTTGATCGTTTCATGTACAAGGTATTTTGCTTCATTACTTTCTGAAACATCTGCTTGAACTGCGTAGGCATCTCCGCCAAATTCATTTATTTCAGCGACAACTTTATCCGCTAGTTCTTTACGGATATTATAGTTGATGACAACCTTCGCTCCATTTTTAGCCAGTTCCAATGCAATAGCTGCACCGATTCCTCTGCTTCCTCCTGTTACGATTGCTACTTTATCCTTTAAACTTGCCATTTTAGCCACCCTCTCGATTTTAACTTTTTATAGATCTTCTCATTTAGGTAATGCGTTTCTATTTTGTTACTTCTTGTGATTTTAACAAGGTAAGAATTTGATTCAATTTATTATCTAAACTCTTCATATCCTTTTTTAAATTCGACAATTCCTTACTAAAGGATCCCTGAATCCCGTCCTGATCTAACTTCTCTTCTAATCTTTCTTCTAAATCATCAACCTTCGCATCTACATTCACAATCAATGATGAAAGGTTAGCAATGTCATTACGTGATGGTACGTTGATAAACTCTAGGTACTTCAATGTTGATTCGTCAATCATCTTTTTAAATTGGAGATTCATCTCCAAAATTTGTCCCATCCCTTCAGACGGGAAATCCTTGCTGACTTTTTCATCAAACAATTTACTGCTTTGTGAATAATAATCCTTCCACATGTCATAAAAGTTAAAGCCTTGGTCCATGTTTTTTCCTCCTTATTCTTCGTAGACGTATTCATCATACTAACTATATGGAAATAATTAAAGATTAAAAATTGAAAATTATCAAAATACTTTTCTTCTTTTATTGACAAAATTCCTCCTTTTTTGCAAATACAAAAAGGGAGACATTTGGTATTTTCCCCCTTTTATTAAACCTCTGTTTCCATTAAATTTTGAACTGACTTTCATACATCTTAAAATAAAATCCCTTTTTCTGCAGCAGTTCTTGATGAGTTCCAGATTCTAAGATTTCCCCTTGATTAATGACCAAAATCCGGTCAGCATTTTCGATTGTTTTCAAGCGGTGGGCAATAACAAAGCTTGTTCTGCCCTCCGTTAATGAATTGATTCCCTTTTGAATTTCTATCTCAGTATTCGTATCAATACTAGATGTTGCTTCATCAAGAATCAGAATATCTGAATCTGCTAAAATGGCTCTTGCAATCGCTAGTAATTGCCGCTGCCCCTGACTTAGATTGTATCCGCCAGATGTAATAGGTGTATGATAGCCTTCAGGTAAAAGTTTAATGAAACGATGTGCAGATGCCATTTTTGCAGCTGATATGACATCCTCATCTGTTGCCTCTAAACGGCCGTAACGGATATTTTCCATAATGGTTCCTGAAAACAAGAACGTGTCTTGAAGCACAACTCCGACCTTTTTCCGAAGCCCGCTTATTTGATAATCACGAATATCTCTGCCATCGAGTTTTATCTCGCCGGCACTCACATCGTAGAACCTCATCAATAAATTAATAATCGTTGTCTTCCCGGAGCCGGTTGGACCCACAAGTGCAATTTTCTCACCTGATTTAACCTGAAAATCGACATTTTTCAAGATTGGTTTGCCTTCCTCATAGCCAAAATGAACATGGGAAAATTCAACATTACCTTCAAATGATTCTACAAAAATCGCATTTTCTTTATCTAGTAAATCAGGCGTCTCATCCATGATTTCAAATACCCGCTCTGCGCCGGCTATAGCCGCTTGGAACATATTTAATAAATTCGAAAGCTGTGCGATCGGTCTAAAGAATTGACGGGAGTATGTCACAAAGGCGGCAATTATTCCGACAGACGCTAATTCCTGTACCGTCATAACTGCTCCAATTGCAATAATAAAACAAAGTCCTAAATTATTAATAAAGTTATTAACGGGACCAAGATATCCAGAAACCGTGTCAGCATCCATGGCTGATTGACGCAGACGTTCATTTATTTCAGAAAATTGCCGATTCATTTTTTCTTCTTTTCCAAAAAGTGTTACCACTTCGTTTCCTGTAATTGATTCTTCGATAAATCCGTTTAGTTCTCCTAAATCTCGCTGCCTTTTAATAAAATGACTGCTGCTATAGGTAATTAACTTTTTGGTAGTAAAGGTGATTAAGGGAATCACTAACAGCGCCACAATAGCCAATAGCCAATTAAGCGAAAACATCGCAATCGTCACGCCTAAAAGCATTAGAATCGACGAGAAGATTTGTATGATACTTTGACTTAGGGCACTATTCAAACTATCAATATCATTTGTGACCCTGCTCATTAGATCGCCATGTGTCCGTTTATCAAAAAATCGTAAAGATAGAGTTTGAAACTTATCAAATAAATCCTGCCGTAAATTCCGTATCGTTTGAATGGAGACCCGGACCATCATAAAAGATTGCAGCCACGTAAACAATGCAGCTGCCACATAAACAAGCCCCAGGAAAACCAAATTTCTAAGCGTTCCAGCAATATCCTTTGGAATGATGTATTCATCAATGATAATCCCAATCATATATGGTCCCAAAAGACCCAATAACGTGGAAATAAAGACAAATAGAATGGAAGCAATTAATACTGCCTTTTGCTTCTCCATATACAGCCAGATTCGTTTTATCGTTCCCTTCCAATCATTTGCCTTTACAACTGGTCCGCTTAACCCTCTCGGACCACGTACTTTATTCATAAAATTAGGATTGGGTTGTGTCTCAGATTTACTCATCCATTTACGACCTCCAATCCACTCTGTGAAGCATATATATCTCTATACACTTTACTATTGATTAGTAATTCTTCATGGCTGCCACTTGCTTCTATTTGTCCGTCTTTCATGACAAATATTTGATCTGCATCCCTAATGGAGGATATCTTTGATGAAATAATAAAAACGGTCGTTTGGGAGCAGGTTTGTTTTAATGCCTGTTGTACCATTGCTTCTGACAAAGCATCAATGGCAGAAGTGGAATCATCTAGAATCAAAATATTCGCTTCTCGAATAAAGGCACGCGCCATGGCTAACCGCTGTCTTTGGCCTCCTGATAAATTTGTGGCTCCTTGCAAAAGGGGATGTGCAAATCCATCTTCAAACCTGTCAATAAATTCACTAGCAGCGGCTGACCCGGCAGCCTGTTCTAAGTCATTCTTTGTTGCTTCGTCTTTCCCAAAACGCAGATTATCCCCGATGGTGCCTGAAAACAAAGTGGCCTTTTGTGGGACAAACCCAATCGCAGTACGAAGTTTTTCAAGCGGCATATCCTTTACATTAACCCCATCAATAAGAATAGCTCCGGACTCTGGATCATATAGGCGCGGAATCAGTTTAACAAGGGTTGATTTCCCGCTTCCCGTTGAACCTATAATCCCTATTGTCTGCCCAGCCTTCGCTTTAAATGATATGTTTTGAATCACATAATTCCCATTTTTACTGTAGCTAAAATTCACATCTCTAAATTCCACTTCACCTCTTAAATCAGGAACAGAGACCGGCTGTTCAGGTTCCGTAATATCAATTTCTGACTCAAGAACCTGGTTAATTCGCTCAGCTGAAGTAAACGAACGAGCAATTTGCATTAATACATGACTGCTGCTCATTAATCCATTCATCATAATGTTTAAGTAATTAATAAAGGCTAAAATGACCCCAATTTGAAGGGTACCTTCATTTACTTTAATAACACCCATCCAGAGTCCTGCAATCACCCCTATATTAACGATAAACATCATGATAGGCATTAGCGTTAAAATAAATTGTTCTGCGCTCATATTCTGTTTCATTAACAAATGATTAACGTTTTTAAAATGGTTCTTTTCATAATCATTGCGATCAAATGCCTTGATCACTCGAATACCCGATAACATCTCTTGAAGCTTTGTATTCACCTGATCCATAGCTTTTTGCACGTTCAAAAAAAGCTTTCCTGACTTTACTGAAAATAGATAGATACAGGCAATCAGAATAGGGATAGATACAAGCAGCACAGGAAATAGTTCTCGGGCCGTAAACCAAACAATCACAACAGATCCTATAAATAATAAAGGTCCCCGTACAAACATACGTAATGTCATGATAACAGCCTGTTTTAGTGTCTCAATATCGCTGGTTGTAATGGTAATTAATTTTCCGGTACCAAATGAATCTGTATTATGACTCGAAAATTGTTCGACCTTTTTAAACACATCTCGACGAATATCCGCAGCAACGTGAACAGCCGCTTTTGCAGCGTAAATAGAACATCCTGCCCCTCCTATTAATCCAACAACCGCGCTTAGAAGCATCATAAAACCCAGCTTGATGACATACCCATTATCTTGATTGGCAATGCCAGTATCAATCATCTTCTGCATGATGGTTGGCTGCAGGAGATCCATCATGACTTCAATACACATTAAGACTGGTGCTAAAATGGCAAAAAATCTGTATGGCTTACTATAATGCAGTAATTTTTTCATGGCATTCCCCTTATTTCTTTTTTAAACGGTCAGTCATTTCATCGATAAAGGCGATTAATTCAACTACTCTTTCTGGGTTACCCCGCGATTGTTTCATAGCTTTTCTAACTTCCGTTTCCCACCGTTCTAATGCTGCCCTTAATTGAACAGACTCGTCTGAGTTCTTCCACATCATTCTCTCTTTCCACTCAAGCCAGAAATCGCCTTCTTTATGTTTGGCAGTTTCCTCTAAGCGTTTTTTGCCATTCTCATTGATGGTATAAATTTTTTTATCCGACCCGGCATCTAGTTCAATTAAATTTTGATCCAATAATTCTTGAAGTGCGGGATATACCGTTCCAGCACTGGCGGAATAAGCACCATTTGACCGTTCCTCCAGCTCCTTCATGATTTGATAACCGTGCATGGATTCTTCTTTCAACAAATGCAAAATAGCTACTTGAACAAACCCTCTTCGTCTTTTCATTTTATCCCTCCTCATTTATATCGATAATTTTAATCGATATATCGAAAATAATCAATCGTAATAAATTGAAGCTATTTTTGTAACTTAATAGAAAAAGAGATTTACAAAAAATAACTTCTAAAATTACCCCAAAACTTTACAAGTAAACAAGTTAATGAGTATAATCAGTCTTAGAGTCCCAATTTTCAGTAGATAGATAATATTCAGAATTAAAATCTAATTAGGGGGAAAAACGAATGAAGGTCAAACATTGGTTATTGCTGTTAACATTTGGTTTATTGCTAAGTGTACTAGCAGCGTGTTCCGGCGATGAGCCAAAGGAACCTGCAGGTACAGATACAAAAGAGGAGGAAACAGGGGAAAAAGTACTGAACTTTTTAAACCCAGAAGCTATTCCTTCAATGGATCCATCGTTAGCTACAGATGAATCTTCCTTTATCTATTTAGCTGCTACTATGGAAGGTTTATATCGATTAGATGAAAAAACACAACCCACTCCGGGGATTGCTACCGAGCATAAAGTAAGTGACGATGGTCTGACTTGGACCTTTACATTAAGAGAGGACGCTAAATGGTCAAATGGGGACCCAGTAACAGCTCATGATTTCGTGTATTCATGGCAGCGTGCTGTTAATCCAGATACTGCATCAGAATATGGTCCGTATATGATGAATGGCGTAATCAAAAATGCTGCTGCTATAAGCAAAGGTGAACTAGCAGTAGAGGAGCTTGGAGTAAAAGCAGAAGGTGATTTTACTCTTATCGTTCAATTAGAAAATCCAACACCATACTTTGAAACATTAACTACATTTGGAACTTTCCTTCCATTAAACAAAAAGTTTGTCGAGGAAAAGGGAGATAGTTTCGCAACTAGCACAGAAAACTTATTAGCAAACGGTCCTTACACCATTGCTAATTGGTCTAGCACAAGCGACACTTGGGAACTTGTGAAGAATAAAGATTATTGGGATGCAAATACAGTAAAAATGGATAAACTGACATTCAAAGTCGTAAAAGATCCACAAACTGCTTTGGATTTATATGAAGAAGGTACGGTTGACCGTATGGATTTAACATCTGACCTAGTTGACCAATACTCTACTGGTGATGATTATTTGGTTTCAGCAGATACATTTGTATACTTCCTAAAATTTAACCAAACAACATCTGATGCGCTGGCAAATAAGAATATTCGTTTGGCACTTAGCAGAGCATTTGACAAAGAAGGCCTAGTAAACGAAATTTTAAACAACGGATCCATCGTTGCAAATGGTTTGGTTCCAAAAGACTTTACACCAATGCCTGAAACTGGTGAGGATTTCCGTAAAGTCAGCGGTGACCTAGTTAAGTATGACCTTGAAGCGGCAAAAGAATTTTGGGCAAAAGGACTGGATGAGCTAGGTACTGATAGTGTTGAACTTGAGTTCTTAGCTGATGATGATAAAACAACTAAATTATTAGTTGAATATGTTGCAAACCAGCTTTCAACGAATTTAGAAGGATTAAAGATTAACATTAAACAAGTTCCAAAAGAACAGCGACTTGATTTAGATTCAAATATGCAATATGAGCTTCAACTTTCTAGATGGGGCCCTGACTTCTTAGATCCGTTTACTTTCATGAACTTATGGACTACGGATAGCGGAAACAACTGGACAGGATACTCCAGCCCGGTATATGACCAATTAGTTTTTGATACAGCTTCAAAGCTTGCTACAGATAATGTGGCACGTTATAACAATTTCTTAGAGGCTGAAAAAGTGCTATTTGAGGATGCACCAATTGCACCTGTTTATCAATCTTCTAGAGCACAATTGATTTCTCCAAGAGTTCAAGGCGTGTTCGTGAACCCATTTGGGGCAACATACGAATATAAATGGGCAGATGTAGGGGAAGAGTAAAAATCTTTCACTTTAAAAAGAAGAGAGGGAGAAATACCAATTGGTATTTCTCCCTCTCTTCAGATTGTAGACAAAAGGCACCCGAATCGGCTCATTCGGGTGCCTTTTGTCTACAATCTGAGACGCTCCAATGGGAGCGTCTTCTTTATATTAATTAAAACGAATCTTAAAGGTTAATCCCTATGCGGTTTCATAATATCAGCCTCAACCCGGCTCATGAATTCTTCTACTGCGCTGTATCCTTGCTGCTTTAAGTACCAGTTGTTGGCCGCTGCCTCGATTAAACCAGCCACATCACGTCCAGGCTGCAGTTGGATTTCCATTGAAGGGATTTTAACACCCATATAGTCGGTGTAATGATATTCCTGTTCTAAATCATTATATAAGGCGTCCTTTTCCCACTTCGTTAAATGAATATCAAGGGAAATTCGTGTTTCGTCCTGAAATGCCTTACGGCCATATAAGCGGACAACATTTAGCAATCCTATACTACGGAGCGCCAAAAATTCCTTTGTTTTCCCATCATGAGTACCCAGAATGGTTTGCGTACTCAGTTTCTTTAGGACAACGATATCATCAGATACCAGCCGATGCCCGCGGCGAATTAATGTGTGGGCCGTCTCACTTTTTCCAACCCCCGAATTTCCACGAAGTAAGATCCCAATGCCTGATACATTCATACAAACGCCATGAATAGAAATCTCTGGTGCTAATTCCTTCACCAAAAACGCATCCAATTTTGGGATAAACTCTGATGTTGTCTCTGGCTGTTTTGTTACCAACAAGGGGATACCCTGCTCTGTACAATGGTGAATTAAATAGGTAAGTCCTTCTTCCCCAGCCGTTACAATAAAACATGGAGGATGATAGTGGACAATATTTCCGATCCGAATTTTACGTTCTTCTTTACTTAACTTATGTAAATAGGTAATTTCCTTTTTTCCTAAAATTTGAACTTGTTCTGTTGGGAAAAAGTCAAAATGACCTACAAATTCTAATCCCGGACGATGCACCCGCGGCTGTGTAATAATCTTCTTCAGGTGGTTTTCTCCAGCCAATACTTTCAATGAGAACCTTTGGACCAAGCTTTCTATTGTTACCGTTTTCAACCTATACTCACGTCCTATTAGCCTTTTATTTTAAGATTATACTTGAGTTCACTGGAAACGTCATCCATTAAACAGGGAACATAAGCAAAACTCAGTAAATTCACACAAAAAAATGGAGCCAAGTTTCAACCTGACTCCATCTCTTTGACTCAATTACTTGATTATTTTAAAGTACGTTTTAGGAATTCCCTTGTACGATCTTGTGTTGGATTATTGAAAATTTGCTCTGGACTTCCTTCTTCTGCAATAACTCCCTTATCCATAAATACAACTCGATCAGATACTTCTCTTGCAAATTCCATTTCATGCGTTACGATTAACATCGTAAGACCTGATTCAGCTAGTTCCTTCATGACTTTTAGAACCTCTCCGACCATTTCTGGATCGAGAGCGGATGTTGGTTCATCAAATAACATCACATCTGGTTCCATGGAAAGTGCTCTTGCAATCGCTACGCGCTGCTTTTGGCCGCCGGATAACTGCTTCGGCTTCGCATTAATATATTTGTCCATACCAACAACCTTCAAGTACTTCATCGCTACTTTTTCCGCTTCTTCCTTGGAACGTTTTAATACTTTTACTTGTCCCACCACACAATTATTAAGAACATTGTGGTTATTAAATAGGTTAAATTGTTGGAACACCATACCTAAATGCTTCCGATAATCAACTGCATCATGCTTGTCATCCAGAATATTTTCACCATGATAAATAATCTGCCCGCCGCTTGGTTTTTCTAATAGATTAATACAACGAAGAAGAGTTGATTTACCAGATCCTGAGGAACCGATAATAGAAACTACTTCTCCCTTATTCACCGAAAAATTAATGTCTTTTAATACTTCATGCGTTCCGAAGGATTTATTTAAATGTTGAATATCAATAATCTTTTCCAAATTCTCTCCTCCTTCTCTTATTATTTTTGATTATCGTTTCCAATCATCGTATAGTTGTCAGATCCATCTAATTTCTTTTCAAGGTATAGCAATATTCTTGTTACAATAAAAGTCATCACAAAATAAATCATACATGCTACGAAAAAGGATTCAAAATATCTAAAGTTATTACCTGAAATCGATTTCGTAACAAAATATAATTCTGTAACGGAAATAACATTCAGAACGGACGTATCTTTAATATTAATAACAAATTGATTTCCTGTTGCCGGTAGAATATTTCGAATAACCTGTGGCAGCACCACATTCCACATCGTTTGCACATGTGTCATTCCGATCGCATGAGCTGCTTCGAACTGACCTTTATCAATCGAAACAATCCCGCCGCGAACAATTTCCGCCATATAGGCCCCTGTATTAATCGATACAACAATAATTGCAGCTGCAAACACGTTCATATCGATACCAAATGCTAACGCAGAACCATAATAAATAACCATCGCTTGTACAATCATCGGTGTTCCACGGAAGAATTCAATATAGATAGTTAGGATTGTATTAATTACTCTTAAAAATACCTTTTTCGCTCCACGTTCAGGTACTGGAATTGTTCGAATTACCCCTGCTAATAATCCAATCATTGCTCCCAAAACCGTCCCAATAAGAGCAATCAAAAGTGTTAACCCAGCACCACGAAGGAACATAGGCCAGTTTTCCGAGATTATTTTAACGACCCACTCAAGACTCATCTTTTATCCTCCTTTACTTATAAAACCGACTGTACGATAAAATACAGCCGGCTTCCTTAAAAATTATTTTGCTGCTGGTTGATTCTTAATTGCAGTATCCATAATGCTCGTACGTTCTTCTTCTGAGATACCTGCTAAAATTTCATTGATTTTATCCTTTACGTCACTGCCTTTTTCAAGGCCCACAGCGATTGCCGTATCATCTGCTGATGTTTTAAATCCTTCTTCAAATTCAACCATTACATAGTTTTCATTTGCAGCTGAGGCACTAACTCCTTCTGGGCGTTCTGAAACGTAGCCATCAATAATTCCTGATTCAAGAGCTACTCTCATTGCAGGGAAGTTGTCCATCGCGGTTTTCTTGTCTACACCTTCAATTTGATCAATCACTGAATAGTGGAACGTATTTAATTGAGCTGTAACTTTTGCTCCTTTGAAATCTTGGATAGAAGCAGCATCTTCGTACTTGCTGCCTTTTTTCACAACCATCACTAAATTTGATGTATAGTAATTATCCGAAAAATCGATTGTTTCTTTACGTTCTGCTGTCGGTGACATACCTGCGATGATGGCATCAATTTTACCTGATGTTAAAGCTGGTACAAGTCCATCCCATTCTGTTTTAACAATCACTAATTCTTTTCCTAAACCTTCAGCTACCTTTTTAGCAATTTCCACATCATATCCGCCTGCATATTCTGCAGAGCCATCGATTTTAACACCGCCGTTGGAATCATCGTTTTGAGTCCAGTTAAACGGAGCATATCCCGCTTCAAGGCCAACCTTAAACGTATTATCCTCTGATGATCCAGAACCAGAACTCTTACTTGTTCCACAACCTGCTAATAGAAGAATCGCTGAAACCAATAAAACTATAACTATCTTAAACTTATTTTTCATGATGTCTCTCTCCCTGTTTTTTATAGTTTACTAAAGACAAAAAACGGCCTGAGATAAACTCAGGCCGCAGTATGCATAGTTACCTTAAGTCCCCTCTTTTATCCCAAATGAGATAGCACAACTCAATAAACCGGAAAGTTTATTGAGACAGTCCTGCAGCTCTTAACTACAGACCCAGCATGTAATGACTTGAGAATATTACAAACTTCGGCAACATTTCCTTCTCCTTAGCATCACTGCTTCTCAAACTCCACTAAGGACTGTTAAATATCGCGCCTCTACCTCACAGTAAAAAAGTGAGGTCTTATTTAATTATAGTAATATAGTACAGTATTTTGTCGAAATCCGTCAACCTGTATATTACTGACAATTCTATTTTTGAAATATCTAACGTGCACAATTCAAACGAAGATATCCTTTATTAAATATTTTAAAGAGCCTCTCTTTACCAAATGAGAGGCTCAAATTTTAATTGCTATTTATGGTATTTATTCGGTTCAGGTATTTTATTTTACCTGGAGCCATTTCTACATATCCCGAACCGTCATTTTTACTTTTCGCCCAACTAATATCCAGTACAGGAATAGGCTGAAAGCGGTAATGAGTACGAGAACAAAAAGGATATTACTATACATGGAAGCCTCCGGATTGCTTAAAATCCCTAGGATATTGGACCGCATTGCGGAAGAGTCCATCATCGCGGCTGTATAGGCAATTCCGATAGACATAGCGACATTTAGCGTCAAATTATAAAATCCAATAGCTGTCCCTGATTTATCTTTTCCAATTGTGCCAATACAAGAATCGAGCATTGGTGCGTACATGAACGCGAACGAACTTGAAAATATAATCATTGATATTACAAAGATAATGACAGAGGTTTTTACAAAGAGACCCCCCAGCAACAAACTGCCGATAATTCCAGCCATGGCTATCGTGATACATTGTCTGCTTCCCAGTACCTTTGCAATTTTCCCAGAAAGTGCTCCTACTATCGCAGCCAATAGATAAGCCGGAATCAACAATAGCGAAATCGTATCAAGCTTTAGGCCATAAAGCTTTTCTAGCAAAAACGGAAACAAGAAAATATACGCTAATTGGACAGAATAAATCACGAAAGCGACTCCGAGTAAAGAAATAAACTGCCTATTTTGAAAAAATGCTATACCAATGAATGCTCTTGAATTCTTGCTGATATAAGCAAGAAATAAAGCACCCGCCACGACAAACGCTAAAAGATAAACCCAATTGAAATCGGTAATATATAGCAGCAGGAATGCTGCAATGCCTGCAACTAGAAATAATCCTAATACATCAACATGACTGTTTTTTGTCTCTTCCTTAGGAAGATATTTTAGAATAAATGGAAGGGTGAAGAGAGTTATTAAAGGAACTAGAAAAAGAGTTGTCCAATGAAAATAAGTAGAAACATAGCCACCTGTTAATGCCCCAATAACCTGTGATAAAGCAAAGCTGCTTGTACTTAACCCCAAAAACTTTTTTTGTTCATGTACAGGCAAATGTTTGGTTACAAAAATAACATATAAGGTTTCAGCTGAAGCCAAGCCTGCTGTTTGGATGATTCGAGAAACAACTACTAGTAAAAATGAATGTTGAAAAAGGTAACCCATTACTGAGCCAACACAAATTAAAATAATCCCGATGCTTAAAAGCTTTCTAATACTAATGGAATCCGCCAAAGCAGCGTAGACCACTGCTCCAATTCCAATTACTAGCCCGGCTAAGGTTGCCTGCCAGCTTACTGTTGTTGCAGAAATATGAAAATCCTTTGCCATATCGGTAGAAATAATTTTAAACGAATTATCAATGATTAAACATAATAGAAATAACAGAAGCATTACTGGTACAGCTTTCTTAACACTATATTCCTGAGTTTCTGTCATGCTCGCATTTGCACTTAATGTTGTCATGGCGGCTTTCCTCTCTTTTTTGTCAAATCCGATATCAAATAAATTTGGCATTTGATCACGATTTTACAGCTTCGCTTGTAATGACATCTTTACCTCGTGTTGTACTCAAATGCCCAAAGTCATGCGCTTAAGCAAGCTCCAAAGCGATTTCCATCATATTCGTAAAGGCAACTTGTCGTTCTTCCGGTGTCGTTTGTTCATGTCGAATCATATGATCACTTACCGTTAAAATCGTAAGCGCGTTAACTCCTGCATAAGCTGCATTCATATAAAGACCGGCCGTCTCCATTTCCGCACATAGAATCCCCATTTTACGCCATTTTTCAACAGCTGTTTCATCTGCGTTATAAAAAATATCACTTGTCAGGACATTACCAACATGAACGGGAAGTTCTTTTTGATCAGCTACCTTTTTCGCTTTTTCCAATAATGCGAAGGAGGCAATGTTGGAAAATTGTCCTGGGAGATTGTACTGATGTACGTAACGCGAATCCGTTGAAGCCCCCATGGCAAAAACAATATCATATAAGTTCATATGATCCTGCATCGCGCCGCAAGTACCAATGCGAATCAAGTTTTTCACACCAAATACATGGATCAGCTCCCAAGAATAAAGGCTCATACTCGGCATACCCATACCTGTTCCCATAACGGATATTTTTTTTCCTTTATAAGTTCCCGTGTATCCAAACATATTGCGGACAGAATTGAATTGGACTGCATCCTCCAAATAAGTTTCAGCTATGAATTTTGCTCTTAATGGATCCCCTGGTAAAAGTATTGTTTCAGCAATCTCCACTCCATTAGGTTTGATATGCGCGGTTTCTTTTTGTCCGTTTGTATTCATCTGTATTCTCTCCTTTTTATCCTGATTAGTAGGTAGTTTTCCCAAGCGAAAGAATTCACCTTGTTTCCGCTTTCATTCTGTTGTATAAAATTCATCCAAAATTACATAACATTGTATAGTTGTATAAAAACTTGTATACATTAGAATAATTAAAAGAATAACATACTATCATTTGGTTCACAACTATCTTTTTATTTAAAATATGTCTTTTTTTTATAACAAAAAAAGCAATTTCCCATCCTGATTTTGATGAGAAATTGCTCCTTCTTTAAAGAAACCATGCTTACAATTACCTTTTCCACTGACTCTATTTGGCTGCATTAATCGTTATTTGGCTAGATTCTTTCGGAATATAGTATTTATTATAAACAACAGGATATTTATCACTTATATATACACTTTCAACTATTAAATCACAATCTTCCTCGTTAAGTATCTGATATTTTAGTGAGGGGATGGAATCGGAACGTTTAAGCTCAATCGTTGCAGAATTTGCAAGCTCGTATACTTTATTGTCTATCATATCCAATAATTGTTGTTCATCTTGTAAATCTAAATTTAATTCCGATACAGCTTCAATTGCCATGATCGTAAAAGCATAAGCTACCGCTTGTTCATTCCTTTTATACCAACGATCAATGGCAACAACGGCGGTCATATTCCGATTTAAAACTTGCTTGGCGTAATCACTTATTAGTTCAATTCGAAAATGCAGTTCCACATGATCAATTTTTCCTGAGAAGCATTTATATAAGGGGTTTCCCAGCTTTTCTAGGCCAATCATGTTTTTATTATGATGAAATTTTGTAATAAAATTTCCTTTTCCATGGATATTTTTAACCAAGCCATCTTCCTGCAATCGTGATAATGCATTCCGCAGTGTCATCCGACTGACGCCAAAAAGCTTGGCCAATTCCGGTTCTGTAGGCAGCCTGCTGTCAGGTGGAAAGGTTCCATCCATAATAAGTTTATATAATTTATCATAAACAACCGCAAATAATGGCCGCTTGGTTTTTTGAAGATCCTCCGGTTTAATACTCATTATCTTACACACCTTTAAATAAACTTTTGGCCTACTCAATTTTAATAACAAATAAACTATAAACTAATTTCCGCTCATTAATCAACTATCACTCCCTGATTAGACTATAAGAGAAGTAATGATTTGTATCTCATTTTAGCAGCGGTTCTCTTCATAAAATTGTAAAGATAATTGTCCCTATTTATGGTAGGGTTCACCGCACCTGTATAACCAGAAGTTCTTACAAAATTTGAACAATTGCAATTTTATTAATAGAAGCGTTTTGATAAAATTAGGAAAAGCGTTATTTTGAATTTTCGTAGGTGTTGGGTATGAAAATTTCAATAGTAGTAATTAATAATGAACCGGAAGAGGCAATCCTCAATAGGTGTCATGAGGTTGATGACGAAATATGCGAAGTCGTAGACAAGCTGAAAACAGAAAGCCTTATTACACTCGGATATCAAAATGATAGAGTTCACCCGTGACACACTTGGTTATCATCCAACATGTTTTCATATTAGTAGGAATATATATAAAATATTTAGTCTTTTAATCTATCAGGGAATAGTGTGAGGGGGAAAGAGATGTTATATACAGACGAGTTTTTGGAGAACTTACGGATGGAAGGCGATCCAGTACCGGACCGAATAATTGAAGAAATGTTCAAGAACAGTCAGGTTGGCTCCGTAAATAATTTGTTGAAGCAATTACTGTACAATGACCAAGAGTATCCGGATGATCTGCCAGATACCATAGAATTTTGGCTCAAGGATACAGCTTATTGCCCAGAAGGCATGGACTTGGACAGAATAAGAAACGCAACTGATTTATTTCGAGAACATGGCATTGCCATCACCTTCTTATTATCAACATCCTCACTTGTGAATTGTTACGCAGCACGTAAAGGTGTAAAGGTCCTTACATTTAGTTATCGTTTAGGTCAAAATGCATACCGCAGGATAGCAGAGACAGGACAATTTGTTCTTCAAGTCATGGCGCCAGGCGGACTTGAAGCCGGGGGACAAGGTATCAAATCCATACAAAAAGTCCGTTTAATGCATTCAGCGATTCGGTATCTGGTTCAAAAGACCGGAAGATGGGATGAAGAAGAAAATGGCATCCCCATCTGTCAGGAGGATCTGCTTGGTACTCTATTGACCTTTTCCATTGTCATCATAGATGGGCTTCGCCATTTAGGTATGAAAGTAACGGAAAAACAGGCGGAAGATTACCTGTACTTTTGGAAAAACGTCGGAATCATGCTGGGAGTTCGGAAGGATATTATCCCAGAAACCATGGAAGAAGCAATTCAATTGGAGAAAATGATTAAAAAAAGACATCATGGACCATCTCCTGAAGGTGTTCAGATGTCCTGTGCTTTACTTGAGTTTCATGCAGACCTCATTCCCGGTCAGATGTTTGACAACATAATCCCTGCTCTAATACGAGAAACCGTAGGGGATCAAATAGCAGATTGGATGAAAATTCCACATTCTAATTGGCAAGACCTTATGAAATACAAAGAGCTAATGGGTTATTTCCTTGATTCTGACTATACGGGCTTTTTAGGAAGTATGGTCAATCGGCTTGGGTTAGCATTAATTAAGCGCCAGTCACTTGCTATGACCGATTATAAATATACCCCATTTCTCATACCAACCGAACTGCGGAAGGTATGGGGAATTGACGAAAAAATAGTGTAACAATACAGTATCCTTTAGCATATAATTCCTCCAAAAAGCTTTGGCATAGCTGAAACTTTTGATGTTCAAATTTAGAACATTAAAGGTTTCAAATGAATAATTAATTTCATTTTCAATGGTTCACATTATTTTCACTTGTTTCGGTAGATAAATAAGGAGAATTATGATAATATTTAAATAAATTAAAAAGACCATGTGTAACTGGCGAAACGCGGATAACCGCGAGGGAGCACGTGGTGTCGCAGCCGTTCGCCTGGGCAGAGGTAAGGGAATTATTTCCCTTACCTCTTTCTGTTTATTAAGGCAAAAATCAGGAGGGAAATCATGAGCACAATCACTTTAGAAAAAGTGAAATCTATCAAGACACTTAATAATATTGCAGAAACGGGACTAAAGGTATTCAATAAGGGCAATTTCCAGATTGACAACGGCAGCGAAAATCCGGATGCAATCCTTGTTCGCAGCTTTAATATGCACTCAGTAGAAATCGGAAATAATTTAAAGGCAATTGCAAGAGCTGGAGCAGGTGTGAATAATATACCGATTGAAAAATGTACAGAGCAAGGTATCGTTGTATTTAATACTCCTGGAGCGAACGCCAATGCAGTAAAAGAAATGGTGCTGACTACATTAATATCTTCTTCGCGCAACCTTTTTGACGGTATTGCTTGGGTAAAAGCATTGGATGGTGAAGGTGACCAAATTCCAAAGCTAGTGGAAGCTGGGAAAAAACAGTTTGTAGGAAAAGAAATCAAAGGTAAAACGTTAGGTGTCATTGGTTTAGGAGCAATTGGTGCCCTTGTAGCGAATGATGCGCTAGATTTAGATATGGATGTGATCGGGTTTGACCCGTTTATCTCAGTCGATACGGCTTGGAATTTGTCACGCAATGTACAGCGTGCAATAACAATTGAACAGTTGTTCTCAGAATCTGATTATATTACTGTACACGTACCGTTTACCGAGAATACAAGAGAAATGTTCAACAAAGCAACATTCAGCATAATGAAGCAGGGTGTTCATATTTTAAACTTCTCACGTGGTGAGCTTGTAAATGAAAAAGACATGGCCGCAGCTCTCGAAAGCGGAATAGTTGGGAAGTATATTACAGATTTCCCGAATGAAAATGTGCTGAAAATGAAAAATACCATTCCCATTCCACACCTAGGTGCCTCTTCACAAGAATCAGAGGAAAATTGTGCAATCATGGCCGCTCGTCAGGTGAAGGAATTTTTAGAAACAGGGAATATCAAAAACTCAGTGAATTTCCCAAATACTTACCTTCCTTATACAGGAAAGCAGCGAGTATTGGCATTTCACCACAATGTTCCAAACATGGTCGGACAGATTACATCTGCTATTTCTAGTTATCAATTAAACATTGCGGATATGGTCAATAGAAGCCGAGGGGAATATGCATATACGATGATCGACATTGATAATAAAGTCAATGGTGATGTTATTCCGGCATTAGAGGAAAAAATCAAACAAATTTCTGGCATCGTAACCGCTCGTATTATTTAAAAATAAGAGGAATAGAATAAATTAAGTTTGAAAATGGAGCCACGTTTCACTACTGGCTCCATTTCTCTATTTATGGTACGGTTCACCGTAGCGCATATAAATAAGATTATTCTATATCCATTCTCTCTCTTTAGACCATAAGAGCAAGAATGAGGACGAAATGAATCAAACCTCCTTGATAAAATGAGTTACACCAACCATAAGGAGGAAGTAAAATGTCGGTAATTCAGGAATTCAATAATCTCCACACTTCTGAGGATATATTATTTTTAGGTAATGCCTGGGATCTTTTATCAGCTTTAACTTTAGAGAAGGCTGGTTTTAAGGCAATTGGGACAACCAGCTGGGGGATTGCCAACTCATTAGGATATGCTGATGGAGAATTAATCGATTTTGATGCAAATTTGAGAATTGTTAAAACCATTACTGAGAGTGTAAAATTACCAGTATCTGCTGATATTGAAGCAGGATATAGTGAAAATTTTGATACGATTATCAATAATGTATTAAGAATGGCAGATGTAGGGGTTGCTGGTATCAATATTGAGGATTCCTTCAAAAAAGGAAAGGGATTAAGAGATATAAAGGAACATTGTAATCTCTTAATAAATATGAGAACAGCATTGGATAATTACGGATATAAGGATTTTTATATTAACGCTAGAACAGATACTTACTTTCAATTGGAAAACCCATTGAATAAAACGATCGATCGAGCCATGGCCTATGTTGAAAGCGGGGCTAGCGGGGTTTTTGTGCCAGGAATAACGAAAGAACATGAGATTAAAGAAGTGGCTAATCAAGTAAAGGCACCACTAAATATATTATCTTTACCTACCCTAACCAATTGTAATAGGCTAAAAGAATTAGGAGTGAAACGTTTTAGCTTCGGCAATGCCTTATCAGATAAAATCATCGCTTTGTTAGAATACAATGCGGCTAAATTATGGAAGTTGCAAGATACATCACATTTATATGAAAATTAGTTTAGAAGGGCAGGCAGGTGATTCGTATGACAAATATCAATCTTTCATTTGACGAGATGTGGGATAAAATCATTGCATGCGACCGGAAATATGATGGGTTATTTTATACAGCCGTGAAAACCACTAAAATCTACTGCCGTCCTTCCTGTAGGTCTAGAAAACCTAAAAAAATAAATGTGGAGTTTTACCACAATATCAGTGAGGTTGAAAAGGCTGGTTATCGTGCATGTAAAAGATGCCAGCCTGAGGTTGAACATTCTCCTCATAGTGAAATCGTAATAGATATCACGAGAATCTTAGTGAATCAATATAAACAAAACTTAAAGCTAACTGATATTGCGGAACAAGTCGGTTTAAGTCCTTTTTATCTGGAACGACTATTTAAAAAAGAAACATCAGAGACTCCGCGTACTTACTTAGAAAAAGTGCGCATCGATAAAGCTGTACAGCTTCTTCAATCCACCAATTTGACGAATCTGGAAATCGGTTATGATGTTGGCTTCCAAAGTCCTTCTAATTTTTACAAAGTGTTTCGAAATTTAAAAGGTTGTTCACCCAGTGAGTTTCGAAAGATGAGGAAGGAGCCCTGATAGTGAACTGGAAATTGGATTCTACCTATATTCAAATCATCCCCCCAAAGGAATTTGATTTTCAAGAGTGTTTAGTCTTTTTAAATAGATCTAATCAAGAATTGCTTCACCAAATGAAGGACGGGCATATCTATAAATTGCTAAAGATAGACGAATCACTCATTTTAGTTAAGTTAGGATATGAAAATCATATGATAAAAGTGGAATTCCCCTATCATCAGCCGTCTGAAGAATCCTGCAGAAAAGTAGCAGAATATGTTTGGGAATGGTTTGATTTGGATAGTGATTTAGCTGGATTTTATGAAATGGCTGCCAAGGATAAGGTCTTAAATAAAATGGCTCAACAATATTATGGCCTTCGAATTTTGTGTATTCCGGATTTATTTGAAGCACTCATCTGGGCGATAATCGGACAACAAATCAACTTAACCTTTGCTTATACTCTAAAAAGAAGATTGATTGAGCACTTTGGAGAAAGTCTAACCGTGAACGGAGACACCTTCTGGTTATTTCCTTCATATAAAAAAATAGCTTCTATTGATTTGGAGGATCTGAAGAAACTCCAGTTTACGGGTAGGAAGGCTGAATACATCATAGGAATCGCTAATTCTATGAAAAACGAGGAGATAACAAAAGAATCCTTGCTTTTACAACAAGACAATCAAAAAATCGTAAAATCATTAACCGCAATAAGAGGGATCGGACCATGGTCGGCCGATTATGTGATGATGAAATGCTTCCATAGCATCACCTCTTTTCCAATAGGGGATGTTGGTCTTCAAAATGCCCTAAAGAATCGTTTAGGTATGGAGAGAAAGCCGACAGTTGAAGAAATGAAAAAGTTGGCTGAAAATTGGGAAGGCTGGGAAGCTTATGCTACCTTTTATCTTTGGAGGTCCTTATATGAGTAGACTACAAAAAATAGATTATAAATCACCAATCGGAATCATTGAAATAGAGGGAACAGATGAAGCTATTTACTCTATCTTATTCCCAGAACGGGATCAAATCTTAAATGTTATACATGACGATACTCCCATGGTTTTGAAGCTTTGCCGCGATCAGCTTGATGAGTATTTTAAAGGCAAGCTTACTGAATTTACATTCCCTTATATATTTGAGGGTACAGCATTTCAAAAAACAGTGTGGAACTCTTTAAAAGAAGTACCTTACGGACAAACATGGTCGTATAAAGATATTGCCATTTCAATTGAAAATGAAAAGGCCATAAGAGCAGTCGGTAGTGCAAATGGTAAAAACAAATTAAGTATCATCATTCCTTGTCACCGAATTATTGGCGCAAATGGACAATTAACTGGCTATGCAGGCGGGTTATGGAGAAAGGAATGGCTTCTTAAGCATGAAAGACTCTTGAAAAAAGAAGCGGATGGATTCAGGTCCATTAGAAACGAAAATCACAACAAAAAGCTCGTTCATTAATTTTGAAGCGAGCTTTTTGTTATGTTCAAAAACCTCATTTACTTATGGTAAGGTTCACCACGATTGATTCGATAGGCTCGATAAATCTGCTCCACTAGAATCAACTTCATTAATTGATGGGGGAAGGTCATTTTTGAAAAGGAGAGCTGTTCGTTCGAGCGTTTTAATACTTCATCACTTAATCCTAACGATCCGCCGATAATAAAGGCAATCTTACTTTTCCCGTACGTTGCCAGTTTGTCTAATGTATCGGCAAGCTCTTCAGAAGATTGCATTTTTCCATTGATGGCCAGGGCAATTACATATGTATCCTGGCTAATCTTAGCCAAAATTCGATCTCCCTCTTTTTGCTTTACTTGAAGCATCTCAGATTCACTTAGTTCCTCTGGCGCTTTTTCGTCTGCCACCTCAATGACTTCCACTTTCGCATACGCATTTAATCGTTTTAAATATTCGTCAATCCCCATTTTTAAATATTTCTCTTTTAATTTACCAACCGTAACAATTGAGATATTCACAATCCACAACCCTCTTTTTTATGTTACAAACAGTTTACAAACAACTTATCCACAGAAGTTATCCACATGTCCACAATTTTTATCCACATCTTGTATGGAATCATTTGTTCGCCACAATATATACAGCTCTATTTTGGCAATATTCACATCCTGTTGATAAGTTATCCCCAGTTACTTTTGACAAAACCGGAAACGTTTCAAACTCATCCACAACGCTATCTAGTGCCAAATCTACATGTTCCTCACAGCAATAAATCAATTTGGACCCCTCCTTCTCGCATAACTATTTCTCTTATTATTTACTTTCGAAACTGTATCATTCAACCAACCACTATACCATAAAAAAACAGAAAGGTGATAACACCTTCCTGTTCCTCCTTTTATGATTGGTCTTCTGCCAATGTGATCTTGGTCGTTTGCAGCTTGCCTTCTCGATAGTATTTTATCTCCATTTGGTCACCGATCTTTGTCTCTTGATATAAATGCTTTCTAAGATCAATGACGTCATGAATGGTTTTGCCATCCATCTCTACAATAACATCCAGTTCTCGTAATCCAGCCTGTGCAGCCGGTGAATTCGGTACAACCTGGCGAAGAGCTACCCCATAGGTGATATCCCTTGGTAGTTTTAAAGCTTCCTCTTGATAATAACCAGGGATTTCAGCAACTGATTTTAAGTCGACTCCCATGTATGGCCGTCTGACCTCGCCATATTGTTCCAGGTCATTGATAATGGGTCTTGCATAGTTAATTGGAATCGATAATCCAATCCCTTCAACTGCATTTTGAGCAATTTTCATCGAGTTAATGCCAATAAGTTGTCCCGCAATATTAATTAAGGCACCGCCGCTGTTACCAGGATTAATCGCTGCATCCGTTTGCAGTACCTCAGCCTGCCAGTCCATAATCCCATCTTGGTTAATATCAACGGGTATAGTCCGATTAATCCCTGAAATAATCCCTTGTGTGACAGAACCAGAGAAGGTGGCACCTAATGGATTTCCAATCGCCATTACCGGTTCCCCCATCTTTAAGGCATCAGAATTTCCAAATTCAGCGATTTTTTTAATCTTGCCTGCGTCAATCTCAAGAACAGCCAAATCTGTCCAAACATCTCCACCGAGAAGTTTTGCAGGAATCTTCGTGCCATCATTTAAGGTTACCTCTAACTGTGTAGCACCCTCAACCACATGTTGATTGGTCACGACATAAGCTTTATCTCCTGCCTTTTTATAAATGACACCTGACCCTGTACCCGCTGGCCCCTGGTTGTCTCCAGATTCATCGTTCCAAAAATTTGTTGTCTGGATATTATTAATCCCAACAACCGCATCTGCAGCCTTATCAATGGCTTTTGTCGTATCGGTTTGTACATCATAGGAAACCTGTTGTTGAATAACATTCTCTTGATCATCATCCGTCCCAGCAGGTTGAGTTTGATTGGGCTGTACATTGTAGGGAAGGAACCCTTGATTAGATAATGCCGGAATCGAAATGATAACTAGCATGGCTCCCAGTATTGCACCAACAATACTTGCAAGCAAAAAACTGCCTCTGTTCCCATTCTTTCTTTGGTTACGCCCTTGTGAATGATCATCATAGTAACCCATTTTCACCACGTCTCCCTTTCATAAGCAACTAATTAATATTTTGGCTTATAGTTACAATTATACTCTGTCCAAAACCATTTTATAAAAAAAAGAACAAAGATTCCAATGAGGTTCTTTGTTCTTTACTGTATTAAACTGCTGTTAGTATTGTTGGCACTTTAGGGTCTGTGTCATAGAGATCAAACCCCTCACCGACAATTAGTCCCTGGCTTTGAAGTGTTTGTGCTACTGACATTCTTGCTAAGTCCTTCATATTGTTGTCGAGACTTAAGTGGGCAAGGTAAACTCGTTTTGTATTGTCTCCGATAACCTCACTCATAGCAATGGCTGCATCCTCGTTCGAAACATGTCCAAGATCGCTCAGAATCCTTCGTTTAACATTCCAAGGATATCTTCCCATTCTTAGCATTTGCACATCATGATTCGACTCAAAAATATAGGCATCTGCATTTGAGATGATTCCTTTCATCCTATCGCTCACATAGCCTGTATCTGTTATCAACACTAATTTCTTATTCGAATGATGGAATACATAAAACATTGGTTCTGCCGCATCGTGCGATACTCCAAAGGATTCAATATCTGTGGCCCCAAAGCTTTTTACGCTTTCGGTGCTGAATATCATCTTTTGTTCAGTGGGAATATCTCCAACTAACCGATCCATTGCACGCCAGGTGTTTTCATTTGCATAAACTGGAAGCTTATATTTACGGGCTAACACGCCAATTCCTTTAATATGGTCACTGTGTTCATGGGTTACAAATATCCCTGATAATTTACTTATATCACGATCTATATGTTGGAAAAATGCCTCCATTTGCTTCCCGCTAAATCCGGCATCTACTAGAAAGGAATGCTCGTCTGATTCAACATAAAGCGAATTCCCCGTGCTTCCGCTCGCTAAAATGCTATAACGTAATGACATATCATTTCACTCCATATCTAATTTCCATCGCTGTTAAATTCTATAATCTGTCCTTCTAGCGCATTGACAAAAAGACTTTCATTCTCATCCACCACAAATCGCCATGTGGGTGCTAACGCTTGCGAAGCAGAAAGCTGAATTAATGATGAATAGCCGAGTTCAACTTTTGTAATTTTACTTTTTGGTTTCAGCATGCCTTTTTGGTGCAAGGTTTCCAGTGCCTTCAAAGGAGGGAGGATTTCTTCCTTTTCTGTCATTTTTTCAATATCCTCTAAATAGGTTTGTTCATAAGACACAATTTGATTTTTGTCGTCAATATGAAAGGTAATCATCCCGCTTAGATTTTCATACAAAGTCATATTCTCATAATGTTGAAAGTAAGTGATGGTGTTTTTCTTATCATCTTTCTTCCAGAATTGATATTGGTCGCCATACAATACATTATCCTTTATAAAAGGTGTAATATCAGCTGCCTCAAATTTTGCGTTTAAAGGAATGGGCTTATCCAATTTCATCTGCAGAGACGTACTAGGTTCCTTTAGAGCCGTTGTCTGCCCCTTCAGTTTTAAAATATCATCCTTCGTAAACAACTTTGGCTTTGCGCTTAGATACTGATCCTTAAATGGCCCCTTTGGCAGTTCTTTATAGCTGATTTCATCGATCTTCAGCATTTCCTCAATTGAGGCTGGTGTAATATATTCATATTTATTAGCGTCTCGGATCTTCATAAACTGAAATAAGAGATAGACGTCTAAAATTAAAAACGTTATGATAAAAATTGTTTTAATTTTACTCCAATCCACGTAACAATCCCCCCAGGTCTTCCTTCGTGATTTGTCCCCATGTCTGGTTATATCGATAAAACCAAGCTGGCTCTAGGAGGATCAGTCTATTTTCGCTTGTATCCTTTGACATCCGATATCCTAAAACAAGTTGTTCCAGTAATTCCGGTTTAAAATTCTTTCGGCTTTTGAGAAATTCCAATGCAGAAGAACCTGTTGGAAGAGTTACTTTTACCATTTCTGTTGTTAATGGAAGCTCTAAGGATATATTGGGTCTAACATATCTCGTTATTTCATCTCTGCCCCATACTTCCTCAATTTCTGACATTCCACTTTCATTAAAGACAGGATAGCCGTCGATACTATATAAACGGAACTTAACAGATTTCCTTTTTTCATCCTTTGCTACATAACGATAAGGGTCGGTCCAGCCTCCATGTCCATTAATAAAATCAATACTCCTCTTTAATAAATCATAAGAGTTGTCCACATAATTAGACTCTCCCGTAGGGTTCACATAGAGCAGCATATTGGTATCGTTATTAACCGTCATTTTACTTGAAACGTCACTAAATTCTTCTACCCCAGAAACGGTGCCCCTTTGTACGAAATTGGGGTCACTAAATAATGCTTCTTTGAAAGCCTCTGAGTTTAGGACCACAGGTAAATAGGTATATTCCATCATTTCCAACTTTCCATCGGGGATAAAGACCGTCCGCTGATCATTGGCTTCAAATGGGAAATAACGCTGATATTGCTCTGCATTTTTATAAAAGTTCTTGTTGAATTCACTTAATAAACCGGGTGATATATGACTGATGTATACATGCTGATAATCGGAAGAAACAAAGTAAACCGTACCGTTACCTTTTTCAGGATTCTCAACATTCACCACGATGCGATTAAAATTGAAAGCAGGAATTCTTTTCTCCTCAAACTTCAATACACTCCGATAAATTTCAATTGGGATATCGGCAGGAAATACAAATTCTGCATTTCCATTTCCATGGACTAATTCTTTAATGTCCTGCACATTATCTGAATAATCTTCCACGTCATAGATAGACCATTTCCTTAATTCACTCATCATTTTATCAAGACTTCCAGCATCTGTAGTTCCAAAATGCTGACCGTTACGATGAAAAAGAACAAGATCTGGACTAATAATCTGGTGAAGTTCCCGTTTTTCTTTTAACGTTACCTCTTCAACATAATTGCCATTTTCCAACATGTCAAAATTAGGCTGGTACGTCCAAAGATTCCAAGTTAAAACAATACTAACCAGAATGAGAAATGTTAAGATCACTGATTTACTATTTTCATATTTCATGACCATTCATCCTCTTCCGTTTGCTCGTATGGCAGTGAAAAGGAAATTTCCGTTCCCTTACCCTCTTCACTTACAGCCCAAATCATGCCGCCATGAACATTAACCATCTCTTTAGCAATGGCCAAACCTAATCCTGTACCGCCTAACTTTCTCGTCCTCGCTTTATCAACACGATAAAAACGGTCAAAGATTTTGCCGATATTCTCCTTTGGAATCCCCACACCTTGATCCGATACACTGACGATAATTTTTTCTTCTTCCTCTTTTATTGAGAAAGTAACCTGACCGCCTTCAGGAGAATACTTAAGTGCATTCGAAATGATATTGTAGAGAACCTGGGTCATCTTATCTTCATCTATTTCTACAAAAATAGCATGGGTCGGCAGCTGTCTTTTGAAGCTGACATTTTGGTCCTTCGCCATTTCGAAACGGTCAATAATTCGATCATAAAAATCGACAAAGTTGACCCATTCTTTGTTAAGTCGATAATCCGTGCTGTCTAATTTAGATAGTTGAAGGAGGTCATTCACCAGCCGAATCATTCTTTCTGTTTCAGTCCTCGTTACCTCTAAGAAATTCGGAGCAATGTCTTCGTCCTTCCACGCACCATCTGCCAACGCTTCTAAGTAACTTCTCATCGTCGTGAGCGGAGTTCTTAATTCATGCGATACATTGGCAACAAACTCTCTTCTTTCCGCATCTATTTTCTCCTGATCCGTTATATCATGAAGGACTGCAATCAAACCGTTAACAAATCCAGTCTCTTTTTGAATCACAGAGAAGTTAGCACGAAGGATATAAGGTTCCTTTTTTGTACTATAGTCAAGAATTAACGATTCTTTTTCTTCTAACAAATCCTCAAACGTATTGGTATCTGTTAGCCCTAATAAAGAAACAATTGGCTGTGAGAGAACTGTTTCACGTGAAACATTCAACATCTCTGCCGCAGGATCATTGATTAATATAACTCGGCCTTTCCGGTCCGTCGCAATCACGCCGTCTGTCATATACGATAAGACAGAAGAGAGCTTTCTTCTTTCCCCTTCCGTCATAGCCTGTGCTTCCTGGAGCTTTTTCGTTAAATTATTAAAGGTAACCGCTAAAGTCCCGATTTCATCCTGACCGTATACTTTTACTTTTCGTGAAAAGTTCCCCTTCGCCATCGCCAATGCTTGCTTTCTCATATCTACAATGGGCCTGGTGATGGTCTGAGCTAAAAGTATCCCTAAGATAGCTGTAATTGCTAAAGCAATCCCCGTTCCTGTCGCAAAAATACGATTGATCGTTTTCATTTGGGTAAATACATTTTCAATTTTCGCTTCTAAATAAATGGCACCAATGACCGTATTGCCTGATTTTATCGGAGTTGACAGCACCCAAATTCGATGACCGCCTTTTCGATCAATTAGGATACTGCTCAAATCTTCTCCAAGATTGATTGATTGGGTAATACGCAGGTTTGTGTCTCTCTGACCAACGACAACTTGGTTCGGATCGGAGGTCCCAAGAATTTTACGAGATTCTCCCTCAATCACCCTCACTTCAAAAATGTCTGCCGATTCAAAATCACGCAGTATTTTCCTGATTTCATCTTCAAGGGTAGGATCTTCAGGCGTTCTTTTCTTTTCCATCTCCTCGACCACATTATAGGCCAGTAAATTCACACGTTCCTTTAAGGAATTTTGAAAATTTGTCCTTAATGTTTCTTCCAGCTGCCTGACAAAATAAACGCCAATGATCTGCATCGCAACTAAAATAAGCAGGACATAGATAATGACGAATTTTACGTGTATAGAGCGAAAAAAACTAACCTTATTCATGTAGGGCATTACTCCTGATCTGGGTTACGCAAATAGTAGCCCACTCCTCTGCGGGTAACGATCCACGTAGGGTGGCTTGGATTATCTTCAATCTTTTCACGTAAACGGCGTACAGTTACGTCTACTGTTCGAACGTCTCCATAATAATCATAGCCCCATACCGTTTGCAGCAGGTGTTCCCTCGTCATTACCTGTCCAATATGTTTTGCTAGATAGTAAAGGAGCTCAAATTCACGATGAGTTAATTCAATGGTCTCCCCGCGTTTAGAAACCACATATGCATTTGGATGAATCGTAAGTGAACCAATTTCAATCTCATTCGTTTCTACTTCCTCATCCGTTTGAGCGACCACCACTTGATGACGGCGTAAATTCGCCTTTACACGCGCGATTAACTCTCTCGTACTAAAAGGCTTGGTCACATAATCATCCGCACCAAGCTCAAGTCCTAATACCTTATCTATTTCAGAGTCTTTCGCAGTCAGCATAATAATTGGCATATCATATTTCTTGCGGACTTCACGGCAAACTTCCATTCCATCTTTCAATGGCAGCATGATATCTAAGAGGATTAAATCTGGCTGTACTTCTTCTACCATCTGAAGAGCTTCATTTCCATCATAAGCACTGTAAACATCATAGCCCTCTTTTTTTAAGTTAAACTGCAAAATATCCGCAATCGGTTTTTCATCATCCACTACGAGAATTTTCTTTTCCATACCCATTGCTCCTTTGTTTTTAAAATAATCTATTGAATAAGTTAAATGGCATTTCTACTCTAGTTTACTTTACCATGGTTTCAGCAGTAATTCATCTATTAGTAGTATTTAACACCAAAAGAGCCTCTAGTACTAATAGAGACTCTTTTGTAAAAAGTTTAATTATTGATGAACATAATTTAATGGATTTTGAAGAGCTCCATTTTTGTATACTTCAAAATGTAAATGTACTCCGGTTGAGTTTCCAGTAGAACCCATTACTCCAATAGCTGAGCCCTGTGAAACCGTTTGTCCTACACTTACACCAATCGAATCTAGGTGAGCATATACCGTACGCAGACCATTTTGGTGATCAATAACGATTTTGTTACCATAGCCGCCATCATAGCCTGCAGACACGACCTTACCATTGTCAGCAGCCTTTATGGTTCTATTGCTAGGTCTAGCGATATCAATTCCTTTGTGGGCTCTGCCCCATCTCTGGCCTTGCTGGCTGGATACATAGCCTCCAACTGTTGGCCATGCAAGATTTCCAGTGCCGCGTGAAGGAATCACCTTTGTTCCTTTTACAACAATATAATTAACCGGCTCTGCGAGTATAGTCTCGCTTGTAACTGCACTACTGATAACTGCTCCATTTTGTGTTGAAATACGATAGCTTACAGAGCGTTCTCCATCTTTACCTTCTTGCTGCACTGTTGTTTCGCCTTTTGGCATATTTGCATCTTCGACTACTTGATTGGCAAATGGAATAGCTTCTTTTCGACTTTCTTCTTTTTCAACAATAATTTCAAGGTATGGCTTTAAAGCCGTCACATTAACCTCTTGGCCAATATTTACAACAGAGTCTTCTGTAAGACCTGGATTTAATGCAAGAAAGTCTGCCAAAGATAATCCATGATTATTGGCAATCGTTCCTAAAACATCACCTGGCTGGGCGACATACTTCTTTTCTTCTAACGTTCCCTTTTGTAAAAAGGTAACTGCTTCTTCAACAGACATAATTTTGTCAGGGGTAACTTTTTCTGAATCAAATGAAACATTTTTCGATACTCTTACGTCTAATATACGAGTTTCATTTTCCTGCAATGGAGGTAACTCAGCTGCAGGTGCAGATTTTCTTGCTTCTACCTCATCTAGTTGTTCTTGAGTTACAAACTCAAGTTTAAGTCTTTTAATAACATCCTCTGCAGTTTCTTGGTTTTCTAGAAAAGCAACCGGCTGTCCATCAATAACAATGGAGGAAGCGTCAGCTTGAAGCTGGATCACACTCTCAAGGTCTTGAATCGTTTTTGTATCATTTGCGGTTGAGTGAAAAACCTGTTCTTTTATGTACTCAATATTTGAGCCAAATTCTAAGTTTACATCCTTAGTGGATTCTTGAAACTGAACTGCCTTTTCTTCGACAATTTTTTCAACAACCTCTTTATTCGAAACAGTTCCGATATATTGTTGATTATGGTATACATGGTATACTGTTGTTAATTTAATTGATCCAGCAGCACTAGCTGACACACTGCTAAAAATTAATGCAGATGCTGCAAACGCTGTCATAACAACTGTTTTCAAGGATTGTTTATTCGCAAATTTTCCTTTATTAAAAAATAACATTGGAACCTCCTAAATTACGGAAACAACTCTCTTAATCTAGTACTTTATAACCACAAGTGAAATTTCCCTCTTTATCTACTCTATAACTTTACCATACTTTTAAAATAAATAACGATTAGTCTTTATAATGTAACAAAATTGTATAATACATGACATTTTACTACATTCGTAGGAGTTGGCAGTAGATAGATTATCACGATTTTTCTTGTGCTGTTTTACCTATGTTTGTAGGTAAAACTTATTATACCAACGTTTCTAGTGGGTATTATGATTTGACCACCTTTTACAAAAAGAAACAAGCTTCGATAAAGCGGTGTAAATATTTGGATGTTTTATTGCAATAACATTACATTTATAAAAAAATAAAAAAGAAGCTTACAATTTGCAAGCTTTCCTTTTATAATGGCTCAGGACGGAATCGAACCGCCGACACAAGGATTTTCAGTCCTTTGCTCTACCGACTGAGCTACTGAGCCATATGTATGGCGGTCTGGACGGGACTCGAACCCGCGACCTCCTGCGTGACAGGCAGGCATTCTAACCAACTGAACTACCAAACCATTTTTTAGTATTGATCGTCAGCAAGGAGACCGGACTTGCCAATCACTTGCCAACAATCAAATGCCAATGACCCCTACGGGATTCGAACCCGTGTTACCTCCGTGAAAGGGAGGTGTCTTAACCACTTGACCAAGGGGCCATATTTTAAAAGCTATTTTCTGTCGAAAATAATTTGGTGAGCCATGAAGGACTCGAACCTTCGACCCTCTGATTAAAAGTCAGATGCTCTACCAACTGAGCTAATGGCTCGTACTAAGTGTTTGTCGTTCGTGACGACGCTTTTTATAATAGCATGGTTTATACATATAGTGCAATACTTTTTTAATAAAATTTTTAAAAAAGTGAAAGCCCTCGGAAATCGAGGGCCTTTCCATGATTAAATTTGTCTCCAAGGACTGCGAACAACATTTGTTTGATTACGATCAGGTCCTACAGAGAAGGTCGTTAACGGTATTCCCGTAAGCTGTGTTACACGCTCAACATAATGGCGTGCATTAACAGGCAATTCATCTAATGATTTAACTCCTGTAATATCCTCTTTCCAGCCTGGAAGCTCTTCATAAACAGGCTCACACTCACTTAAAACCTTTAAGCTTGCAGGATATTCGGTAATTAATTCACCTTTATAGCTGTATGCTGTACAAATCTTCAATGTTTCGATTCCTGATAATACATCGATTGAATTTAAAGAAAGATCAGTAAGACCGCTGACACGGCGTGCATGGCGAACGACTACACTGTCAAACCAGCCAATGCGTCGTGGCCGTCCGGTAGTCGTACCGTATTCACGTCCAACTTCACGGATTTGATTACCGATTTCATCAAATAATTCTGTCGGGAACGGTCCATCACCTACACGTGAAGTATATGCCTTACAAACTCCGACAACATGGGTGATTTTGGATGGACCCACTCCTGAACCAATCGTAACGCCGCCTGCAACTGGATTTGAAGAAGTTACAAACGGATAAGTTCCCTGGTCAATATCCAGCATAACACCCTGTGCGCCTTCAAATAAAACCCGTTTTCCTTCATCCAAAGCGTCATTTAATACGACAGATGTATCGCAAACATATTTTTTAATTTGCTGTCCATATTCATAATATTCATCTAAAATTTCTTCTTTTGTGAACCCTGTAGTCTCATAAATACGTTCAAATAAACGATTTTTTTCAGCCAGGTTGCGCTCAAGCTTTTCTTCAAAAACGTCTCGCTCAAGAAGGTCAGAGATTCTAATTCCAACGCGCGCTGCTTTATCCATATAAGCAGGTCCAATACCTTTTTTGGTGGTTCCAATTTTATTGGCACCCTTACTTTCTTCCTCAACAACATCAAGTTTTAAATGGTAAGGAAGGATTACATGTGCCCGATTGCTGATTCGAAGGTTATCCGTTGTAATTCCTTTTTCATGCAAGTAAGCAAGCTCTGCTACAAGCGCCTTCGGATCCACAACCATTCCGTTTCCAATCACACAGATTTTTTCTTTATAAAAAATTCCTGATGGAATCAGGTGTAACTTATAGGTTTCACCGTTAAACTTGATCGTATGGCCAGCATTATTTCCACCTTGATAACGTGCAATTGCTTCTGCATTCTCAGAAAGGAAATCGGTAATTTTACCTTTCCCTTCGTCTCCCCATTGTGTACCAACTACCACTACTGATGTCATAAAGGCACCTCCAAATTATATACGCATTTCTTTTTCCCACAGACAAGTTTAACAATATATACTGCTAAAAGTCAATAAAACACGAACGATTTATATTAGGTTATTAAAATATGTTCGTAAAATATTAATTTATGAATCTAGCTTGTATTGGTTGTGGGTTTTCCATAAAATAGGTATTAGAGTTTTTTTAAAATAATAACGAGGAAGTGTTATATGTTATTTAGACCACGGCCAGAAATGCTAGAATTAACCCTATTACATTACTTACATGCCCGAAAAAAATTTACTTATGAAGAGGAATTTAACTACACCAACCTTGTAAAAGGCTACGAAGGAGAGCTCAAAAGTGATATTTGGCTCAAGGGACTAACAGAAGAGTGGCTAATTCTTAATCATTTATTACTCGAATATAATGGTTCAACTTTCCAAATTGATACCTTAATTATCGCCTATGAGAAGATTTATCTTTTAGATGTTAAAACTTTCGAAGGAGATCATTCCATTAAAGGCGATAAATGGTATACACCTTCTGGAAAGCCTGAAAAGAACCCTTTGCACCAGTTAGAACGCTGTGAAACCTTACTTCAAAGACTCCTACAAGTTTTAGGCTTCAATATTCCAATCGAATCCTACCTAATTTTCATCAACCCTGAATTCCACTTATACACAAGCTCAAACCATCCTACGATTATTTTTCCTGCACAACTTAACCGCTTTTTGAAAAAATTAAATACTAGACCAGTAAAACTTAATAAAAAACACTATCAATTAGCCGAAAAGCTAAACGCTCTACATATTGAGGAATCTCCCTATAAACGGTTGCCGCTATATAACTATGAGCAATTAAAGAAAGGTATTATTTGTCCCAACGATAAGACATTTTTTACTGATGAGACATTGATATGTAAGCAGTGTGGGTGCGTAGAAGACGTAGAAGCGGCTGTTTTGAGGAGTGTGAAGGAATTTTCGTTACTATTTCCGGATAGAAAGATAACAACAAATAATATTTACGACTGGTGCGGTGGAGTCAAGTCGAAGAAAGTGATAAGAAGGGTCCTATCAAAAAACTTTAAACTTGTAGGACATAGAACATCTGCCCATTATGTTTGATTTTTCATTATGGAATAACCTGGGGCTCCTTTTGATTCCCACCGAGCCCGCCTTTTCCTTTTGAAGGGAACCAAAAACTCCTTTTGATTCCCTAGAGCCCGCCTTTACCCTTTTGAAGGGACCATAGACTTCTTTTGTTTCCCTCGAACCAGCCTTTTTCCTTTTAAAGGGAACCATAGACTTCTTTTGTTTCCTTCGAACCAGCCTTTTTTCTTTTAAAGGGAGTCAAAACATCTTAATTACCCTTTTTGTAGAAAAATCCTATAAAAAAGAGCCAGCCAAATCTTTGGCTGAGCTCTCTAAAAACCTACGCACTTGGATCGTATCGTGTCTCCAAGTTAACGAATTTATTGTATTCCTTTACGAATGCCAGTGAGACGGTGCCAGTTGGACCGTTACGCTGCTTGGCAATAATGATTTCGATGATGTTTTTATTCTCGGATTCTTTATCATAGTAATCATCACGGTATAAGAAGGCAACGATGTCGGCGTCCTGCTCGATCGAACCGGATTCACGAATATCGGACATCATCGGACGTTTGTCCTGACGCTGCTCGACACCACGGGAAAGCTGGGAAAGGGCAATAACCGGAACCTGAAGCTCACGGGCTAATTGCTTTAGGGAACGCGAAATTTCCGATACTTCCTGCTGACGGTTTTCGCCAGCACGGCCGCTTCCTAAGATAAGCTGTAAGTAATCAATTAGAATCATCCCTAAACCGTGTTCTTGCTTTAAACGACGGCATTTAGAACGAATATCACTTATTCTTACCCCCGGAGTATCATCAATGAAGATACCTGAGCTTGAAAGGCTGCCCATAGCCATTGTCAGTTTGCCCCAGTCATCATCTGTTAAAGATCCGGTACGAAGCCTTTGTGCATCAATGTTCCCCTCGGCACAAAGGAGACGCATGACAAGCTGCTCTGCACCCATCTCAAGACTAAAGATGGCGATATTTTCACCTGTTTTGTGCGCAACATTTTGCGCAATATTTAAGGCAAAAGCGGTTTTACCCACAGAAGGACGGGCTCCGACAATAATTAAGTCATTGCGCTGGAAACCTGCTGTCATGCGGTCAAGCTCAATAAATCCTGTCTCAAGTCCGGTAATTTCCCCGGCACGCTGGTGCATTTGCTCGATATTGTCATACGTACGAACAAGGACATCTTTAATATTGTGGAACGCTCCAGCATTTTTGCGCTGTGCGACGGCAAGGATATTTTTTTCGGCCTCGCTTAAAAGTGCTTCCACTTCATCTTCACGGGAATAGCCATCTGAAGCAATCTCGGTTGCTGTCCGAATTAATCGTCTCAGCAAAGACTTTTCTTCTACGATTCTAGCATAATATTCAATATTGGCTGCGGTCGGGACAGAGCTCGCCAATTCACTTAAATAACTTACTCCGCCAGTATCTTCAATAAGCTTTGCTGCTGCCAATTCCTCGGTTACCGTTACAAGGTCTACTACCTTACCTTCGTCGTTCAGCTTCAGCATCGCATTAAATATCTTTTGGTGAGAGGCACGATAGAAGTCTTCTGGTATCAAGATTTCGGAAGCCACAGTTAAGGCAGATGGTTCTAAGAAAATCGCACCTAAGACAGCTTGTTCGGCTTCAATATTTTGCGGCGGCAGACGATCTGCATATACATCATTCATCTATCAAAAACCTCCTATTTGAAGAGGATAAATTATATATATTAATAGTTCTAAACCTAAATATGTCCATAATGAAGAAAAGTGACCAGTCTCGACCGATCACATCACTTGTTTGCTTTTATTATTTTAACATGTTTATCTGAAATTTGAACTGGAAATTACTTTACTTCTTTTACATGAACCGTTAGCGTAGCTAGAACTTCATGATGAAGCTTTACAGGAACCTTTGTATGACCAAGCGTGCGAATGGCGTCCGCTAATTCCATTTTGCGTTTATCGATTTTAATTCCGTGTTTCTTTTGAAGTTCTTCCGCAATTTGTTTTGTGGTAATGGAACCAAATAGGCGGCCGCCTTCACCCGCTTTTGCAGATAGCTCAACCGTAATTTTTTCTAGCTGTTCTCCTAGCTTTTTCGCTTCAGCTAGCTCTTCTGCCGCACGTTTGTCTTCCTTCTTCTTTTGACCCTCTAATGTGCTGATGTTTGCATTATTTGCTTCAATTGCTAGACCTTGCTTTATTAAAAAGTTTTGTGCATAGCCATCTGCCACATTCTTTACTTCACCTTTTTTGCCTTTTCCTTTTACATCCTTTAGAAAAATTACCTTCATTCCTTTTTCCCACCTTCAAAATAGTCTTCAATTGCTAGCTTTAATTGTCTTTCTGCTTCTGTTATGGAAATCCCGGTCAGCTGGGTGGCTGCATTGGTCAGATGTCCGCCGCCTTGAAGCTTTTCCATGATTACTTGAACATTGACATTGCCAAGCGATCTGGCACTAATGCCAATCAGCCCCTCATTGCGTTTTGCAATGACAAACGAGGCTGCTACCCCATCCATCGTTAGGAGTGTATCTGCTGCTTGTGCAAGAAGGACTTGATCATGAAGCTCATTTTCTTCCCCTTTCGCAATGGCAATTCCATCGCGGTAAAAAGCAACCGATTCAATTAATTTAGCCCTCTTAATATAGGTATTAATGCTTTCCTTTAAAAACTTCTGAACGAGAATGGTATCTGCCCCTTGACCTCTTAAATAGGAAGCAGCATCAAAGGTTCTAGCACCTGTGCGTAAGGTAAAACTTTTCGTATCGACCACGATTCCCGCTAATAAAGCAGTTGCTTCTATCATTTCTATTTTACCGCGTTTTGGCTGGTATTCAAGAAATTCGGTAACAAGCTCTGCTGTCGAAGACGCGTATGGCTCCATATAAACTAGAACTGGATTTTCAATAAATTCTTCCCCGCGGCGGTGATGATCAATAACAACCACATTATCAATTCTATTAAGAAGTCGTTCTTCAATCACTAGTGCAGGTTTATGGGTATCCACGATCACCAATAGAGTTTTTTCTGTTGAAATTTCCAATGCTTCTTCTGGACCGATAAATCGAGAAAATAATTGCTCTTGATGACGGATTTCTTCCATCAGTCTATGGACAGCGCCATCCATTTCTTGAAAGTTTAAAACTATGTAGGCATCTTTTTGGTTCATCTGCGCAACCTTGTAAATACCAATAGAGGACCCAATTGAATCCATATCGGGATTTTTATGTCCCATAATAATAACCTTATCACTTGCGGTAATTAAATCCTTTAGTGCATGGGAAATAACGCGGGCGCGTACTCTTGTCCGTTTTTCAACCGGATTTGTTTTGCCGCCAAAGAATTTCACTTTGCCGTTTGGATGTTTGATCGCAACCTGATCGCCGCCTCTTCCCAGGGCCAAATCCAAACTTGATTGAGCCAATACGCCCAACTCAGGCAGAGAAGGAGTGCCAGCACCTACACCAATACTTAATGTAAAGGAAATATTTTGCTTAGAGGTCATTTCTCTTATTTCATCAAGGACAGTAAATTTACCTTTTTCCATAAGTTGCAGAATGGCTTCATTAAACACAGCGATAAAACGTTCGGATGAAATTCTTTTAAGAAAAATGCCGTTTTCCTGAGCCCATTTATTTAGGGTTGAAGTAACCATGTTGTTAATGCTTCCACGCATTTGGTCATCCATACCTTGTGTTAATTCATCGTAATTATCTAAAAAGATAATCGCAATAACGGTTCGTTCATCATGGTACAATTTTTCAATTTCTTTTTGTTCTGTGACATCAAAGAAGTAAAGGAGCTTTTCCTCACTTTTAAGAATGACTCGAAACTTTCGTTCATGAAGAGTGATGATTTCTGTTTCTACTTCTTGTTTAATTAACGGTATCAACGTATCAGCGATTTCGTAGAGTGATTTTCCAATAAGGGTATCTTCATCAAAATAAGAGGAAAGAAAAGGATTGGTCCACTCGATCGAGTATTCATCATTGATGAGCATAATCCCAATTGGCATTTCCATCAGTGCTTCTTCGCCAACCCGTTTGACACGGTATGAAAGGGTTGAGATATAGTCTTCCATTTCTTTTCTTTGGCTGGATTCAATGACGATCATATAGTACAGCGGCGGGATGATGAGAAACAACCCCACCAAGCTTAGTATCCAATTATAGTAGGCCAGGACAATGAGCAGAACCACTGTAATGCCTATCAGCCCGTAAAAAGGGTAACGTATCGAGCGCTTTTCAATAAATGCAGGCAATTTTTTCAGCTCCTAAACAGTAGTCATCTCTCTTTTTTATTAAAGCCTTTTCGTAAATCAAAGCCTAAATCAATTATACCTAATATCCCTACAATATAAAGGAAAATTGGAATGATGAAAGAGACAATCGCTATTGTAATAGAAATGGCCTTCGAAAAACCCTTTTTGTCAAAATAATAAAAGATAAATGTATACCCTTGGAGAATCATCAAAAATTGAAGGATATAGGTCATATTGATAATGGCCATATACCAAAAGGTGCCCTCTTCAGGATGCATCACCATACTAACCAGCAAGGTAAGGAGAAAGTAATATAATATACTTTTTGGTAATGATATCTCTTTAAAGCTTTTCCACTTCTCCACCTTTACCCCGAATCTCTTAATGATTGGAAAGGATATAAGCTGCATAATGAATACAATAAAGAAAGATGAGAGAACAAATAAAGTGGGGATTAATGTTTTAATCAGGTTTAATCCATTATTAAATTGTTCCAACACCTTTTCAGAGTCTTGTGTATTCCCAAAATTCTTTAGTAAGTCAGCTGAAACATTGAGTGATTCCCGCATCATATCAATCATTTCAGTTATCATATCGACTTTAAAGAGGACGATACTTGCCACATAAATAAGAATTAGATTAACTAAAAAGACAAGAGAGCCCGTGATAAATAAAACACCCATGTTCTTCTGTTTCTGAATTAAATAGCCGATTACAACACCTGTTGTCCCATATGCGAGCGTTAATGGCAGCGACATAATTGTTCCTACGATGAACGATAGGAGAAGGGAGGCGATAATAAAAACAACGATACTCTTCCCGTCATTCTTGGCTGCAAAGAGCATAAATGGCACAGCTAAAAATAAGTTTACAATCATCCCAAGAAACGGGACATAAATCGTTAATAATAACAAAACCGCAAAGGCAGCTAACAGGATAGCTCCTTCTGTAAGTTTACGAACATTTTTCACTACTTCACCCCAATTATTTCAAAAGCCTATTCCTTAATTTTAGCCAGTTACGCTCTCCTATTCAACAAATCTGCAAGATAATATAAAAAGACAGCAAGGGATGAGCCCCAGCTGCCTTTAACTAATTCTTATATTCCAGCTTCAGCGCTTAGGCGCTTACGCTTTATTATTCACCCGCAACGAATGGTAATAATGCCATTTGACGTGCACGTTTGATTGCAACAGTTAGTTTACGCTGATATTTAGCGCTTGTACCAGTTACACGACGTGGTAAAATCTTTCCACGTTCAGAGATGAATTTTTTAAGTAAATCTACATCTTTATAATCGATGCGTGCGATGCCATTTGCTGTGAAATAGCACACTTTACGGCGCTTCGCGCGTCCGCCTTTACGTCCTCCACCTGCCATGAAAATTCCCTCCTTTATGAATGATTAACGATCATAAAAGTTTACGTTAAAATGGTAGATCATCATCGGAGATGTCTATCTGACCGTTACCTGCGAACGGATCATCATCCACTTTTGTAAAACCTTTATTATTGTTATTGTTGTTGTTTTGATACTGCCGTTGATTCTGATTGCCGCCGCCATAAGGATTTCCTTGCGGTTCCCTTGGTGGGGCACCGAAATGATCATTGTCGCTTCTTCCACCGCCGCCAGAAGAGTTTTTAGGTTCTAGAAATTGGACACTCTCTGCCTGAACTTCTGTAACGTAAACACGCTTACCATCTTGTCCTTCATAGTTACGGGTTTGAATGCGGCCATCCACTCCTGCAAGGCTGCCTTTTTTCAAGAAGTTTGCCACATTTTCAGCTGGTTTACGCCAAACAACACAATTAATAAAGTCTGCTTCACGCTCACCTGCCTGACTAGAAAACGGACGGTTAACAGCTAAAGTAAAGGTAGCTACAGGAACCCCATTTGGTGTATAACGCAAATCAGGATCTTTAGTTAAACGGCCAACAAGCACGACACGATTCATCATCAGAATCAACTCCTTTTCTTCTGGAGAATGTTTCATGTGAAACATCCAGCCAAAATGTATTTATATTAAGCTTCTTCTTTAATTACTAAATGGCGAATGATATCTTCGCTGATTTTCGCAAGACGAGAAAATTCTTGTACCGCATCAGCTGAAGATGTAGTTTTCACGATTTCGTAATATCCATCACGGAAATCGTTGATTTCGTAAGCTAAACGACGCTTACCCCAATCTTTTGTTTCAGCAGTTTCCGCACCGTTTTCAAGAAGAATTCCGTTGAAACGCTCTACAAGAGCCTTTTTCGCTTCGTCTTCAATGTTTGGGCGGATGATGTACATGATTTCGTACTTATTCATCACAGTCACCTCCTTTTGGTCTAAACGGCCCACTTTTGGGCAAGGAGCAATTATTCATTACTCACAAGTTAAGATTTTATCATAGTTAATGACGAAAAGCAAGGCTGTTCACCATTTCTAGATATTTCCCTTAAAAGTCTGTCCATATAAAAAGACTTGCAGACGCAAGGCTAGACATTTTATACATTGAAACGGAAGTGAATAACATCTCCGTCTTTTACTAAATACTCTTTTCCTTCTAAACGGACTTTTCCAGCTTCCTTAGCGGCATTATAACTTCCTGCAGCTAATAAGTCATCATATGAGACTGTTTCAGCACGAATAAATCCGCGTTCGAAATCTGAGTGAATGATACCCGCACATTGTGGAGCTTTCATGCCATGTCTAAACGTCCACGCACGAACTTCCTGAACACCTGCAGTAAAGTAAGTAGCTAATCCAAGCAGGTTATAAGCTGCGCGAATTAACTGGTCAAGTCCAGATTCCTCAATACCGAGCTCTTCAAGGAACATTTGCTTTTCTTCGCCTTCTAGTTCAGCAATTTCTTCCTCAATCTTTGCACAAACTACAATTACTTCAGCATTATCTGCTGCTGCAAATTCGCGTACTTTTTGAACATATTCGTTGCCTGATGGATCTGCAACATCATCCTCACCAACGTTTGCCACATATAAAACAGGCTTAATTGTTAAAAGGTGAAGCATTTTGGCGATTTTCATTTGTTCTTCCGTAAATTCAACCGTACGTGCTGGCTTTTCAGCTTCAAAAGCGTCACGAAGCATGGAGAGTACTTCAAACTCAGCTGCTGCGTCTTTATCTTTTTGCTTGGCTAATTTTTCAACGCGGCTAATTCTTTTTTCAACGGACTCCATGTCTGCAAGAATTAACTCTAAATTAATAACCTCGATATCGGAAATAGGATCTACTTTTCCTGATACGTGGGTGATGTTCTCGTCTGCAAAACAGCGGACAACCTGGCAAATGGCGTCTACTTGTCGGATGTGTGATAGGAACTTATTACCAAGTCCTTCACCTTTACTTGCTCCCTTTACAATCCCTGCTATATCAGTAAATTCAAATGCAGTAGGAACGGTCTTTTTTGGCTGCACAAGCTCCGTTAATTTCGTTAAGCGGTGGTCAGGAACTTCTACAATTCCTACGTTAGGATCGATGGTACAGAATGGATAATTGGCTGATTCAGCCCCAGCCTGTGTGATTGCATTAAATAATGTAGACTTACCAACATTCGGCAAACCTACGATTCCTGCTGTTAATGCCATAAAATTCACTCCTCAAGATATATATCTATTTAAAAAAATAACGTCCAAGAATTATTAAAAAGCCTCTCACAATTATAGGCATTAGTCAGTAAAAAGACAAGAACGAAAGAAAACTGGCGTCCTAGACACCAGTTAGTGTATTTTTTCAATATTCACCAGACAATCGTACAAGGTACTGCCAAGACCGTTATCAGATTCTTCGCTCGAAGTTAAGTTGTTAACAGAGCCGCCGAACCTTTTCCAAATCCCTTCATCAATATTAATTGTGTTAGGATGTACCTTTGGCAGAATCGAAAGATATCCTTTAATTTCACCACGATTATTCCATACTCGTACCAAATCACCATCCTTCAGATTATGCTCTTCCGCAATATTTCCGGCCACTTCAATTTTTAGCTGAGGTGCCTTAGGAAAAAGATGATAGTTTTGCGAATGGTTTGACCTTAGTGGATGAATCGTTAGTAGATTATAGGGAAATTTCTCAGCTAATGAGGGATTATTCCATTTTGATTCTTCAGGTAATGCTAATTGCAGCTGCCCCTCGACACCTTTGTT
Source organism: Neobacillus sp. NPDC093182 (assembly GCF_044754045.1). Taxonomy (NCBI): domain Bacteria; kingdom Bacillati; phylum Bacillota; class Bacilli; order Caryophanales; family Bacillaceae; genus Neobacillus; species Neobacillus sp. NPDC093182. The sequence goes on from NZ_JBIVOI010000004.1 coordinate 315,549, forward strand.
TATGACTGTAAACTCGTATTTTCCAGATGGTGTTTTAAACTGAAAATCATCCCATGGTACTGGTTTCACTGGCAATTCTACGTTATGGTGTTCCTTAAGTTTATCTAGTGTGATTCCTTTTGCAGATAATGTTTGTAGAGACATTTCCAGCCACTGATCTCTTGAGAACTGAAAATCTTCACCAAATCCAAGTCTTTCAGCAAGCTGTGTCCAAATCCATAAATCCGACTTCGCTTCTCCAGGAGCTGAAACGAGTTTCGGACCATAATTTACATAATGATGGTACATAGAAGAATAATAAAGATCTTCTTCCTCAAAAGAAGTGGTCGTCGGCAGGATATAATCTGCTAGTACAGCTGTATCTGTCATAAATTGCTCAATCACGACGAGCTTGGAAACAGAAGAAAAAGCTTTTTCTACGATAGATGAGTCTGGGACCTGTGTTAAGGGATTTCCACAGGTAACCACAATCATTTTGATTTCTGGATCAATCGCAGACAACACTTCTTCAGCCTGTTTCATAATTGAAAATTCTCTATGGCTGCTCCTGCGTTCGCTCAGCGTTAAATTGGCAGCATCAAAACTTTGCCCCACTTGAAGGTTGGCATAATTAGCGCCACCTCCAGGTATTCCAATATTGCCGCTTACCGCTGCAAGGGCATCAATCAAACGGATGGTATTTCCGCCATTTTTATAGCGCTGCAGTCCAAGTCCCATAAAAGTAGAGGTAGGTTTATCAGCAAATACCTTTGCTAAAAGCTTAATTTTCTCTACGGACACTTCCGTCATTTCACTGATTTTTTCTAATGATATGCCTTCAAACAGTTTCTCTAAATCCTCGAAGCCATATGAATAGTGGTCAATAAATTCACGATCTTCAAGGCCTAAATGAAGGAGTTCCTTTATAATCCCTGCAGCAAGCAAACCATCCATTCCAGGTTTAACGGATATATATTCATCGGCTATTTTCGCCGTTGCATTAAATAGTGGATCAATAACAAAAATCTTCGCTCCCTTTTTCTTTGCTTCCAAGAGCTTTTCATAAAAATGCATGTTGGTCCGCGCTACATTTCTTCCCCAGATGACAATGTTTTTACTTTTTAAAACATCCTCTGGTTCATGGGCATAAGCGTCACCAAAATCCCATTTCTGTGCTTCAATTCCAGCACCCCAGCAAAGTGAACCATAAAGCTGTGTTACACCGCCGTAAGCATTAAAAAAACGTTGGTCCAGGTTTTTTAGTATCCCATTGTTTGCATAGTCATGGCTATGGAGAACAGCAGTAGAACCATACTGTCTTTTAATTTCCTTCAACTCAAAGGCAATTTCATCGAGCGCCTGATTCCATGAAATTTGCTTGAATTCTCCGTTCACCTTTTTTAAGGGATAAAGAATCCGCTCAGGTGAGTTGGTCCTTGTTTCGAGCATTCTGCCTCTGCCGCAAATTTTCCCCTTGGTAATGGGGTGGGAAGGGTCACCTTCAACTTTTATAACCTTATCGTTCTCTACCGTTACATGAAAACCACAGCTGTCCCAGCAATTCAACGGACATGCTGATTTCACAATACTTGCCACTGCTCCACCCCCAAAACGATCTCTACTTTTTAACTAGAATAATACAGTTAACAAAAAAAAAGAAGCATAAACTACTGTTCATGCTTCACCAATATTTTCTTCATTTTCCTTGAGAATTCCCGCCTAGGAATCATTACGCTATGTTCGCAGCCTTCACATTTGATTCGAATGTCCATTCCCATACGAATAATTTTCCAGCGATTAGTCCCGCATGGATGCTGCTTTTTCATTTCAACGACATCATTTAACCCAAATTCTTTTTCTTCCATTGAATACCTCTCCTTTTAAACACTAGGTTCATTGATATTTCCAGAATTCTTTGAGTACATGACCATACGTGGATATGGAATTTCAATTCCATGCTCATCTAAACATTGTTTGATATCCCTTTTTATATCCCTAGAAACAGCTGCATGCTTCATTGGCAATGTTTCCGCAACAATTCGTAATACAACCTCAGATGGTCCTAAGGTTTGAACGCCTAATAGCTCAGGCGCCTTCGTAAGTTCTTCGTATTGTTCCGGCATTTTTTCAAGTAAATCCCTGATGATCTTTTGTGTCTTTTCAATATCTTCTTCATAAGCAACCGATATATCAATGATGGCAAGGCTGTTATTTAAAGAGAAATTCGTTACCTGAATGATACTTCCATTCGGTAAGATGTGAACTTCTCCTGTCCAACTTTTTAACTTTGTTGTCCGCAGGCCAATGGCTTGGACTGTTCCTTCAAATTGATCAATCCGTACATGGTCCCCGACTGAAAATTGATCTTCGAAAATAATAAAGAAACCAGTTATTACATCTTTTACAAGACTCTGTGCTCCAAAACCAACTGCAAGTCCGACAACCCCTGCACCTGCAATTAATGCTTTTACATCAATGGTTAGGACAGAAAGTATCATCATAAAGGCTATAAAATAAACAACATAGGTAAGAACATTATCGAGAAGTTTTGCTAATGTTTCTTCCCTTCGTTCTGAAGTTTTAAGCGGCGAACGAGTTCTTAGCTTGAAAACATTATCAATGGCCATACTTCCCAGCTTGATTAAGATCTTTGCCACAATCATAATCGCAATAATTTTTAAAAAACCTTCCCCAATAGCCAGCCATGTATCTTCATTTTGGAATTTATCAACAAATCTCTGAATAATTCTTTCTGTAGAAGTCATTTGAACATCCTTTCCTCTCACACTATTGAATCATTCTTATTTTATCAAGTTTCCTTTGTAGTTTATAGTATTGTGATTTATTCCTTTTTTCAACTGGAATATCTTTTATTCAGCATGTATAGATTTTCTTAATATTCCGTATACTGTTAAAAAGAAAAGCGGAATTATTAATGGTCACAATTAAGGAGTGTACTTATGAATCTAAAACCTAGTTTCTTTGATAGGAGGGCCAATACTGGGCGGATACCCCATGATGATTTTCAAGCTGTTGAAAATTTAGCCATGGAATTGCTTAAGTTCCTGCCACGGGCATCTCATCGTCCTATCGTATTTGTTTGTATCGGAACAGACCGCTCAACCGGAGATTCATTAGGACCACTTGTTGGATCATTTTTAGAGGAGAAGGATGTACCTTCTTTTCATGTTTACGGTACGTTAGATGAACCCATTCATGCCGTCAATTTGGGTGAACGGTTAAAGGAAATAGCAGTAAAACATCAAGATCCCTACATTATTGGTATCGATGCGTGCTTAGGACGAATGAAGAATGTTGGGGTAATCCAGGTAGGTAATGGACCTGTTAAACCTGGGGCAGGTGTAAACAAAGAGCTTCCGGCAGTCGGTGATATCCACATAACGGGGATTGTCAATGTGAGTGGCTTCATGGAGTTTTTTGTTTTACAAAATACCCGATTAAATTTGGTAATGAAAATGGCAAAGACCATTGCAAATGGGATTTATCAAGCAAGTATTCTCCATTCCAAAGGAAGACTGCAGGAATTAATTCAAGAGGAGCAAAAAAAGTCCAATTAAAAGAGCAGCCGGGATCAGCCTAGCTGCTCTTTTACCATTTACAAATTAGTAAAATATTACAAAAACAAACGATATAAATAGAGAACGGTTACGATAATTCCTGTCACAACAATAGCAGGAAGGAGGTTTGCTACCTTTATTTTTACTAATCCTGTTAGATTGAGACCGATAGCAAAAATCATGACACCGCCAGTAGCTGTCATTTCAATAATAAATTGATCCATCAATACCTGGGGGATAAAGGTGTTAATTTGCGTGGCGAATAAAGCGATTAGCCCTTGATAGAGCATGACCGGAATAGCTGAAAAAATAACACCCACTCCAAGTGTAGTCGTTAATATAATGGATGTGAAGCCATCAATGAGTCCTTTCGTATACAAGACATCGTGGTCACCGCGGATTCCGCTGTCAAGTGCCCCAATAATTGCCATAGCCCCAATTACAAAGATTAAGGTAGCAGTAACAAAACCTTCTGCTATACTGCCTTTTCCAGTTGAACCTATCTTGCTAGAACCAATTTTGTTTTCCAGCCAAAGCCCAAGCTGATTCAGCTTTTCTTCCAATTGCATGAGCTCCCCAAAAACAGCACCCATGACTAAACTAATGATTACAATTAGAAAATTCTCACTTTTTAACCCCATCTGCAGCCCCAAAACAATTACCGATAATCCTATTGCATACATAACCGTTGTTTTCATGCTTTCAGGAATTCGGTTTAAAAGCTTTCCAATTAGCACACCGACAATAATTAATAACCCGTTTACAAGCGTTCCTAATAAAAACATCTGTTATTCACCTATTCTTCGAAACTCGAAACTAATAATAGTATTAAACTATCATTTTTTAGTACAGTTGGAAAGTTATTTTTGCAAAAAAATAAACCATCCAAAGATGGTTTAAAGTGATTCTTCTTGTCCTAACATTTCTAAGATACGTTCTAAATCTTCTTGGGAGAAAAATTCAATTTCTATCTTGCCTTTATTTTTTGTCTGCTTAATGTTTACAGTTGTTCCAAACCGTTCGCGAAGGGAGTGTTCCCGTTCCTGGATAAACACATCTTTTTTCTTTTCAGGGTTTTTTGTTTCACGTGGAACATTTTCATTTAGATGTTGAATGATTTTTTCTAATTGGCGAACATTCAATGATTCCTGGATAATTTTATCTACTAAGGCTGGAAGCTTTGCCTTTTGACGCAGTCCCAAAAGGGCGCGACCATGGCCCATCGATATTTTTCCATCTGAAATCAGCTCTTGAATCTTGGGAGGCAGAGAGAGCAGCCGGATATGATTTGCTACATGCGGACGACTTTTTCCTAAACGCTTTGCTACTTCTTCTTGTGTGAACTTTAACTTTTCCATTAGCGTTTGATAGGCTAGACCCTCTTCAATTGGGTTCAAATCTTCACGCTGCAGGTTTTCTAAAACGGCTAATTCCATCATTTGCTGTTCGGTTAACTCTCTTACAACAGCTGGTACAGACGCTAGTTTTGCTTCTTTTGCTGCTCGGAAACGTCTTTCACCTACAACAATTTCATACCCTTTAATGCTTTTCCGAACGACAAGCGGCTGAAGAATTCCATGCTCTAAAATGGAGTCTTTTAGTTCATCAATGGCCTCTTGTTGGAAGGTTTTCCTTGGCTGGTAAGGATTTGGACGCAATTCTTTTAAACTTATTTCTTGGACAGTCTCTTCCTTACCGGCTTCGATATTTGTAAAAAATGCATTAATGCCTTTTTTTCCTAGACCTTTAGCCATTTGAGACCACTTCCTTTGCTAAATCTAAATAAACTTCTGCCCCTCGTGATTTTGAATCATACGTAATAATTGGTTCGCCATGGCTTGGAGCCTCACTTAGACGTACATTTCTTGGAATAATGGTTTTATATACTTTATCTTGAAAATACTTCTTCACTTCTTCGATTACTTGAATGCCTAAATTCGTTCGGGCATCGAGCATCGTTAATAACACGCCTTCTATTTTCAAGTCCTGGTTTAAGTGTTTTTGTACTAGCCTTACAGTATTTAATAACTGACTTAAACCTTCGAGAGCATAATATTCACACTGAACAGGGATTAACACAGAGTCTGAAGCTGTTAAGGAGTTGAGCGTTAACAATCCTAATGAAGGCGGACAATCGATAATAATATAATCGAATTGGTCTTTCACTTCTTCAAGCGCACGCTTTAATCGGACCTCCCTAGAAATAGTAGGAACGAGCTCGATTTCCGCTCCTGCAAGCTGTATAGTAGCCGGAATGGCATATAAATTTTCAACAGATGTTGTTTTAATAACATCCTTTGCTTCCACATCGTCTACTAAAACATCATATATACACTGTGCTACATCTGCCTTTTCGATACCAATTCCGCTCGTAGCATTCCCTTGTGGATCAATGTCTACTAATAAAACCTTTTTCCCAATGTATGCTAAGCAGGCGCCTAGATTGACAGAGGTAGTTGTCTTTCCAACTCCGCCTTTTTGATTCGCGATTGCAATAGTTTTGCCCACGATGTCACCTACCTTGTTTCAAATAAGATACTTAAATTCTAGTCATATCAACTAATTAAACCTGTGATTCTCGCAGGCAAAACTAGTAAATTAAAATTTCCATGCTATTTATTTTAACATGAAACTGATTTATTGTTATTTTTTTTCATAAAATATTAATGGCGAATCAAAGCGACGGCTACCATATTTTTACATACTAATAGACTTGTCTGTTGATTTCCTCTCCAGGCACTTCGCTTTCCGCGGGCGGTCCGGGGAGCCTCCTTGGCGCCTCAGCGCCTGCGGGGTCTCCCCTGCCCCGTCCTCCCGCAGGAGTCTTCGTGCCTTCCGCTCCAATCAACAGAGTGAAAAATAAAAAACTAGCTGTTATATTACAGGAAGACAAAAAATAAAAACCAAACTGCTTGATAGTCTGGTTCCATTGTGTGAATATTTTATTTTTTCTTTGGAATTTTTATAGTAAATTGATAGTACTCTTCAAACTCTTCTTCTTGTGAGTCGAGATTGATTCCGTTATCGGACACCATGGTTAACGATTGTCTTATGGTATTTACAGCAATTCTCATATCTTTGCTGAAGGCTTTTCTTTTTGGTTTTGGTTTTTGGTTCTTTTCTTCTAGCAGCCTGGCCACTCGATCCTCAGTTTGCTTTACATTAAGATTTTTTTCGATAATATCTTGTAAAAGCAGTACTTGTTTCTCTGGATTTTTAAGTGGAATAAGTGCACGGGCATGCCGTTCAGTTATTTCTTTATTTAGCAAGGATTCTTGGATAGGCTGAGGCAGCTTTAAAAGCCGCAGCTTATTGGCTACTGTCGATTGACCTTTTCCAAGACGCTGAGCAAGAGCTTCTTGCGTTAAGTTATGCAGCTCGAGCAGCCTACCATAGGCGATAGCCTCTTCAATCGGCGACAGCTCTTCCCGTTGTAAATTTTCAATTAATGCCACAGAAGCGGTTTCGGTATCGGAATAATTTTTTATGATCGCTGGTGCTTCTTCCCAGCCCAGCTTCTTCATCGCACGCCAGCGGCGCTCTCCGGCAATAATTTCATAATTTCCATCAAACTGTCGGACCACAATTGGCTGAATGATTCCGTGTGTATGGATTGTTCGTGATAACTCCTCTATTTTTTCATCGTCGAATACGGTTCGAGGCTGAAAACGGTTAGGAACAATACTTTCAATGGGAATCTTTTTAATTTCTTCATTTTTAACAACATCTAGCTCTTGTTCTAGCTCTTTTTCAAGCTCTTTTTCTAACTCAACCTTTTGATCTCCCTTTTCGCCGAGGCCAAAAAAGCGTGAAAACGAATTCTTCATCCCCAACACCACCTTTACGAAACTCCCTATTACTTATTCTCTATAATACTGTTTTCTTCCTGCCAAACCTGCAGTTTTATTTATACAAAATAGCCTTCATTATTCGATTGGCATTTTACCAGGTGTCCCTGGCTTTCGCGGATATTTTTTTGGCGTTTGTTTTTCCTTTTTAATGACAAGAATATTTCTTTCACTTTCTTCCATTGGTAAAGTGAAAGTATGCATCTGCTCTAATTTTCCTCCAAGAGTCGTAATCGCCTTCTGACCGACGGTTAACTCATCGTTTGCATGTGCGGCTTTCATGGCAATAAAATGTCCTCCTACTTTTACAAGCGGAAGGCAAAGCTCGCTAAGCACAGACATTCTTGCCACTGCTCTTGCCGTTACGAGGTCATACGACTCACGATGAGCTGGATTCACACCGAAGGTCTCAGCGCGATCGTGAATGAAATGAACCTTTTCCAATTTTAAAACATTTGCTAAATGATTTAAAAAGGAAATTCGCTTATTTAATGAATCCACGATGGTTACCTCTAAATGAGGAAAAGCAATTTTTAACGGAATACTTGGAAATCCCGCACCTGCGCCTACATCGCACAGATGCAGGGGCTGCGTGAAATCAAAGTAAAAGGCAGCAGATATGGAATCATAGAAATGTTTTAAGTAGACATCCTCTTGATCAGTGATGGCAGTTAGGTTCATTTTTTCATTCCACTCCACTAAGGTGTGAAAGTATTGATCAAATTGATCTAGCTGCTCATCGCTAAGGGCGATCCCCTTCTCAAGAAGCATAGCTTTGAATTGTTCGATGTTCATCAGCAAAACTTCCTCTTTTTGTAAAAATTATAAATTACTTGTTCGAGACACTTTACCTTGTTCCAAATACACAAGAAGAATCGATATATCGGATGGATTTACACCAGAGATTCTAGAAGCTTGGGCAAGAGATAACGGTTTGATTTGTTTTAACTTTTGCTTTGCTTCCGTTGCAAGACTTGCTATCGCATCATAGTCAATATTCTCAGGAATTTTTTTATTTTCCATTTTCTTTAAGCGTTCAACCTGCTGAAGTGATTTTTCAATATAGCCTTCATATTTAACTTGAATTTCAACCTGTTCTTTTATATCTTGATCTAATTCCATCTCACTAGGTGCTAGACTTTCGATGTGTTCATAGGTCATTTCGGGACGCTTCAATAAATCTGCGGCAAGAATTCCATCCTTAAGCTCACTGCCGCCAGTACTCCGGATAAGCTCCTGAACTTCTGTTGAAGGTTTTAATCGGATTGATGAAAGTCTTTCCTTTTCTGCTTCAACTGCCTCTTTTTTAGCTAAAAATCTTTGATAACGTTCTTCAGGTATAAGGCCGATAGAATAACCAATATCGGTTAATCGTAAATCTGCATTATCATGGCGTAAAAGAAGACGATATTCGGCTCTGGAAGTTAGCAGACGATACGGTTCATTTGTTCCTTTTGTAATTAAATCATCAATTAACACGCCAATATAGGCATCAGAACGACTTAGGATTAATGGCTCTTTTCCAAGTGCACTTAGACCCGCATTGATTCCAGCCATAATTCCTTGTCCCGCTGCTTCTTCATATCCTGAAGTTCCATTAATTTGACCAGCAGTAAAGAGGTTTTTTACTACCTTTGTTTCAAGTGTCGGCCAAAGCTGCGTTGGGTTAATCGCATCATACTCTATTGCATATCCAGATCTCATCATTTGAACATTTTCTAACCCTGGAATGGTTTTAAGGATTTGCTGCTGAACATCTTCAGGCAAACTGGTCGATAGGCCCTGAACATAAACCTCTTGCGTTTTTCTGCCTTCAGGCTCGAGGAAGATTTGGTGGCGCGGCTTATCATTAAAACGGACCACTTTATCTTCGATGGATGGACAGTAACGCGGACCTGTTCCTTTAATCATTCCTGAATACATCGGTGAACGATGAAGGTTTTGATCAATTAACGTATGTGTTTGTTCATTTGTATACGTCAGCCAGCATGGAAGCTGGTCAGTAATATACTTAGTTGTTTCATATGAGAAAGCTCTCGGAACTTCATCCCCAGGCTGAATCTCCGTTTTACTGTAATCAATCGTATGACTATTAACGCGCGGCGGAGTTCCTGTCTTAAAACGAACCAATTCAAATCCAAGTTCCTCTAAATGCTCCGATAACTTAATAGATGGCTGCTGGTTATTTGGACCACTTGAATATTTCAATTCTCCGAGGATAATTTCTCCACGAAGATAGGTACCAGTCGTGATTACAACTGTTTTGGCACGGTAAATCGCACCTGTTTTTGTTATAACCCCAACACAGATTCCGTCCTCAACAATTAGTCTTTCAACCATTCCTTGAAGAAGTGTCAGGTTTGGTGTTTCTTCTATTGTTCTTTTCATTTCGTACTGGTAGTCAACTTTATCTGCTTGGGCACGCAAGGCACGCACTGCGGGACCCTTCCCCGTATTCAACATTCTCATTTGAATATATGTTTTATCGATATTTCTGCCCATTTCGCCGCCAAGTGCATCTATTTCCCGGACAACAATTCCTTTTGCCGGTCCGCCGATTGATGGATTACATGGCATAAAGGCAACCATATCGAGGTTAATGGTGATCATTAGTGTTTTAGCACCCATACGTGCCGCCGCGAGGCCTGCCTCACAGCCTGCATGACCGGCACCAATGATCACAACGTCAAAATTACCTGCTTCGTATGACATCTCTTTCCTCCTCTTGTCTAACTCTATTGCTTTACTTCAACACCCAGCCATCTAGGTGCATACGCTTATTTTATTTTCCTAAACAGAACTGTGAAAATAACTGGTCAATTAGGCTTTCATGAACACTATCACCGATAATTTCCCCAAGAATCTCCCATGTTCTTGTAACATCTATTTGAACGATATCAATGGGCGTTCCCATTTCTACTCCATTAATCGCTTCTTCTATTGTGTGCAGACTTTGTCCGATCAAAGCAATGTGGCGGCTGTTAGATAGATATGTCATATCTCCAGCGTCAATCGACCCTTCAAAGAACAAGGATGATATAGCTTCTTCGAGCTCATCAACCCCGCGGTCCTCCAATAATGAGGTCGTGACGATTTTATGCTTTCTTGCCAGCTCCTTTACACGCTCCATATCAATTTGCTGCGTGAGGTCTGTCTTATTAACGATGACAATAACATCCATCCCTTTTACAGCTTCAAAAAGATTTTCATCCTCTTTTGTAAATTGATCAGCGTAATTAAGCACTAACAATATTAAATCTGCTTCTTTTAATACTTGTCTAGACTTTTCTACTCCAATCCGTTCAACTATATCTTCCGTTTCTCTTATACCCGCAGTATCTAATAGTCTTAGCGGTACACCGCGAACATTGACATACTCCTCAATGACATCACGGGTTGTCCCAGGAATATCAGTGACAATTGCTTTATTTTCTTGAACCAGACTATTTAATAACGATGACTTTCCGACGTTTGGGCGCCCAACGATTACTGTAGAAAGGCCTTCACGCAAGATTTTTCCTTGCTGAGAGGTTTGCAATAGTTTTTTTAACTCATCTCGAACATAGATGGCTTTTTCTAACAACATATTATGTGTCATTTCTTCAACATCGTCATATTCAGGATAATCTATATTTACTTCGACATGCGCAAGTATTTCTAAAATTTCCTGACGCAAGCCCCTGATTAACTTTGATAACCGACCTTCCATTTGTCCTAAGGCCACATTCATCGCACGATCCGTTTTGGCTCTGATTAAATCCATTACTGCTTCTGCTTGAGATAAATCAATCCGGCCATTTAAAAACGCCCGTTTTGTAAATTCACCTGGTTCAGCCAGTCTAGCGCCATAGGCCAGTACATGCTGCAAGACCCGATTCACAGAAACAATCCCGCCGTGACAATTTATTTCAACTACATCCTCTTTCGTAAAAGTTTTTGGTCCCTTCATAATTGATACCATTACTTCCTCAATTACTTGCTCCGTCTTAGGATCAATTAAATGACCATAATGGATTGTATGGGTTGGAACCTCTGTTAACCTTTTACCGCCGATGCTTCGAAAAATTTGATCAGCGATTTTAATGGAATCATCGCCGCTCAACCTTATAATTGCAATGGCTCCCTCACCCATCGGTGTCGATATGGCAGCTATCGTATCGAATTCCATTACTTTCACCACTCTTTATAAAATTAATCTATATAAAAATGAAATATTTTTACTCCAAATTATTAGAATACCACATCTGGTCTTCTCTGAAAAACCAGAAATCTCAGCGTTGATTTATCCACAACCTGAAAAATGTCTACCTATTATTTTAACTTATCCACATGTGAATAACAATAAAACAAGAGATTTCATATAATTGTTATAAACAAGTGCTTTTTAAATGTAAATTTCGACAACGCAAAAAAAAGACATCCTTCGAAAAGGATGTCTTTAACTCATTCTATTTAACGGGTGAAATCACGATATGCCGATGTGGATCTGAACCATCAGAAAAAGTTTTCACGCGTTTATTGTCAGATAAAGCTGTGTGAATGACTTTACGCTCGTAAGAAGGCATTGGCTCCAACGCAACATCCTTGCCAGTTTTTACAGCCTTTAAGGCAAGTCGATGGGCTAACTGGATCAGCGTATCATTTCTTCGATTCCGGTAGTCCTCCGCATCCAAAATAACCGTTAAGTATTGATTAGAAAAACGATTAATAATTAGCTGTGTTAAATATTGCAGCGAATTTAACGTTTGTCCTCTTTTTCCAATTAAAAGAGCAATTTTTTCACCAGTCATAACAAAGAGAACTTGTTTTCCATCACGTTTAATTTCGATATCGATAGGAGCTCCCATTTGTTCACTAACTTGAAGCAGAAATTTTTTAGCCTCTTCAATTGGATCAATGATAACCGTAACCTTAACGACAGCAGGGCGTGAACCAAAAATCCCAAAAATACCCTTTTTACCTTCATCAATTATAGCTACATCTGTGCGGTCTTTTGTTGTATTTAACTGAGCTAAAGCTGATTCCACTGCTTCTTCGACTGTTTGTCCGGTAGCAGTTACTTGTTTCACTTTTTTGCTCCTCCCGCTTTACCGGATTCTTGCGCTTTTTTCAAGTCCGGTCCTTTAATGAAATAGGTTTGTACGATCATAAAAATATTACCTACTACCCAATACAAGGAAAGGGCTGCTGGGAAACTAAAGGCAAAAATGACAATCATGATTGGCATCATCCAAAGCATCATCGCCATTTGCGGATTATGCTCTTGACCAGCCATCATCATTTTTTGCTGAATAAACGTTGTGATACCTGCAATAATTGGCAGAAGATAGAATGGGTCCTTATCTCCAAGGTCAAACCAAAGGAAGCTATGATCCGCAATTTCTCTTGTTCTTGAAATCGCGTGGTAAAAGCCAATTAGGATAGGCATTTGGACGATTAATGGGAAACACCCAGCCATCGGATTAACTCCGTGCTTTTGAAAAAGTGCCATTGTTTCTTGCTGTAATTTTTGCTGTGTCTTCTGATCCTTAGAGCTGTATTTTTCTCGAAGCGCCTTCATTTCTGGCTGCAGCGCCTGCATTGCTTTCGAGCTTCTTGTCTGCTTAATCATAAGCGGCAATATCGCTAATCGAATCAGTATCGTAACCACAATTAGTGATAATCCAAAGCTTCCGCCAAGTATTTCTGCACCTTTGACAATGATCCAGGAAAGCGGATAGACAATGTACTCGTTCCAAAACCCTGTACTTTCGGCACTTATTGGCTTATTAATTTCTGTACAGCCTGTTAAGAACAAAAATACAGAAACTATGCCAATCAAAAGTGATATTCGTTTTTTCAACCGAATTTTCCTCCTTGAACAATATATATATTATTTAGGTATGAATACCTGGTATGAATACCTTTTTTTAAAAATAGAGAGTAGGTATATTTCATAGGTATTTTACCATCTTTTAGAATAATTTGCTTCTTAATTTTTATAACGAATACAACATTATTTTAACAAACTACCTCCGCTTGAAAACCTTACCAACTTTAAAGACATGGGTTAAACTCTTTTTCACTTCAAAAAAGTCCATATCCGCAACAGGTTTTCTAGCAATAATGACGTAATCGTTCCCTGGAACAATTTGATCTGATAGTTCAAAAACAGCTTGTCTTATGTATCGTTTAATCTGATTTCTCATTACAGCATTTCCTATCTTTTTACTGACAGATAGACCAATGCGAAAATCCTCCTGGCCTTCTTTCGACAGACTATAGACAACAAATTGTCGATTAGCAAAGGATTGTCCCTTTTGAAATGCTTCTTGGAATTCTTTATTCTTCTTTACCCGTAATTCTTTCTTCATAGAAAACACCTTCCATCTACATTAGAAAGATATGTTATATCTGCTGTGTTAAAGGTGAATGTTGATTTCCACTCCAGTCAACATTCGGGCAGATCAAAAGTGTACTTCATCACAATTATTAGAAAAAAGACCACTGATGTTTCAGTGGCCTAAGCTGATAATACTTTTCTTCCTTTTTGGCGACGGCGTGCTAGAACTTTACGTCCGTTTGCGCTGCTCATACGACTGCGGAAACCGTGAACTTTACTATGTTTACGTTTATTTGGTTGATATGTTCTTTTCATATATGACACCTCCCTGAGGAATAGCTGTTAAAGACAGTCTAACTTATTATAAAGACGGACCCCAATATTGTCAACCACCACTAAAATATTGTTCCCCAGTTCCAAAAATTTTTGCGCCAAGATCCATTTTCAGCCGCCAAAGATTTTTAATGCAATCTTTTTTTTGAAAACCTGCCTGTGGATATTTTTTTCGACTTTTTTTTCGTCGTTTCACAAGATATTGACAGTTTTTGCACAGGACACACTACTTGTGGACAAGTTTTAATCACATATTGTTACAGTTGTGGATAAACGGCGAAAAGGCATTGCGCACCTGCCTTTTATCTGATATTATATTTGTGTTTTCACTCTGAATAACTTCGTCTCTAAAATGTGTTATCCACAAATTGTGGATAAGGTGTGGACAAGTTATTCTAGCATACTGCAGAAACTTGTCCACAAGCCGTGGATATTGTCGAAACTCCACTTTATTTCCTATAATATGTTTTTCCACAACCATTGTTTCGTATATTTATAAATTAGTAGGTTGTACAGCTTGTATAACGTTGTTTTTTCACGGAACTATTGCCGAATTTGTTATGAGGTAGCATCGAGGATACTTCACAACTCTTTGTGAAAAAATATCTCTATATATGGAGTTTAGACAGAAACGAACCTGCAAAATGCATTTGAATAATAGATAGATAAAAAAAGGAGGGACAACCGTTGGAGAATATTGCGGATCTTTGGAATGCTGCTCTAGCCAATATCGAGAAGAAGATTAGCAAGCCTAGTTTTGACACTTGGCTGAAGTCCACAAAGGCCCATTCCCTTCAAGGCAATCTACTTGTGATCACTGCTCCAAATGAATTTGCACGTGATTGGCTCGAGGAGCGCTACTCCCAGTTAATTGCAGGTATCCTGTATGAAATTACTGGAGAAGAGCTATCTGTTAAGTTCATTATTCCGCAAAATCAAAAAGAGGAAGACCCTGACTTACTATTGCCAGCTAAAAAGGCCAAAAAAGAGGAAGATCAACATGATTTTCCGGCAAATATTTTAAATCCAAAGTATCTTTTTGATACGTTTGTTATTGGTTCGGGCAACCGGTTTGCTCACGCAGCATCCCTGGCTGTAGCCGAAGCACCTGCAAAAGCATACAATCCCTTATTTATTTATGGGGGCGTCGGTTTAGGAAAAACACACTTAATGCATGCGATTGGTCATTATGTGTTAGAACATAAACCAAACGCTAAGGTAGTTTATTTGTCATCAGAAAAATTCACCAACGAATTTATTAATTCTATTCGTGACAATAAGGCTGTCGAATTCCGCAATAAGTATCGAAACGTTGATGTGTTACTAATTGATGATATTCAGTTCTTAGCTGGAAAAGAATCAACACAAGAGGAATTTTTTCATACTTTTAATACTCTTCATGAAGAAAGCAAACAAATCGTTATTTCAAGTGACCGTCCGCCTAGGGAAATTCCAACACTTGAAGACCGACTGCGTTCACGATTTGAATGGGGATTAATCACAGATATTACTCCTCCAGATTTAGAAACAAGAATTGCGATTCTTCGGAAAAAAGCTAAGGCTGAAGGATTGGATATACCAAATGAGGTTATGCTCTATATCGCTAACCAAATTGATACAAATATCAGAGAGCTTGAGGGAGCATTAATCCGCGTGGTTGCCTATTCTTCCTTAATCAATAAAGATATTAACGCCGATTTAGCTTCAGAAGCATTAAAGGATATCATCCCAAGCTCAAAGCCCAAAGTCATTACCATCCTTGATATTCAGAGGACTGTTGGTGAGCACTTTAGTGTCAAACTAGAGGATTTTAAAGCGAAAAAGCGCACGAAATCTGTAGCTTTCCCAAGACAAATTGCGATGTACTTATCACGGGAATTAACGGATTATTCTTTGCCAAAGATAGGAGAAGAGTTTGGAGGACGTGATCATACGACTGTCATTCATGCTCACGAAAAGATTTCTAAGCTATTGCAATCTGATCTTCAGCTGCAGAAGCAAATGAAAGAGCTAAATGAGTTGTTGAAGGTTTAAGGCAACTGTGAATAACTTGGACTAGTTTATGCACAGTCTGTCCACATGTGGATAGACTGTGTTTCCATTGTAAAAAATAGGTTATCCACATACTAACAGGCCCTACTAGTACTTCTACTGTTTTTTTATTTAAAAAACTTATTATTATATGTTCAAGAAATTTCATTTATGCGTACTAAGAATAAAAAATTGCTGGGAGGATTATGAAATGAGATTTATCATCCAACGGGATCGTCTTGTTCAAAGTGTCCAAGATGTTATGAAGGCTGTCACCTCGAGAACGACCATCCCAATTTTAACGGGGATCAAAATAACAGCTAGCAGCGAGGGAGTAACATTAACAGGAAGTGATTCCGATATTTCGATTGAATCATTCATCCCAAAAGAGGAAGACGGAGATGAAATTGTCGAAATCAAACAAGCTGGTTCGATCGTCCTTCAAGCAAAGTTTTTTAGTGAAATTGTAAAGAAATTACCTACAGATTCTGTTGAAATTGAGGTACTAGGGTCATTACAAACCGTTATTCGCTCAGGGAAATCCGAATTTAATCTAAACGGCCTTGATGCAGAAGAGTACCCTCACCTGCCGCAAATAGAAGAAAATAATAAATTTCATATTGCAACGGATCTTCTAAAAATGATGATCCGCCAAACCTTTTTTGCAGTATCCACTTCAGAAACACGTCCCATCTTGACAGGTGTAAACTGGAAGATTGAAAATGGCGAACTAAACTGTATTGCAACAGATAGCCATCGTCTGGCATTAAGAAAGGCAAAGATAGAAATTGAAAATAACGAAAGCTACAATGTCGTTATTCCAGGCAAGAGCTTGAATGAACTAAGTAAAATCATAGACGATTCGAACGAATTAATAGATATCGTTATCACAGAAAACCAAATTTTGTTTAAAGCGAAGCATTTATTATTTTTCTCAAGATTGTTAGAAGGAAATTATCCTGACACTTCTAGATTGATTCCTAGCGAAAGCAAAACAGATATTATTGTGAATACAAAGGAATTCCTGCATGCCATTGATCGTGCCTCCCTGCTTGCCCGTGAAGGCAGAAATAATGTTGTCAAACTTTCAACAATTGATGGCGGAGTAATTGAAATCTCCTCTAACACACCTGAGGTCGGTAAAGTCGTCGAAGAGATTCAAAGTCAATCCATTGATGGAGAAGAGTTAAAGATTTCTTTTAGTGCAAAATATATGATGGACGCCCTAAAAGCACTTGAAGGTACAGATATTAGAGTAAGTTTTACTGGTGCAATGCGCCCGTTCGTTATCAAACCCCTGCATGATGAAACCACACTGCAGCTGATTTTACCTGTAAGAACTTACTAGGATAAACCTCACGAATAGTCACCATGTTTTTTGGTGACTTTCTTTATTTTTTGTTTTTTAGTAAAATAAAGTATTGAGACCATTTTAGAAATGAGTGATAAACATTGCCTGAAGAAATAAAGCTAAATACAGAATTTATTACGTTAGGACAATTTCTTAAATTAGCTGACGTCATCCAATCTGGTGGAATGGCAAAATGGTTTTTAAGTGAAAACGATATTTTTATTAATGGCGAACAAGATCAAAGAAGAGGAAGAAAGCTTCGAGCAGGAGATAAAGTTAAAATTCCTGGCTTTGGAGAGTTTTTGATTACGAGTAACTAAAGGTTGTGTCGTTTTCATGTATATTGAACAATTAGCACTGAGGGATTATCGAAATTATCAGAGCCTGTCAGTTGAATTTGAAAATAAAGTCAATGTGATCCTTGGGGAAAACGCTCAGGGTAAAACAAATGTAATGGAATCCATCTATGTTTTAGCAATGGCCAAGTCTCATCGAACATCAAATGATAAAGATCTTATTCGCTGGGACCAGGAATATGCTAAAATAGAGGGCAGGGTTCAAAAACACCACAGCTCTTTGCCAATGCAATTAGTCATTTCTAAAAAAGGGAAAAAGGCTAAATGCAATCATATAGAGCAGCAGAAATTAAGCCAATATGTCGGGAACATGAACGTGGTCATGTTCGCACCGGAGGATTTAAATTTAGTAAAAGGCAGCCCGCAGGTAAGAAGGCGGTTTATTGATATGGAAATTGGGCAGGTATCGCCCATTTATTTACATGATATGAGTCAATATCAAAAAATACTTCAACAGCGCAATCATTTTTTAAAAATGATGCAGATAAAAAAACAAACCGATCAAACCATGCTTGAAATTCTTACTGAGCAGTTTATTGATATGGCTGTAAAAATTGTTTTGAAAAGGTTTGAATTTCTACATTTGCTTGAAAATTGGGCTAAGCCTATTCATAATGGCATTTCTAGAGGACTGGAATCATTAGAAATTGTCTATAAACCATCGGTTGATGTATTAGAAGATCAAGATTTGTCGAAAATGAAAGCAAGCTTTGAGGAAAAATTTAGTAAAGTTAGAATTAGGGAAATAGAACGTGGCACAACATTATTTGGGCCACATCGTGATGATTTGTTGTTTTTTGTGAATGATCGGGATGTTTCGACATTTGGATCACAAGGTCAGCAACGAACAACGGCACTTTCTGTTAAGCTTGCCGAAATTGAATTAATTCATTCAGAAATTCGCGAATATCCCATCTTACTCCTTGACGATGTTTTATCGGAATTAGATGATTATCGTCAATCACACTTGCTTAATACCATCCAAGGGAAGGTCCAAACATTCGTTACGACAACCAGTGTGGACGGGATCCATCATCAAACATTAAAAGAAGCTTCAACTTTTGAAGTAGAGTCTGGGGTTATCAATAAGGTTAATTGAGGTGGGAAGTGTGTATATTCATGTCGGGGAAGATTTAAATATCAGGGCGAAGGATATCATCGCCATTCTTGATAAAGGGTGCGTAAATTCTTCAAATTTAGTTGAAGAGTTCTTAGAACAGCATAAGGAAAAGCTTGTTAACCTTTCGAAAAACCCCTTTAAATCTGTCGTAATTACATATGACAAGGTTTATTTATCCCCAATTTCTTCTGGAACATTAAAAAAACGTTCAAATCAAAAGGAAATGCAGGAATATTGATATTATTATTTTTCATTTAGGTTAATAGAGTGATTTTTTCAATGAAAGTGCGGGGTGAACGATATGACAATGGAACAAAAAGTAGTCCCAGAACAAGAATATGGTGCGGATCAAATACAGGTTCTTGAAGGACTGGAAGCTGTAAGAAAAAGACCTGGTATGTACATTGGTTCAACTAGTGGAAAAGGTCTCCATCATCTTGTTTGGGAAATTGTAGATAACAGTATTGATGAGGCATTGGCAGGTTATTGCGACGAAATCAATGTCATCATTGAAGAAGATAACAGTATAACCGTTAAAGATAACGGACGTGGTATACCTGTCGGAATTCAAGAAAAAATGGGCAGACCTGCTGTTGAAGTTATTATGACCGTTCTTCATGCCGGAGGAAAATTTGGCGGCGGAGGATATAAGGTTTCTGGCGGACTGCACGGTGTAGGTGCCTCCGTAGTTAACGCCCTCTCCACACATTTGGATGTTTTGGTACACCGTGATGGTAATATTTACTCCATTAAGTTTGAACGTGGAGCTGTAGTTCAAGAATTAGAGGTTGTTGGAACAACAGATAAAACTGGTACGATTACTCACTTTAAACCAGATGGCGAAATTTTTACTGAAACATTGGAATACGAATATGATATTCTAGCAACTCGTCTGCGTGAACTTGCATTCTTAAATCGGGGAATAAAAATTACGATTAAAGATAACCGTGTGGAAAATAAACAGAATGAATATTACTACGAAGGCGGTATTAAATCGTATGTAGAGCATTTAAACCGTACAAAAGAGGTTATTCATGATGAACCGATCTATATTGAGGGAGAACGCGATGGCATTAGCGTTGAAGTAGCTCTTCAATACAATGAGGGGTATACGGACAGCATTTATTCCTTTGCGAATAACATCCACACCTATGAAGGCGGAACGCATGAATCTGGATTTAAAACAGGTTTAACCCGTGTTATTAACGATTATGCAAGAAAAAGCGGTTTGATTAAAGAGAATGATACGAATCTATCCGGTGAAGATGTTCGTGAGGGCTTAACTGCGATTGTTTCAATTAAGCATCCAGACCCGCAATTCGAAGGGCAAACAAAAACAAAGCTCGGAAACTCTGAAGTAAGAACGATAACGGATTCATTGTTTTCAAACCACTTTGAAAAATTCTTACTGGAAAATCCACAAGTAGCCAAAAAAATCGTTGAAAAAGGATTAATGGCTGCCAGAGCAAGACTTGCTGCAAAGAAAGCTAGAGAATTGACACGCCGAAAGAGTGCTTTAGAGGTTTCAAGTTTACCTGGGAAATTAGCTGACTGTTCTTCAAAGGACCCTTCTATCAGCGAACTGTATATTGTTGAGGGTGATTCCGCAGGCGGTTCAGCAAAACAAGGCCGTGACCGCCATTTCCAAGCGATTCTGCCATTGAGAGGAAAAATCCTCAATGTAGAGAAGGCTCGTTTAGATCGAATCCTCTCAAATAATGAGGTTCGCTCGATGATCACAGCCATAGGAACAGGTATTGGAGAAGATTTTGATATTGCTAAAGCTAGATATCATAAAATAGTCATTATGACGGACGCGGACGTTGATGGAGCTCATATTCGTACGCTATTGTTGACTTTCTTTTACCGTTATATTCGAAAAATTTTAGAAGCTGGCTATGTATATATCGCACAGCCGCCATTATATAAAGTGCAGCAAGGAAAAAAGGTTAGGTATGCTTATGATGACAAAGAGCTTGAAAAAATATTCGCCGAGCTCCCAAGCCAGCCGAAGCCTAATATCCAGCGTTATAAAGGTTTAGGAGAGATGAATCCTGAACAATTATGGGAAACGACAATGGATCCTTCTAATCGAACTATGCTTCAAGTAAGTCTGGAAGATGCCATTGAAGCAGATGAAACATTTGAAATGTTAATGGGCGACAAGGTAGAGCCGCGTCGTAACTTCATTGAAGCAAATGCTCAATACGTAAAGAATTTAGATATATAGATTTGACTTGCTTCAGCGCCTAGGGAAAAATGAACTTCTTTTTCCCCTTATGCAAGGCGCTTCAGCTTTTCAAAAAGGGATAGAGGGGTGACCACTATCCTCCTTTTTTCGTTTATCTTGATCTCAGTGGATGATGATTAAAGGCAGATCGTCGCCAAAATAGGAGGTACTAATATGGCCGAAACACCAAATTCTCAAGTGAAAGATATTAATATCAGTCAAGAAATGAAAACATCATTTCTTGACTATGCAATGAGTGTTATTGTTTCTCGTGCCCTTCCAGATGTTCGGGATGGTTTAAAACCAGTTCATCGCCGTATTTTATACGCCATGCATGATCTTGGAATCCATGCAGATAAACCATATAAAAAATCAGCTCGTATCGTTGGGGATGTAATCGGTAAATATCACCCGCATGGTGATTCAGCTGTATATGAAACAATGGTACGGATGGCGCAAGATTTTAACTATCGTTATATGCTTGTTGACGGCCATGGGAACTTTGGTTCAGTAGATGGTGATTCAGCAGCAGCAATGCGTTATACAGAATCTAGAATGTCCAAAATTTCTATGGAATTACTAAGAGACATTAACAAAGATACAATTGATTTCCAGGATAACTATGATGGTGAGGAAAGGGAGCCATCTGTTCTGCCAGCGAGATTTCCTAACCTATTAGTCAATGGTTCTATGGGTATTGCTGTTGGTATGGCTACGAATATAGCACCACACCAGCTTGGTGAAGTAATTGATGGCGTGTTAGCCGTTACTCGTGATCCAGAAATCACCATTCAAGAGTTAATGGAGATTATTCCTGGACCGGACTTTCCAACCGGAGGGATCATAATTGGCCGAAGCGGTATCCGTAAGGCCTATGAAACAGGCAGAGGATCAATAACCATACGGGGAAAAGTCGAAATTGAACAAAAATCAAATGGTAAAGAAGTTATCATTGTTAATGAATTACCATACCAAGTAAACAAAGCGAAATTGGTTGAAAGAATTGCTGAATTACATCGTGATAAAAAAATAGAAGGCATTACCGATTTACGGGATGAATCTGACCGTAATGGTATGCGAATTGTTATTGAGGTACGTAAAGACGCAAATGCGAATGTCCTTTTAAATAACTTATATAAACAAACATCACTGCAAACCAGCTTTGGGATCAATACATTAGCCCTTGTAAATGGACATCCAAAGGTATTAAACCTAAAACAATGTTTAGTTCATTATTTAGACCATCAAATAGTCGTTATTCGCAGAAGAACACAATTTGAATTGCGTAAAGCAGAAGCACGTGCTCATATTTTAGATGGGTTAAGAATTGCTTTGGATAATCTTGATGCCGTCATAAGCTTAATTAGAAGCTCGCAGACAACAGATATTGCGCGTGAGGGTTTAATGACGCAATTTAACCTTTCTGATAAACAAGCACAAGCGATTCTGGATATGCGCTTGCAGCGTTTAACCGGTTTAGAAAGGGAGAAAATTGAGGAAGAATATCAAAGCTTAGTAAAGCTTATCGCTGAATTAAAAGCAATTTTAGCTGATGAAGAAAAGGTTCTTGAAATCATCCGTGAAGAATTAACTGAGATTAAAGAGCGATTTAATGATACACGCCGTACGGAAATCGTAACAGGCGGAATTGAAAATATCGAAGATGAAGATCTCATCCCACGTGAAAATGTTGTTATTACGTTAACGCATAATGGCTATATTAAACGTCTCCCTGTCTCTACGTACCGGGCGCAAAAAAGAGGCGGTCGAGGTATTCAAGGAATGGGCACGAATGAGGACGATTTTGTTGAACATTTAATCACGACATCGACTCATGATACGATTCTCTTCTTTACGAATAAAGGGAAGGTTTATCGTTCAAAGGGTTATGAAATTCCTGAATACAGCCGTACGGCGAAAGGCCTTCCAATCATTAACCTTCTTGGAATTGAAAAAGGAGAATGGGTTAATGCCATCATTCCAATTGAGGAATTTGTTGATGACTGGTACCTATTCTTTACGACAAAAGAGGGTATTTCTAAGCGTTCACCATTAACATCATTCGCACATATTCGTAATAATGGTCTAATTGCGTTGAATCTCCGTGAAGGTGATGAACTGATTTCAGTCCGGTTAACCGATGGAACGAAGCATATGATTATTGGTACGAAGAAGGGAATGTTAATCCGTTTCCCTGAAACTGATGTACGTTCTATGGGCAGAACGGCAACAGGAGTAAAAGGGATTACCTTAGACAGTGATGATGAGGTAGTTGGTATGGAAGTGCTTGAGGAAGATAGCAGCGTCCTTATTGTTACTAAGAACGGATATGGAAAGCGTACACCGGCAGAGGAGTACCGTATCCAAGGCAGAGGCGGTAAAGGTATTAAAACTTGCCACGTCACCGAAAAGAATGGCCCATTAGTTTCTGTAAGAGCTGTAACGGGTGAAGAAGACTTAATGTTAATCACTACTGGCGGAGTCCTCATTCGTATCGATGTAGCTGGCATTTCGACTATGGGGCGAAACACTCAAGGTGTTAAATTAATTAGTATTAAAGGCGATGAACATGATTATGTTGCAACTGTTGCTAAAGTAGAAAAAGAAGAGGTTTCAGAAGAAACGGAATCGGATGATACTGAAGGAGCAGAAGGCACAGAAGTATTAGCTGGAACGGAAGAAGATAACGCAGAAATCGAGTTAGATTCTGAAGATGTCGATTCTGATCCAACTGCTGAAGAATAAGTTATAAGTGGAGGAACACCTAATTGGGTGTTCCTATTTTTATTTAATTTATCAAATTGCTAATTATCTCTTGATAGATAGTGTTGATCCTGCTATAATCATTTGAGTCGGCGTTGATCGCTAGTTTCACTTTAATATAAAAACAAATAAACGTTGACATTTATTTTAATAGATGATATATTAATAAAGTCGCTTATGAGCGAATGAGAAAAATTGCTCCTTGAAAACTAAACAAACAAGAACGTCAACAAACAATTTTTTAGCTTTTTATAAAAGCTAAGCCAACGTAACA
>NZ_JBIVOI010000005.1:0-325228 GCF_044754045.1 Neobacillus sp. NPDC093182
AAACATCTCTTTGGCTGGTCTTTACCTATCACTTCAATGTTAAAGTCGTTCTCAATAAAAATTTGGGAAGGACTTTTCCCTTTATGATATTCCTTTACTGCTTTTATTTTGAAGTCAGGGTCATAAGAAATAGATCGATTTGAAACACGTATAACATTAGGATTCTTCTCTAACTCTTTAATCTGGTATTCGGTAAATAGATTCTTGCTCATTTTAAATCCTCCGTCCACAATAATTCTTTTATTATAAACGGGTTTTAATTCAGGGGACATAGAAAAACCCGATTAAGGGGCACTTTTTATTTAGTGTCCATTAATCGGGTTATAGTTCATAACAGGGCTTGACGCTTTTTTCTTAAACTTCATTATAGTATTCCTCAAGGGTGATACCTTTGTTCATAATCTCAAGTGCGATTTCTTTACCAACATAGCGAAGGTGCCAGGGTTCGTATTGATATCCTGTAATGCTCTCTTTTCCCTTTGGATATCGAATAATAAACCCGTATTCTGCAGCATGCTGTTCCAGCCATATTGCTTCTTTCGTACCTCCAAAACAATTTTCCGCGGCACATTTTCCATTTCCGCCAGTAACATCAATAGAAAGACCAGTCTCATGTTCGCTCGTTCCAGGCAGAGCACTATACGTTCGTGCCTTTTCATATCCATCACGGTTTACATAGTAGTTAAACAATGTCGTTTGCGTTGCATGAGATCGATAAGCGGATACCCCTAATAGGGAAATACCTTCTGCTTTTGCACCAGCAAATAATTGATTCACCGCCACTGCCGCTTCTTTTCTCATTTTTCGTTTTTCGTTTGTCACACCAGAAACAAAAGGAATTTCAGTATAAACAAGATCAGTAGGATTATAATTATCTGGCAGTTTATTTTGTTTATTAACGAGCACCGGAATGCTTTCTGGATTAAAAACAACCTGGATACCATCATGATTTTTTTCTGCTGGAGCTTCATGCTCCTGTGGTTTCGAGTTTTCGTCAGGTGTATTTTCCACCGGTTGTTCTGCCTGTTCGACATTATTCTGGTTTTGGTCATTTATATTATTAGTGTCCGGCGGTACCTCAGAGGTAACTTCAGACTTATTGGGATTGCCTTTGGCATTCAGAATTTTTTCTGCACAGCCTGATAATAGTAAAATCAGCATGACTAAACTCACAAATATAGAAGAATACTTTTTCACAATAAACATCCTTACTTTTAAAAATAGAATTGAATAACACATCTATTAAAATTAGTTCTAACAAAATTAGACGTCAATAAAATACATTATGTTACATCTTTCGCGATCCAACAACGATTTTTGAAAAAATAGGCTGAGCAGCCTATAGTAAATAAAGGATATGGAATTAAAGTAGGACCTAAGACTCTTTATTATTATGTGGTTGTATCATATAGTTCTATTAAACACATAAATCGTACGAAACGGCAAAACTATTGAAAAATGGTGACGCAAAACTACAGGGGCTAATGTTTTTTACAACGATGCCAGCCAGTTACCGAACACGATGCTCTGCGATTTATGTAGATAAATTGAGGAGGTTTTTTTGTGTTGCTAAAAAATATGTTATTAAGAGGTAAATACTATTATCACTTATTTCAGTACCGTCACATTGAGATGATGCAGTATGATTGCTTAAGTGACGAACTTAAGTGTGAACTCAAGGTGAAGTCTTTGTACCATAATAGTAAAGCATTAGAATTAGGTGCTAGAATATAGAAAAAGGTCTGGGATGCCCCAGACTTTTTATTTTTGTCATTTAATTGTGGATATGTTATTGAGAAATGTGAGTAAGTAATCAACAGTTGTGAATAAGTATGTTGATTCAGTGGATAAGTTTATGAGTTTTGTGGATAATTAAAAACTGAAAGAACCAAAAAACCACTAACCGTGGATAACCTTCAGCAATTTTTTATTATTGTTGATAACTTTCGCCGGAGATCGTGTACAAAAACTTGGACCTTCACTTGAAAAACACCGGAGAATTCCGATGGTTTTCGACAAAATTTAATGTGACATGGTTTTGCCGCCATCGTTCACGCTGTCTTTTGTTACTTTTAATAATATTCATAAGTGATTTAAGTAAAATAAGTATTACTAGTTAATATTCGTGTGGTAAGGAAAAGGAGATAAATAATGTTAATTGAATTTATTGCAGTTACGGCAGAGGATGCAGTATTAATTGAAAAATCAGGTGCTGACAGAATTGAATTAGTATCTGGATTAACAGAAGGCGGCATAACACCGAGCTATGGGTTAATCGAAAAGGTTGTTAATAGCGTTACGATTCCTGTCAACGTTATGGTGAGGCCGCATGGTCAATCCTTTTGTTATTCAGACGATGACTTTGCGATTATGAAAAATGATGTCCGTATGATTCAATCTTTAGGGGCAAATGGAGTAGTATTCGGAATGCTGGATCAGAAAGGGGACATTGATTACCGTCACCTTGAAGAGTTATTAACGGATGTAGGTACTATGGAGGTAACGTTTCACCGCGCCATCGACAGTTCAAATAATATAATGAAAGCAGCTCAACAATTAGATCAATATAAAGAGATTACTGCCATTTTAACCTCTGGAGGATACGGTGACTGGGAAACACGCTTGGAAATCCTGAAAAAAATGAAAGAATCTTGTAAACAAACAGAAATTCTTATCGGCAGCGGCCTGACAAAAGAAAATATCGTGCAGGTACATACACAGGTTGGAACAAATCATTACCACTTCGGTACAGCCATAAGAAAAGATAATAGCATCCTAAAAAGTGTTTCCTTAGAAAAAGCAATTGAAATCGTTCATACCTTGAAATAATTGGGCATATTAAAAATAATCTGACCAATGGAGGAAACCATGGAAAAAGAAAAAGATCAAACAAGCGAAGGACTCAACCAAATCTTCGAAATCATCAACGCCAAAGGTGACACAGGCGAAATAAAACAAATCGTTGAGAACAATGAAACAGAAGGCAATAACGAAAAATAGGTAAAAACGAGGGTGCAAACGAAGGTGCCTGTCACCACACGTGGACACTTTCCACCTCAGGCGGACAGTGTCCACGTAAAAAAGACCTCAAATTTTTAGTTTGAGGTCTTTTAATATTATTTAATTTCACAAAGTTATTTTATCTATTCACAACTAAAGACTCGACTTGAAGTAATTCCCCAGTATCATCTAGCTGTTTAATCATGGCGATAAACGGTTCAACGAATTGGGGGTCGAATTGTTTTCCGGAGCAGGCCCTTAGCTCTACAATAGCTTCCCCGAATGTTTTTGTCTTTTGATATGGGCGTTCGGTGGTCATTGCATCAAAAGAGTCGATAATGCAAAGGATTCGTGCCAGTTTTGGAATTGATTTTCCTTTTAGTCCATATGGATAACCGTTGCCGTCATAACGTTCATGATGAAGTTCAACTAATGGAATTAAATCTTCTAATTTTTTATTGGTCGAAATGATTTCCCTTCCCCATGTTACATGCTTTTTCATCATTTCCCATTCATGTGGCTCAAGTTTCCCCTTTTTATTTAAGATATCCCGAGGGATTTCAATTTTTCCGATGTCGTGGATTAATGCTCCCAGAATTAAGGTCTTTCGTTCGTAATCACTTAAGGATAGTAGCCTTGAAAAATCAACCGCATACTGATATACACGTTTACTATGCCTGTATGTGTAAACATCCTTTGAAAGAAAGATCCGTAACTGCTGTTCTGCTTCCTCTAATTCCTTTTCTAAGGAAAGGGACCGTTGGGCTGAATATTCGGAATACTGATTATAAATGTGAACAAGGTTTTTCCCTTGATCTTTAGCAGCGTACATCGCTTGATCTGCCTTGCTTAAAAGTTCAGATATGTTATAGGTCTCTTTTTCACATTCTGCAATTCCCGCTGAAAAGGATAAGCAGCCATAAGGAAGGCGTTCCACACCTTTATAGTAGGTATCGTTTGTTTTCTTCCGCAACTCATTCATAAAAGAAATAGCCTTCTGACAAGTAGTATTAGGCATTATGATCGAAAATTCTTCACCACCATAGCGGGCGACTGTGAAGTTTTCCGGTTCAGCTGCAGTTTTAATAAGTGAACCGAATTCCTGCAGTAGATGATCTCCTTCGATATGTCCATATAAATCGTTATATTTTTTAAAATCATCGATATCAAGAAGGACGACACATAACGGCTGCTCGTTTTCCTTTGCTGCCGCTACTTCTTCTACTAAGATCTCTTTAAAGTATCCATGATTATTAAGACCTGTTAAAAAGTCTTTGTTTGCTTTCTCAGAAACCTCTTTAAATAAATGGAAGTGCTGCTTAAACGCTAAAGAAAGCAAAAAGGCAATACAGGTAAAAAGGAAAAGTCCAAATATTCTGTCCGAACTCATTAATATAGCAAGTACTAACGACAGCATGAGTGTACTCAAATAAGGGGAAAGTGCCTCCTTAATAAGTTCTTTAAAAACACTTTCAAAGCTTTCAGCAGCTGCTAATATGAAGAAGGTCCCAACAAAAATGACATTCATGACAAAGTAAGAGCTAAAGGAAATTAAATAAGGAACCGAGTTATTGATATGAATGCTGCCGATGGAACCACCAGTTAAAGTGAATATATAAAAAGAACCAGTGATCATTAGTACATAGCTGGAAAAATTAAATATATGTTTCCACCAAACAATTTTTCTTTGTGTGAAGGCAAATAAAATTGAATTAATTAGCAATACTGCCAAAGTTAAGTCCAGTCCAAATAAAAAAAGACTAGCAAGGAATATAGAAGAATCCATAGAAAGTGAGTTACCCTTTGGGGGAAGGACTATAGGATGATGATTTAGAAGTAATATAGCTCCTGCCAGTGCAATAATGATAGACCATTCGGAATTTGAATAGATTTTAAAATCATAAATTGTGATAAAGGCGATGAAGCCCAACACCGAGACGAGAAAAAGGTATTTATTAGTAGTTGTTTTTAAAAACTGCATCTTTTTTCCATCACTCTCATAATAAGATTGGAGAAAGTGAAGAATCACTTCCCCCATTTTCATACAACTTATGGTTATATTAATCTAAATCCAGAAGTTAAAGCAACAATAACAGATCCAATAATGATTGCATTGTATAAAATACCAGTTAATTTAAGGCCATGTTTTTGGTCCTTTTTCATCTTTATTCACCTCCCTTCATTGAAAGGGGAGCTGCATTGCCTCTTTTTGCTAAAGGGTGTTTAACCATTAAATATTGAATAAAAAAGAAGATTCCGATATTCATAATGATATCGCCAATACTAATGATTTGTGTTCGTGGGTAAGGGTCACTAATTGGAATTACATCACCCAAAAATCCAAGATGTGTTGTAGACGTTAACATAGTATGCTTTGCGTACAAGCTTTCCTTTAAAGCTTGGATGTAACCAGGATCTAAAACTGCAGCAGCCTCTACCGAAACAGGCATCCTGCCACCATTGAGAACCATCACTATAAAATTTAGAAAGACACCAATGAAAATCAAGATAAAGCCTGGATTCTTACGATTTAGAAATAAAAAAATCAAACCGATGATATAGACACCGATATAAATAGAACCACTCAGTTGTCCTAAAAATTCACTATCGTTTTGAAGCTTAAATACAGCGAGTTGCACCACTAATAAGAGTGGGAATACCCAACCCCACTTAAGATTTAACTGAGAAAAAGCTCTTAAATTACCTTTCCTGAGTAGTCCTACAATAAACGAAATAAGTATGCCGTCAAAAACCATTAGTCGTACCTGCCTATGCTAGAATATAAATCTAATAAAAAAGAAGATTTAGTAAAGGGTAAATATTTCCACAATACCAATAATATTGTTGGATTTTGTCGAAATCAAGTATAATATGTGAAATATTTGTGTGTTTTTAAAAATTTTAAGGGTGCCTGTCACCGCTCGTGGACAGTGTCCACCTCAGGCGGACAGTAGCGCTCAAAAAGACCTCAAACTTTGATAGTTTGAGGTCTAGATATTTTTAATACATTTCACATAGTTCTTTGTAGTTGCATCGGTCGCATTTTTTGGTGGTTTTGGTTTTGGGGAATAGGTTAAAGTTTAAAGGCTGGTTTGCGCTGATGTCTTCTAAGTAGCGCTGCATTTGAATGACGCTCATGCCAAAGAGTTCGTGAACTTTTTTGAGATCAACTGCAGTTAATTGATAGGTTTTGTGTGTCCCGGTTATCAGATACTCATTTCGGATGATGATCTCATCAATAGAATTCACCTTTAACACTCTCATCAAATATAGGGCATATAATGCCAATTGGTGTCTGTCTTCGAAGGATTCCTTTCCGGTCTTCCAGTCCACAATAATCCATTTTCCTTCATTCATATCACGATACAAAAAGTCCATGACGATAAAAATCTTAACACCGTCGATAAACATAAACCGAAAGCGCTCGGCTTCAACAAATTGCATATCTTTATTCACTCTTACGTCTGTGAAGGTTTTACTCGACAAAAAATTCCCCATACTCACATTTAAGCGTTTTTGGATTTCATCCACTTTATCCTGTGGCAGTTCGCCATTATAGTAAATTTCATGAAGCATTTGAAAATGGTTAGGCCGTTCTCTCCATAGGCCGGCACGGAGCTTAGAATCCTTAAAGGCTGAGTTCAAACTACTTCGCAGGCGCTGAATTAATTCTGCTTCGGGCGGGATAAACCCTGTATTTAAAAAGTTTCCAATGACAGATAGAATCAGGTCATGGACCGCACTTCCAAATAGAATCTCTAAGTTTGTCATTTTCTTAAAACGATAGGCATCTTTTGCGAGAATATTGGAATCCCGCAGCCATCCATTATGGCTGATATAATATTCAAAAGCGTACTTTCTTGGGCATTCCATCAGCGCTTTGTGGCGGGATAATGACCAAGAAAATTCAGGGCAGGGCTTGACTTCAAACATGGATAACAACCCCTTTTAAGTCTACTAAAATCATTATACTACATAGAACTCATATCTCTTTCAAAAGTAAAAAAGCCAGTCACTCCGATAAGAAGGACTAGCGTGCTTTAAATTTTCCATATTTGAAACTATTTACAGCTCTTTATTGCTTTACAAATTGCTGATTCAAATATGCATACGTTTCCGACTGACCTTGATCCCCAAGCAGCTTTAGTGTATTATCCACTAATTTTGCATCAGACATTCCTTTTAATGCCAGGTCAGAACGCAGACTCACACTTCCATTTTCGGAAATCGGGCTGTATACCCACACAAACGATTCAAATGTTTGACTCAGTGCCATAATCACAATTTCCGGATTCCCGTTGGCGTCGAAATCGTATTCTGTGTGATAGAAGGAAAAACCTTCTTTTAGTACACCCTTTTCATCAAAAGCTGACACTTCTGAATCAATCACCAAATCAAATGGGGTTTCACTGTTTTGGCTGTCCGTCAATACTAGACTCTTGCCTCCCGTTGTGTTCGCCGACCCAAAGGTGATATTCTGTTGTTGTCCATTTACATTGAAAACAAAGGGTTCTTCACTAATCCATTCTTTAAATGGTTCTAAATCTAGGTTTTTAGCTGGCTCTGATGCTGCAGCTTTACTCGATTTTGAAACAGCTGCATTGTCCTTTTTATCAGTAAAGAGATCATAACCAAAATATAGTCCGCCTCCAACAGCAAGGGTAATGAGCAGCACGCTGCTTACTTGAACACCATACTTTTTAAAAAACTTACCTACTGGACTTACACTTTCACTCTCAACTTCTTTTACTAATTTTCGAAAGCTGCTCGTTGAAATCATACCCAGCTCTTTTCTAGCCATTTTATTCTTCCAAATTGATCTTGGATGTGATTTCAAATAAGCCTTTAGTGCCCGGTGGTAATGATGATCAAGCTGAAGGTTACTCGCCGTCCACTTGATAAACGATAGCATCACCTTCTCATCAGCGCTTTTACTCAAATAAGCAATAAGCTGTGGATAATGATAACTGCCATCTTCATCATCAAATGCCGCTAGTATGTGCTGGAAATAATCCTCAGAAATGTTATTCCGCAGTACATTTTTTAAAATCTCTCGCAGTTCTTCTCTGCTAGCAGGTGACAACTGTTGAAGAGTCACCCCAACAGAAACGACAGGTGTGTGAAATAGTTCCTGAAGGACCTTCAGAATTTTGTATTTGCTGACGATTTTTTTATCCTTAAGTTCCTTTTCATTAAGTTTACCTGTTGAAATGTGTGCATATGTATCAATATCCTTGAGAGTTACTTTCTGCAATTCAAGCTCATTTAATAATGCAGTTTCACAGTAAACCATCATTTTGTCTTTTATTTTTGAAAAATCAACTTCAGGGTTGGGCACCTGAAATGCTTTTACCAAACTAGCTGCTACAAATAAATCATAAGAATCGCCAACGGCATAAGCGGTCTTTTGGATAACAAGCTTCTGAAAATAACGATTTTTAAGTATAAAGGGTGAAGCTTCAAGTAGTTTATCAATTTGTGCTAAAATTTCTACGACACGGCTAAGATTGAATTTTTCATCCAGATATATTTTTATAAGATTTGTGTAGTCTTGATTCTGATTAATAAATTCGACTACCTGTTTATATGTATGACCCTGATTCTCCATCAATTTCCATAATCTATGAATTGCTGATTGCTCCTGATAATGTTCCAGCGTGTTTAGAACAAAGGCAAGCTCTTCATCCTTAAGGGCATCCTGGTTTGATTCCAGCACAGCTTTAAAAATGTCTATTATCTCTTCCTTATGGTTTTTCTCATAGTACTCACTCAATCCATGGTGTTCAAATGTAAACTCCTGCTGGCCAATTTTTTGTCCACTCAATGTGTTTGTCTCCCTTATGAGTTTCTACTATTATAATGTTTAAATTTAATAAAAAATAAAAAGACCCGTTCTGGTCTTCTTATTTTTCATTTTTAGAAATAGGAATAAACTTATTAAAGATACCGATGCAGGTGACCTGCCCCAAGCCGATCTCGGAAAAATCGGTTTTATAGACTGAAAAAATGAAGTAATCTGATTTCGTTGTTCCCATATCGAAAACCTTTTCCCCAGCTAACGATAGAATCCCTTTCTCAAGGATATTGGAAGACTGATCCATTGTCTCATGAGTAATCCATTCTACGTATTGCGAACGTCCAGGGTTTGTTTCTGATAAGACAAATACAATGACTATCAATAGGATAATAGAAATGATCTTTTTCACTTTTCAACCCCTTATCTAATAATTGTTAATTTTCACCTAATTTAAGTATAAAGCTGGAAGGATATGCTTGTAAATACAATTGGAGAGATTATCACTGGTGCTTATTCTCTATTAATATGATAAATTATTACTAATTACCTTTAAAGGAGATAAGCCCTTGTCAAGAAAATGGAAATGGATCATTGCGTGCTTACTTTTCCTGCTATTATTAAATGGATTTGGAATTTTAGCTGTACAGCTTTTTGGAAGGTAGGAGAGTACAGCCATTATAAGGGCAGGGATGATAAACGATGACAACTAACTTAACTGCGCCAATGTCGAAGCAGCTTTTGTTTGGACTTCTCACGATTACGATAGGGGTTGAACTAATCCTCTATTTAAGCGGCTACAGCCAATTAGCTGGTACCATATACGATGCGATTATGGTGTCTTCCTTTTTCATTGGACTGAAGCTTCATCAAAGACTTAGTAATGGAATTCGAAAAACTAAGGTACAGCATATACGACAATTTATAGGCGCTTTTTTGCTCTTTATTCTCGGCAGTACCATGATTAATATCTATTCATCTTACGCTTTTCAAGATTTTAGCAATGATTATGAGCAATATGTTGAGGCCTATACAGAAGTGGTATCGGATGACAATGATATAGCAGAGCCAAAACAGCCTATTGAACCTGTTGAAAAGATGTGGGAAGTTATCGATGAAATTGACACTGTGGGCTACGATATTTTTACGGATATCCTTGCTGGTCTTGAAGAAGTATGGCGATTGGCGTATATCATACTCATCCTGTTTGTTTTAAAAAAAGTCTTCCCAAAGCGCTGGGAAAAAGGCCGGCGTGATACTTTTGTCTTAATTGCACTCTTCGTCACCTCAGTGCTATTCGGTATTGATCATACGCTAAGCTCGGTTCAATCCTGGCCATATGAAATTGGAGCGATTATCACCTTTGCCAATATGGGTTTATTATTTGGATTGATCTTATTATGGACGAGAAATCTCTGGGTGACGGTGCTAGTACATTCGGTTTATGATATCCTTGCAACGCTTTCCTGGTATTACTTTGAATTTATTGTTGAAATCGCTGCTTTGGTTCTTATACCTGTTTATTTGGTTTTAATAGCAGTAGAAAAGAATCAAAAGACTAGCAACATTGTGGTTTCAGAAGATATAGCCAATTAAATTAGATGAGGTTACCTAATCAGGTGACTTCTTTTTTTTGTAGAAAAGTATTTTACTACTAAAACGGGAAGAGATCGAAATTAGACCCAAAATTTATAAAAAAGGGCATTAAGGATTATATGGGATATAGAAAAAACGAATAAAACGTAAGGATTATAAAAAAGTATCTGAACAGCTAATAGTGCTTTTACACATACATTTTGGTATTATTTAGATGTCTAAAGAGTATCAAAGGTTTTATCCGAGACAAGGATTTTCCATGTGAGGTTCTTATGAAGAACCCGTTAAAAGTAATAACTCTATTTGGGTGAATAATAAAGCTAACTCTTTATGGTTTGTGAAAATACGGAAAGGAAGAGGTATTATGCAAAAGGTAAGAAAGGCCATTATTCCAGCAGCTGGGCTAGGAACACGTTTTCTACCAGCTACAAAAGCAATGCCGAAAGAAATGTTACCCATTGTAGATAAGCCGACGATACAATATATAGTAGAGGAAGCCATTGAATCTGGGATTGAAGATATCATTATCGTGACAGGAAAAGGGAAAAGGGCAATTGAGGATCATTTTGATTATGCTTTTGAACTTGAACAAACTTTATTGGATAAAGGGAAGCTTGAACTTTTGGAAAAAGTTCAAGAACCATCAAGGATGGTGGATATACACTATATTAGACAAAAGGAACCAAAAGGGCTTGGACATGCAGTGTGGTGCGCAAGGAATTTTATCGGAAATGAACCATTTGCTGTTTTGCTGGGGGATGATATTGTTCAAGCCAAAACCCCTTGTTTAAAACAACTAATCAATGAGCACGATCGAACACATTCTTCTGTTATTGGAGTAAAAAAAGTACCTGAAAATGAGACAAACCGTTATGGGATTATTGATCCAATTCATCAAGATGGACGTTCGTATCAGGTTAAAAATTTTGTGGAAAAACCAAAGTTAGGAACAGCTCCATCGAATTTAGCGATTATTGGAAGGTATATTTTTACTCCTGAAATTTTTATGTTCTTAGAAAAGCAGGAAATTGGGGCCGGGGGCGAAATCCAGCTGACAGATGCCATTCAAAATTTAAATCATATTCAACGCGTTTTTGCCTATGAATTTGAAGGTGAAAGATATGATGTAGGAGAAAAGCTAGGTTTTATTGAAACTACAATTGAATTTGCTCTTCAAAAGGAAGAATTGAGGGAAGAATTAATAAAGTTTATGGCGAACAAGCTTGAAACTTTATAGGTAAAAAAATAACTCTCCGGTTATTGAACAGGAGGGTTATTTTTTTTTGTAAAATTTAGGTGTGAATTCATTGAAAATATCAATTAGTTTTTACTATATTGATGGTGAAAAATACTAATTACAAATATTGATAATTTATTACAAAAAATGACTAGTTATGATATCATACTACGTAGAAAGATAGTGTTATAGTTTTATCGCTCTATTTATTATGCTAGACTAATAGTAAGAATATATAAGATTGTCGTTTTAAGTAATAATATGAGTTTTTATGTATTCAAAATTTATATAATGGGAGTATGATACATGCGGGGGAAATTAGTTCTAACAGGAATGCTATTTATGGGTATTACTGTTCTTTCAGATGGATCTATAACTTATGCCATAGAAAATTCGGTTTCATCTTTAGTGGAAGAAGTAAAACCGGAAAAAATTAATGAGCAAAGTACAGTTGCAGCTGAAAACGAAAATGCTGCTTTAATGGAAGAAGCAGAAACAATTGATGAAAAGAGTCCTCCAACAGGAGAAGTTATATCTCCTAAAGAAGAACAAATAGTTGTGGAGGAAAATCCAACCCCAGTCAATGAAGAGGTTACTTCAGAGTCAGTGCAAACTTTTTCAACAGCTTCCATTCAAACTCCTTCTGTGTATTACACAACCCATGTAGAAGATAAAGGGTGGTTAACGGGTGTATCTGATGGGAAAATGTCAGGAACACAAGGTCAAGCAAAACGTCTGGAAGGCATAAAGATTTCATTAAATAATACTCCATATCCTGGAGGCATTTCTTACAAAACTCACGTTGAAGATTATGGCTGGTTAAATAATGTATCAGACGGAGCATTATCTGGAACAACTGGTGAAGCGAAACGTTTAGAAGCGATTCAAATCAATTTGACTGGTGAAATGGCACAACATTACGATATTTATTATCGTGTCCACGCAGAAACCTATGGTTGGCTAGATTGGGCTAAAAACGGTGCATCTGCTGGTACACAAGGACTAGCGAAGCGCTTAGAAGCCATTGAGATTGTCCTTGTGGCAAAAGGTGGAGCTGCACCAGGTGCGACAAATAGACCATTAGTTATTGATCCATCTGTTGTTTATTCAACCCATGTTCAAGATTATGGGTGGTTAGCGGGTGTATCTAATGGAAAAGTGTCTGGAACACAAGGACAAGCAAAACGCCTGGAAGCCATAAAGATTTCATTAAAAAATTCTCCTTATTCTGGTGGTATTACTTATAATACCCACGTTCAAGATTATGGCTGGTTAAAGAATGTATCGAATGGAGCAATTTCTGGTACTTCTGGTCAAGCAAAACGTTTAGAAGCGATTCAAATCAATTTGACTGGCGAAATGGAGCAACATTACGACATTTATTACCGCGTCCATGCAGAAACCTATGGTTGGTTAGGTTGGGCTAAAAACGGTGCATCTGCTGGTACACAAGGACTAGGGAAACGCTTGGAAGCCATTGAGGTTGTCCTAGTCACAAAAGGCGGAGCTGCACCAGGTTCTACTAATAACCCATTAATTATTGATCCATCTGTTGTTTATTCTACCCATATTTCTGACTATGGGTGGTTAACAAATGTATCTGACGGAAAAATGTCAGGGATACAAGGACAAGCAAAACAAATGGAAGCCATAAAGATTTCATTAAAAAATTCTCCATATTCTGGAGGTATTTCTTATAAGACCCACGTTCAAGATTATGGCTGGTTGAATAATGTATCAAATGGAACAATATCTGGAACATCTGGTCAAAGTAAACGTGTAGAAGCAATTCAAATCAATTTGACTGGTGAAATGGCGCAACATTACGATATTTATTACCGTGTCCACGCAGAAACCTATGGTTGGCTCGGCTGGGCTAAAAACGGTGCATCTGCTGGTACAAAAGGACTTGCAAAACGCTTAGAAGCCATTGAGATTGTCCTTGTGGCTAAAGGTGGAGCAGCACCAGGACCGACAAATAAACCGTTTATTGAGCCAGCTTTAACTCATGTAGCGAATAACTATAATATTACGTTAAGTGATGCACTAAATATGCAAATGAAGGTTACTCCGCAGACTGATAAATACAGAGATGCTCCTGCTTATGTTAGCAGTCAATATATCAATGTATTTAATGCTGGTACGATAAGTGGAAGCAGTGTAAACCTTAGAACTTCTCCAGATACAGTTAGTAAAATCGTAGCAAACGTTGGTAAAGGAACAGTATTCAAGCTATTGGATGGTAATGTTACGGGAGAAACGGTTTCAGGTAGTACAAGATGGTATAAAATTGAGTACAATGGAGAAATTTTATACGTGCACAGTTCGCTGGCAGCAGCTAATTTAAGAATGGGTGAAGTAACAGATGGTCCACTTAATATTAGAGCAGACAAGAGTGCAACTAGTCACAGTTACAGTACAGTAAAAACAGGTACTCTTTTAACTATTTTGGAAGAAGATAAGAGTGGCTGGTATAGAGTAAGCTGGGGCAGTTGGCGCAATGCGAAATCTGAAGATGTCGTAACTTATTTGGACCCGACTAAGTTCATAAATGATGAGAAGCAAAGATTTCAATTCATGGATCTTACAAAAGCTAGTGGGGTCTCAAAAGAGACTTTAAATAAATTCCTCGTAGGAAAAGGAATTTTAGAAGGTCAAGGTCAAGCATTTATTGATGCTGGACGTAAATATGAAATTAACGAAGTCTATTTAATGGCACATACTTTGTTAGAAACAGGACATGGTACTTCCACTCTTGCAAAGGGAATAGAATACAAAGGTAAAATAGTTTATAACATGTATGGTGTAGGAGCGCTTGATCATTGTCCAATGGAATGTGGAGCAGAAACAGCTTATGAAAAAGGTTGGTTTACTCCATACGATGCAATCGTGGGCGGTGCTGCCTTTATTGACGATGGTTATTTGGGTGGTAATAACACCTATAATGTAGTACAAAATACTTTATATGAAATGCGTTGGAATCCTGCAATAATGGCTGCTACAGGTGGAGCTGGGCACCAATATGCCACAGATATTGGCTGGGCTTATAAACAAGTTTCGACTATGTATGAAGTATATAAAATACAACCATATTCAATGATCTTGGAAATACCAGTATATAAATAAGATTATAAAGAAGAGCTGCCCTCATAAGTAATTTGAGGGCAGCTTTTTCTATTTTTCAACAATTTATTTGATTTTGGTTGGTTAGGCTGGGCGAAAAATGGAATGAAAGCTGGCTCAGAAGGACTTGCAAAACCTTTAGAAGCTATAGAAATAAAGTTAGTTTCCAAAGGGCAAGGTGCAACAGTCAATGCAAAATCTGCATTTAAGCAGCGATTGACAGTATTTTTAGACCCAGGACATGGTGGATCTGATCCAGGTGCAACTGTAGGTGGATATCATGAAGCGGACTTGAATTTTAACGTTGCGAAAAAAGTTCAAGCATTACTATTAAAACAAGGCTATAGAGTTTTTATGTCTCGAACTGCCGATACCTACGTAGAATTAATAGATCGTCCGCGAATGGCCAATGAATTAACTGCAGATATTTTCGTTAGTATTCATACAAACGCTACAGCAGCAGAACAAACGGCTACTAATGGGGTTGAGTCATACTACTATGAATTTGATCCAAATCACCCTTCAAAAATTAATGGGGATATGCATAATAATCCAGAAAGAATCTTAAAGAGTGTAACACTCACAAACCTAATTCAAGAAAATATTATTAGTTATACAGGTGCGAATGATCGTGGGACGCATGGAGAAACATTTGCAGTCATACGTGAAGCGGCTATGCCAGCAACATTACTAGAGATGGGTTTTATTAACAACTTTAGCGAACGACAAAACCTATTTAAAGATTCTTATCAAAATAAATTAGCAAAAGCCATTGTAGACGGAATACATGAATACTTTAACATTTATAGATAATTTACTAGTTAAATAGGACTAGAAATCAAAAGTTGATTTCTAGTCTTTTTTTGTAAAGTAAAAATCAAATATCCAAATTTGAAGTTTACAATTATTATGCAAAAAAATATAACAAATTTCTACAAAAAATGTTATAATAGGACCTTGGAACTCTATCTTTTAAAAAGGGTGGAATGAATGAATAGACAAAACGTTAAAAAAAAGAAAAGAAAGTCAAAATTTAAAAAAGTATCGTTTATTATTTTAGTCCTTTTTCTAGGACTTTCAGGTTATATATATTATCAATACTCACAAGGTTTACAACAGGCATCAGGTAAATCTACTGTATCGCCAGTTGATAAGGCAAAGACAGAATTTAATGGTGCAGATATAGAAAAAATGGATAAGGTTAATATCCTTTTGTTGGGTGTCGATTCCAGGGGTGAGGAAAAATCACGTACGGATACCATTATGATTGCCCAATATGACCCAGAAAATCAAAAAGCAAAATTAGTATCTCTTATGCGGGATATTTACGTAGAAATACCAGATAAACAAAATTATAAAATTAATACAGCTTACTTTCTAGGTGGTCCTGAGTTACTTAGGAAGACAATAAAGCAAAATTTCGATGTTGATATCCACTATTATGCAGTGATAGATTTTAAAGGATTTGAATCGGTTGTAGATACACTGGCTCCAAAAGGAATTGAAATGGAAGTTGAAAAAAGAATGTCCGAAAATATCGGTGTGGTTTTACAACCAGGTTTACAAAATCTAAATGGTAAACAGATACTAGGATATGCACGTTTTAGAGGTGATGCAACCGGTGATTTTGGCCGGGTAGAGCGTCAGCAAAAGGTAGTGAATGCGTTAAAGGATGAGATTATTAGTGTTAATGGTGTTACAAAAATACCAAAGTTAGTTGGTACCATTCAGCCATACATTGATACAAATTTAGAGGGACTTGACTTACTTGCTGTTGTTAAGGACTTTTTCTTAAATCCTCCAGCCGACATAGAAACCTTGCGTATTCCGGTTGATCAATCGTATACAATGGGAAGCTATGAACATGCAGGGTCCGTTCTGGAAATTGATTTTGATGAAAATAAACAGGCAATTAATCAATTTCTTAATGAAAATACTGTAATCTCACAAAATAATTCTGCGCAGCAACAGGAAGAATAAATAGACAAAAAACTTACTCTATAGAGTAGGTTTTTTGTTTTTAAAAGGGTTTAACCTACTGTTAATATTTACTATGTAAACGAACAAATCCTTGTGATAGACTTTTCATAAAAAGTAATAATAATACTATACTGCGATTCAACTAGGAGAAGCACAATGAATAAACAGTCTTTTCATCAATTTACCTTATTAACTATTGTAAATAGTATTTTGTCTTTCTTGGTGTTATTTAGTTATAAAATCTTTAGTGATGGTATTAAAATAAATGATTTTTTCCTCTGGATGCAGTTTGATACAAAGAAGTTTGCTATTTATTTATTTATTCTTTTTCTTGCCTTTATTTCCACAGCTAAAGGACAACGTAAGATTTATAACAAGTTAAAGGAAAAGTATACTTGGGTTTTGGTTTTATTAAAATATTTATTGATCTTTCTAATTTTATTGGGTGCTTCAATTTTTATAAACTTTTACTTCCAATATTTCCAAACATTAAAGGACCCGCTGTTAACACACCAATGGATTGGGGGTCACATCAAGCCTTTTTTTGCAGGAGTGTTGTATTTACTGATTATATACATTTTAATCTTTGCTTTGGTGGGAAACATCTATATTAGTACGTTAACTACCAGTTTAGTGTTATTGATAATTGGATTTATCCATTACAATAAGCTAAACCTAAGGGGAGAGCCTCTATATCCAGCTGACTATACTCAAATTAATCATCTAAAAGATGTAATCCCCATGGTGAAAGAATATATTTCAATGAATCAAGTTATTTTCCTTGTTTTAATAGTGCTTGTCGTTGGAACTTTAATAGTCTTTCTCCCTAAATTAAGAATTGCTCTTTGGGTAAGAGGATTAATTCTTGTTGCGGCCTTAATCATGATTTATTCTTATACCTATTTCCCTAATACTTTTATGAAAGCGTTTGTCGAAAAAAACAACATCGAAATCGTAAAGTGGAACCAAACTTATAATTATCAAACAAATGGATTTTTATTTGGATTTGTTTCAAATTTGCATGTTGAAGGATTTGAAGAACCAGAGGGATATACGAAACAAAAGGTTGAAGATACGGCTCGAAAATACTTAAAGAGCGCTGACAATTCTAGTGAAACGGGAAAGAAGCCTAACATTATCTATTTAATGAGTGAAACATTTTGGGATCCGACAAAGTTAAATATTTCTTTTAGTGAAGATCCAATTAAAAATGTACGTGAATTAATGACAAAGCATACATCTGGCCAAATCCTTTCCTCAAACTTTGGTGGAGGAACAGCTAATGTTGAATTTGAAGCGTTAACTGGATTTACGATGTCATTCTTAAATGAGGGAGCAATCCCTTACCAAGATTTAGTTCCACAAAAAAAGTTTATTCCAACGTTAGTAAGTGATTTAGAGAATAAAGGATATGAATCCTTGGCCATTCACCCAGGTAGTAAGGTTTTTTACAAACGAAATCTTGTCTATCAAACGTTAGGCTTTGATGAATTTTTAGATGAAGGCACGATGAAGCATACAGAGAGAACGGGCGCCGCACTTATAAATGATGAATCATTTACACAAGAAATATTAGACAATATTAAAAATCATGAAAAACCAATGTTTATTCATGGGGTATCGATTCAAAATCATATGCCTTACAATGAAAAAAATTATCCTGAATATCCAATTGAAGTTTCAGGCCTGCACCCAGATTCAATCTCGCAGGTAAAAGTATATACAGAAGGACTAAGAAGATCAGATTTAGCTTTTAAATATTTAGTAGATCAATTAGAAGAAATAGGCGAGCCTACAGTTGTGGTTTTTTGGGGTGATCATTTACCGGTTCTTGGAGGGGATTACTCTATTTATAAAGAAGCGGGTTATCATGATAAAGACCCAAAGGTTAGAGAATTAAAATATTTTGAAACACCTCTTTTAATCTACTCTAACTTTGAAACGGAAAAATATGATCTCAACACCATTAGTCCATATTATTTAGCTCCTGTTGTTTACGATATGATTGGTCAGGAAAAACCCGGCTTTTATCACTTACTTGATCAAGTTAGAAGTGAAATACCCGCAATGAAAGGTATAACCAAACTCGGAAATGATCAAGAATTACTAACGAAACTGACAAAAGAGCAGGAACAGCTATTGGACGACTATAAGCTGATTCAATATGATTTATTAATAGGTAATCAATATAGTATGGAATTGTTGTTTTCTAAGAAAAAATAGATAAGCACAAGAACTTAGTTCTTGTGCTTATCTTTTCGTTTAGGTACTATTTTACTCTTGACCGTATTCATGATTGTAACAATAAGCGAATCTTTAATCACTATCAATCCAACCAAGTAAACACAAACTCCAATGAATAATTGAATAAAAGTCACCAGCAGCGGGCTTATATTGATAAATTTATCAACAGCACTCACTGAAAAGAAAACAAGTATACTTAAGACGAAATACTTTATAAACATTCCTGCAAAGTTTTTAAATTCAAAATACTTTCTTGCAAAATACATTTGAATAATGGCGCCTACAGCTTCTGCCACTAACAGAGCTATCGTAGCAGCTGTACTCGCAAGATGCGATACAAATAGGAAATTTGTAATTAAACTTAGTATTGCACCAATTGTAATGGCAATCGCATATTTATTTTGCTGGTTTGTTGAAACCAAAATTTGAATGCCAAATATATTAGCTAAGCCAACGAAAAATATGACTGGGCTCATGATTATTAACAAATTAATTACTGCATTAAATTCATTGCCTAAGAACCATGTTACAAAATTGGGGGCGATTCCCATTAATCCCAATGTCATTGGTAATGTAATCAATAATACAAATTGAAGGGCATATTTAATGTATTTTTTCATGGATTCAGTATTGCCTTGAGAAAATTCATGTGCCATTCTTGGAAGTAAAACTGAACCTAGTGATGTAATAAATCCTAAAGCAATTCGCACCACTTTATCTGCTTGGTTATAATAACCAACTTCAACTTCCCCAGAGACGCGTCCTAATACGATTCTATTAACCAGCGTATATACTTGTATCATTATTTGCGGTAAAAACAAGCCAATGATCGGCCAAAAATGTATTTTTATATCACGATAAGCAATTCGCTTAAACGTGATTTCTTTTAATAAAGGAATCCACATAATCAATTGGCCTGCAAAAAGGGTAACGGCATTAATTGTTATATAATAAGATAAATCACCAATATCTTTTACAAGAGTAAAAACCAATACGATGCTGACCAATCTTACTAGTATATTTCGTGTTGTTACGCTCTTAATTTGCTCTTTTCCAATAAAATACCAAGATACATCTAAGGTGGTAGCGACTAGGGTGAAAATATGAATAAAAAATAGTGATTTGTATTCATTGGCAGTCAAAGCAAATAACAGATAGACCACTAAAGTAATAATTGAAATGAAAAGTTGTATGAAATAGATGGACCAGAATTCTTTTGACCGTTCTTCCACAGTTTG
Source organism: Neobacillus sp. NPDC093182 (assembly GCF_044754045.1). Taxonomy (NCBI): domain Bacteria; kingdom Bacillati; phylum Bacillota; class Bacilli; order Caryophanales; family Bacillaceae; genus Neobacillus; species Neobacillus sp. NPDC093182. The sequence continues at coordinate 20,213 of NZ_JBIVOI010000005.1, forward strand.
CTTTGTGGCAATTTGTCTGCTCCCATACATTGGAATGCTTAAAATTGCAAAAACTAAAAAAAGTTGAACAATAGATAATACATAGGCATCCGTACCAATACCCTCGGGTTTAAGTACGCGAGAGATATACGGCGTCAAAATAAATGGAGTTAATAATAATAATAGTTGGTATATTACTGTATATAAGTAATTCGAGACAAGTTTACCCATAAAATGCTTTCAAATCCTTTAGAAAAATTAATGTATTTATATCATTTTTTCATCAGTTAAGATTAGCATTAAATGTAACCAGAAACAACGTATAATTATGTTTTTTTAAAGAAAATGGCGAGGTGATGAAGATTAAGTGAGGCTGATTTAAATGTTGAAGTAAAAGCAAAGTTTAGGTATAGTACTAATTGTGTTCAGTAGGAGATTAGTTTTGTTCAATAGGGAGAAACGATATGGATCCTAAAATTAGCATTATTGTACCCGTGTTCAATGTTGAAAATTATATTCATGATTGTATGGAAAGTATTCTTAACCAGTCCTTTAAAGATTTTGAAGTTATTTTAGTTAACGATGGGTCTAGTGACCGAAGTGGGGATATTTGTGACGAATATGCGAAGAAGGATAAAAGAATAGCTGTAATACATAAAGAAAACGGCGGTCAATCTTCGGCAAGAAACAGAGGGATCGATATCGCTAAGGGAGATTATATTGGGTTCATTGATAGCGATGATTGGATAGACCTTGATATGTACAAAATCTTGTATGAAAAAGCAATAGAAATAGACGCGGATATAAGTACATGTAATATTGTTGAATATCAAAAAGACTCTTCAAAACGTCTTTTTTGTCTTGATTCGACGGATTGTATATTTGATCGAAAAGATGCAATCGGTGAAATCTATTTAAATGAGAGACTTACCTTTAGTCCATGTAATAAAATATATAAACGGGAATTATTCAATGGGTTGCGCTTTAAAGAAGGATATATTTTAGAAGATATGGATTTTGCATATAAAATCATACATCGATCTAATAAAATTTTTTACACAGGGAAGCCATTATACAATTATCGATATAATGATAAAAGCACGTTACGTAAGACCTTTTCCAAAAAGCGTATCGATGAATATCAAGTTAGAAAGGATATGTATACCTTTTATCTTGAAAATTATCCAGAGCACGCTAATGAGGTATATGCCGAATTGGTATTAAAGGGTTTAGAGTTATATATCAATGTTGAGAAGTATTATAGAAATGAAAAGAAGCAATATAAATATTTAATTGCTGTAGACCGGGAAAAATTAAAATCAGTAGTATCGAAAAAAGATTATAATAGGAAGAAAAAAATTCTATTAACGATTGGCCTTATTTCGCCTGAACTGTTAGTAAAAGTATACCGTTTTTATTGGGATAAAATTAAGCATGAGTTATAAGGATAAGTTCTACTAGTTGTACTTTGGAGTTGAAAAAATAAAATGATAGCCTTTGTTATTTTGAATTATAATACGTGGGAAATGACATTACGTTGTGTAGAGTCAATTTTTGAAACATGCAAACAAAATTACACCATTTATATAGTAGACAACGGTTCAACCAATGACTCCTATTATCAAATTGAAAAAGAATATCGAGGCAATGAGAAAGTCGTTGTGATTAAATCCGAAAATTTAGGATATGCAAGAGGCAATAATAATGGGATTAGACAGGCTATAAAAGATGGCTATGACATCATTACAGTTACGAATAATGATGTTATTTTTTTAGAAGATAGTATCAATCGTATGTATTCATTTCTTGGAAGTAATGAGGATACTGCTGTTGCTGCTCCTTATATTTTGTCACCAGAAGGAGTATTACATAACTTACCTTCATTAAAAAAGGTAAGAAACAGGGATTATCTGCTCCATCATACCAGACTAGAGAAGTTTTTATCGAAAGAGAGTAAGAGACAATATGACCAGCAATACAATTTAACGAGTAATGCTATAGGGAATGAACCGATACCTATCTATAAATTTTCTGGCAGCTGCTTTATGGCAAAACGTGAAATGTTAGAGGAAGTAGGATTATTCGATGAACATACTTTCTTATATTTTGAGGAAGATATTCTTTGTCAAAAAATGATGGATCTAGGCTATCTAGCCTGCTTCCTGCCAGATTCAAAAATCGTCCATCACCATGGTTTAACAACGGGTAAAGATAATTTGTTTGTTGATACCGAAATGTTAAAAAGTGAGATGTATTTTCTTGCAAGATATAACAAGATGAGCTCGTTTGGCAGGCTGATTGTCTATAGTGACCGTGCACTCACATCTTTAATAAAAATAATTAAAAAACGGTACCATCAGGCTTCTCTTAATGATTATATGGTTTTTTTGAAGAAAACGTGGAAACATTTTATTAAATACTCTAGAAGTGAAAAGAATGTAATATAGTAAAAAACACTGGACACCATCTCTTCTAATTATATAGATGGTGTTATTTATTACATCTAAAGGCTTGTGAAATGGGGGGGAATAAAATGAAAAAAAATTTACTACTCATCTTAAGCATGCTGCTCATTTTAAGTATGTTCCTTAGCATGGCGTACGTAAAACTATTTGGCAAGAATATGAATGCTGTCGAGGAGGATGTAAGTGGAAATGTATCACAGCACCTTAAAATAAATATCGGCAGAGAACCACTGACGTTACATCCTGGTCTTGCGAATGATTCAGTTTCAGAATCAGTGGTTTTACAATTATTTGAGGGTTTAACACGAACAGAATTATGGGGTCAGACGGTAAATGCTGCTGCCTCCATCGTAAAAATATCAGATGATCAAAAAACATATACATTTACCATTCGGGAAGCTAAATGGTCAAATGGCGACCCAGTCGTTGCGAAAGATTTTGAATATGCATGGAAATGGGTTTTGGACCCTAAAAATAAGTCGGCCAATGCTTACCAACTTTATTATATCGAAGGTGCCCAAGCATTTAATGAAGGAAAAGGCAGTATTGAAAATGTAGGGGTAAGGGCCGTTGATGAGAAAACATTAGAAGTAAGACTTGTCAATCCAACTCCTACTTTCTATAACATCGTATCATTAGGGGCATATTTCCCTATTAACAGTAAAATAGCTGAAAAAAATCCTGACTGGGCAAATGAGGTTAGTAATCAATACACGACAAATGGTTCTTTCCAATTAAGTGAATGGTCGCATGATAATAAAATTGTTCTTGAAAAAAATAAAAGTTACTGGGATACAAATATGGTGAAATTAGAGAAAATCTCCATGCATATGGTCAATGATCCAGCAAAAGAATTATCTTTATATGAAAATGGTGAACTGGATTTAATAAATTCACCTATTGAGTCCATGATGATTGATGATGAATTGTTTTATACTCAATCCTTAACGGGTACGTATTCATTCAAATTAAATACAAAAGCCGAACCGTTTACGAACAAAAATATCCGAAAAGCCTTGGCTTTAGCGATTAACCGTCAAGAAATCGTTGATAATACGAAGAATAAGAAAATACTTCCAGCTATGGCTGCTGTACATCCAGCGATTTTTTCTGAAAGTAAAAAAGGGTATTTTCAAGATAATGATGTAAACAAGGCACATGAATATTTACAAAAAGGATTAGAAGAGCTGGGCTATCAAGAGGTCTCCGAACTGCCCGCGATTACGCTGTCTATTACCACCAATGAAACGGATGTAGGGATTGCTGAAGCTATTCAAAAGATGTGGTCGGAAAACTTAGGTGTTAAGGTTACGCTTGATTCTTCAGATTGGACTATCCAAAATGAAAAAATTCAAACCCTTGATTATGACGTTGCTCTCATGAAATCATTGAGCTCTTTTAGGGATCCGGTTAACGTACTAGAATTATTTAGTCATGCGAATACTAGTAACAATGGGGCTGGATGGCAAAATGAAGAATTTGAAAATTTATTGAAGCAATCCAAGATCGAGACAGATACAAACAAACGCCTGGAATTATTAAAGAAGGCAGAAGGACTGTTGGTAGACGAAATGCCAATTATTCCAATTTACTTTTTTACAGATGAAGTAATCCAAAGCAAAAAGGTAAATAATGTGGCTTTTCCTTACCCAGGTCAAATTCAACTTAAATGGGCCTCTTTAGAATAACGATATAAATTAGAAATTTCCAAGGGCATAGCTTTTGGAAATTTTTAAGATTGAATGATAATTCATAGGAGGAAAACTAGTGATTGGGAAAGAGAAAGTGACCATTCTAGTACCAGCGTATAACGAAGAAGACGTGTTGCAGCAATTATATTCAAGATTGATAAATGTTTTTAATACATTGCCTTTATATAAATTTGAATTACTATTTGTTAATGATGGAAGCAAGGATGGAACTTTACCGAAAATCAAATTATTAAGAGAAATGGATAATAGAGTTTCATATGTCAATCTTTCTCGTAACTTTGGCAAAGAAACAGCGATGATTGCAGGTCTTGACTATGCTGCAGGTGATGCTGTAATCATTATAGATGCTGATTTACAGGATCCTCCTGAATTAATCCCAGAAATGATTCACTATTGGGAAAATGGATACGATGATGTTTATGCGAAAAGAAACTCTAGATCTGGAGAAACCTGGATAAAGAAGACGACCGCGACAGCTTTTTATAGGTTATTAGAAAAAGTTGCAAGAGTACCGATTCAAAGAGATACAGGGGACTTTAGGCTTTTGGATCGTCGGTGCGTTGATGCTTTAAGGCAATTAAGAGAGACTCAGAGATATACAAAAGGAATGTTTAGCTGGATAGGGTTCAATAAAAAGGAGATTTTATTCGATAGGGACCCGCGTGCAGCTGGAGAAACGAAGTGGAATTATTTTAAACTATTTGATTTAGCCATTGAGGGAATTACATCCTTTACTACTACTCCGCTTCGGATTTCTGCTCTATTTGGATGTATTGTCTCTTTTTGTGCCTTTATTTACATGATTTGGATTATCACAAAGACGATGCTATTTGGGGACCCTGTAGCGGGGTATCCTTCATTAATGACAGTAATCTTATTTTTAGGAGGTATTCAACTTATTTCATTAGGTATTTTAGGAGAATACATTGGCAGGATATTTAATGAAACGAAAAACCGGCCACTTTATTTCGTTGATGAATATAACAATGTTAAAATAAATAACTTTGATACCAATAAACTTCAGGCAGTTAGTAAGGAATGAACGTTCAGGAGGTAGTCTATGGAAAGAAGAAATGAGATTGTTATGTATCTCTTATTTGGTGTACTTACAACCGTTATCAATATTCTATGCTACGTTTTCCTTAGAGAATATCTACATATTGAATATATTTTATCAACAACAATTGCCTGGTTCATATCGGTGGTTTTTGCCTTTTTAACAAATAAAAAATATGTTTTTAAAAGTAATTTCACCGAATTAAATGTCGTCATACAAGAGTTTTTTTCATTTACCTTTTTTCGAGTGGTTTCGTTGGGGATGGATCTCGGCATTATGGTCGTGTTAGTAGAAATAATTAAATTTGATGATTTTATTGCTAAAATTGCTGCGAATATAGTTGTGGTAATTATGAACTATATTGTAAGCAAATATGTAGTTTTTAGGACGAAACGAGTCAATGAATAAATAAGTAAACATGAAAAAATCAGTTGGGTCTTCCTCCTCCCAACTGATTTTTTTACAGAAATGGTTTGAATCCCCACGCTAACCATTTAGCAGTCATCGAAATTAAATTAATAATCGGTATAATGGAATAACCCAATAATCCTAGCTTATTATCAAGCATTTTATGTTTAATTAGAAAATAGACAATGATCACGGAAAACAATACTGAACCTACTGTAAGTACTCTTCTGCCAGAGGCATAAATAGTAGGCGAAAAAAACATTACTGCTATTGATGCGATTAATGCCAGGAAACAAAGTAGGATAAAGAATCTATTTTCGCTTTTTCTCACTACTAAAATAATTAGTATTACGCTAAAGGCCGACCAAAAAAGGTATGGAATCAGTGCAATAATAAGTGAATATTTAACTTCCCATAAATAAGCGAAATTGGTGGTAATATTAATGCTGTTAATTTTACTGAAATTATAAAACAAATTCATTTCATTACCTAAAAATAGTGCACCCAATACGATTGCAAAAAGTAAGGCGAAAAATTTTGATAGCCATAATTTACGTAACTCACTATCTAGCAGATAGCCGGTAACCGTTATTGCAGCTAAGGTAAAAACAAGTATCCTCATTTCATTAAACATCTTATCGAAAAACCACACTACCCCAACATAAAGATGATTCAGAAAAGATAAGTCGTTAAATTCCGGATACCAACTGGCGATTTCGCTTTCCAATCGTACTTGGTTACCTGGAGAAATCAATAAAATAATGGTTCCCATCACCATAATGCCAGTGAATATAAAAAATTTAGTTTCTTGATGTTTATGTTGAAAAAATAGACATATGTGAGCTGCTATTGAAAAACATGAAATACATAAAGCTACCTGTTCATTACTGATAGAAGCTAAGAAACCACAAAATATAAAAATAATAAATGGAAGCCGAGCATCAGAGTTATTTTTATCCCTAAAAACTTTATCTGCTAAAGGTATCATGGCGAACAGACCCAAAGCTATGGGCCATAAGTAATTTAAAGAACCGGTGACCCAGAAAAAACCAGAACTTAAAACGCCTTGGTGTATATAGCCCAAGGTTAAGATTACCAATACTAGATATTTAGTACTTACATGGCCTTTTATAATACGAACGATTGAATAGGCTAATAATAAAATAATAAGCGGATTTAATATACGCCAAATCCATAATTTTCCATCTAATAAATAGTAGGAAAGGATATCTGGTATAAGGCGGCCTGACCATTCAAAATATCTAAATTGTATCCATTCTAAAATAGAATAATTTTGAGACGCTGTTTTATAAAAAAGATCATCACCAGGATAAGGTGACACTGCGAAATGAATTCCATATAAAATTAAAAACAATAAGAATATTAATGATAACTTAGACCGTTGAAATATGTACAAAGTACTTCACTCCAATTATGAATTTACCATGCAAAAATATTTTAGACTTTAAATATAACAGTATTATTTTTTAAAATAAATGACGAAATATGTTACAATACAACCTGACTGGAAATATCTCTGAAGTTTTTTCTGGCGACTTTATTTTAGCTAAGGTTTTTTAACAGGAGGAGTTTGCTATAAAGAATCAACGTTTTGTTCTATCGGTTTTATCTTCATTAGCCGTTTTTTCTTTTTTTCTGTGTGTATTTGCTATAACAAGACAAGTTCCGTTTTATCAACTATCAAAAGTCATCAGTCCGAGTCTCATATTAATTTTCGTTTTCTCCAGTCCCTTCCTGATAAAGGCGTTCTGGGAAAGTGCCAAAAAAATAAAGTACTTATTTATCCTTAATATAATCTGGTTAACGATATTGCTCGTCTATTCCATTGTAATTGAAGATAACAGTGTATCTTTAGCCATTCGCTTTTATGTTATCTTAATCTTACTCCTATCGGCGTTCTTTTTACCTCCTAAAAAAATATACGTTACGATTTTTATTGGATTGGCAGTTTTACATAGTGTTCTCTTAATTGGTTTTGAAACGTATATCGTTTTTTTAGGTGATCCTGATTTTTCAGGGTATATAAGATCAAAAGTAATGGAATATGGTTTTGGGGATATTTATACTTTTAATCAATATTTTTATCGAATTCAAATTAAAGGTAATCCGGTGCTGCCAATTGCTTTTTTAGTAAGTTTATATGCTATCCAATCCAAAAGACTAAAGATTGCGGCCGCTTCTCTTCTTTTTGTGGGAACGATTGTCGCCGGGAATTTTGCTTTTACATTAGCAATCGTTTTCTATTTAGGTATGTACTGCGTCATTTTATTCTTCTCAAACCAAAAAGTATCTGCCTATTTGAAGAACCTTTTTAATAGTCGAAAGCGAATACTCATGGTGGCAGGCTCCCTATTATTCGTATTGGTTCTAGTTGGTGCAATTGTATTTCCATATTTAAAGGAATTGTTCATATTAAAAATGCAAGTCTCCATTCCTACCCGATTTGATCAAGTGAACCACCTGATTGACAGCTTAACTGAAACACCCATCACTTTATTATTTGGACAAGGTCTTGGAAATGTAATCAGTGTTATATCGGACTACCGTGACTATAGAACTTACTACTACTTTGAACTACAAACCATCTATATTATCAACCAGGTGGGTATTCTATATTTCTTGGTGTTTTTATTTACAAAGATCACATATGTGATCAAATTTTGGAAAAACAAATATATCTACCTACTTTATCTTTCTTACGTTGTATATGCATTTACCAATCCCTATTTATTTGATACAACAAATATTGTGGTTTTAATTGTATTAAGTTCATTAGGTAAACTATATTTAAAAGAAGGTAACAATAGTGAATCAAAAATTTAAGGTTTGTGCGGTTATGGTTTGTTTCTACCCAAACTTAGAAGAGTTATCGAATAATATTAAATCGATAGTTGCGCAAGTAGATAAATTAATCATTGTGGATAATAGTGAACAACCAGTTACAAACAACTTTTTAACCGAAGAGGAACAAGTAAGTAAAATTGAATGGATTTCTTTAAAGGAAAATATGGGGATTGGAGCAGCGCATAATGTTGGAATAAAATTGGCTATCGAACAAAACTTTGATGGTATTTTACTTCTTGACCAAGACAGCAATCCCCCAGAAAACCTTGTAAGTACTCTGGCAGAAGGAGTTCAATTTCTACAAGACCAAGGGATAAAAGTTGCGTGCCTAGGTCCTGATATCTTTAATAAAAATACAAATGAAAATTATAAACCTTTAGTCAACAAAGGGATAGAATTAAACGAAGACTTTGTTGAAAAAGATGTTTTAATTAGTTCCGGTAAATTAATAGTCGCGGAGGCTGTTAAAGATGTTGGGATGATGGATGAGAGCTTGTTTATTGATTTAGTCGATTTTGAATGGTGCTGGCGAGCTAGAAAGGTTGGCTATCGAGTATTTAGCAGAAAGCGAGCTAGAATGGGCCATATGGTTGGGCAGAAAAACGTAAAAATCTTAAAAGTGTATAATTTATTAATCCCTTCTCCTATCAGGCACTATTATCAATTTAGAAATACACTTTTTCTCTTAAAACGAGACTATGTTCCAACTTACTGGAAATGTAAAGCGGTTGTTGAAAGAAGTATTGAGTTCTTTCTTTACCCTATTTTTATATCCCCAAGAATAACAAGAATTCGCTATATTATCAGTGGAATACGCGATGGCTTATTCAATAAGAAAGGGAAATTTACAAATGGCTGAGAGCATACTAACGAATCAAAACGTCTGCGGTATATTAGTTACTTATAACCCTAATATTGTTGAGCTTAAGGAAAATATAGAATCTGTTATTCACCAAGTAGGCGGGATTTGTATTGTAGATAATTCAACGGATGCTGCCCTTCAAAAAAAGGTATTCGATTTTCAACAGGAAAAATCCCTCCATGTTATATCGAATAGAGGAAACTTTGGTATTGCGGCTGCCCAAAATATTGGGATGAAATGGGCTTTAGACAAAGGCTTTGATGCATTTTTTTTCTTGGATCAGGATAGCAAATTAATGGAAGAAACGGTATCCAAATTAGTAGGGGAGTATAATCATATCCTAAGTCAAAATCAAAATGTTGCCTGTATCGGTCCATTGGCTTTTGATCGAGATAAAACGGAAGAAGATGTCTATCACAGCTATGGCAGTGGTGAAGAAAGAATCATAAAAGTTCAACAAACCTTAAGCTCAGGATCATTAATTCCTAAACATGCATTTATGCAAATAGGCGGTATGGAAGAAGATTTATTTATTGATTTAGTTGATTATGAGTGGTGCTGGAGAGCAGAACAAATGGGGTACTCGACGTATGTTACACAGGAAGTAAAGATGGCCCATCGACTAGGTGAAGATCGGTACCACTTTTTAGGGAAGAGCATTGGCGTACCTTCACCGATAAGACATTATTATCAATTTCGGAACACCCTTATCATGTTTACTAGGTCCTATGTGCCGTTAAGTTTTAAACTTAAATATATACCCATCTTATTGTTTAAGTTTTTCTTTTTCACTCTTTTTGTAAAGCCTAGATCGGTACGCTTAAGAATGATATCAAAAGGGATTAAGGATGCTTTAAAGGGTGTAAAAGGTGATATTAATGGGGAGAGACCTAATATGGTTTATGAATCAAAGTCATAACCATGAAAAATGGAGGTGAAATGATGAAATTTTCAGTTCTAATGTCGGTATATTTTAAAGAAAAGCCGGAGTTCTTAAAAGAATCCATTGAAAGTTTATTAAAACAAACATTAAAACCTACTGAAATTGTCATTGTTTTTGATGGTAAGCTCACTGATGAATTATATGGTTTATTAGATCAATATAAAAATGCTCATCCCGACCTTTTTAACTATATCCAACTCGAAAAAAATATGGGATTAGGTAAAGCGTTGGAGATCGGTATTACTAAATGCAGTTATGATATTATCGCAAGAATGGATAGCGATGATATCTGTCATCCAGAGAGATTTGAGAAACAAATAAACTTTTTGAAAAATAACCCAGATGTTAAAGTACTTGGTTCTTGGATTGCCGAGTTTGAAAAAAGTCCTGAAAAAATAGAATCGATCCGTAAAGTCCCCTCTACTTATGAGGAGATAAGAGAATATGCTAAAAGACGCTGCCCGGTAAATCATATGACTGTGGTTTATTGGAAGGAAGCCGTTTTAGAAGCAGGAAGCTATCAAACCTTAATGTGGAATGAAGACTATTTTTTATGGGGAAGAATGTTGAATAGTAATATTAAGTTTATGAATATACCTGAAGTTTTAGTATATGCTCGTGCAGGGGCAGATATGTTTAATAGACGCGGGGGATTAAAGTATTTCAATAAAGAGGTAGAACTGCAAAAAGAATTTTTGAAAATGAATTTTATTGATAGAAGTACATTCTTAAGGAATATTTTATTGAGAGGTTCTGTCAGAATTCTTCCCAACGCTCTAAGGGGTTTTATATATAAGAATATGCTTAGACGTTAATGATTTAACTTAAATGAATAAGTAAAGGAGAACTGAATATGAAGGGTATAATATTAGCGGGTGGCAGCGGTACAAGGCTTTATCCTTTGACAAAAGTAGTTTCGAAACAATTACTTCCAGTTTACGATAAACCAATGATTTATTATCCACTTTCTGTTTTGATGTTGGCAGGAATTAAGGATATCTTAATTATTTCTACACCAGAAGATATTTCACGGTTTGAGCAAATTCTTGGGGATGGAGCGGATCTAGGAATGAATTTTTCTTATAAAGTTCAGCCGCACCCAGGTGGATTAGCACAGGCATTTTTAATTGGTGAAGAGTTTATTGGAGATGACAATGTTGCCTTAGTTCTAGGTGATAATATTTTCTATGGCCATGGTTTAACGGATTTATTAAGAAAAGCTGCTTCAAGGGAAACGGGTGCATCTGTTTTTGGATATTATGTAAATGACCCAGAGCGTTTCGGAGTGGTTGAATTTGATGAGGAGGGTAAGGCGATTTCGATTGAAGAAAAGCCTTTAGTTCCTAAGTCAAACTATGCCGTAACGGGTCTGTATTTTTATGATAATCGAGTAGTTGAAATTGCAAAAAGCATCAAGCCTTCTGCGCGTGGTGAACTTGAAATTACAGACATAAATAAAGCCTATCTTGAGAAAGAAGAGCTCAATGTAGAATTACTTGGACGGGGCTTTGCTTGGCTGGATACAGGAACTCACGAGTCTCTCCTAGAGGCATCGCAGTTTATTGAAACAGTTGAAAAACGTCAGTCCTTAAAAATTGCCTGTTTAGAAGAAATTGCATATAAAATGGGCTATATTACAAAAGATAAGTTATTAGAATTAGCTGAGCCATTAATGAAAAATCAATATGGGCAATACTTAGTAAAAGTTGCGGCTCAAGGATTGAAATGAGGTATATGAAATGAATGTAATTGAAACGAAACTTTCAGGTGTAAAAATTTTAGAACCTAAGGTATTTGGTGACCATCGTGGTTACTTCATGGAAAGCTATAATAAAAATATTTTTGGAGAACTCGGCTTAAACTTTGATTTTATCCAAGACAATCAGTCCCTATCAGCTCCTGTTGGAACGTTGCGCGGGCTGCATTTTCAATTGAATCCTAAGGCGCAGACAAAGGTTGTCCGTTGTGTCACTGGGGCAATTTATGATGTTGCGGTAGATATTAGACAGGGTTCACCTACATATGGACAGTGGGTTGGTGTAATTTTAAGTGAACATAATAAGCGTCAGCTGCTTGTTCCAAAAGGGTTTGCCCATGGTTTTTGCACATTAGTACCTGATACCACGGTTGCTTATAAAGTAGATGAATATTATTCACCAGAACATGATGGCGGTATTCTTTGGAATGATCCTGAATTAGGCATTGATTGGCCTGCAACAAATCCAATTCTTTCTGATAAAGATACAAAGCACCCAACATTGAGTGCAGCAACTCATCTAAATTTTGTGTACGAGAAATAGGAGGCATTACAATGAAGTTATTAGTTACAGGCGGAGCTGGATTTATTGGCAGCAACTTTGTCCGTTATATGGTAAACAAATATCCTGAATACACTATCGTTAACTTAGATTTGTTAACGTATGCTGGAAATCTTGAAAATCTTAAAGATATTGAAAATGCAGCTAATTATAAATTCGTTCGTGGAGATATCGCAGACCGTGAATTTATCAATGGTCTCTTTAAAGAAGAGAAGTTCGATTATGTGTTGAACTTTGCTGCTGAATCCCATGTTGACCGCAGTATCACGGATCCAGGTATCTTTGTACAAACCAATATACAAGGAACTTTGGCGTTACTTGATGCGGCAAAGACATTCGGAGTTACAAAATACCTTCAAGTATCAACAGATGAAGTCTATGGTACTTTAGGTGAGACAGGCTATTTCACGGAAGAGACTCCTTTAGCAGCAAACAGCCCGTATAGTGCTAGTAAGGCTGGTGCAGACCTGCTCGTTCGTGCATACCACGAGACATTTGGTCTGCCTGTGAATATTACACGTTGCTCTAATAACTACGGACCGTTCCATTTCCCTGAAAAGCTTATTCCACTGATGATTATCAATGCTCTACATGATAAGGAACTTCCTATTTACGGAGATGGATTGAACATTCGTGATTGGCTTCATGTTGAAGACCATTGCCAGGCGATTGATCTTGTACTTCACAAAGGACGTAATGGAGAAGTGTACAATGTCGGCGGCAACAATGAACGTACAAACATTGAGATAGTAAAAACCATTCTAAAGCATTTGAATAAGCCAGAGTCATTAATGAAGTTTGTTACGGACCGTCCGGGTCATGACCGTCGTTATGCGATTGATGCAACGAAGCTTCGTACTGAACTTGGCTGGTCACCAAAATATAATTTTGATACTGGAATCGAACAAACGATTAACTGGTATTTAAATAACCGTGAGTGGTGGGAAAATATCATTTCTGGGGAATACCAAGATTATGTGAAATCCCAGTATGGCGACAGATTAGAGGTAGAATAATGAAGGTTGTTGTAACAGGTGCAGCAGGTCAATTGGGGCAGGATGTTATTTTGGAGTTAGAGCGAAAGAATCATCAAGCATTCGGAGCAGACCGGCAGCAATTAGATATTACCAAAGAAGAGGAAGTTCTTGCTTTTATTAGTGAAGTAAAGCCAGACGTGATTCTGCACTGTGCCGCCTACACGAATGTCGATGCTGCAGAAGAGAACGAAGAAGCTGCCTATCAAGTCAATGCAGCAGGTACAGAATATTTAGCTAAAGCAGCCAAGCTGAATGGCGCAAAAATGATGTATATTAGCACTGATTATGTTTTTGATGGTACAGCTAATGAGCCCTATGAGGTTGATGAGCCAACAAAACCCCTAGGTGCCTATGGAAGAACGAAACTCGCTGGTGAACAACTTTTACAAAAGCACCTTGAGAAATTTTTTATTGTCCGGACAGCTTGGGTGTTCGGGATTTATGGGAATAATTTTGTAAAAACGATGATTCGCTTAGGCAAAGAGCGGGGAGAAGTCGGTGTGGTTCATGACCAAGTCGGTTCACCTACCTATACCGTCGATCTAGCCCAGTTTATGGTTGAGTTAATGGAGACTAATAAGTATGGAATTTATCATGCTACGAACAGTGGTATGTGTTCTTGGTATGAATTTGCAGTGGAAATATTCAAGCAGGCTGATATGAATGTAACTGTGAATCCATTAACAAGTGACCAATTTCCACGCCCAGCTGCACGTCCGAAATATTCAGTCTTAAGCAAGAAAAGGATTGAACAGCAGGGCCTTAAACCTCTTCGTGATTGGAAAGAGGCACTTGCTGCCTATTTAGCCGAATCAAACAGATGATGTACTTAAATTGTAATGCCCCTTTCATAAAGAAGGGGTTTTTTTATTATGAAAAAATTTTGTGAATGAGGGAACATTCTTGTAACTTAATGAAATGGTTAACCGTCTATAACAGTGGAAGAAGGATTAAAATAAATGTTGTAATTTGTCATTCATGTGAGCTCTTTTCTAAGTGAAGAATTCGCTTTCATTACTATTACATTGGTGTTGTAGTATTTTTATTTATGTTTCAATCCTATTAAAAGGGAAATAATTGTCGTATAACCTAGTTTATTTCTATAATGGACTATGCTATAATCCATTAGGATATGTTTATCGTAAATGTTCATCATAATTAATCAAACTATTAAAATAATAAAAATATAGATACGTAAAACTTGGAGGGCATATGCTTTATATTACTCTAGCTATCTGTTTTTTTGCGTCAATATTACTCACTCCGTTAGTTAAGAAACTAGCCTTTAAGATTGGAGCAACAGATAAACCAAATCAAAGAAAAGTTCATTCACGTATTATGCCTCGTCTAGGAGGATTAGCGATCTTTTTAAGCTTCCTGATTGGTATCCTGATAACGAATCCTACTGATGAATTATTAGGTGAATACCATTTATCAATTGTTATTGGAAGCTTTATCATTATTTTGACAGGTATGTTTGATGATGTAAAAGAAATTTCTCCAAAAGTAAAACTGGCTGGACAGGTTGCCGCAGCCGCAGTGGTAGTCATTTATGGCGGTTTGAAGGTGGAATTTATTAACATCCCCTTTGGCGGTATTATTGATTTTGGCTACTTAAGTATTCCATTAACGATGATTTGGATTATTGGGATTACTAATGCCATTAATCTTATTGATGGTTTAGACGGTCTAGCTGGCGGTGTTTCCTCTATTGCATTAGTGGCAATTGCTGGAATGTCATTTATTACTGGTACTCCTTATGTTGCGATAATGGCGTTAATTGTTGCTGCTAGTACAACAGGTTTCTTATTCTATAATTTCCATCCTGCTAAAATTTTTATGGGAGATACAGGGGCCCTATTCCTAGGGTATATCATTTCTGTATTGTCATTATTAGGATATAAAAATATTACGTTTGTTTCGTTGATTATTCCTATAATCATTCTTGGTGTTCCGATTTCTGATACATTCTTTGCGATTATTCGCCGACTAGTGAACAAGCAGCCATTATCAGCACCAGATAAATCACATCTCCACCACTGCTTGTTGAAATCAGGGTTTACTCATCGTCAAACCGTCTTGTTAATTTACTTTATGGCAGCCCTTTTCGGCTTAGCTGCATTCATTTTCTCGCAAGCAACGGTTTGGGGTTCAATTATCGTCATCATAGCCCTGTTAATTACTATAGAGCTTGTCGTTGAGAGTATAGGACTCATTCGTGAAGATTACAAGCCTCTCTTGAAATTGCTAAAAGGTTTTAAAATAGTTAATGTAAAAAATAGGTAATGCTTTATCGTGGAAAAGTCTAAAACACTGTTTTAGGCTTTTTATTTTCTTGAAAATTCTTTTTAGTGTTGTTTCCTGTGTTTTACTAACATATGGTGTTTTCGAAATTACTTTTATGGACAAGATACTATCGAGGAGGTTCACTATGCTTTTTATAACCTTGATAGTATGTTTTACCATCTCAATTTTAATTACTCCAATGGTAAAAAAGTTAGCTTTTCTCATTGGAGCTACGGACAAGCCAAATCGCCGAAAAGTTCATCAATCAACAATGCCCCGTTTAGGCGGATTGGCGATTTTTATCAGTTTTATCATCGGTATGGTCATTTTACAACCTGAAAACCCAGCTTCAACTGCGATTCTAATCGGCTGCATCATTATTGTTATTACAGGAATTTGTGATGATTTATTTGAGCTTCCTGCTAAGTACAAACTAATTGGACAGTTAGCTGCTGCCTTTACGGTTGTTTTCTTAGGTGATCTTCAAGTGTTTTTCATTAATTTGCCTTTTGGAGGACAGCTTGAATTTGGTTATCTAAGCATTCCCTTTACGATTCTTTGGATTGTTGGGATTACGAATGCTATTAATTTAATTGACGGACTAGACGGACTTGCAGCTGGTGTATCCTCGATTGCTTTGGTCACCATTTCTGGCATGGCACTTATTCAAGGCAGCTTATATGTGGCCATTGTCGGGACAATTGTTTTAATTAGTACACTTGGATTTCTTTTCTACAACTTCCATCCTGCAAGTATTTTTATGGGTGACACTGGGGCACTATTTTTAGGTTTTGTAATATCTGTTCTTTCATTGCTTGGATATAAAAACGTCACATTTATATCCTTTATCATCCCGGTTATTATTCTTGGCGTACCAATTTCGGATACATTTTTTGCAATCCTGCGCAGGATTATTAATAACCAGCCTTTATCTGCTCCTGACAAATCACACTTGCACCACTGCCTGTTAAGGCTTGGTTATACACATAGGCAAACGGTGTTATTGATCTATGCAATGGCTGCATTCTTTGGTCTGGTGGCTGTTATTTTTTCTCAGGCAAGAATCGGCGTCTCAATCTTCTTAATCTGCGTGCTTATTTTATTAATGGAGTTTATTGCTGAAAAAATTGGTTTGATGGGGAACAACTTTCATCCATTATTAAAGATTTTGCGTATGTTTGGAATTACAACGGCAAAGGATCGATCCTAAAAAAGGTGACTGACTCAAATGGCATAAGCTGTGGCATTTGAGTCAGTCACTTTTTTTAAAGTAAAACTTCCAAGTAATCCGTTTGCCCTTTATTTAGGTCGGCCTGTCCGTTTGTAAGTTCAGTTAACCAATCGACAAACACCGTTACTTGGTCCTCGTTTACGTATACTTCCACTTCAACAATATCTAGATAATGAATTTCCTTGATGATATATTCAGACTCCCGGAGCTCTTTTTCAACTTTTCCAAGCCAAGTATAATCAATCTTAACGTGAATAACCTGTACAAGTCTTCTTTCAACGATTCCTGCTGTTTCTAGACCTTCTGAAGTAGCTTTCCCATACGCACGAATCAATCCGCCTGCTCCTAATTTAATCCCTCCAAAGTAGCGGGTAATGACAACTACTGTATCTTTCAACTTCTTTTTTTTCAACACCTCGAGAATGGGAACGCCTGCAGTCCCGCTGGGTTCACCATCATCATTGGCCTTTTGAATTTGATCATTTTCTCCTATTAAATAGGCCGAACAATTATGAGTGGCGTCCCAATACTTTTTCTTTAGAGTTTGGATAAATTCTTGCGCTTCCCCTTCATTTTCTGCTCTTTTAATATGGGCGATAAAACGTGACTTTTGAATGACAATTTCATGTTCGGAAACTTCTTTTCTTACTGTAAAATACCGAGATAGCATGGTTTCTCCCTCCATCATTCTGTTACAAAAATATAAAAAAAACATCGGTGTAATATAACTTTAATATAGAAATAATTTTCCCGTGTTATAATAAATAATGTTCAAATAGTGATAATCAATTTTCTTAAAATAGTAGTTTTGCTATTAAACATTATACTACTTAGGTACTATACAGTTGGGAAATTTTTTGGTTTAATGCTTAGAGATAGTAAAAACTTACAATTCGCGTTAAACTAGAAAAAAGGTCTCTGGAGGAGAGCATGGCGAAAATTCAGAAGATTAATGTGAAATCGATTGATGAAATCCGTGAAGAGATGATTGAAACGGTCACGAGCAGTAAAAGTGATATCTTTCAAATAAGTGAGCAATGCCGAAAAGACTACGAAAATATGACAACTGAATTACGCACCATTAAAGAAATGATGGTGAAATTGAATGCTGAAGAAGAACGCCTCGAAGAACTAGTACTTAAGGCTAGATTAACCCTTTCAGAGCTTAGTATGAATTTTAAAGCATACACCGAAGCTGAGGTTAGAGAAGCCTATGAGAAGGCACATCAGCTGCAAATGGACCTGTCCATCAATTGGCAGTATAAAAAACAGCTATTGGATAAACGAGCGGACCTGGAACGCAGGCTGCTTGGGCTGGACGAAACGATTGATCGAGCCGACCAGCTTATTTCGCAGATTTCAGTGGTCATGAATTATCTCATGAGCGACTTAAAACTTATGGGGGAAGAATTGCAGAATGCAAAAGCCAAACAGGACTTTGGCTTGAAGATCATCGAAGCCCAGGAAGAGGAGCGAAAACGCCTGTCTAGAGATATTCACGACGGTCCAGCACAAATGCTTGCAAATGTTATTATGAGATCTGATTTAGTTGACCGCGTTTATCGGGAGCAAGGGCCGGAGGAAGCTTTTAAAGAGATTGGAAGCTTTAAAAAAATGGTTCGTGCTGCACTCTATGAGGTCCGGAGAATTATTTATGACCTTCGTCCGATGGCGCTTGATGATTTAGGCCTAGTGCCTACACTCAAAAAATATTTACAAACCATCGAAGAATATCATAACCAGTCTAAAATTGAGTTTATTCCCGTTGGTATAGAACGCAGGCTTCCACCTAAGTATGAAGTAGGTTTATTCCGATTAATTCAAGAATCGGTGCAAAATGCATTAAAGCATGCCAATGCTTGTGAAATAAAAGTCAGACTGGAAATGACCAAAAATGAATTAACCGTTCTAATTAAAGATAATGGCTCTGGATTTGATACCAATCATAAAAAGCCTGAGTCATTTGGAATTATAGGTATGAGAGAAAGAGTAGAGCTTCTTGAAGGAAATATAACGTTTGAATCTAAAATAGGAAAAGGAACAGCTGTTTTTATTGTCGTTCCATTACCATCTTAAACGAAAATAAAATGCATTACATTGGAGCAGGAGGGGAAATAAATGATGACGAAGATTGCGATTATCGATGACCATCAGCTATTCAGAGAAGGGGTTAAACGAATTCTAGAATTCGAAAAAGCATTTCAAGTTGTTGCCGAAGGTGATGACGGAAGTGATGCGATAACGATTGTAAATGCCTATAATCCGGATGTAGTGATTATGGATATTAATATGCCTCAAGTGAACGGAATCGAAGCTACTCGTGAGCTTTCTGAAAAATTTCCAGATACTAAAATTATCATCTTATCCATCCATGATGATGAGAATTATGTAACTCATGCACTGCAAACTGGGGCAAGAGGATACTTATTAAAGGAAATGGATGCCGACGCACTTATTGAGGCAGTCAAGGTTGTGGCTGAAGGCGGCTGTTACTTACATCCAAAGGTTACTCATAATTTAGTAAACGAATATCGCAAGCTGACAGCGGGCCGTACTGGCGGTGGTGCATTTGTTCAAACACTTGAATTACGCCGTCCGCTTCACCTGTTAACACGCCGCGAATGTGAAGTACTGCAAATGCTGGCTGATGGTAAGAGTAACCGCGGAATTGGGGAAGCTTTATTTATCAGTGAAAAAACGGTTAAAAACCATGTAAGTAATATTTTACAAAAAATGAACGTTAACGATCGTACACAAGCTGTTGTAGTAGCCATTAAAAACGGCTGGGTTGAAGTTCGATAAGATTTATAGGGAGGGCATGCTCTGGAAATGAGCGTGCCCTCTGTTTTTCTCATTGTTTTTTAGATAGAATAGAACAAAACATATAATTAAGGATGGTCCCAATATGAAAACGGCAGTTGTTACGGATAGTACCGCTTACATACCCAAAGAAATACGCGATAAATGGAAGATTGAAATGATCCCGTTAAATGTTATCTTCGGCAATGAGGCTTATCAGGAAGAAGTGGATATTACAGCAGAGCAATTTTACCAGCAGGTGAAAGAGGAAGATCTTCCAACCACCTCACAGCCTCCAATCGGACAGTTTGTTGAGCTGTTTGAACGATTATCTAAAGAATATGACGCTGTCATCAGTATCCACCTCTCTAGCGGGATCAGCGGGACTTTTGCTGGAGCTGTAACAGCTAGTACGATGGTAGAACATATTAAGGTCTATCCGTTTGATTCAGAAACGAGTTGTATGCCACAGGGGTTATATGCGATTGAAGCGGCCAAAATGGCTTTAGATGGTGAAGATGCGGTTAAAATCATGTCCCGTCTTGAGGAATTGAAGAAAACGGCACGTGCCTATTTTATGGCGGATGACTTGTCCCATTTACAGCGTGGCGGACGTCTTTCCAGCGCACAGGCGATTATCGGCAGCCTGCTTCAAGTCAAGCCGCTGCTTCATTTTGAAAATAAGGTCATCGTCCCATTTGAGAAGATCCGTACTCGTAAAAAAGCCATGAAACGAATTGTTGACCTGTTAGGAGAAGACGCAGCCAGCGGCGAGCATTACCAAGCCGTAGTTATCCATGCTAACCGTGAAGAAGAAGCACTGGAATGGAAGTCTGAGCTCGAAACCTTGTATCCAAACGTCGAATTTACGATAAGCTACTTTGGCCCTGTTATTGGAACTCACTTAGGAGAAGGCGCCATGGGCCTCGGCTGGATGAAAAAATAATGTATGCGGAAGCCAGGCTTAGCCTGGTTTTTCAACTTTGCTTGTGCAATTTTCAAATAATTTTATTCGACAAAAAGCAGGTAATTTGACGATCTTTGTGGAACTTTCCTAAAAGGTAATTCAATCATAACAAAGAAAGGGTGCTGTTTTTGTGCGTTTTCTTGTAAAAGACAATTGTTTAATTCCTCTAAAAGATCGTCAAGACTCACTTCCCATCTCACAAATCAAAATCATCCCACAGCCATCATTAAACCCTAATTTCCCCTACAACCCTGACATACAGCTGCTTCTAACGGGCAAACAGCTTTTGCTGGATGACCTGCCATTCCCTATTGAAGAAATCCAAGATCATTATGAAAATGGCTATATCACTTATCGTAAAGGAATTGAATTTAGGAGAAACCAACCGATTTGTACTCGTTGTGGTAACAAGGCTGAGAATTGGTTTGCACGTTTTTCATGTGCCAGGTGTGGAGAAATATGCCTTTATTGCCGTAAATGCCTGATGATGGGAAGAGTCAGTGCATGCACACCATTACTTGGCTGGAACGGACCAGCACCAGATCACCATTTGCCTGAAAATATACTCGGATGGAAAGGGCAGTTATCGCCTGGTCAGCAAACCGCATCAAATAGAGTAGTAGAGACAGTTCAGAACATGACCGATCTGCTTGTATGGGCAGTTTGTGGAGCGGGAAAAACCGAGGTGCTTTTTGCTGGAATTGAATCAGCTCTTGCAGCCAAAAAAAGAGTTTGTATTGCTACACCACGGACAGATGTAGTCCTAGAGCTTACACCGCGACTGAAATCAGCCTTTCCTGGAATTAGTGTTGCTTCTCTATATGGCGGAAGTGAGGAGCGACACCTTTATGCGCCGCTTACGATTGCGACTACCCATCAGCTGCTCCGTTTTTACCATGCCTTCGATACGATTATTTTAGATGAGGTCGATGCATTTCCATATACAGCGGAGGAATCGCTCCAGTATGCTGCTGTTCAGGCAAGAAAGCCTGAATCAGCCATGATTTACTTAACCGCCACACCAAATGAAAAGTGGCAAAGAGAGTGCCGGACAGGAAAAAGAGCCTTTGCTACCATCCCAGCCAGATTCCACCGTCATCCACTTCCCATACCACACTTCACGTGGTGCGGCAATTGGCAAAAGCAATTAAAAAAAGAGAAGCTACCAGCAAATGTTCTCGCATGGATAAAAGAACGGCTTGAGAATCATAAGCAAGCCTTATTGTTTTTCCCGCACATACGCTTAATGGAAAAAGCCCTCCCTATCCTCCGAAAGTTAGCTCCAGAAATTGAAGCTGTCCACGCCGAGGATCCAGACCGTAAAGAGAAGGTTCAAAAAATGCGAAATAAAGAAATCCCTTTATTACTAACCACAACGATTTTAGAACGGGGTGTAACATTTCCCAACATCGATGTTGCTGTTGTTGGTGCGGAAGATGACATATTTACCGAAAGCGCACTTGTGCAAATTGCCGGAAGGGCAGGAAGGAGTAAGGACTTCCCCAATGGAGTAGTAACATTCTTTCATTATGGTAAAACGGAGGCAATGCTAAAGGCACGAAAACAAATAAATACAATGAATCTAGAAGGAGTAAGGAAGGGGTTAATCGACAAATGAATTTATTCTCTCAATCTCAATGTCTGATCTGCCATGAAATCATCCAGCCTAAAATGGGGTGGAAGGCTATTTTTTCAGAAGAAAAAGAGCTGATCATTTGTTCAGCTTGTGAGGGGAAATTTGAATTAATTGAAGGGGAAAGATGCAGGATATGCACCCGCCCGTTTCAATTTTTGGATGAAAGGTTTCGCCACGGTGATATGTGCCATGACTGCAAACGGTGGGAGGAGGATGACGATTGGAAGGGCTATCTTGACTCCAATCAATCCATATATCTGTATAACGATTTTTTTAAGGAAGTGATGGCTACCTTTAAATATCGCGGAGATTATGTATTGGCTATCATTTTTGCTGAAAAAATAAAGGATTTCCATAGAATGATCCAGCCTGACTTACTTGTACCTATCCCATTAAGTAAAGAGCGTCTTTATGAGCGGGGATTTAATCAAGCAGAAGCCGTATTGATTGAGTCAGGTTTAACCCCAACAATGCCTCTAACCAGAATACATTCAGAAAAACAATCGAAAAAATCTCGATCAGACCGAATTCATATTCCACAGGTTTTTATAGTCGACCAGCAAATAGAAATAGTAGGAAAAAACATTCTGCTGATTGATGATATCTATACCACTGGTTCAACGCTTAGGCATGCTGCAAAACTGTTGAAAGAATCGGGAGCGAAAAGAGTTCAATCCTTAACGCTCGCACGATGAACATTACTTATACTTCATCCTTAAGGCTTTTTGGGCATTTTCAATATCAAGTCCAAGCAAGCGTCCTAAATCATACGACGGATAAAGTCCATGTCTATACATATAATTAAAAATTCGTTCATGTCCTTTAATGCCCGCGTTTAATTGCTTGGTTAACACATTCCTTAAAGCCGGTGTGGCTGTTTCAGTAATGGCAACAGACAAGTTCCGGACTAACGCTTTGGAAAGACTTAAAAGGTCACCGGCATAAAAACCAACATCCTCACGAAGATCTTCGTCATCATCCCTGCCTGGGTAGCCCGGGGCGGAAGGATAAAACTTTAATAGCTCACTAAGGTTATGTTCAAGTTCGTGAATGCTTTTATTATAGATTTCCTTTAGCTCTTGATCAGGAACTTTTCTATACGATAATTTTAACTTCATTAAGCCTACAGATTGAAATGCAACCAGTTCATGAAGTTCTAATGTTTCATGCCATGCAAGTGTTTTTCTCTCTTGTTGTTCCATGCATACTCCTCCAATCATTTTTCATCTCAGTACTTTATTCCTAAAACATATAAGTGGTAAATTGTCCCTGATGATAATAGACTAAAGATGTAGGAAACTTTAAAAAGTTCTACCGGTGTCGTGGATTGGTTGTCACTATTTTCCCTGTGTTTTTGTCAAAATTCCGACAAAATTTTAATTCTGATTTAGCAGGATTATCAAAGGGGAAAATAGAAATGTAATACATAGGAATATAAAGGAGGAGTCCACAAATGAATTATAACGTTCGTGGTGAAAACATTGAGGTAACTCCAGCAATTAGAGATTACGTTGAAAAGAAAATTTCTAAATTGGAAAGGTATTTCACAGAAGCACCTGAAGCAAAGGTAAATGTGAATCTAAGATTCAATCAAGATAAAAGTTCAAAAGTAGAGGTTACCATCCCACTTCCAAATTTGGTTCTTCGAGCAGAAGAAACAAATGTTGATATGTATGCAGGCATTGACTTAATCTCAGACAAGCTAGAGCGTCAAATCCGCAAGCATAAAACAAAAGTTAATCGTAAATTCCGAGAAAAAGGTGATTTCCCGATTACGTTTGCAACTTCTGAAAATACTGAAGTTCTAGAACAAGATGAAGAAGACTTAGAACTGGTTCGTACAAAGCGCTTTGATCTTAAGCCAATGGACAGTGAAGAAGCTATCCTTCAGATGAATCTATTAGGACACAGTTTCTATGTGTTCAACAACTCTGAGACTAACCGCACAAACGTTGTTTACAAGCGTAAAGACGGCCGTTATGGCTTAATTGAAACTCATTAATAAGAACGTATCGCAGTTCCGGAAAATCGGGACTGCGTTTTTTAAATAATTGAAGAGTAAATAATATCCGATAGGAGGTTTTAATTTTGACGTTTTCTATCGTAGGTTATGATCCGATCGAAAAAGAATGGGCTATAGCGGTTCAATCAAAATTCTTAGGAGTAGGCGCGGTGGTGCCTTGGGCAAAGGCTGGAGCAGGTGCAGTAGCAACTCAATCTTATGCCAACACCGCTTATGGACCAAAAGCACTAGAATTAATGGAACAGGGTAAATCAGCCCAGGAAACACTCGATCTGCTGTTAGCTGAAGACCCTGAAAAAGAAATGCGCCAAGTTGGACTGATTGACGCTTCGGGTAACTCAGCTACTTTTACAGGAAAAGAGTGTTACGATTGGGCAGGCGGGGTGACAGGCACCCACTTTGCGGCGCAAGGGAATATTTTAGTGGATGAAAAAACTGTACAGGCAATGGCATTTATGAAAAGATCATAATATTTTTCCTCCTAATACTTTTTAGGAGGTTTTTTTATGCCATAAATACTATTTATATAATGGTAATATTGTTATTTTATTGAAATATAGTATAATAGTTGTAAATTTTAATCTAAGGAGGTAGGTACAAAGTGGGAAAGACTTATATAAAAGTAGCAAGTGTTTATTTTACAATTGGGGTTTTGGCCGGTCTTACTATGGGAATTATTCATGATTTCCGTTTTACATCCGTCCACACGCATGTTAATTTACTTGGCTGGGTATCGATGGCATTGTTCGGAATTATTTATCACTTTTATCCAAATGCTGCGAATTCAAAGCTTGCTAAAATACAATTCTGGTTACACAACATTGGGGTTCCGGTCATGCTTGGAGGGATTGCACTTCAAGTATTGGGTGTTTCCGCAGCTCTTCCACCAACCATCATTGGTTCATTAGCCGTGGTAATTGGGGTTATCTTATTTATGGTCAATGTTTTTAAATATGTGGGGAAAGATTCAAACTACAATTCTGATAAAAACGTATCGCTATAATTCATTTTTGCACACCTGGTTTCCAAATCAGGTGTGCTTTTTATATTCAAGTAATTCAAGTAAAGATTGTCGATACTGAAATATTAAGTATATTCGATACTAATCTGTCAAAAATGGTACTATTTAATAGATAGTAATAAGATACATAGAGGAAGAAAGGGGCGAGTGTTGATGACGGAAACGATAGGTCGGAACGAACCTTGTCCATGCGGGAGCGGGAAGAAGTATAAAAAGTGCTGTGGGGCAAAGGAAGCTGTGTCGATTACACATGTTATTGAAAATGAAATTGATGATTTGCAAAAGAAATTGCTTCATTTTGCTCTCGATCACTATGAAGAGGAACTATATCAGGGTCTTGATGAATATGAGGAATACTTTGATATTGAGGATGAGGAGCGCGAGTTTTACGAGTTTGTTTACACAGTATGGTTTTCGCTGTTTAATGTATTGGAAGATGGAGAAACCATTTTAGAAAAATTTATTTTATCAGAGGCTGTCAAAAATAAAAGACCAAAATTAAAACAGATTCTTCAATCTTGGACAGGAGCAAGAGCGATTGCAGGGGAAATTACTCATGTTGAAAATAATAAACTTATCGTGGTTGATGGATTTTCCGCTGAACAATTTGAAGCGATTGTCACAAATGCACGAAGATCGTTTGATATAGAGTCATTTTTTATTGGAATCCTTCTGCCATTTAACGAAAAGTATGTCTTTTTCCCAGCACCGTTTGATTTGCCCGAATTACCAGCCTATCAAGCGGTAGATTACATAAAGCAAAAAAGCCAATCTGCTGGGTATCATTCTCCACAGGAGTTTTTCACAGACTTTTTCATGGAAATCATGAGAGATCTTACTATGGTTGGAGGATTGGTTGATGCTGATAGCATGGAGTGGCAATCCCCTATTTATAAGGAAGTAGCGGAGTTACTAAAGAAAAACTTGGAATTACTTGGTGAACTGCCGCCGATTGTGGATTTAGGCATCATACTTTGGTTCCAATTTTGTGAGAAAAAGCCAAAGAAGATAAAAAAACCAAACCTATATGCAGCTGCACTGCATTATTTACTTTCAACTTTCAACCATTTGGTTTCTGGGCTTACTCAAAAGGAAATTGCCAAGCTGTATGATGTACCGGTAGGATCCCTTTCTTCCACCTATAGAGAAATGGATGACGAATTAGAGGAAGAGATAAATAAAGTTATTGAGATTGCATATGAAGAAGATGAATTAAATAACCCATTTACTGCACGCCCATTTAATCCGTTACAGGGGCCAATGCCGACAGAACAAGCTCTGCAGGAAGCGTTAGCAGAGATTCAGGACCAAAATCTTGAAACAGTTGACGAAATAAATGACTATCTTAATAGGAAATTAAATACTCCTGCCCCTAAAAAAGTACCACGAACGAATAAAGAACGGGCACAGCAATTGGTATATGACGCAATGGAAGTTCAAGGTCTTAAACGCTATAAACTTGCTGAGGAAGCGATAAACCTAGATCCGAACTGTGTGGATGCCTATGTTATTCTCATTGAAAATTCAACAAGCCTGCAAGAAGCTTTAATGCTTTCAGAAAAAGCAATGAAAGTCGGGGAGAAAGAACTTGGAAAAGCGTTCTTCGTAGAAAATAAAGGTCATTTTTGGGGCATGTTTGAAACGAGACCCTACATGCGTGCTAAAGCACAATATGCAGATGCCCTATATCAATTAGGGAAAATAACGGAGGCCATACAGCAATATGAGGAAATTCTTGTGTTAAATCCAAATGATAACCTCGGTGCTCGTTATATGTTATTTGCACTTTATTTGGACAAGGGAGAGTTGTCTAAAGCAGAGAAACTTCTGAATCAATATGAAGAGGAAACCGCCCCTGGACTTTACAACAAGCTTTTGCTGGAATTATTTAAAAAAGGTTTCAGTACAAAAGCAGGCAAAATGCTGAAAGAGGCAAAAAAGCAAAATCCATATGTGATTCCATTTCTAACAGGTAAAAAACGTCTGCCTAACCATATGCCAGAATATCACAGCTGGGGCGATGAAAACGAAGCTGTCATCTATGTAGACGAACATCTGCGTCTATGGAAGAATATTGAAGGAATACAAGAGTGGCTGATGAAGCATTAAAAATTGAGAGGGAAAACCTCTCGATTTTTTTGTACCTATAGTTATCGAAAAATGAAATGGAAAGAGGTTTCGGTAACATAGTATAGTAGTGAGTGCCAAAATGAAGAGGGACAGCAAATTGCTGTCCCTCATGATTTTATTTCCCTGCCCCATGGCAGTTTTTATATTTCTTTCCGCTACCGCAATAGCATGGATCATTGCGGCCGATGTCCATTTGGTTTACTTTTGGTTTCTTTTTAACGGCTTCTCCATCTTCTTTCGGATTAACAGCCTGACCTTTTGCAACCTCTTGGCGCTCGAGGTTATTACGGATTTCAGCTTTCATAATATACATGGAAGCTTCTTCTTCAATAGAGAGAATCATCGACTCAAACATCGCAAATCCTTCATGCTGGTATTCACGAAGCGGGTCAATTTGTCCATACGCACGAAGGTGGATCCCTTGGCGAAGTTGATCCATCTGGTCGATATGGTCGATCCACTTGCTGTCAACGGCACGCAGCGTAACTACTTTTTCGAATTCGCGCATTTGCTCTGGAGAAAGGATTTGTTCTTTTTCATCGTAACGTTCCTTCACTTTTGCAAAAATCGCTTCTGTCATTTCTTCTGGATCTTTCCCTTTTAATTGCTCGACCGTAATGTCACCTTCATGAAGCAGGTTAGCATTTACGTAATCAATAATACCCTGCAGGTTCCATTCTTCTTCATCCTCATGCTTATTCGCATGTGCTTCAACATTTCGCTGGATGGTTGAAAGGATCATTTTTTCAACAATTTCACGAAGGTTTTCAGATTCTAACACTTCGTCACGCTGCGTGTAGATAATCTCACGCTGCTGGCGAAGAACATCATCATATTGTAAAAGCTGTTTACGTGCGTCGAAGTTATTGCCCTCTACACGTTTTTGTGCAGATTCAACTGCTCTTGAAACCATTTTACTCTGAATCGGCTGAGTATCATCCATCCCAAGGCGTTCCATCATCGCTTTCATGTTATCTGAACCGAAGCGGCGCATTAGTTCATCTTCCATTGATAAGTAGAACTGAGTTACCCCAGGGTCTCCTTGACGTCCGGAACGTCCGCGAAGCTGGTTATCAATTCGTCGGCTTTCATGACGCTCTGTACCGATAACGGCAAGACCGCCTAAATCGAGAACACCTTCACCAAGTTTAATGTCTGTACCACGTCCAGCCATGTTGGTCGCGATGGTAACAGAGCCTTTATGACCTGCCTCAGCAATAATTTCTGCTTCTCGTTCATGGTTTTTTGCGTTCAAGACATTATGTTTGATTCCTTTTTTTAACAAATACTTAGAAATTAGCTCTGATGTTTCAATTGCCACAGTACCAACCAAAACCGGCTGTCCCTTTTTATTGCGTTCAGCAATATCCTCTACAACTGCACGGAACTTGCCATCCATGGAAGCATAAATTAAATCTGGGCGGTCATCACGTGCAATCGGTCTATTGGTAGGAATCACGATTACGTTCATATTATAAATGTTACGGAATTCTTCTTCTTCCGTTTTCGCTGTACCTGTCATACCAGCAAGCTTTTCGTACATACGGAAGTAGTTTTGGAAGGTAATGGTTGCCATGGTCATGCTTTCGTTTTGAACTTCCAAACCCTCTTTTGCTTCAATCGCTTGGTGCAAACCTTCGCTATAACGACGGCCCTTCATTAAACGGCCCGTAAACTGGTCAACGATGACGATTTCACCATCTTGAACCACATAATCAACATCTAAGTGCATGCTGACATTTGCCTTCAAGGCTTGGTTGATATGATGGTTTAAGGTTACGTGCGAAATATCAAAAAGATTTTCTATCCCAAAAGCACGTTCAGCTTTGTTGATACCATCCTCCGTGAGCATAACGCCTTTTGTTTTTTCATCATAGGTGAAGTCTTGATCTCTTGTCAGTGTACGTACGAATGCATTTGCTTGAATATAAAGAACGGCAGACTTTTGAGCAGAACCAGAGATAATCAACGGTGTACGGGCTTCATCGATTAAAATCGAGTCAACCTCGTCAATAACTGCATAGAACAAGGGACGCTGTACTTTTTGTTCCTTATAAAGGACCATGTTATCACGCAAATAATCGAAGCCAAACTCATTGTTTGTACCGTATGTAATATCACAGGCATATGCATCTTGTTTTTCTTCCTTAGACATGCTGTTTAAATTTAAACCAACCGTAAGTCCGAGAAATTGATATAACTGTCCCATTTCGTTGGCGTCACGGCTAGCCAAGTATTCGTTGACCGTAACAACGTGTACACCTTTTCCAGAGATAGCATTTAAGTAAACAGGCATAGTCGCGGTTAATGTTTTACCTTCCCCGGTCTTCATTTCTGAAATATTTCCTTCATGGAGAGAAATACCCCCCATTAATTGAACATGGTATGGATATAAACCGAGTACCCTGCGTGCTCCCTCACGAACAACTGCAAAGGCTTCTGCGAGCAGGTCATCAAGTGTTTCACCTTTTCGATAACGAAGCTTAAACTCTTCTGTTTTTTCACGGAGCTGGTCATCGCTTAATTTTTCCGTTTCTGCGGCCAGTGCCTCAATTTGATTTGCCATTTTGTCCAGCCGTTTCAGCTCGCGTTTATTAAGATCGAATACTTTATTTAAAATCCCCATCATATGATGAAACGCTCCTTTTATGTCTGATTTTCTTACCTAAGAAATTCGCTATATATACAAAAAATCCTATCAAAAACATCGATAAATATCCTTTATATCTTACCACTTCCATAATAGAGTGACAACATTGTTACCGTTTTAGCCATATTTACAAAAAGTGAATCTTTGAAGTCTATCAGTTCACAAAAATCTCCTATTTCAAAATTGTCAAATTTTTGTATGCAACTATCATTCATGTTTCATGACGAATGAGTCATGATGATGAATAAAAATAGCGTATTTTGTATAAAAATTAATTTTATAAGAGGTTTACAACTTGGTGATATTGTTAATTAAACCTTTAGTTATCAATGTTTATATGTTGTTTTTGGGAAGAAGGTCACGCCATAAAAGTATGAAAAAATATTCACAAATTGTACATTGGAAAATACTTTTACAATGTTAGATACTACCATTAGAGAGGTTAACTTAGATAAATATAGAGAGATAAAAATTTATAATGGGAAGGGTGAGTCAAGTGGCTTTTTGGGGGAAGAAAAAGAATAAAGATATAGATCCTGAAACGAGAGAAAATAAAAAGAAGCCTGGGCTTTTTCGCAGACTTTGGCAGAAAGTTAGAAACATAGACTGGAAGGATCCAGTAACTAGATGGAAAGCATTATTTGTCGGCCTAATTGGGTCTATTGTTATTTTTGGCGGAGGATATGGAGTTCTTTCCTTTACAAACTCGCCAACCTTCTGTGCTAATTGTCACGAAATGGCGCCGGAAGTAACAACATTTACCGCAAGTGCACACAGTGAAATCACCTGTGTTCAGTGTCACATCAAACCTGGTTTTGTAAACATGATGACTCACAAAGTGATCTCATTAAAAGAGGTTTATCACCACGTAATGGGGATACCGGAACAAATTGTTCAAACCGAACATGAGGCGGTTTCTGATGAAAACTGTTTACAGTGTCACTCTAAAAACCGACTTGTTACAGCGTCCAAAGATTTAATTGTTAATCATAAAGGGCATATCGAAGAAGGCGTTCCTTGTATTAGCTGTCACTCTGGTGTTGCACATGCCAAAATCGCAGCTCGTGGGATCAATACAGAAGAAGTTCGTGGTCACTGGACAAATGAAGTGGCACAGCAGATGATGGAACAAAAATATCTAGCACCAAACATGGGTACTTGTATTGACTGTCACGATAAAGTGAATAACGGTGAAAAACCATGGAAGGACGTAGCTTATCTCGTTCCGCCAAATCCAGAACATTTAGAAGAAGCAGCGAAAGAGGAAGAAAAGAGCACTACCAGTGAAGTAAAACATGACGCAACAACTGAAGAAGAAGCGGCAGAGGCAGTGATAGCACATGATGAAAAAACACAAGCGATTATTTTAGAAGCAGTAGGAAAACAACAAAAAGACGTAAAGCTTTCTATGGCATGTGAAACTTGCCATCAGCGAGTTAAAGTTCCACAAAATCACAGAGTTGCAAACTGGGGAGGCGATCACGGTGGTACAGCCCTTCAAGAGTTAGACACATGTGTCGACTGTCACCAGGATTCAAAGTGGATTAGGGACATTCCGAAAGAAGACCTAATGTCATTGTTAAAAATGGCCGAGGTTAAGGAAGAAGATAAAGAACACAAATATACAGCCAATATTAACGTTGTAAGAGAACAATCTCGAATCAATAAATTCTGTAGCACATGCCATGGTGAACGCCCTGAAAGCCACGTGGAAAGTGATGTTTGGTTAACTGCTCACGCTGATAAAGCACAAACTCCTGAAATGAAAGCAGAATGTTTTGTCTGTCACGATCGAGATGAA
Organism: Neobacillus sp. NPDC093182; assembly: GCF_044754045.1. Classification (NCBI taxonomy): domain Bacteria; kingdom Bacillati; phylum Bacillota; class Bacilli; order Caryophanales; family Bacillaceae; genus Neobacillus; species Neobacillus sp. NPDC093182. The sequence continues at coordinate 52,403 of NZ_JBIVOI010000005.1, forward strand.
CCAAAAGCTGATTCTACAGATGTTAAAGCACCAACAGATGTTTATTGCCAATACTGTCACAGAACTGGCTTTAAAGATGATGTAAAGAAATAATCAAACTTTAAAACTGGAGGGACGCTTTTATGGATGAGGAGCACAAAGAGCTGCCGGCCCCTCCCCGTTTCCGTAACCGAATATTTAAAATTATGACTCTTACTGTGTTGTTTTTAGGCCTGTTCTTTTTCGTAAGTTTTGCAGGCCTAAAAGGAACATCAGGCTCTGAGTTTTGCTCATCCTGTCATGAAATGAAACCAGAGTTCTATACATGGAAAGCGTCCTCTCACAGTGAGGTGGACTGCGTTAGTTGTCATATCGAACCGGGGTTAGAAAACCTAGCAAAAAGTAAAGCCGAAGGGGTAGTCGAGCTTTATAAAAAAACAACAAAACCCTATACAGCACCCATTCGAATGCCTGATGAAATCCCGGACAGTGCATGTGAAACTTGTCACAATGTATCGAAGCGTGAAGTAACAGCTTCTGGAGATATAATCATTCCCCACGACAAACATAAAACCGAAGGTGTTGAATGTATTCAGTGCCATAACGGCACAGCACATGGCAAAATTGCTGATCGTAAAATGACCTTCCAAGCAGATTATTTAAAGTGGGATGAAAAAGTCGGAACTGCTGCTATGTCTGAAATCAAATGGATTCGTCCTGATATGGATACCTGTATGGAATGTCATAAAGCACGAAAAGTTACGACTGAATGTACAGCATGTCATACGACTGGAATGGTTCCAGATAGCCATAAGAAAGAAGAATTTAAACTCGAAACTCATGGAAAACAAGCTAGTACTGATTTAAAAGATTGCGATGTATGTCATAAAGATATGTCATCAGAGCCTTTAACTGATTTTGAGGAAGTTTCTACATTAACCAAATATCTTAACACCAATAAAGAGCAGGTAAAGAAAAAAAATCATTATGATTATGCAAAAGCGAATACCTTTTGCCGGGATTGCCACAGCCTCAGACCACAAAGTCACGGGAGTTATTTCTTAAAGGAACACGGCGAATTAGCATCACAGAACAGGGAAAAATGCTTGGCTTGTCATGAAATCCAAAGGTCAAGTAACTCAGCTATTACACAAGTTGCTTGTGGTACTTGCCATCCAAGCAGTCATACAAGGAATAAAGAGTGGCGTAACAGACACCCTGTACCGGTTTCTGCTAATCAGAAATTAACAGAATCCTGCTTTACGTGTCATTCTGAAACTACCTGTAAAGCATGCCATCAAGATAAAAAAGATCCGGAATAGAAACATGGAGGAGGGATCATATGCAAAATCAAGAAGCTTCATTTCATAAAGAAAAAGAGGTTAGCCAGGAGACCGAGCAAAAAGGAAAGCTGCCAAAAAAGCCCAAAAAGGAAAAGTTCACATGGTGGCAGACACTCTTAATCTTATTTCTAACTTTAGGAATTTCAATTGGAGCCGGTTACTTCATTAGTGATAAATACTTCTGGTCTGGCTTTGACCAAAATCAATTAAAAAAACAGTTTGAGCACTACAAGAATCAAGTTGACGCTCAGCCAAATGATCCACAGCACCGAGTAAATCTAGGATACAGTTACTTCTTATTAGGAAAAAATGAAGAAGCTATTAAGCAATTTAAAGTAGCCCTAGATTTGGATAAAAACTTTTACGATGCTTATTTAAACCTTGGAATTGTTTATCTTGATGAGGAAAGGCTTGATGAGGGATTAAAAATGGCTACAAAGGCATCCGAAATTGCTCCAAGAGATTACAAAAGCCAATTATTAAAAGGGACAGCCTACCGAAAACTTAAAATGTATGATGAATCACTTGAAACCCTAAGTAAGGCCAATGAGCTGATGCCTGGAAATACAGATATTATCACAGAACTTGGTAAAGTAGCAGAAGATCAGGGTGATAAAAAGAATGCAGAAGAGCTCTTTAAAGAAGCGTTAAACTATGATCCTCTTTACAAACCAGCACTAGAGGGCCTTGATAGAGTGGCTGCAAAATAATTATAACAACACCTAAAGGGGTTGAAACCAGTGAAAAAAAGAAATGTATATATTCTGAGTAGCCTCATTGTGTTACTCACCGTTGCAGCTTTTATCCTCATTTATTTTCTAAACTTACAGGACAAAGTAAAAGTTGCAAGTCCCGTTGATCTTGATGGTGCTCCTGAGTTCAGTCATTTGATCTATGGTGACTTTGATAATGCTTTAGATAAGCCTATGGATGCAGCGAAAATTGGTGAATTCTTATACGTATCTGATACAAATAACAAACAAGTACAAGTTTTTGATACATCAGGCACCTTCATTTTCAAATTTGGAAAAGAGGGAGACGGTGAAGGCGAGTTTATGTTTCCTTATGGAATCACAGGAGATAAAAAAGGAAACATTTACGTAGCCGATCTATATAACGGAAATATCTCTATCTTTGATAAAAAAGGTAAATTTATATCTTACTTTAAGGAAACAGATGAGAAGAATTCAGTAATTAAAGCGCCAGGCGGGATACGTATTTTTGATGAAAAGCTTTACCTTGCAGATATCGAACAAAACAAAGTATTCATCTTTGATCTAAAAGGAAAGAAGCTGCAGGAAATTGGAACTCCAGGTACGGAGGATGGTCAATTACGAGCCCCCAATGCTGTGACGGTTGATAGAGATGACAATATCTATGTAGCAGACTCTGGTAATCAAAGAATCCAGATTTTCACGAAGGATGGAAAATATTTAAGAAATGTTAATGGTTCAAAAGATGGCACTGGCTCTTCCGTTTTCGTAAACCCAAGAGGAATTGCAGTAGATTCCCGCGGTATTTTATACGTGGTAAATAACTTAACTCATTTTGTTTACGGATTTAATGAAAAAGGTGAAAAGGTATTTGAATTTGGTGGTATGGGTGATGCTAACGAGCAATTCTACCTGCCGAACGGTTTATTCGTTGATCAGGATGACCAAGTCTATATTACTGATACATTAAACCAAAGGGTTGTAGTCTACCGCTAATTTTTAAAAATTTCTTTAGGAAAAAGTAAATGTGAAACTAGCATTCTCTGTTATAACAAAATCTACCTTTAAGGAGGTGGTGCCTCTAAAGAGATAGCTGTATCGTTTTTCCGCATAGTTAGAAAAAAAGAGAGAGAAAGAGAAAGAGAAAGAGAGAAGTACTTAGGGAGGTTTTTAGAATGTGTAAAATGAAAATTAGCGTTTCTACGTTACTAATGCTCATCGTCATGAGTTTGTTTAGTATGGTAGCATTCGCTGCTGCGCCTGATGCAACTACATCATTAAGGGCTACAATTGATACTAACAAATCTGTTAAAGTTTTTTGGTCTCAAGTCATTGGCGCTACTTCTTACAAAGTATATGTCGATGGAACTGAAGTTCATCAAACAGCTAATGGAACCACAGTAACTTATACCTATATAGCTGCCGACACTGCTGCAAAGCAATGGAACATCGAAGTTTCTGCAGTAAATGCTGATGGTGAAGGAGCAAAAGTTTCTTACAAACTTGCTACTGGCCCAGCCTATAACGCAGACTTTGGAAAAGCTTCTACAGACAAACAAAATGATAATGACATTACCAACGCAAACCAATCTGGTGGTGGCGTTGGTGGTCAAGCAGTAAACACTGGTGTTCTTCAATCTAACAACATGGTTGATAACAAAGGACATAAAGGTGCTCAAAGAACTCACGGTGAATACCAAAACAACACTAACTCTTGTGCAAGTTGTCACCAAACACACACCGCTGCATCTAAGAGCTTATTGTTTAAAGATGGTGTATACAGCACATGTACTGCTTGTCATGACGGTACATTAGGTTTCTATAACGTATTTGGAAATGGTGAACAAGCTTCTTCTGCTGGTACATTCGGTGGAACTCATGATGGTAACATGTCCGTTCACATGGCTGATGGAGCTGTTAAAATGAAAGCTGCTCCTGGTGGTAACCCTAACGGAACTGGTACTTGGGATAAAGAATTTAACTGTGCAAGCTGTCACGCACCACACGGTTCTTACTCTGACCGTTTATTGCACTACAGTCCAAACGGCATGGGATCTTCCACTCCCGCGGAGGGCGGAATTAAAGCTGGTGGATATAAAGCTGGTACTCAAGTTGCTGTTCTTGATTACGCTCAAAAAGAAACTGGAACTACAAGATTCATTGGCGTTAAAGGAACAAAAGCTCAACATGGTTTAACTGAAGATAAATATCCATATAACGAAATCGGTGATACTGACGTTGTTATCATGATTTATGAAAAGGCACCTGGTAAAACAACATACTCTAAGACAACTAACCCATGGATTTACGGTTACCCAACTCGTGGTTCATCTGGTAACAACCATCACTACTATACTCGTTTCTTTACAAAAGACCCTGCTACTGCAGGCTTCGTGAACGCAAATGGTACTTACCCTACTGCTCAAGCAGCTGATGTAATTGACCATTATGATTACCTTGCTGATACAGCACACATCAAATATGGTTACGGTTTAGTTTGGGGCGCCGCAGGCAGCGATGTTTCAAAAGCTACTTTTGCTGAAGTTTCTCGTGCTTATGTTGTAAAGTTAGACCTAATGCCAATCTTAGATCCTACAAAAGATACAACTAACATTGGAAAATTTGATCCAGGTGAAGAATTAACATTTGGCGGAGTTAAGATTACAACTGTTAACCAACGTGCTCTTTACGCTGGTGAAACAAATGAGTTCTCTACAAACATTAAAGATCGTTGGGGAGTTACAACTCCTGGTACTGACAAAGTATCTGGATGGGGTGTTGCAATGTCTGGCTACTGTTCATCTTGTCACACTGACTACTTAGCTTCAACAAGCAACAAAGCTGCAGGTACTGAAGGAGAAGGAACATGGGATAAGGCATTCCGTCACACTACAACTTCTGACTCTTACACTTGCGTACGTTGTCACTTTGCACACGGAACTGACGTTGAAGTTATGACTGATGCTCACTTACGTAATAAAGCTGAAGTCGCTACAGATCTAAAAGCTTATAACCCTGCTTTGACTGATGATCAAGCAAAAACTCTTGCAAATGATTACCTATTAGACAAAGGTGCATCTTCTGCATTAAAACGTTTCACAAACATGGCTGTTTGTTGGTCTTGTCATACAAGCTCAAAAGCTGAACAGTTAAAGAACACTGATTCCTACAAGTATATGGATGGAGATACAATGTACGATCCACGCGGCATTCCAACTACTGAAGGAACAACTAACTGGCCTAAAAAATAAAAAAAGCTACCAAATAGCCCCACTATTTGATAGCCCTGTACGGAATATGTAAATATAAAGATAGCAGCCTTGACTTACAGTCAGGCTGTTATCTTATTTCTATTTTAAGATAAGTTCACAAATTCGTCAATTATCCACTTCACGAATTTGTCAAACATTCCTCACATTTTATCTATTCAAATTAAGGTTGATAAGGACTATATTCATATTAGAAACAATTAGTTATTTATAGTATTATATTGAATTTTTAACTTTTGATTCTGTGACTTACTTCACTTTGCTAATTTATTAATAAATGTCTCTAAAAGGAAAAGAAAAGGATGACTAGTTATGAAGAAGCCCAGCTTAAAACACATTATTGCCAGTAACGTATTCCTTTTAATTTTATCTATCCTTTTTGTATTACCTATTCAAGTTGTGGAATCGGCCGGTGAAAACTTAACATTAGAAATCTCTTCTCCACAGAACAATTCTTCTCATAAAACCCCTACTGTGACTTTTAACGGGACAGTAAATAATGGGACTTCACCTATCTCGGAAATAACCCTTATTCCATTTATAGATGATCAAGAGGGTTTGCCTATTAATATTTCAACTGAAGGTAAATGGAGCTTCGATTTCCAATTTACTGATGGGCTACACAATGTTTCATTTAAAGCAACTGTCTCAGACGGATTACCAGTTGAAAAAACAATTTCCCTTATTGTCGATACTACTAGACCTATTATAAAAAGTATCATGATAGTTCCTCCAGGAATAACGGATGCAAAATATTATTTACCGGTGGAGGATATGACTGGAGTACCTTTAGAGTCTAAAATACTTGTAACTGTCGAAGAGAGTAACACATTAGATCTAAACGGACTTCTTTCAGCTATTTCTGAGAACGGAACTTCACTACAATTTATTGAAGATGAAAATAGTAGATTCCCAAACAGGAATGATAAAGGAGAATATGAAATTTTATATAAACCTGAACAATCATTAGTAAAAAGCACTACATATCACGTTTATGTAAATCCTTTTACTAGTGACACTGCTGGAAATTTTCTTTACCCAAAATACTTTAAATTTTCAACAAATAGTAACGAAAACCCTGAAGATGTACACGGAAAACAAATGGGGAATACCCAGGCCTGTGCGAACTGTCATAGTACTCACATTGCAAATAATAAAAGTTTACAAGGTGGTAAATATGGGGAAGTGTCAGCAACAAATTATTGCATGGCGTGCCACGATGGGACATCAGGTGCGCCTGTCATCCAAGATTTTAAGTCACACAAGCATAAGAATATTGGAGAGAAAACTGACACATGTACCAGTTGTCATAACCCACATCTATCCTGGTCAATGCAAAACCCTAATCGTCTAAAAGATCATTTTGTTGTTAATCACGAAGATACAACTATGGACCCACTAAGAGAGATAGACAGTGATAAAGAATTATGTGAATCTTGTCATGAATTTGGTGACCCGGCTAATGCTCAATTCAAATCTCATTATCGTATTTTGACTTATAAAAAGTCCTTAACTGCAACAGGAACTGTTGAAGATTACTCACTCTGTCTTCGTTGCCATGACGGTAATAAAGGAAGTGATATCAAATCCTTTTATTCTAATCCTACCTTCGTTGCCAACTCCGGTCATAATATCACTGCGACTGATGGCAGCCTATTAAACGGGCAGATGCCTTGTGCTGATTGCCATGTAACACATGGGTCCGATAACATAAAAGGTCTAAAGAAAAAATTGGGTCACTCAGATAGGGATGATGAGTTTATTACAACTAGCACTACTTGGACTGATGGGAAGGAAGAGCGTGAATTTTGTTTGAAATGTCATAATAATATTACTACCATGTATGGGAAAACAGCTGCTCTCTCTACATTAGATAGGAACGGTGAGGAAATTCCAGAACATCTTCCTGCTAATGAAACTGCTTGTTTTAGCTGCCATGGAACAGGTGAAACGCTTGAAGAAAAGGCAATTTCTGCTGCTCATGCACCGAAAAAGTAAACCCATGTGTAGCAACATAACTGTGCATAATATATAAGCAAAAGGCTTGTCAAACATGTCCTACTGACCCTATCCATCAAAATCAGCATTTGGATTGTATTACATGTCATAAGGAGCCACTGCCTAAAATTAACATCCCAGCACATTAGACTAGAGATTACTCAAATAAGCAATAAAAACGAGAGGATTCGTCCTCTCGTTTTTATGTGGATAAGTTTAAATTTTTTTTGAGATTCGGTGTTTAATTGTAGATAACTCCTGTTTATATGTAGATATGTGGATAAAATATTAAGAAAATTTTTAAAACTTGTAGATAACTTTACTTATCCACATAAGTAATTAAAAACTTTTTCCCTTAGTTGTGGATAAGTGATGTTGTCCACAGGATATATTGTGTAATCCTCGAGACTTTCCTTCATTATACATTCATTTTTGATATTCCCCCTCTACTCAGGCTATAATGGATAAGGAACATACGAACGCCCATGACATATGTTAGGTATAGACCGTAATTTTTATAGAGGTGAAGAAAAATGGAATTAGCAGAAATTCGAAATGAACTTGAGAAAACAGCTAAACGTTTAGCGGACTTTAGGGGGTCTCTTTGACCTTGAAAATAAGGAAGCACGTATAGCAGAACTTGATGATCAAATGCTTCATCCTGATTTTTGGAATGACCAGCAGGCTGCCCAAACCGTAATAAGTGAAGCCAATGCATTAAAGGATCAGGTGAATGAGTTTACCCAGATGTATGAAACATTTGAGAATCTAGAAGTGAGCTACGAGCTTGTAAAAGAAGAAAGTGATGCGGAATTACAAGCAGAGCTTGAAGAAGAATTAACAAACCTAACTTCGAGACTAAATGATTTTGAACTTCAGCTGCTTCTAAGTGAAGAATACGATAAACATAATGCGATTTTGGAGCTGCATCCAGGTGCTGGTGGAACCGAGTCCCAGGATTGGGGCTCGATGCTGCTGCGTATGTATACACGCTGGGCTGAGAAAAAGGGCTTTAAGGTAGAAACCCTTGATTATCTTCCAGGTGATGAAGCAGGGATTAAAAGCGTAACCCTCGCAATAAGAGGTCATAACGCTTACGGTTACTTAAAAGCTGAAAAGGGTGTACACAGATTAGTGCGAATTTCGCCGTTTGATGCTTCAGGACGCCGCCATACTTCGTTTGTATCATGCGAAGTCATGCCGGAGTTTAATGATGAAATTCAAATTGATATCCGTACAGAGGATCTTAAAATAGATACGTATCGTGCGAGCGGTGCCGGCGGACAGCATATCAACACAACGGATTCCGCAGTAAGGATTACTCATACACCAACCGGGGTTGTGGTTACCTGTCAATCTGAACGTTCGCAGATCAAGAACCGTGAAGCAGCCATGAAAATGCTAAAAGCGAAGCTTTATCAACGCGAAATCGAACAGCAGGAAAAAGAATTACTCGAAATTCGTGGTGAACAAAAGGAAATCGGCTGGGGAAGTCAAATTCGTTCCTACGTTTTCCATCCTTATTCGATGGTTAAGGATCACCGTACAAATACCGAAAGCGGAAACGTTCAAGGAGTTATGGATGGAGACTTAGATCCGTTTATTGACGCTTACCTGCGTTCGAGAATTTCATAATAAAAATAAAGGCCTTTGCCGGATGAGTCGGCAAAGGCTATTCTTTTTGGATTTTATTTACCGCTCATGGTGGGATGATTGAGGATTTTCGGGGTGGCTGCGTTACTCCGATAATTACGGCTACCTTTTACCACTCAGTTCCTCAGAGACCAATTCAAACATCCTGTCATGGTGGTCGAGCTTTTCTTCTATATGCCTAAAATGACTCCTAAACTCTGTAGCGTTATTTTCAACCGTTTCCTGAAGAGACTCAATTTTCGACTCTACATTATCAAATCGAAGATCCATCCCATCAAATCGACTATCCATTGCATCAAATCGACAATCCATTGCATCAAATCGACAATCCATTGCATCAAATCGATTTTCCATTGCAGCAAATCGAAGATCCATTTTTTCAAACTGTTTATTTATTTGCTCCATCATTTTCATTAATTGATGTTCCATATGTTCACCTCCTCTATTCGACAACTATACCATTTTTTAAAATAAATAATCCTATTCTTAGAATCCCTCATGAAAATAATTTTAATGACAAATACTATTAATAATTTATTCCTTTAATGCGTTATCTGAATGCCATTTACAGCAAATTATTGCCATGCTATACTCACTTCGGATAAGTAAGAAAATTATAGCAAAATGGTAATATAGAGGGGAATCGCACTATGAATAAAAGAAGAAACAATCAGCCTGCACCAAAATTAGCAAGTGCCTTAGAATACATAAATGTCCTAATCGGTTCAGCGATAATCGCGCTCGCCTTTAATGTATTTCTCCTGCCAAATCAAATTGCGTCGGGAGGCGTTAGCGGCATTAGTACGATTTTATTAAGCGTATTTGGATGGGAGCCAGCTTATGTACAATGGGCCTTTAACATCCCATTATTCATTGCAGGAGTTATTTTATTAGGAAAACAATTTGGAGTAAAAACACTTGTCGGAACAATATTTTTACCTTTTGTTGTTTTTTTAACAAAGAATGTTGATCCTTGGACAAATGATGCCTTGCTGGGAGCACTATTTGGGGGGATTGTCGTAGGTCTCGGACTCGGAATTGTTTTCAGGGGGAACGGATCAACCGGTGGTACCGATTTAGCAGCTCAAATAATTACTAAGTACACAGGGCTTACTCTTGGCACGAGTGTCGTTCTGATTGACGGACTCATTGTACTCTCAGCAGCCCTTGTGTTTGATATTGAACGAGGATTATATGCATTGATTGCCTTATATGTAACAAGCAAAACAATAGACTTAGTTCAGGTTGGTTTTGGCAGATCAAAAACCGCTATGATTATTACAAACAAGCAAGAAGAAGTACGAGAGGGAATATTGAATAAAATTGATCGAGGTGTGACAAAACTATCGGCTTATGGGGGTTTTACAGATAATGAGCGACCGGTGCTAATGTGTGTAGTCGATCAGCGGGAGTTCACAAAATTGAAACAATTGGTTAAATCCCTTGACCCGTCTGCATTTGTCGTCGTTATGGATGCATCTGAAGTGTTGGGAGAAGGTTTCAAAAGGGTGTAACACTGCTATACTATTCCTTGTATGGTATTTTTTTCTGAAGGGGGAGTAGTAATGAAGAAAAAGCTGCTAAAAATGGTATTGGGTACAGCTCTAGTAATGGGTCTAGCTGCATGTGGCGGCGGAGATGATGAAGCTGGAGGAGACACAGCTACAGCAGGGGATGCTGAAAAAATTTATTCACAAAAATGCTCCAGCTGTCATGGCGGTGACTTGAAGGGTGGTATGGGTCCTGACCTAACAGCAGTAGGAGCAAGCAAATCAAAAGATGAAATCGCCGGCATCATTAAGGATGGTACTGATGGCGGAATGCCAGCAGGCCTTATCGAAGGCGATGATTTGGACAAGGTTGCTGACTGGCTGGCAGCGAAAAAGTAATTATGTAAACGTTCTGTAAATTTTTGCAGAACGTTTTTTATTTTGTGAGTCTATGTTACTTTATTAAGATATTATTAATTTTTGTCGAAAAATCTTAGGGTAAATATAACAATTTATGTAGGTTTTGAAAAGAAACTGTAATATTTTTACCGCTTTTTTTACTTGTATAGAGTGTTATAATGAAATTGTGCGAAATCCTGCAGTATTTTGTCTAGGATTTTGTTTTTGTGTAAGAAAATAAGAGGTTATTGTCGAATCTTATTGTTTCGAAACTAACTTATAAAGGTGATCTAAATGATAGAAATGCAAGATGTATTTAAAAAGTACCCAAATGGGGTTACCGCGATAAATGGAATAGATGTACGGATTAATCAAGGTGAATTTGTTTATGTGGTTGGTCCCAGTGGTGCAGGAAAATCTACGTTCATTAAAATGATGTATCGTGAGGAGATTCCGACCTCAGGAACGATTACAATGAATGGGGTTAACGTTGCAAAAATAAAGAACAAAAAGGTACCGATCTTCCGACGCAACCTTGGTGTGGTTTTTCAAGATTTTAAACTATTGCCAACGAAAACTGTTTATGAGAATGTAGCCTTCGCACTGGAGGTTATTGAAGCGCAGCCTAAGTTTATTAAGAAACGCGTAATGGAAGTCCTTGATCTCGTTAACCTTAAGCACAAAGCAAGAATGCTTCCGACTGAGTTATCGGGAGGGGAGCAGCAACGTGTTTCGATTGCACGTTCCATTGTTAACTCGCCTAAGATTGTCATAGCAGACGAGCCTACAGGTAACCTTGACCCAGAGACATCATGGGAAATCATGAATATTTTTGAAGAAATTAATAACAGGGGTACCACAATCGTCATGGCAACCCATAATCGGGAAATTGTCAACACAATTAAACATCGTGTAATTGCGATCGAGGCTGGAAAAATCGCACGTGATGAACAAAGAGGTGATTACGGTTATGAAAATTAGAACTCTTGGTCGTCATGCGCGTGAAAGCTTTAAGAGTATTGGCAGGAATGGCTGGATGACGTTCGCCTCGGTGAGTGCCGTAACGGTAACGCTCATTTTAGTCGGTGTCTTTTTCGTTATTATGATGAATCTCAATAAAGTGGCCCAAACCATTGAAGAGGACGTACAAATTCGTGTTCACATCGATTTGGCTGCTAATGCAGAGGACCAGCAAAAGTTAAAAAGTGAGATTGAAAGTATTTCAGAAGTACAAAGTGTTAAGTTTTCATCCAAGGAGCAGGAGCTTGAGGAGCTAATTAAGAGCATGGGTGAGGATGGACAAGCATTTAAACTTTTTGAACAAGATAATCCACTTAACGATGTATTTATCGTAAAAACGAAAAATCCGCAGGATACAATGAAGGCAGCGAACCAAATCGGTAAACTCGAGTATGTCACAAAGGCTGTTTATGGCAAAGGAACAGTTGAAAAACTATTTAACTTTATAAAAGCAAGCCGAAACGTCGGTATTGTATTAATCGCAGGATTATTTTTTACCGCAGTATTCCTAATTTCGAACACGATAAAAATTACCATTATTGCAAGACGTAGAGAAATTAAGATTATGAGACTAGTAGGAGCAACGAACAATTTTATTAGGTGGCCATTCTTCTTAGAGGGATTATGGCTTGGCATACTTGGTGCCATTCTGCCGATTATCTTAATTTCGATTGCTTACTATAACGCTTATGAATATCTTGCACCAAAGTTAATGGGGAACTTTATTCAAATTCTTCCATTTAATCCGTTTGTTTACCAGGTATCTGGAGTCCTTATTTTAATGGGCGGCTTGATTGGAATTTGGGGCAGTGTTATGTCGGTTCGAAAGTTCTTAAAGGTATAAATTGATTTTTTCAGGAAGGGCAGTGAAAAGATGTCCTTCCTGATAACTGTTATGGATTCACTCGTACATAAATATGAATGGGAAGGAGAAATTGGACTTTGAAAAAACCAATACTAACTTTAGCAGCTGCAGGAGCGATTCTGTGGAGCAGCTTTTTTGGAGGATTTGCTCAAGCAGCTTCCATTTCAAGTTTAAAGGATCAGCAAAATCAAATTGAAAAAGAAAAATCTGAATTATCATCTACTATAAATGATGCCGATCAACAGATTAATAGTTTAAATGAGCAGCAGTCACATGTGAAAGAAGAAATGACACGCCTTGATTTTGCAATTGATGATACGCATAAAAAAATTAGTGAGAAAACAGCTGAATTGGAGGAAACCAAGGCAGAAATTACTAGACTTCAAGAGGAAATAAAAGTTACAAAAGAGCGAATTGAAAAGCGAAATGAGCTCTTGAAGGATCGCGCCCGCAACTATCAAGAAACAGGCGGAATGGTTAGTTACCTTGATGTATTAATGGGTTCACATAACTTTAGTGACTTTATTGACCGTGCAAGTGCGGTGGCAACGATCATGCAGGCGGACCAGGATATTTTAAAACAGCATGAAGCGGATAAAAAGAGTTTAGAGGAAAATCAAGCTAAGCTAGAAGAAGAGCTTGCGAGCGTCCAAACTATTCTAGCTGATTTAGAAAAAATGAATCAGCAATTGAATGCGCAAAGGGCTGAAAAGGATAGATTATTAGCTTCTCTAGAACACCAAGAAGAAGAAATTCATGAGCACAAAATGGAACTTCAAGAAGAGGCACAATTACTTGCTGCCCAATCAGCAGCCCTCCAACAAGCAATTGCACTTGAACAGAAACGTCAGGAGGAAGCAGCAGCAGCCGCGGCCGCTGCTGCTGCTCAGGAAAACAATAACTCTGGGTCAGGTAACGGCGGAGGGGATAGTACCCCGCCACAACCAACTGCACCTGTCTCTAGTGGGGCATTCACATTGCCGGCGAATGGAACTTTTACATCAGGTTTTGCTCCTAGATGGGGCTCATTCCACTATGGTGTGGATATAGCTAATCGTGCTGCAAACGTACCAATTTGGGCAGCTGCTGATGGTGTTGTTATTCAATCCTACTATTCAAGCAGTTATGGGAATGTTGTTTTTATTGCCCATTCTATTAATGGACAAACTTATACTACCGTTTCTGCTCATATGGAAACGCGATTTGTCAGCTCTGGTGCAGTAGTTAAAAAGGGTCAGCAAATTGGAATTATGGGTAACACCGGTGATTCTCAAGGGAAACATTTACACTTTGAGCTTCATAGAGGGGAATGGAATGGAAGCAAAAGTAACGCTATCAATCCAGTCGGAATTGTACCAATGCCATAATAGGAAAAAGGAAGAAGCCACGCTTCTTCCTTTTCTTTTTGCTTAAAAACTGGACTCAATTTTTGAGGCATAACTCGTCCAACCCTTACATAATAGTTAATAAACGGGCAGGAAAGAGACACTTTTTTCAATAATGATAGTCAATAGATGCTGCACATGAGGGGGAACGGGATGAATAGAAAATGGATTGCCCTAATGATGGTTGGATCGCTTCTTACAGGGGCGGGGGGCACATATGCGGGAATGCAATGGTTTGATCGAACAGAGGAAAACACAGCCCTTGAACAAACATTAACGAAAACGGAAACAGTTGTAACAGGTCAAGCTGAAATTGAGGACCTTGCTAAGGTAAATCAGGCCTATGAGTTAATCTTGAGCCGTTATGTTGAAAAGGTAGATAGTGATACCCTGGTGGAGGGAGCCATTCAAGGAATGCTCACCGTCTTAGATGACCCCTATTCCGTTTATATGAATAAGGAAACAGCACAGCAATTTAGTCAAGCTTTAGAATCCTCCTTTGAAGGCATCGGAGCAGAAGTGGGGATGGTGGATGGAAAAATTGTGATTATCTCACCATTTAAAAATTCCCCAGCGGAAAAAGCAGGACTAAAGCCAAATGATGAGATATTGAAAGTAGACGGCAAAAGTGTTGAAGGTCTTGACCTCAATAAGGCGACGTTAAAAATACGCGGTAAAAAGGGGACAAAGGTAAAGTTGGAAATCGAACGGAAGGGTTTGAAGGAACCTCTTACCATTGAAGTCACTCGTGATGAAATTCCACTTGAGACCATTCATGCCTCTGTGAAAAAACAAGGTGGGAAAAAGATCGGTTACATTGAAATTACCTCGTTCTCACAAGAGACAGCTGCTGATTTTAAAGAGGAACTAATCGATTTAGAGAAGAAAGATATTGAAGGCTTAATCATAGATGTACGTGGAAATCCTGGTGGATTACTCGTAAGTGTTGAGGATATCTTAAAAGAATTTGTTACGAAAGAAAAGCCATTTATCCAAATTGAAGAACGAAATGGGAAAAAGGAACGGCACTTCTCTACTCTTACAGAGAAGAAAGAATATCCAGTAGCTGTCCTGATTAACAAAGGCAGCGCATCCGCATCAGAAATATTAGCAGGAGCATTAAAAGAAGCCTCCGGTTACCAATTGGTCGGAGAGACAACATTTGGTAAGGGAACGGTACAACAGGCGGTACCAATGGGAGATGGCAGCAATATTAAGTTGACACTCTATAAGTGGCTGACACCAGATGGTAACTGGATACACAAAAAAGGGGTTAAACCGGACGTAGAAGTCAAACAACCAGCCATCTTTGATACACATCCGATTCAAGTTGATGAACCGCTTAAAGAGGATATGAACAATGAACAGGTCAAAAATGCGCAGGAAATATTGGATGGTTTAGGGTTTACTCCAGGACGCACAGATGGTTATTTTAGTGCTGAAACAAGCACGGCGGTTAAGGCCTTCCAGCAGAACCACGACCTGCAGCCAACCGGGAAAATTGATGCAAAAACGGCTGCTAAGCTTGAAGAAGAGGCAATAAAAGAAATGAAAAAAGAGAAAAACGACATTCAGCTGCAAACAGCATTGAGATTAATCTCAAAATAACAAGTGAACAGAGACATATGTCTCTGTTTTTCTTTGCGACAAAAAACCTAAGAACTAGTTGAATATGTCGAGAATTTCCATGGAAATATTGTTGAATACCAAAGAATTAACAGATAACCCGGATAAACTAAAATAAATGAACATCACTTTCTCCTGATCATTCGACATTTTTTTATTTTTTCAAGAAACTAGCAATAGGTTTTATTCCTCTATTTTGGTAAAATAATCATTAGAGCTAGAATAGTAGAATTTATGATAGAGGCAGGTGGCAGAAATTGTTGCAATTATGGCTTTTTGAGCTGATAAAAGGGACAGGAAGACTCTTTCTTCATCCTGTTTTTTACTATCTCATTTTCCTTTCCGGAATTCTGGGAGTTTCAAGAGTAAAACGAGAGCGAAAAAATTTCCATAACAGGACGTTTGATGCTTATTTTGAACTTCGGCAGTTTTTTCCGTTAGGATTGATTTTGGGTCTTGTGCTATCCATTGTCACAGTTACCGCTGGTCTAAGCGTTCCATTTGCAGCCATCCTTCTAATCGCTATCTTTACGCTATTATGGAGTTTAACAACTAATATACGGTTAATGTCACCAGTCTACACAGTTGGTGCAGCATTTTTCGGAGTTATTTTAATCGCTGAAAATGACTGGAATGTCCCATTCTTCAAAGAGGCATTTCAAGGTATAGATGAAAAGGTCTATCCTTCTATGGTGATCCTGCTGGCACTCTTATTAATTTCTGAAGGAATTCTTATTAATAGAAATGCCAGTAAAGGATCCTCTCCCAAACTTGTAAAAAGCAAGCGAGGGCAGCGTGTCGGTGCCCATGAAGTGAAACGACTTTGGATGCTGCCTGTATTTCTGCTGATTCCTGGGGATGTTCTGACGCTGCCATTTTCGTTCTGGCCAGTCTTTCGTATTGGAGCGGAGTCTTACTCGCTGTTCCTTGTTCCGTTTGCTGTCGGCTTTAACCAGCAAATTCAAGGCATGCTGCCAAAACAGTCGATTCAGCTGCATGGACGTAAAGTAATAACATTGGGAATCGTAACATTGATACTGTCTGTTATTGGTTATTGGTATCCGCTTATCTCTATTGTCGTGGCAGCCTTGGCGATTATCGGTCGTGAACTCATATCCCTAATGCAGCGATTGAAGGATGATAATTTACCGTTTTACTTTTCAAAGAAAAACAACGGTTTAATGATTATTGGAATTATACCTGAATCACCTGCTGATAAAATGGGACTTCAGGTAGGAGAGTTAATTTCAAAAGTTAATAGTGTTGCCATACGTGATGAACAGGTTTTTTATGAAGCATTACAAAAAAATCGAGCTCACTGTAAGCTTGAAGTTTTAGATATAAATGGCGAGGTTCGATTCGTTCAGCGGGCATTGTATGAGGGTGATCATTACGAGTTGGGCATACTTTTTGTACAGGATCAGAAAAAATATGATGAAAAAATTGGATAAAGAAGAATGAAGTCAAAGGATGATTTCCTTTGGCTTTTTTTCTCGATAATAGGATTCTAAATCATCGTATTTCCGTATAATTGGGGTCTGGTGAGTTAAACCTAAAATGGGAAATTCATAACCAAGAAAGGTGGTTTAGCCATATGATTAGTTTCTTAGATTTTTACACTCCTATGAATATTAACTTTGAAGGAGTTTCTGCCGTTGTTTTTTATTTCACGATTTATTCATTGATGGGGTGGCTGCTAGAAAATAGCTACAGTTATATTACCAAACGTAAATTCTTTAAACCGAATTTTTTTCATGGACCCTTTAAGCCAATGTATGGTTTTGCCCCTGTAATCTTGGTTTATTTAATAGGTCCTGAAACAAATTGGGGTATTGTCCTTTTGCTATGTTTTTTCATACCTACCTTCATTGAGTATATAAGTGGGGCATTACTTCAAAAGTTTTTTCAACGTCAATGGTGGGATTATTCGAATATGCCCATGCAAATACACGGACATATTTGTCTGCCATTTTCTCTATGCTGGATTCTGCTATCGTTCGCCTGTTTAAAGTGGGTTCACCCTGCAGTAGTTTCTTTTTACGGAGCAGCAGAATTATTGTGGACATGGATTTGGCCTGCGATTATTTTATATTTCATTGCTGAACTGGCTTTATCTATTCGCAGACACTCTACCCAAGTTCTCGATGAAGCAGAATCGCCTAATCCAATTCAATAAAAATTCAAACTCCTTCTGCTTAATAAAGAAGGAGTTTTTCGTTTAGTTATTTTTTTTTAAAAAAATAATAATGTTTGACATTCAAATATCGGTTTGAATATCATATAATCAAATAAAGATTTGAATGTATGAGGTGAAGGAATGAAGGAACGGGATATTTGCGAGGAAACTTGCGTTGATGACCATAAAACCACAAGATTGCAGCCGCAGGTTGAAAAGAGCAATATTTTTGAGGTAACCAAGATATTTAAAGCTTTGTCCGACGAAACGCGAGTGAAAATAGCTTATGCGCTTACACTTCAAGATGAACTATGTGTTTGTGATGTGGCCAATATTGTCGGTGCGACAACGGCAACAGCTTCCCATCATTTGCGTCACTTAAAAAGCTTGGGTCTTGCAAAATATCGGAAAGAAGGAAAGTTAGTCTATTATTCTCTTGATGATGATCATGTGAAACAGCTCATTCACATTGCCTTTGAACATCAACAAGAGGTGGCAGGTCGAGAGTAAATGATTGAAAAACGTATCTCAAAAAAGAGATATGAAAAAACTACAGAGACCACTCTAGTTGGGAGAGATATTTATGGGACACCATCATCACCACCATGGACATTCTCATGGGCACTCACATGGCCATGGACACGGTCATTCACATACAAGTAATAAAAAAGCACTGTTAAGTTCATTTATTTTGATAGCGGCATTTATGGTGGTTGAAGTCATTGGGGGCTTTCTAACCAATAGCTTAGCTCTATTGTCTGATGCTGGGCATATGCTTAGTGACGCAGCTGCGCTTGGTCTTAGCTTTTTCGCAATCAAGCTTGGGGAAAAACAGGTATCACAGGAAAAAACGTATGGATACAAGCGCTTCGAAATCATTGCTGCGGCATTAAATGGGATTACACTAATCGTCATTTCCTTATATATATTTTACGAAGCATTTCAGCGTTTCTTTGCTCCCCCTGAGGTTCAAAGTACAGGAATGTTAATGATTTCGATTACAGGATTAGTGGTAAATATTATCGCTGCGTGGATATTAATGAGTGGTGATAAGGATGATAATCTCAATGTACGAAGTGCCTTTTTACACGTGCTAGGTGATATGCTTGGATCCGTCGGAGCCATTGTAGCCGCCTTGCTGATTATGTTTTTCGGCTGGACGATTGCCGATCCAATAGCCAGTGTGATTGTCGCTGTATTAATCATTATTAGTGGTTTCCGTGTTACAAGAGATTCATTTCATATCCTAATGGAGGGTGCACCGACACAAATTGATATCCAGCAGGTTAAAGAGGCACTTAGTAAAATACCATTGGTAAAGGAAGTCCATGATTTACACATTTGGACGATCACTTCCGGATATCCAGTATTGAGCTGCCATATTACTATTTTAGATGAAGCGATCCATGACGAAATTCTCGCTAGGTCACAAAAAATCCTTCATGATGAATTTCATATCGAGCATAGTACAATACAAGTCGAAAAGGCTGAAGTTGGCTGCCCAAGCCCGCATGGCACATGTAACTAACCAGAGGGTGTCCCTCTTTTGGGACACCCTCTGGTTTTTCTAAAGGACCTTTACGCTAATCGGATAGAGATAAGGTTCTCTAGGCTCATCGATTTTCTTCCAGTTGGTTATTTTAATTATTGGATACTCGGTTCCATTATAGTTCGTGATATCCACAACGCCTTTCGCTTCAATCCAGGTATTTACTTCTAGTGACGAGGCTTCTGGTAACTCAGATATAAATCCAATAATGCCAGCATCTGCTACACAATGTGTTATCAAAAATCTTGCTAGCACAAGCTGGTTTTGTTCAAGCCCATCTTCTTTATAAACAAATCCTTTTAAAGTGATTTCTCTACCTTTAAATTTATCGAGGTCCATATGCATTTCTTCATAATAGGTTGAAAAAACATGATCGTTCATCTCAATAGTTGGACTTTGTTCTAATTGCTGTATTAACTGTTCGTATTCTTCATTTGTATAAACGTTGTCTTCGATACGTGAAAGATCTACAAGATCCTCATTAATAACTGGATCTTCCTGTTGATTATTGGTAGGTCCAACCTTTTCCTCTTGTTTCTTCTCTGTCTTTTGATTTGATAATACGGCCAAACCGCCTTTTTTATCAACAATTGAGGCGTCGAGAACCTTTGCTGGAAGCAGAAAACCCGTGACCAACGGAAAAACAATAACAAGATAAGAGATTAATTTTTTTGTATTAAAAGGTGAATCTCCATGATCGTGACTACAGGTATGGTCGTGAGAATCATCATGACATTGGTGATGGTGGTTGTTTTCCTTAACTGTCCATATTCTTGTCGTTTGGATAATAAATAATATAATAAATAATACAGCTGCTGACTGGCTTAGTCCTTCATATTTAGGATTAATAAACTTCGTAATTTCTCCGGTAAAATGAAGCTTCAAAAGCATGACTGAAAAAGCTAGTAAAATAAACGCTCTGACAGCCTGCTGAAAATGGAATCTCACGACGTTTCCCCCTTAAATAAAGCTTTGCGTAAGCATGATCGTAATAAAGATAATCGAAATAATTAGAGCCAAAACACTGAAAACAAACTTCGTGCGGAATACGCTCAGCATCATAAAGGTGTTTTTTAAATCCATCATTGGACCAAAGATTAAAAACCCTAAAATGGCTGAAGTAGGGAAAATATTACTGAAGGACGCACCGATAAACGCGTCTGCTTCAGAACAAAGTGATAAAACATAAGCTAATCCCATCATGACAGCTAGGGACGATACTGTTCCGCTTCCAGCTTCCAAGAGGGCTTTTGCCGGTAGATAGGTTTGTACAAATGCAGCTAAAAAAGCTCCCATTACTAGGTACTTACCCATATCAAAAAACTCATCAATGGAATGGGTTAACATCGACCAAAACTTTGTTGAAAAAGATTCCTTTTTTGTTAATGTGTCTAAAGATCTTGTATGAATAGAAGACTTTAATTGATTTCCTTTAAAAATGATGCCGACAACCAATGCCACCATTAAAGCGACAAAAAATCCTAATCCCATCCTTAATCCTGCAATCTTAAAATCATTGCCAAAAGCCATATAAGTAGAGGCAATCACAATTGGATTAATTAGTGGACCTGTTAACATAAAGCCAATAGCTGCAGGTATGGGTACTCCTTTCCCAATAAGACGACGGACGATAGGAACAATACCACATTCACACGCTGGAAAGAGGGCACCAATTATACAGCTCATGATTATCGCTAAAACCTTATTTTTGGGAATCCAGCGTTTAATATGTTCTTCGGTCACAAAAATTTGGATTATACCCGCGATAAGGACTCCTATCAATACAAAAGGGAGCGCCTCTATTAAAATACTTAAAAATATCGTGTTTAAATTTAATAAAGACGGAGGTAAATCGAATGTAACCTTTAAATTAGTGCTAAAAGAAAGCAGTAATAGTGCTAAAACAATGATAATTATACCCGTGAATTCTATGATATTGCTGCGGACAATACGATACATAAATACCTCCTGTTTCTATTAAATTAATTTGTACATTTAATAGAGTATGAATGAGAAATTATAAAAATACCTATTGCTAGATATGTAATGGGAAACCAGGCCACAAAAAATGGAGGGAAAAGTCTAAAATTTAAAGCTTTTTTTAAATAAATCGTAATTGTTTCGTTTTACATTCTAAAACATGTCTATGAGTTTGTAAATGAAAATATGAATCTTTTAAATACCAGATTTGGTCAAATTAAAAACCCTTTGGAATTAACCTAAGGATTCATTTATATTGTTTAACGGCATATATAGCAAGTTGGACACGATTTTCAAGCTCTAGTTTTTCTAATAGATTTTTGATATGATTTTTTACCGTATTTTCAGAAATGAATAATTGATCAGCAATTTGTTTATTGGAAATACCTTCACTGATTAAGAGAAGGATTTCCTTTTCCCTCCTGGTGAGTGAATTGGTTTGGGAAGAATTCTGCAGATCCTTTTCCCTAAATTGGTAGAGAAGCTTCCCAGCCAATCCGCGGGTTGCATCACTTTTTCCTTCGACAACGGAGTGTAGATATTGGAGCCATTCGTCGGGGTCCATATTTTTTAGAAGATACCCTTGAGCGCCATATTGAATGGCAGTAAACAAATCGGCGACATTATCAGAAACACTTAAGATAATTACTTTAATAAAAGGGGATGTGTCCTTAATTATTTTTGTTGCTTCTAAGCCATTTAAAACAGGCATGTCAATATCCATTAAAATAATATCTGGATGAAGCTGCTGACTCATTTCCACTGCTTCTTTCCCATTATGTGCTTGTCCGACGATGTCGAAATAGGGATCATCCTCAAGCATTGCTAATATCGCTTTCCGAGCATGTGGATGATCATCAGCAATTACTATCCTAAATGGATTTATCATATTCTTTATTACCTCGCAAACTGATTTTTGTTCCTCGATTCAATTGTGTATCAATCTCTAAGCTACAGTTCAACTTTTCTGACCTTTCCTTTAGCATGGCAAGTCCATAATGATTTGAACTAATTTCGTTTATGTTAAAGCCTCGCCCGTTATCTTCTATATTCATCTCCCATTCATTATTACGGGTATGCAGCTTGAAGATAAGAGTATTAGCTTCCGAATGCTTTCTAATGTTTATCAAGGCCTCCTGAACGACTCCAAAAAGCTGCACTTCTTCTGCAGTAGTAAAATACCCATTCTGTAATTGAATATCAGATTCTATGTCAATTCCTGATACCGTAATCCAGTCGTCTAACCAATTTTGGAGTCTGTTTGAAAAATTAACATGTTCAGCTGGGTTCATCCGTAAGTTAAAAATTGCTTGCCGTAATTGGGTATCGATTGAATTAACGAGAGAAGCAGCTTCTTCACTTTTCCCCTTTTTTAAATAGACTTTTAGTAAAAATAGAGTTTGTGCAATGCTATCATGTAATTCTTTTGCTAACCGTTCCCTTTCTTCATATATTGCCCGCATTTCCCTTTCGTTTGTTATTCTTTGGTTTTTCAGTTCAATCGTTTTAAACATCCACGAAGCAAAGGCATAGGAGATGATCAAAGTTAAGATTGTGATTAAATAGTTCCCAGTTTCCATTGAGAGAAGATGATGAATCACACTATGACGAAAGAATTCAAAACCGCCAATTAGAAGAGTTGGTATTAAAACGGTGAAGAGCTTCATTAGTCGGTATGACAAAGTGTTAATCTCCTTTAATATATTGCTTTTATCATTCTACATGATATATCCATCACTGTGACAGTTCTATGAACATTTTAGTCTAATATAAAAAAAAATAGCCCCAAAGGGTCATATAAAGAAGGTGTAAAAATCTTTAATTTTATAGGTAAGGAACTTATTAATGTAATAAAAAATTTTAAATGAATGGAGATATTAAAATGAAAAAATTATTAACTTCACTGTTAACAATGATTGTTGCTTTATCGCTTTTTGCTGGGATTGCTAGTGCTCATGTTACCGTCGGACCAAAGGAAACGTCACAAGGAAAATATGAAATGTTTACTGTAAAAGTTCCTTCAGAAAAAGAAGATGTTCTGACAACAAAAATTCAAGTGGTAATTCCTGAAGATGTTAACATTACTCGTTTTGAACCAAAGCCAGGATGGACCTATGAAATTCAAAAGGATGATTCTGATAAAATTACATCCGTTACCTGGACAGCTGAAGGTGAAGGCCTATCTGCGACTGAATTTGGTCAGTTTAACATGAATGGAAAAGTTGGCGACAAAGCAACAGAAATCGTTTGGAAAGCGATCCAAACTTACTCGGATGGAAGTGTAGTAGAATGGGTAGAAGCAGAAGAGGAAAATTATCCTGCTTCTGTAACGGTTGTCAATGCAGCTGCTGCTTCTGCACATGGCCATGGAGAGACAACAACTGATAAGGATAATTCGTCAGAAGAAAAAGTAACGGAAGAAGTGAAAGAAACGAGTGCATCAAACACAACGCTTTATCTTTCCATCGCAGCATTAGTAGCAGGATTAATAGCTTTAATAATATCTCTTAAAAAGAGAGGATAATTGCTTCGAAGACAAGAGTGTAGAATCTCTTGTCTTTTTTCTTGCAATTTTGAGAATAAATTTCTAAAATTAATAAACAGAAATGAATAAATGAGGTGGACCCATTTTGGAGATGGTTATTAGATATTTGTCTGCGCTTATTTTGCCAGGTTTACTCGTATTGCTATTTACCCGGGTCACATACAATCGTCTTATCGGGCTTGCCCTGACCGTCGGGCTCATTGCTGCCTCTGCTTTTAAAGGGTATACCAACACTTTACCGCTTATCGTTGTAGATGCCTTTTCGCTTACAGCTGGATTTTGGCTGGCTTCAAAAATGAAACAAAGAGTTTTCAAAAAAACGTAATCATCCATCTAGATATTAAGTCTGTCAAACCTAATGGCAGGCTTTTTTGCTTTTCGAGTAAAATAGGGAGTTTCGCGTATAAAAAGCTGAATTTTACGAGTAAGCTCTTACTTTTCGTGAGCAAAATCCAAATTCCACCAGAAAACAGAATGTTCGTTCGCATATTAGTGGTTTGTTTTGGAGGAATTGTGTTAGAATGATACTATTAGAATTTCAGAATACATTTTCTAGCACCATCCCGGTCAACTTGCACGTTTTTCTTGCTAGAAAGTGATTATTTATCGGGAGGAAAACCAGTGAAAGATCAATTTGAATTGGTTTCGAAATACTCACCTCAAGGCGATCAGCCTGAGGCGATTCGACAGTTAGTTCAAGGAATAAAAGAGAACAAGCGCTATCAGACATTGCTTGGAGCAACAGGAACAGGTAAGACGTTTACGGTTTCAAACGTGATAAAAGAAGTAAACAAGCCGACACTCGTTATTGCTCATAATAAAACGTTAGCAGGTCAGCTTTACAGCGAATTTAAGGAATTTTTCCCAAATAATGCTGTTGAGTATTTTGTTAGTTACTATGATTACTTTCAACCAGAAGCCTATGTGCCATCGACAGATACATTTATTGAAAAAGACTCCAGTATCAATGATGAAATTGACAAACTTCGGCACTCCGCAACATCCGCCTTATTTGAGCGGAAAGATGTTATAATCATCGCCAGTGTTTCATGTATATACGGTCTCGGTTCACCTGAAGAATACCGGGAAATGGTACTGTCACTTAGGACAGGTATGGAGATTGAACGTAACCAGCTGCTACATCGTTTGGTCGATATTCAGTATGAAAGAAATGATATTGATTTTAAACGTGGTACGTTTCGCGTTCGCGGTGATGTGGTGGAAATATTCCCTGTGTCACGTGATGAGCATTGTGTTCGCGTAGAATTTTTTGGCGATGAAGTAGATCGCATTCGTGAGGTTGACGCCTTAACTGGGGAAATTATCGGCGAACGTGAGCATATAGCCATTTTTCCTGCCTCCCACTTCGTAACGAGAGAAGAAAAAATGAGAATCGCCATCGAGAACATTGAACAAGAACTCGAAGAACGCCTAGAAGAGCTCCGTGAAGATAATAAATTGCTCGAAGCACAGCGCATCGAACAGAGGACACGATATGATCTCGAAATGATGCGTGAGATGGGCTTTTGTTCAGGGATTGAAAACTACTCACGTCATTTGACATTGAGACCTGCTGGTTCCACACCGTATACGTTGCTCGATTATTTTCCAGAAGATTTTCTCTTGATCGTGGATGAGTCACATGTTACCCTGCCACAAGTAAGAGGGATGTTCAATGGTGATCGAGCACGGAAACAGGTGCTTGTTGACCATGGCTTCCGTCTGCCATCAGCGCTTGATAACCGACCGTTGACCTTTGATGAATTTGAAAAACATATTCACAATGCCATCTTTGTCTCGGCAACACCAGGTCCATATGAGCTTGAGCATACTCCGGAAATGATTCAGCAAATCATTCGACCAACAGGGTTATTGGATCCAACGATTGAAGTACGTCCTATTGAGGGACAAATCGATGATATCATTGGTGAAATTCAGGAGCGAATCAAGAAGAATGAACGGGTGCTTATTACGACGCTGACAAAGAAAATGTCAGAAGACTTAACGGACTATCTAAAAGAAATAGGAATTAAAGTCCAATATTTACATTCAGAAGTAAAAACACTTGAACGGATTGAAATTATCCGCGAGCTGCGGCTTGGTAAGTATGATGTGTTAGTCGGGATTAACCTGCTTAGAGAAGGACTGGATATCCCTGAGGTTTCGCTTATTACGATTCTTGATGCCGATAAAGAAGGCTTCCTCCGTTCAGAACGTTCATTAATCCAAACCATCGGACGTGCTGCCCGTAATGCTAATGGGCATGTCATCTTGTATGCGGACAAAATAACAAATTCGATGGAAATTGCGATTAATGTAACGAGAGAGCGCCGCAAAATCCAAGAAGAATACAATAAAAAGCACGGAATTACGCCTATGACCATTCAAAAGGGAATCCGCGAGGCAATTCGTGCCACTCATGCTGCCGAGGAGCAGGAAGAGTACAAACCAGCAGCTTCTTTTGGTAAGATGTCGAAGAAGGAAAGAGACAAGCTGATTGCGACGATGGAAAAAGAAATGAAAGCAGAAGCAAAAGCGCTTAATTTTGAACGTGCTGCGGAACTTCGTGATTTATTATTAGAGTTAAAAGCGGAAGGATGACGTAACCATGGCGATGGATAAATTGATAGTTAAAGGCGCCAGAGCCCATAACTTAAAAAATATAGATGTCACCATTCCGAGAGATAAGCTTGTTGTTTTAACGGGACTTTCAGGTTCTGGAAAGTCCTCACTTGCTTTTGATACGATTTATGCAGAAGGGCAGCGCCGCTATGTTGAATCACTGTCTGCCTATGCAAGACAATTCTTAGGACAGATGGATAAGCCTGATGTTGATTCCATTGAAGGATTATCTCCAGCGATTTCAATCGATCAGAAAACAACAAGCCGGAACCCCCGTTCAACAGTAGGGACGGTGACGGAAATTTATGATTATTTGCGATTACTTTTTGCCCGTGTTGGCAGACCAACTTGTCCAATCCATAATATTGTAATCTCCTCGCAAACGATTGAACAAATGGTAGACCGAATCATGGAATATCCTGAGCGGACAAAGATGCAAATTCTTGCTCCTGTCATTTCAGGACGAAAAGGAATGCATGTTAAAGTTTTTGAAGATATAAAAAAACAAGGATTCGTTCGTGTTCGTGTTAACGGTGAAATGCTGGATCTTGGTGATGAAATTGTTCTAGATAAGAACAAAAAGCATTCCATTGAGGTTGTCATCGATCGTATTGTCGTGAAAGAAGGGATTACTGCGAGGATTGCTGATTCTCTTGAAACGGCCTTACGACTTGGAGAGGGAAAGGTGATCGTCGATGTAATCGGAGAAGAGGAACTTCTTTTCAGTGAAAACCATGCATGTCCTCTTTGTGGTTTTTCAATCGGAGAGTTAGAACCGCGAATGTTTTCGTTCAATAGCCCATTTGGTGCTTGTACTGAATGTGATGGACTGGGATCCAAGCTTGAGGTAGATGTTGATCTTGTCATTCCGAATAAGGAATTAACATTAAAACAGCATGCCATAGCTCCCTGGGAACCAACAAGCTCGCAATATTACCCACAGCTGCTAGAAGCTGTCTGTAATCATTATGGTGTCGATATGGAAATGCCGTTTAAGGATATCCCTAAACATCTTATCGATAAAGTGCTTTATGGTTCCGAAGGTGACAAAATTTATTTCCGCTATGAGAATGATTTTGGACAAATTCGTGAAGGTCATATTGAATTTGAGGGTGTTATACGGAATGTGGAACGCCGTTATAAAGAGACCAGCTCTGATTGGATTCGGGAGCAAATGGAGAAATATATGGGGGAGCAGCCATGCCACGTCTGTAAAGGTCATCGTTTGAAGAAAGAAACTTTAGCTGTGTTAATCTCAGGCCGTCATATTTCCCACGTAACAGGGTTATCCATTGAAGAAGCTCACCACTTTTTTAATGAACTAACCTTAACCGAGAAAGAACATCAAATTGCCAAATTAATTTTAAATGAAATTAATGAGCGCATCGGTTTCCTAATGAATGTAGGACTTGATTATTTAAGCTTAGGGCGTGCCGCTGGAACCCTTTCCGGAGGAGAAGCACAGCGGATTCGTTTGGCCACTCAAATTGGTTCAAAGTTAACAGGAGTCCTTTACATTTTAGATGAACCGTCCATTGGACTTCATCAGCGTGATAATGACCGCTTAATCGGAACACTTCAAAATATGCGTGATATTGGAAACACGTTGATTGTGGTTGAGCATGATGAAGACACCATGCTTGCGGCAGATTATTTAATCGATATTGGGCCAGGAGCTGGGGTGCACGGCGGGCAGATCATTTCAGCGGGTTCACCTCAAGAAGTAATGGCGGACCCCAATTCGTTAACAGGCCAGTATCTATCTGGTAAAAAGTTTATTCCGCTGCCTATCGAACGCCGTAAGCCAGATGGCAGGTATATCGAGATAAAGGGTGCTGCTGAGAATAATTTGCGAAATGTAAATGTGAAGATTCCACTAGGGATGTTTATCGCTGTGACGGGTGTGTCAGGATCAGGGAAAAGTACGTTAATCAATGAAATCCTCCTTAAAACACTAGCCCAGAAGCTTAACCGTGCCAAAACAAAGCCTGGTGAACATAAGGATATCTTGGGAATGGAGTATTTAGATAAGGTAATCGACATCGACCAATCTCCAATCGGCAGAACACCTCGTTCTAATCCGGCAACGTATACGGGAGTATTTGATGATATCCGTGATTTGTTTTCGACAACGAACGAAGCGAAGGTCCGCGGTTATAAAAAAGGACGTTTTAGTTTTAATGTGAAGGGCGGGCGCTGTGAGGCTTGCCGCGGTGATGGAATTATCAAAATTGAAATGCATTTCCTGCCTGACGTCTATGTGCCATGTGAGGTGTGCCAAGGCAAACGCTATAATCGTGAAACGCTGGAAGTGAAGTATAAAGGAAAGAGTATCTCGGAAATTCTTGATATGACTGTCGAAGCTGCAGTAGAATTTTTTGAGAATGTTCCTAAAATCAGCCGAAAGCTGCAAACCATTAAAGATGTTGGTTTAGGTTATATAACACTTGGTCAGCCTGCTACCACGCTATCCGGCGGGGAAGCTCAGCGTGTGAAGCTGGCTTCTGAGCTTCATAAACGTTCAAACGGTAAATCTTTTTACATTTTAGATGAACCGACAACAGGACTTCATGTCGACGATATTTCTAGATTATTAGTTGTCCTTCAGCGTCTAGTTGAAAATGGCGACACGGTACTCGTGATTGAGCATAATTTAGACGTGATTAAAGCAACGGACCATATCATTGATCTCGGACCAGAAGGTGGAGACAAAGGTGGTACCATTGTCGCTGCAGGAACACCAGAAAAGGTGGCTGAATTACCTGGATCTTATACAGGCAGATACTTAAAGCCAATCCTAGAGCGTGACCGGCTGCGAATGAAAGAACAAATACATGAAAAAGAAACCATCGTAAAAAGCTAAAACCTTGAGTTTTAGCTTTTTAATTTGTAAAAAAATTGAATCTTTCTCCCATTCCATACGTAAATAACGATTAAGGGGAGTGATGAAGGATGGATACTAGAAAAGTTCTTTCAGGATTATGTTACTTTAGTATTTTCTTTGCAGGAATTCTTTTTCCGCTTGTTGTGATGTTTGCTTCTGGGGATGATATAACAAAAAGTCATGCGAAAAAGGCATTCTTATCTCATTTAATACCGCTAATTCCAGCACCGCTGCTACTATTCGCTATTTTTAGTGATATAAACACCATTAACAATGAAGGAATACCTGTTTTTACACTCGTGACGGCAGGAATTTTGGTCTTAGTTAGTCTAATTGTTACTATCTGGAATGTGATAAAAGGCGTAAAAGCCTTGATGATGGAATAGGATTTTAATGAAAACTTTTATTGGGGTGGATATGATGAAGGAAGAACGTAAAAGGATTTTAAAGATGGTGGAAGAGGGAAAGCTGAATGTTGACGAAGCCTTGACTTTATTAGAGGAGCTTGAGAAATCTGGTCAAACGATGGAACAAAAACAGAAACAAATTGCTCAAGAAATTTCAACAGCTTTCAAATTTGAAGAAGCAAAAAAGGAAGAATCCGCTCAAAACAAAGCTCACTCAACAAAGGAAAAGATTTTTGATTTTGTCGACACAGCATTGAAAAAAATTAAGGATCTTGATTTTGATTTGAATATTGGTCAGTCCGTGGAGATTTCGCACATCTTTCATCAGGGCGATGTATACTTACGTGATATGGATATTGACCTCGCCAACGGGTCGCTTAAACTTGTTCCTTGGGACCAAAACGATGTCAGGATCGAGTGTCAGGCAAAAGTGTACCGTGTAGAAAACGCTGACCAAGCACGGGAAAATTTTTTGAAGGATGTAATGTTTGCGATAGATGGTCAACAACTGCGGTTCATGACACAGCAAAAATGGATGAAGGTCGACGCGGTGGTTTATGTTCCTCAGGCAGAATATGAACGGGTCCGAGTTAGAATGTTTAATGGTCCTATATCAGGTGAAGAATTAACAATTAGTGATCTTCGTATGAAAACGGCAAATGGAAAAATTGAGCTTTCACGCTTAAATGGAAAAAAGGCCGAAGTCGAGACAGCCAATGGCCATATTTCATTGCAAACCAGCACGATTGATAATCTTGAGGTAGAAACGATCAACGGTGCCATTAAGCTTGATGGTGATTTTAGAAAGGTAGAAACACAGACATTAAATGGGAACACTACCTATAACCTAACCGGAAATCGATGTGAATTAATTGCAGCGAAAGCGACTACAGGCGGGGTTGATTTATTTATTCCCGATGGAGTGGCTGCCAGTGGTGAGTTAAAGACAAATCTTGGCGGCTTCAATATTAAGCTTGATGGAATTCAGGTTCTTGAGGAAAAAAGTGAAATGATTCAAAAATTGCTTCGTTTTCAGTCCGTTAATCATCCTGACCGCATGTTAAAGATATTTGTCGATACAAAAACGGGGTCCATTACACTGCATAAATCCGATGAGGTTAACAATTAATAGGAGACTTGATAAATGAAATGGTTGATTGGAATCTTAATCAATGCGGTATTGTTCATGGCCATAGCGGGCTATTTTTCTGAGAGTTTTGTACTAGAAGGCTTTGTGGCTGCAGTTAGCGCAAGCTTCTTACTTTCGATCATTAATATCATCGTCCGCCCGATTCTAATTATTTTAACCTTACCCGCAACAGTTTTAACATTAGGATTTTTTCTGTTTGTCATTAATGCGATAACCCTAGAAATAACCGATTACTTAATGGGTGATTCATTCGAAATCGCAGGATTTGGCATGGCGCTGCTGGCAGCCGTCATCATGTCGATTGTCACGCTGGTTCTGAACAAAACAATACTTAAATCCTCCAAGGAAAAATAAAAAGCAAATGGCGGGGTGCACTGCACCGGGCCATTTGCTTTTTTACCGTTTCATCGTATGAACAAAGCGATATCGATCTGCCCGAAAAGTAGATTTAACCAATTCGAAAGGAACTTCATTTTGTAAATAAGATATTCGCTCAATCAAGAGGATTGGATCCCCGATAGTAATTCCCAGTGTTTCTGCGTCATGACTACTGGCAATAGAAGCTTCGATTTCCTGCGTCGCTTCACTTATCGAGAGTGATAGATGTTCCTCAATGTATTGATAGAGAGAGAGGTTGCTGTTTTCCTCTGTCAGTCCCGGAACAAGCTCAACTGGAATATAGGCTGTTTCCAGCGCCATTGGGGCACGATCGGCTAAACGAATCCGCTTGATTTTATAAACGGAGTCATTTTCTTTTATTCTAAGGTTAGAGGCTGTTTTTTTATCAGCAGGGATGATTTGAAAGGATAAAAGGGTGCTGCTGGGGCTCATTCCTCTTGAAAGCATATCCTCGGTAAAGCTTGTCATTCCCTGAAGTTCTTGTTCAACCTTTTTCTTATTTACAAATGTTCCTCTGCCTTTTTGCCTTGTTAGATAGCCTTCCGAAACCAAATTGTTGATAGCTTGTCTAACTGTCATCCGGCTTATTTGAAAACGCTCCGCATATTCCCTTTCAGAAGGAATGGCAGCCTCTTCCAGTAAAATACCATTCTCGATTTGTTGTTTAATGTACTCTTCAAGTTGATGATAGATGGGAACCGGTGAATTTTTATTGATCATCCAAACACTCCTTGCGAAAAGGACTAGATATATTTTAACGCATCTCTATCAGCAATGACAGTAACATTTTCATGGTGCTTTAGGGCAGAAGCAGGGAACTCTTCGCTAATTTCTCCATTCATGAACTTGAGTAGTGCTTCTGCTTTTTTTTCTCCTGATACAAGCAGAAGAATTTCCTTGCTTTCTAGTATGGTTGCAATCCCCATCGTTATGGCGTGTGCAGGCACTTCTTCAAAAGAGTTGAAAAATCTAGAATTTGCTTCTCTTGTATTTTTAGCTAGTGTGACGATATGTGTCCGGCTCGAAAAGGGTGTACCAGGTTCATTAAAACCAATATGACCATTTTGTCCAATTCCTAGAATTTGCAGGTCGACCCCTCCAAGCTCTTTTATTAGCTGTTCATAACGAAGACATTCCTGTTTTAAATCACTGGCGGCACCATTTGGAATATGCGTATGATGTTCACTAATATCCAAATGCTTAAACAAATTTTGCCTCATGAAATAATGATAACTGTTAGGATCCTGTGCTTTCAGTCCGATATACTCATCTAAATTAACCGATTTCACCTGTTGATATCTAGTCCCGTTCGTCCCATGATCCTGGATTAAATAATCATAAACACCTTTTGGTGTGCTTCCAGTTGCCAATCCCAGCGTAAGTCTTGGGTTAGACCGGATTTTATCAACGATGATTTTTCCAGCCTCTAAGCTCATTTCTGCATAATTTTCAGTCCGAATTAGTTTCACGTCATTACCCCTTTTTATATGCTATTTCTCCGCGGCAGAAGGTCATTTCAACCTGATATTCATTCGATAAAATCGTTATATCCGCATCTTTTCCTGCCGAAATACTGCCTTTTCGGTCATATACGTTTAATTGCTTGGCAGGATTCACACTTGCCATTTGAACAGCTTCGGATAGGGAAATATCTGCTGCTTCCAGGATGTTTTTTATAGAGTCGTTCATTTTCAAAATACTGCCCGCCAGTGTACCGTCGGCGAGAAGTGCCTTTCCATCTGCGACAGATACATCTTGTCCACCAAGATCATAGACCCCGTTTTTAAGGCATTTTGCCCTCATAGCATCTGTTATTAGTATCATGCCTGCTGTTCCTTTAGCATTGATAACTAGCTTCATAACCTCAGGACGTACATGTATGCCGTCTGCAATCATTTCAACCATTAGTTCTTTAAAAATAAGAGCAGACCCAGCGACACCTGGTTCGCGGTGGTGTATCCCGCGCATGCCATTAAACAAGTGTGTCACCTGTTTTGCACCTGCTTGAACGGCTTTTTCCATTTCCTCGTAGATTGCATCACTGTGACCGATCGAAGCAATCACACCAGTTTCATGTAAATAGCGGACAAAGTTTGTCCCATTCTCTAGTTCAGGAGCTACGGTTACCAACTTAATGCTGCCTTCTGCCAGCTCCTGCCAGTGTTGAAATAATTCAATATCAGGATCAATAATGTATTCCTTTGGCTGAGCGCCGGCACGTTTTTTATTAATAAATGGTCCCTCTAAATGAACACCGAGTACATCTGCTTTACCAGAGTCATTATGACCTTTAAGATACTGTGCTGCATTTTTTAAGGCGTATTCGATACTTTCATGTTTTTGGGTAATCGTTGTCGCTAAAAAGCTCGTCGTTCCTTCAGCAGGGAGTGCTTTAGCCATCGTTTCTAACGCCTCTATTGTTGCATCCATCGTATCCGCACCCGCAGCCCCATGAATATGCACGTCTATAAAGCCTGGAACAACAGTTTGATCCTCAGCAATTTCTATTTTTTTTACATCGTTTAAATGGGAAGGAAGGGCATTAATAGGGCCAATCTCTTGGAATTTTCCATTTTCTATAAAAATATAGATCGATTCTGCCACTTCATTTTCTAGTACTACCTTGCCATGAACCATTAAAAGTAGGCTCAATATTGTCATCTCCATTTCAAAAGGATTACCTCTATGGGATTATTATAACTTTAAGTGGAATAGTTGTCTATACCAGTTGTAAAACATACTCTTATTTATTTTCCCAATAAAAAAAGAATATATGAAAAAACGTATAACCTTCTATTTGGTTATGAAAATAAATTAAATAGTGCTAAAATAAGAAGAAATTAAATCAAATTTAGCATGATAACCGTCAAGCTGCTGCGCCTAGGGTGCTATTAGCTTTTCGATAAGGAGGAAAACTTTTGCCAAAGGTACGTACGAAGGATATTTTTGAAAGATTCCATCTGGAATTGATTAGCGGTGAAGAAGGAATTAATCGTCCGATTACGACAAGTGATATTTCCAGACCTGGAATTGAAATGGCTGGATACTTCGAATATTATCCCGCAGAACGAATTCAACTATTAGGAAAAACGGAGCTTTCTTTCTTCTCGGAATTACCAGAACATGAACGTATCTCAAGGATGGAGCGTTTATGTACAGACATCACACCTGCGATCATCGTTACTAGAGGTTTGGATATACCGAGAGAGCTCATTGAAGCCTCAGAGCGTGAATCTGTTCCAGTACTCCGTTCAAACATGAAAACCACTCGTTTTTCAAGTCGTCTAACGAACTTTTTAGAAAGTAAACTCGCACCAACAACGGCAGTTCATGGAGTGTTAGTAGATATTTATGGAATTGGTGTTTTAATTACAGGAAAAAGCGGCGTTGGTAAAAGTGAAACGGCATTGGAGCTTGTTAAACGCGGGCACCGCCTTGTGGCTGACGACTGTGTTGAAATTCGTCAGGAAGACCAAGATACGCTCGTTGGTACCTCGCCAGATTTAATTGAGCACTTATTAGAGATTCGCGGACTCGGCATTATTAATGTCATGACTCTTTTTGGCGCTGGTGCTGTCCGCAGTAATAAACGAATTACGATGGTCATCAATCTCGAAATCTGGGATGCAAAAAAGCAATATGACCGTCTTGGTTTAGATGAAGAAAAGATGAAAATTATTGATACTGATATTACAAAGATCACCGTTCCCGTTCGTCCAGGGCGAAACCTGGCTGTCATCATTGAAGTAGCTGCAATGAATTATCGCTTAAAAAGAATGGGTGTCAATGCAGCACAGCAATTTACAGAGCGTCTATCAGATGTAATTGAAGATGGAGACCATGATGAATAATTTAATAAAGGAGAAATGGTATGAATTCAACTATACAGCCGCTTGATCCGATTGCATTTAGCTTAGGACCGATTCAAGTGCACTGGTATGGCCTTATTATTGGCTGTGGTTTAGCATTGGCACTGTTTCTAGCTATTCGAGAAGGAGATAGGAGGGGGCTCCCAAAGGATACATTTGCGGATTTAATGCTTTGGGCGATCCCGATTGCTATCCTTTCTGCACGTTTATATTACGTTATTTTTGAATGGGGTTATTATTCCGAACATCCAGGTCAAATCATACAGATATGGAATGGAGGCATTGCGATCCATGGTGCTTTAATTGGTTCCGTCGTAACAGCGTACGTTTTTGCTAAAAAGCGCGGGATTTCTTTTTGGAAAATTGCCGATATTGCAGCGCCAAGTATTATTTTAGGTCAAGCCATCGGCCGCTGGGGAAACTTCATGAATCAGGAAGCCCACGGAGGCGAAGTAACTAGAACCTTCCTCGAAAATCTGCAGCTGCCTGAGTTTATTATTAATCAAATGTATATAAATGGTGCGTATTATCATCCAACTTTTTTATATGAATCAGTTTGGAATATCGCAGGCTTTATTCTATTAATTTTACTCAGACGTGTGAATCTGCGCCGCGGAGAGCTATTTCTATCTTATGTGATTTGGTATTCTATTGGACGTTTCTTCATAGAAGGCTTAAGAACAGATAGTTTAATGCTTGGAGGTCTTCGAATGGCACAGACGATTTCCATCGCATTGATTCTCGGTGCACTGTTCATTCTGATTTACCGCAGAAAAAAGAATTTAGCTGAAGACAGATACTTAGACAAAAACAATCAAGCTTTTACTCACTAAAGAAGGAGACTTATGGAGAAATGATTAACTCGATTAAAAAGGGTTTACAGGTGGGACTTAAGACAACATGGACCTTAGGGAAAATTATTTTTCCAGTAACCCTTATTGTAGCAGTGCTGCAATATACACCTATTCTGCCGTGGGTAATTGAGGCGATCGCACCATTTATGAAGCTGCTAGGCTTGTCAGGGGACGCTGCCATCCCACTCGTTTTAGGGAACTTCCTCAATCTTTATGCAGCGATTGGCGCTATTTTAACCCTTGATTTTACTGTGAAAGAAGTATTTATTTTAGCTGTTATGCTCTCATTTTCTCATAATTTAATAGTAGAATCGGGCGTTGCCTTGAAAGTGGGAGTAAAGCTTTGGCTGGTCCTCGTGACGAGGCTGGGACTTGCGTTTGCTTCTGCAATCGTGATTAACCTAGTTTGGCAGGGAGGCAGCGAAACGGCCAAATACGGGATGATTCAAGCACAAAGTGATGAACAAGTTTCAGGAATTGGTTCCATTTTACTCGCTGCGATTGAAAAAGCAGGTCTGGGAATTCTGCAGTTAGCAATGATTGTCATTCCGTTGATGATTGTTATTCAAATTTTAAAAGACTTGCAATGGCTTAAGAGGTTTTCAAATGGGATGTCTCCCATCACTAGGAGTCTGGGAATGAATGAAAATACTTCTACCACAATGGCAGCAGGCTTGTTATTTGGGCTTGCCTATGGTGCAGGTGTTGTGATACAGGCAGTGGAGGAAGATGGAGTAAGTAAAAAGGACTTAACGCTTGCTTTTATTTTTCTAATGGCCTGCCACGCGGTAGTGGAGGATACGCTTATCTTTATCCCGCTGGGTATTCCCGTCTGGCCGCTCTTTTTAATACGTCTGGGTACAGCCATTACCTTAACTTTGATCGTTGGATTCATCTGGAAACGGTCAGGCATCATGAGCAGAAAGGGAGCAGAACCAACATATGAAAAGTAATATTACTACCATTTTATTTGATTTAGATGGAACATTAATCGATACAAATGAACTTATCATTTCTACTTATTTACACACACTTGAAAAATACTTTCCAGGTAAATATACACGAGAGGATGTCCTGCCATTTCTAGGCCCAACCCTTCATGAAGTTTTTGGGAATATGGATCCCGGCCGTGTCGAGGAAATGGTGCTAGAATATCGTACCTACAATCTAGCGAATCACGATGCACTGGTGAAGGAATTTGTAGGAGTTATGGAAACCATAGAGACATTAAAGAAAAAGGGTTATAAACTGGCCATTGTGACGACGAAACGTGAGGATGTAGCTTTTAAAGGACTTCGCCTACTGAAACTTGATCCGTTTTTTGATGTCATGATTGCTTACGATCATGTGAAAAAAGTGAAGCCAGATCCAGAACCGATATTTTTAGCGCTTGAAAAATTAGGTTCAAAGCCAGAGGAAGCCTTAATGGTAGGCGATAATTTTCACGATGTACTAGCCGGGAAAAATGCAGGTACGAAAACGGCAGGGGTGGCTTGGACAATCAAGGGAAGAGAGTATCTCGCAAAATATGAACCAGATTACATGTTAGAGAACATGAAAGATTTGTTAACGATTCTCGGAGAGGGATAAGAATGAGGAACACGACCCGCTACCCTGTTGAAGGGGCAAACTCCTTGTGGCATGTTTATAAAACTGTTCCTTTCTGGAAGGTTGTAAAGAATTTTATTGTCATCCAACTTGCTCGGTACACCCCTTTTCTTGGGATGAAAAATTGGCTTTACCGTACTTTCTTAGGTCTGAAGATCGGCGAGCAAACATCTTTTGCCTTAATGGTCATGCTTGATGTGATGTTTCCTGAGAAAATCAGTGTCGGGCGTAACACGGTGATCGGCTATAACACAACGATACTGGCTCATGAATATTTAATAAAAGAATATCGCCTTGGTCCAGTTGATATTGGCAGTGAAGTGATGATTGGTGCGAATTCAACGATCCTGCCTGGGGTAACCATTGGTGATGGGGCCATCGTTTCAGCTGGAACACTGGTTCATAAAGATGTCCCAGCTGGTGCATTCGTCGGAGGCAACCCTATGCGGGTCATCTATTCAAAAGAAGAAATGGAAAAAAGATGGGCCGAGGACCCGATTTATGGGAAGACAAATAAAAATTAAATGGAGGCCTGGTTTTCGAACCGGGCTTTTTTTTACATAATCTAAGATATTCCGGTTGACGAATAATCCACGAAAAGGTAAACTTTATTTTATTAGCACATTAGCGAACTAAAGGATTCTGAAAATAAAGGATGATTGAAATGAGCCGTTTATTTATGTTTGAAAAGCCTTTAGGCATGAGAGATACGCTTCCGGAACTATATGAAAAAAAGCACCGTGTACGTACTTTGATGGAAGACGCGATTAAACAATGGGGATATCAATTTATCGAAACACCTACCCTAGAATATTATGAAACCGTTGGAACAGCCTCCGCGATACTTGACTCGGAGCTTTTCAAATTACTCGATAAAGATGGGCATACCCTCGTACTTCGGCCAGATATGACTTCACCGATTGCCAGGGTGGCAGCATCACGCCTGTTAGAAAATGATCTTCCGCTTCGATTAGCCTATGCCGGAAATGTATACCGGGCACAGCAGCGAGAAGGCGGCAGACCCGCTGAGTTTGAGCAGATCGGTGTGGAATATATTAATGACGATACTGTTTCAAGTGACGGCGAGGTAATCGCGCTGCTTGTCTCTTCGTTAAAAAAGGCCGGGCTGAGTCAATTTCAGGTTTCAGTAGGACATATTGGCTTTGCACAAGAATTATTTAAGCAAATCTTAGGAACCAATGGACGTGCCACCGCACTCAGAAGGTTCTTATATGAAAAGAACTTTGTTGGTTATCGTGAGCAAGTTAACTCTTATTCACTATCCTCGATCGATAAAAAAAGGCTGCTGCAGCTGCTGGAATTACGAGGCGGCGATGAGGTAATTGGGAAAGCACTTGATATTGTTGAAGATGGCTATGGAAAAGAATCACTTGTACAGCTGAAGGAATTGTGGGATGTGATCACGGATTATGGTCTTGAGGACTTTGTGAAATTTGATTT
Organism: Neobacillus sp. NPDC093182; assembly: GCF_044754045.1. NCBI lineage: Bacteria > Bacillati > Bacillota > Bacilli > Caryophanales > Bacillaceae > Neobacillus > Neobacillus sp. NPDC093182. The sequence continues at coordinate 91,647 of NZ_JBIVOI010000005.1, forward strand.
TACGATTGTCAGCCATATGAGTTATTATTCCGGAATTTTATTTGAGGCCTATGCTGGAAATGTCGGATTTCCGATTGGAAATGGTGGCCGTTACGGCTTGATCGAGAAATTTGGAAAAAAAGCCAGTGCCACTGGTTTTGCAGTTAGACTCGATAAACTTTTGGAGGCTATTGGCCCACAAGAGGTCAGCAATACTGTAGAGTGTATCTTTTTCAGCCAGGAACGACGAAAGGAAGCTTTTCAATTGGCCGAAACCATGAAGGCAGAAGGAAAGCAAACCGTTCTGCAAGACATTAATGGTGTGAAGAATCTCGATGCTTTTACAAAGAAGTTTGCTAATACCACCTTTTTAATCGGGGGAGCTTAAGATGAATACGAAATTAACGATTGCGATGCCAAAGGGGAGAATTTTTGAAGAAGCTCTAGAGTTACTCCGGAAAGCAGGCTACAACCTGCCTCCCGAATTCGATGATTCGCGAAAATTAATCCTTGATGTTGAAGCGGAGGACATACGTTTCATACTAGCAAAGCCTATGGATGTCGCTACATACGTTGAGCATGGGGTTGCGGATGTCGGGATTGCCGGTAAGGACGTATTACTTGAAGAAGAACGAGATGTATACGAACTGCTAGATTTAAGAATCAGTGCCTGCTACCTGGCTGTTGCCGGCCTGCCTGGGACAAAAATGAACGATGTTGCACCAAAAGTGGCAACGAAATATCCTAATGTGGCTGCTGCTTATTTCCGCGAGCAAGGTGAACAGGTTGAAATCATTAAATTGAATGGATCGATCGAGTTAGCGCCATTAATTGGATTAGCGGACCGAATCGTTGACATTGTTTCGACCGGAAGAACACTGGTTGAAAATGGGCTAGTTGAATATGAAAGAATTAAAGATGTTACATCAAGGCTTATCGTTAATCCTGTTAGTTACCGGATTAAAGATCAACGCATTAACGAATTGGTTACAAGGTTAAGCACCGTTGTCTCCTTGGAGGTAAAATAGTATGAAAATTGTAAAAGTGAACGACCTAATCTCTATAAAACGGTCAATTGAGTCGGGTACCACTGAACAATTAGCCGTCGTTAAAAATATCATTTCGGACATTCGCTCCTCAGGTGACAACGCCTTGCGTAATTACACTGAAAAATTTGACCGTGTAAAGTTAGATTCGTTTTTGGTTACGGAAAGTGAAATAAATGAAGCCTATGGGAAAGTTGACTCTGAGTTTATCTCTATCGTTCGAGAAGCAGCTGACAATATTAGAAGTTTTCATGAAAAACAATTGCGCCCTTCATGGATGACGACCGAGGAAAATGGCAGTATTCTCGGTCAAAAAATAACACCGCTTGATTCCGTAGGTGTGTATGTCCCTGGAGGAACAGCGGCCTATCCTTCCTCGGTACTTATGAATGTTATTCCTGCAAAAGTGGCGGGCGTTAAACGAATTGTGATGGTATCACCACCTGACAGCGAGGGAATTCTTCCAGCAGCTGTACTTGTTGCAGCGAAAGAAGCAGGTGTGGAAGAAATCTATAAGGTTGGCGGAGCACAGGCCATTGGTGCTTTAGCATACGGTACAGAATCAATTGCATCTGTTGATAAAATTACAGGCCCTGGAAATATCTTTGTAGCGTTAGCAAAGCGAGAGGTTTTCGGTGATGTGGATATCGATATGATTGCGGGTCCAAGTGAAATAGCAATCATTGCCGATGAATCTGCTCGTGCCGACGAGATCGCTGCTGACTTGTTATCGCAGGCAGAACACGACCCGCGTGCTTGCAGTGTACTTGTTACCCCTTCAATGAAATTAGCAGAAGAGGTGGCTGTGGAAGTCGAAAAGCAACTGGCTATATTGCCGAGAAAGGATATTGCCTCTCGGTCGATTGAGGATTTTGGTGTTATCTACGTGACTTCTTCTATAGAAGAAGCGGTAGAAACTGTTAATCAGCTGGCACCGGAGCACCTTGAAATCTTAACCGAGAATGGTATCGAGCTGCTTGGAAAAATCCGGCACGCTGGTGCTATTTTTATCGGACGTTATAGTTCAGAGCCAGTAGGCGATTATTTTGCGGGACCGAATCATGTCCTGCCAACCAATGGGACTGCACGATTTTCAAGTCCGTTGAATGTGGATGATTTTCAAAAGAAATCAAGTGTGATTATATACAGTGAAAAAGCGTTAAAAGATAATGGAGAAAAAATTGCAAAATTTGCCCGTATGGAAGGTCTTGAGGCCCATGCGCGTGCAGTTGAGTTAAGGCTTAAAAATCAATAATTTATTGCTAGGGGGCCCTTCCGTGGAAAGATACTCGAAGCTTGAACGAAAAACAAATGAAACTCAAATCAGTTTATCACTAGATATTGATGGCGAAGGAAAGTCTGAACTTGAAACAGGGGTTCCTTTCATGAGCCATATGCTCGATTTATTCACGAAACATGGACAATTTAACCTCACGGTAGATGCAAAAGGGGATATTGAGGTAGATGATCATCATACTACGGAGGATATCGGAATTGTTTTAGGACAGGCATTGCGAGAAGCACTTGGCGATAAAAGAGGGATTAAACGTTATGGAAATGCCTTTGTACCGATGGATGAAGCTTTAGCGCAGGTAGTTGTCGACTTAAGCAATCGGCCGCACCTTGAAATGAGAGCAGCGTTCCCGAGTGCTAAGGTGGGTACGTTCGATACGGAGCTTGTTCATGAATTTTTATGGAAGCTTGCTCTCGAGGCGCGTATGAACCTTCATGTCATTGTTCATTACGGACACAATACGCACCATATGATTGAGGCTGTTTTTAAAGCACTAGGCAGAGCGCTTGACGAAGCAACAACAATTGACCCTCGCATCAAAGGAGTTCCGTCAACGAAAGGGATGTTATAGATGATTGGTATTGTCGATTATGGTATGGGCAATCTGTTTAGCGTAAGTAAAGCCCTTGAACGGTTGAATGCGGCTTATTTTATATCAGGTGACAAGGAGGAGCTCCTGCGTGCAGATGCCTTACTGCTCCCGGGTGTTGGCTCTTTCCGGGATGCAATGGAAGTTTTACAGGCAGACACCATAAAGGAGTTTGCAGCAAGTGGGAAACCACTTCTTGGGATATGTCTTGGTATGCAGCTATTATTTGAAGATAGTGATGAGAATGGATTTACGAAAGGCCTCGGCTTATTGCCTGGTCATGTGCGGCGTTTTTCTGGTACAAATGCGGAAGGCGAAACATACAAGGTACCACATATGGGCTGGAATAAACTTGAATTTGTAAATTCATCTCCGTTGTTAAAAGGGTTAGAAGAAGATTATGTTTATTTTGTTCATTCTTACTATGTAAGTGCAGAAAACTCAGAGGTTTTACTGGCAAAAGCCAATTATCAGGAAGAAGTTTCTGCTGTTGTTGGCAAAGATAATATATTTGGAATGCAATTTCATCCTGAAAAAAGCAGCAAGCTTGGAATGGCACTGTTGAATAATTTTTTGAAATTGGTTGAAGAAAGGAAGGCTGTACGATGACACTGACATTATATCCAGCGATTGATATGCGCGGCGGGAATTGCGTACGCCTCCTCCAAGGTGATTATGATAAGGAAACCATTTATGGTGATTCACCTTTTGACATGGCTCGAGCGTTTGCAGCGGATGGGGCAGAATGGATTCATATGGTTGACCTAGACGGTGCTAAGGATGGCAAAAGGGTCAATGATCGCTATGTTATTGAGGCTGCGAAACAGTTAAAGTCAAAAATCCAGATTGGCGGGGGGATTCGTTCTGAGGCGGACATTCTTCATTATTTGGATAATGGAATTACTCGCGTGATTATTGGGAGTATTGCTGTTTCAAATCCAGAATTTGCGATTGATATGATTCAGAAGTATGGGAAGCAAATTGTTGTAGGAATCGATGCGAAAAATGGCTATGTGGCTACCCATGGCTGGCTGAATACCTCAGAAGTGAAAGCAGTGGAACTGAGTAAACGCTTTGCTGAGGCAGGTGCGGAGACCTTTATTTTTACCGATATTGCTACAGATGGGACGCTTTCCGGACCTAATATTGCTGCTGTATGTGAAATGGATGAAGTGACAGGAAAAACCGTCATCGCCTCTGGCGGCGTAAGCAGTTTAGCGGATTTGCGTGCTTTACATGCAGAAGGGGTTAAAGGAGCCATTGTCGGAAAGGCTCTTTACGAGAACCGTTTTACATTGAAGGAAGCGCTGGATGAGGTGAGAAAATGACACTGACAAAACGAATCATTCCTTGCCTTGATGTAAAAGAAGGAAGAGTTGTGAAAGGTATTCAGTTTGTACAGCTTCGGGATGCCGGAGACCCTGTAGAATTGGCTAGATTTTATGACGAACAAGGAGCGGATGAACTCGTCTTCCTTGATATTTCTGCATCTGTTGATGGCCGAAAAACGATGGTTGAAGTGGTTAAGTCTGTTGCTTCGGAGCTTGCCATCCCTTTTACTGTTGGGGGCGGGATTAATTCTTTAGAGGATATGAAACGAATTCTTCGTGCTGGAGCCGATAAGGTATCATTAAATACGGCAGCGGTAATGAATCCTGAACTTATTTCTGAGGGAGCAGGCTACTTTGGAACACAATGTATTGTCGTAGCTATTGACGCGAAATATGATGAAGAACTTGGAACATGGCGTGTTTATACACATGGCGGCAGGACACCAACGGATCGTAAGGTGATTGAGTGGGCAAAGGAAGCAGCACGACTAGGAGCAGGAGAAATTTTGCTGACAAGTATGGATAGCGATGGCGAAAAAAGCGGCTTTGACCTCAAGCTGACTGCAGCGGTAAGTGAAGCCGTGACGATTCCAGTGATTGCTTCAGGCGGTGCCGGAAACGCCGGTCATTTTAAGGATGCATTTGTAGATGGAAAAGCCGATGCGGCGCTCGCAGCTTCAATCTTTCACTATAAAGAAACTTCCGTCCATGAAGTAAAAAGTTATTTGCTAGAGAGAGGAGTGACGGTGCGATGAACATTCGTTTTGATGAAAAAGGGCTTGTACCTGCAATTGTCCAGGATGTAGAAACAAAAGAGGTATTAACATTAGCGTATATGAATCAGGAATCTCTGACAAAGACGCTGGAAACCGGGGAAACATGGTTTTACAGCCGTTCTCGTCAGGAGCTTTGGCATAAAGGCGCGACAAGCGGGAACACTCAGTCTGTCGTAAGTGTGAAGTATGACTGTGACCAGGACGCAGTCCTTGTGCTCGTTGAGCCAAAGGGACCTGCTTGCCATACAGGAGCCGTTAGCTGCTTCACAGAGGGTGTTGTGACGGAAAGAACTGTCTCTAGTCTTGCAGACTACCAGATTTTGCAGTCATTAGAGAAGTTGATTATCGAACGGGAAAAAGAGCGTCCAGAAGGGGCGTATACTACCTATCTATTTGAAAAAGGCGTAGATAAAATCTTGAAAAAAGTCGGTGAAGAGGCCTCAGAAGTCATCATCGCCGCCAAAAACCGCGACAAAGAAGAACTAAAATGGGAAGCCGCCGACCTCCTCTACCACCTGCAAGTACTATTGGTCGAACAAGGCCTTCCGTTTAAAGAAGTACTTCAAACATTAGAAGAAAGACACAAACGATAAAAACCTTTGGTGCCTGTCACCAAATATGCAAAAACACGCTGTTATGCAGCGTGTTTTTGCATATTTGGAATATCTTCCAATGTGCTGGAATTGGTTCTAAGCCTTCTCGTACGGGCTTTGGTTGTGGTATACTACATAAGTTAGTTTATTGTATAGATGGAGGTCTCGATGGTTAAAGACTCGAAAGCAAGAATTCAAAAGGGAAAGATCCTGTCATTTGTTCCGACTGGGGAATATTATTTCACGAAGGGTATTAAGGCATACCATCGCCGTGATTTTAAAAAAGCTAAAAAATATCTTCAACGGGCGATGCAGCTGGAGCCGGGTGAACCGATGATAACCTGTCAGCTTGCCATAGTTTCAACAGAACTTGGTGAGTTCGAAAATTCTAATCGACTCTTGCATTTAATCCTTGAAGATCTTGACGAAGAAATGGCAGAATGTCATTATTTTTTAGCAAATAATTATGCGCATATGGGTTTCTTTAAAGATGCGTATCATCATGCAAATATGTATTTGGAATTGGACCCAAATGGGGATTTTAATGAAGATACACACGACCTTCTAGAGCTTCTTTCGTTCGAGGCGGAGGGTTTAGAAGATGAGCTTTATGAACAGGACGATCTGATCATAAAGCAGGAACAGGCTCGTGACTTATTGGAATCAGGGTATTTTCCGAAAGCCATCGAACTGTTGAATGACGTTGTGGAAGCATATCCGGAATACTGGTCTGCCTATAATAACTTAGCTCTCGCTTATTTTTATTTAGGAAAAACAAAAAAGGCAGAATCGATTCTTGATGATGTGTTAGAAAGAAATCCTGGAAATCTGCACGCATTGTGTAATCGGCTCGTATTTGCCCATTACCAAGGTAAGACGAAAGCTGTCGCACGTTTAATGGATTCGTTAAAGAAAATTCAGCCTATGCTCATTGACCATCAATTTAAGCTAGGCGCAACCTTTGCGCTAATTGGTGAGTATGAGTCGGCATACTACTGGCTGAAAAAGCTGTATAAAAAAGGTTTTGAAGGTGACGGTCCTTTTTATTATTGGCTGTCCTATTCCGCTTATCATACTGGCCATGAGAACTTTGCACAAAGCATTTGGAAAATGGTCCTTGAGCATACTCCAGATAAAGAGGGGTTTGAACCATGGAATGTGGAAAAGCCGATTGCAAATGGGTTTGAAGATCACTCGGGTTCTATTTTTCAAAAACTAGAAAGTGATTACTTGGAAGAGCGGTTATTTGCTGTATTCCTAGCTTCTATCTCTGGAAAAATAGATGAAATTTCTACTTCCAAACGTTTTTATCAAAATCAAAAGCTTACAGCTTTGGAAAAAAATTATGTCTCATTAATAAAATCGGGAACTCCTTCAGCGATTGTCGACGCACAGGAAATTGCCGAGGTTCTTTATGAAAAACATCAGCCAATCGGAACGGTTGAATCAGGTCTATATTTAATGTGGTTTTCCGTGTTTGTTGAATTGTCTAAGTCTGAGATTAACTTGAATAACAAACGGGCTTGGGCAGGCGCAATGGAATATGTCTGGTATAAGGCAAGCAATGAAAAGGTATCACAGCAAGAAATTGCCAAACGCTACGATATCTCACCAGCAACCATTGGCAAATATGTAAAGTTAGTGACTAAACATCTAAATTGAGCAGATTTTTGGACTATATAGCAATTGTTTAATACGATTAAGTAGGTAATACTAAACTTAATCGTTTTTTTTATATATAAGGAGTGAAAACCATATGTCTGAGGAAAAAATTTATGATGTGATTATTGCTGGTGCTGGTCCTGCTGGGATGACGGCTGCTGTTTATACATCTCGTGCGAATCTTTCTACACTAATGATTGAACGTGGTATGCCGGGTGGTCAAATGGCTAACACGGAGGATGTTGAAAACTATCCTGGCTTTGAAAGTATCCTAGGACCTGATTTATCTACGAAAATGTTTGAGCATGCGAAAAAGTTTGGTGCTGAATATGCATATGGTGACATAAAAGAAATTATCGATAATGGTGATGTGAAAACCGTTGTTGCTGGCTCAAAGCAATACAAAGCCTATTCGGTTATTATTTCAGCTGGTGCTGAATATAAGAAAGTAGGGGTACCTGGCGAGAAGGAACTTAGCGGCCGTGGTGTATCCTATTGTGCAGTTTGTGATGGAGCGTTTTTTAAGCAAAAAGAATTGTTTGTCATTGGCGGCGGGGATTCTGCGGTTGAGGAAGGTGTTTATTTAACTCGTTTCGCTTCTAAGGTAACGATTGTACATCGCCGTGATGAGCTTCGTGCACAGAAAATCCTTCAAGACCGTGCCTTTGCCAATGAAAAAGTAGATTTCATTTGGAATCACACGATTAAATCGATAAATGATAAAGAAGGAAAAGTGGGAAGCGTCACACTTGTTTCTACTCAAACTGGAGAAGAACAAGAGCTGCCAGCAGACGGTGTATTCATTTATATTGGAATGATCCCACTTTCAAAACCTTTTACAAATCTAGGGATTACCAATGAAAATGGCTATATTGAAACAAACGAGCAAATGGAAACAAAAGTGCCGGGAATTTTTGCTGCCGGCGATATTCGTGAGAAAACATTAAGACAAATTGTTACCGCTACTGGTGATGGCAGTATCGCTGCACAAAGTGCCCAGCACTATGTAGAGGAACTGAAAGAAGAATTGAAAATTAAGAAGTAAATTTACAATTTCTTCATAAACGTAACCCGGTTTTAATTCTCTTGTAACAGTGGTGAAATATTAATAAGGTATTATGATTATAAGAATTGACCCCCTTTAAAATATTCACTTGGTGCACAGGCTGAAAATGCCTGTGCTATTTTTTTACATATTTTTAACAGAAGAAAGAAATCCGATTTCATTGTGACCGCTTACCAAAAGGAGTATAATAAAAAGAATAAATATACGCTATTTTACTACTATGAGCTTGTTATATAGATGAGAAAGACATATTTAACTTTGAGAATGGTCTAAGCTCCAGCATTAGGGGCTTCCGCTGTTCTTGTTAGAGGGTGTTTGTTGTGCAGCGAGTCACTAATTGTGTATTAATTAGAGACAATCAAGTATTAATGTTAAAAAAACCGCGCCGTGGCTGGTGGGTAGCACCAGGCGGCAAAATGGAGCCTGGAGAGTCAGTAAGAGATTCCTGTATCCGTGAGTACCGGGAGGAAACCGGAATCTACTTGAAAAACCCGCAGTTGAAGGGGATTTTTACATTCATTATGAAAGAAAATGACCAAGTTCTATCCGAATGGATGATGTTTACCTTTTTTGCAACGGATTCTGATGGGATGCGCTTCGACGAATCGGATGAAGGTAAGCTTGAATGGCAGCAGCTTGATCAACTTAAAAACCTGCCAATGGCGGCGGGAGACTATCATATTATCGATTACATGATTCATGGAAACGGGATTATTTACGGTACTTTTACTTATACCAAGGATTTCCAGCTAATCAGTTATCGATTAGATCCAAGTTAATATGAGGGGGAAAAATGATGAGTACCGGATCAACAAATGAAACACAAATGGTCATTATTACGGGGATGTCTGGAGCAGGAAAAACGGTTGCTATCCAGAGTTTAGAGGATTTAGGTTTTTTCTGTGTGGATAATCTGCCGCCGACGCTACTGCCAAAATTTCTTGAACTTATGAAGGAATCTGGGAATAAAATGAATAAAGTGGCATTAGTTATGGACCTAAGGGGAAGAGAGTTCTTTGATCATTTGTTTAAAGCGCTTGATGACCTTGCAGAAACTTCATGGGTAAGCCCGCAAATCTTATTCTTAGATGCTGACGATGCTACTTTGGTGCGAAGATATAAAGAAACAAGAAGATTTCATCCGCTGGCACAATCAGGTTTGCCATTAGAAGGAATCAAATTGGAACGGGAGCTTCTTGATGAATTAAAAGGCAGAGCCCAGCTTATTTATAACACTTCACAAATGAAACCGCGCGAATTACGCGAAAAGATTATAACGGAATTTACTACGAATAAAAAATCAATTTTTACTGTCAATGTCATGTCATTTGGATTTAAGCATGGAATTCCAATCGATGCCGACCTTGTTTTTGATGTACGCTTCCTGCCAAATCCTCACTATATCGATCACATGAGGCCAAAGACAGGATTGGATCAAGAGGTTTCAAGCTATGTTTTAAAATGGAATGAAACGCATAAATTCATAGAGAAGGTTACAGACTTGCTAAGCTTTATGCTTCCGCATTATAAGCGGGAAGGAAAAGCGCAGCTTGTGATTGCAATCGGTTGTACCGGAGGGCAGCACCGCTCCGTCACTTTGGCAGAATATCTTGCTAAATACTTTGAAAATGATTACAAGACACTGGTTTCACACCGTGACATTGAGAGGAGAAAGGAACAGACAACATGAGGGAGTTAGGACAGCCAAGAATCGTCATCATTGGCGGAGGAACAGGATTGCCGGTTTTATTACGAGGATTAAAACAGTATCCAGTTGATATTACCGCCATTGTGACGGTTGCTGATGATGGCGGCAGTTCAGGAAGGCTCCGTGACGACCTGCAAATCCCACCGCCTGGGGATATAAGAAATGTGTTAGCTGCACTATCGGATGTTGAACCGCTTGTGGAAGAGATGTTTCAACATCGTTTTAAGACCTCCAATGAATTATCGGGACATTCGCTTGGTAATTTGATTTTGGCAGCGATGACATCGATTACCGGGAACTTTGTTCACGCGATTCAAGAAATGAGTAAGGTATTAAATGTTCGCGGTAAGGTTTTGCCTGCAGCCAACCAAAGTGTTGTGCTTCATGCGGAAATGGAGGATGGGACAGTAGTATCTGGTGAATCGAAAATCCCTTACTCGGGTAAAAAAATAAAAAAAGTTTTTCTAACACCAGAGGTTATCACTCCTTTGCCAGAATCCATACAAGCCATTAGACAAGCGGATCTAATTATTATAGGACCTGGAAGTTTATATACGAGTATTCTGCCTAATCTGCTTGTACCGCGATTAGGTGAAGAAGTTTGCCGCTCACATGCGAAAAAGGTGTATATATGTAATTTAATGACACAAGCGGGTGAAACCCACGGATACACAGCAAGTGACCATGTAAAAGCCATTTATGATCATATGTCATGTGCTTTTATGGATACCATTCTTGTGAACGATAAAGAAATTCCTGAAGACATTCAGCTCCGCTACAATGAAGAGCTGGCTGATCCTGTCAATTATGATTTGGAGCGCATATTTGAACTTGGACTTGAAGTGGTTCATGCGGACATTGCCATCCAGGAAAATGGGGCACTGCGGCATGATCCGAAAAAAGTGGCAAAAATTTTATATAATTTACTTTTAAGTGAAACCAAACGGCGATATGAAGCGTAAATACTAATGCCCGTGCAAAAAGGGCAAAAGGGGGTGAAGGGATGTCTTTCGCTTCGGAAACGAAAAAAGAATTAACGAATTTGGAAATAAAGCCATGCTGCACGCAGGCGGAGCTCTCCGCACTTATTCGAATGAATGGTTCCATGTCCTTTTCTAACCGAAAGTTAATAGTTGATATCCAGACTGAAAATGCAGCGATTGCGAGAAGGATTTATACGTTAATTAAAAAAAGCTATGATGTTCCAGTGGAGCTGCTTGTTCGGAAGAAAATGAGATTAAAAAAGAACAATGTTTATATTGTCCGTTTGTCTCAGCAAGCTAAGGAAATACTAGAGGATATGAAAATCCTTGGTGAAGGATTTACCTTCATCCATGACATAGCTAGTGATCTTGTGAAAAAGAAATGTTGTAAACGTTCTTATTTACGTGGGGCGTTTCTTGCTGGAGGCTCCGTTAATAATCCGGAAACTTCATCTTATCATTTGGAAATTGCTTCACTCTACAAGGAACATAACGAGTCCTTGTGTGAATTAATGAATAAATTTGGACTTAACAGCAAGACACTTGAGCGAAAAAAAGGCTACATTACTTACTTAAAAGAAGCAGAAAAGATTACCGAGTATTTAAATATTATTGGTGCCGTCAATGCACTTCTTCGTTTTGAAGATGTGCGGATTGTAAGAGATATGCGAAATTCCGTTAATCGTTTGGTTAATTGTGAAACTGCGAACTTAAATAAGACAATTGGCGCTTCCATCCGGCAGGTTGAAAATATTCGCTATATTAACGACACGGTTGGATTGCATATTTTACCCGAAAAGTTAAGAGAAATTGCTGAACTCCGGCTCCACTATACGGATGTAACCCTAAAAGAACTAGGGGAGATGGTTGCCGGAGGTACAATTAGTAAATCGGGAATTAATCATCGGTTAAGAAAAATAGATGAAATTGCGGAAAAATTACGGATTGGTGATTTAGCTTCAAGAAAATAGAGGAAGAACATAAGGAGGATTTTGTAATGGTAGAGAAACAAGTGGAAGTTAAATTGAAAACGGGTCTTCAAGCACGACCAGCAGCATTATTTGTTCAGGAAGCAAACCGTTTTTCAGCAGATATTTTTTTAGAGAAAGATGGTAAAAAGGTAAATGCGAAAAGTATTATGGGTCTTATGAGCTTAGCTGTCGGCTCAGGAGTTTTAGTTAATATTGTTGCGGACGGCGATGATGAAGAAAAAGCAATTGATGCACTGTCTACATTTGTCCAAAATGAACATTAAAATAAAAAGAGTTTGACCTGAAATTGGTCAAACTCTTTTTACTATTACTTATCTTTTTTATCTTCTTTAAGGCTTCTTGTGATGATATGGTCAACGAGGCCGTATTCTTTTGCTCTTTCTGCTGTCATAAAGTTATCGCGATCAGTGTCCTTTTGGATCACTTCTAGTGGCTGGCCAGTGCGCTCTGCTAAGATTCCATTCAATTTTTCACGAAGGAATAGAATACGCTTAGCTGCAATTTCAATCTCAGTTGCCTGCCCTTGTGCTCCGCCTAATGGCTGATGGATCATTACTTCAGCATTTGGCAACGCATAACGCTTACCTTTTGTACCTGCTGCAAGTAAGAAAGCGCCCATTGAAGCGGCCATACCGATACAAATCGTTTGAACATCAGGCTTAATGAACTGCATGGTGTCATAAATGGCCATTCCAGCAGTAATACTGCCGCCAGGGCTGTTAATATAGATGGATATATCTTTTTCTGGGTTTTCTGCTTCTAGGAAGAGTAATTGTGCTACAATGCTATTAGCCACATGATCGTCAATACCACTGCCAAGCATAATAATGCGGTCTTTTAAAAGACGAGAATAGATGTCATATGCTCTTTCCCCGCGGTTTGTTTGTTCAATAACTGTAGGAATCAAATTCATGTTTCTTCCTCCTTTAAGTATGAAAGATTTTAATATGTATAGTTAATGATACACTGATGGTCAATTAAGGTCAAACAATTCGCCTTCATATTTGTTCGACAACTTTCCCTATACAATTCTAACCACTGAGAGTTTTTTTAAACCTATCTAGCTTGCAAAGTTTCATAAATTAGCATATAATATTAAAGTCGCATATATGCGCTCGTGGTGCAACGGATAGCACGTAAGATTCCGGTTCTTAAAATGGGGGTTCGATTCCCTCCGAGCGCGTCAATAAAAAATGCCCTCACGCTTTAAAGCGTGGGGGCATTTTTTATGTTTAGGAATTTGAACCATGAATAAAACACAAAGGAAAGGAAATACCTGGAAAGTAGTATTGGATGATCGTGGCTGGGCCCAACAGCCTCCAATAGCACCTAATCGAAAAGAACTTAAAAAAATGAAATGAGGATCAAAAATAAAGTCAATTTACTCAGATTTTTTCCATTCACCAAAACTGTTTTATCCTGTAAAATAGGGAAAGGGGGGTTATGAAATGGATTTAAAAGCAGGTTTATGGCAGCAACAATCATTGAAATTAGCTATGACGCAGGAATTGACCCAAGCCATTGCGCTCTTACAATATTCGGCACAAGAGCTTTCAGCATTTTTAGAAAACAAAGCACTTGAAAATCCCCTGCTCCAGGTTGAGAATAACCATATTCAGCCGATTAACCCATTAATCGACCGTAATCGGCGGAAACATACGAAAACTACAGAAAACGATTGGATTGAGCAAATTGCAGCAAAGTCATCTTCTATAGAAGAACAGCTGCTAAATCAGCTTAATCTTGGCAAATACTCTAGTATCCAATTAAAAATAATTAAGCACTTGATTGAGAACCTTGATGTAAACGGATACTTAACCTCTGAACCAAAGGAAATCGCAGATAAACTAGGAGTTCACTTAGAACTGGTTGAAGAGAGCATTATTGTGATTCAAACCTTGGAACCAGCTGGAATCGGGGCCAGGGATCTTCAAGAATGCTTGCTAATTCAGCTCGAACGGGAAAATTTAAAGGATGATTTAGCGCTGACAATTCTTACTCACTACTTCATCCCATTTGCGGAGAAGAAATGGAAGCAGCTTGCGAAGGAACTGCAAATACCCTTACAGAAAATTCAAGAGATATTTGATAAGGTACAGCAGCTTAATCCAAGACCAGGTGCAATCTTAGAGCAGGAAAATGCCTCCTACATTATCCCTGATGCCATTGTTGAACGCTTTGGGGATGGATTTTCTGTCAGACTGTGTGATGACATTCTTCCCAAAATAAGTTTTAACGATCATTATTATCAAAAAATGACTACCACGAGGGATTCGCAAGTATGCCGCTTTTTGCAGGAAAAAGTGCAAGATTATCAATGGATCATGAAAAGTATTGAGCAACGGAAGGAAACTTTAACGAGGGTTGTCAGTAAAATCGTGGAAAAGCAAACTCGTTTCTTTGAAAATGGTAAAGAATATTTAGTTCCGATGACCATGAAGGAGGTAGCGGGCGAACTTGAGATCCATGAATCAACGGTCAGCCGTGCAGTAAAAGAAAAATACGTGCAGACACCGATCGGTACTTTCCCGTTGAAGTCGTTCTTCACCAGTACTATTCAAACAGTGACAAATGAAAATACCTCCTCGAGTCAGGTGAAAAATGAAATCGCTTCGATGATTGAAAGGGAAGATAAACAACATCCACTATCAGACCAGGAAATCGTTGAGAAGCTGAAGATCAGTCAGGGCATCGTTGTTTCTAGAAGAACAGTTGCGAAGTATCGGGACCAACTAGGAATTCCATCCTCATCTAAAAGAAAAAGGTTTGATTGAAAGGAAACCAACAATGGCACAAACAATAATCACTTTATATACAAGGCAACGCTGTTCACTATGTGAAAAAGCAAAACAGGCCATCCTTGAACTTAAGGAAGACTGGAATTTTACATTAGAAGAAATTGATATTGATGAAAGCGATGAACTAACAGAACTATACGGAATCATGATTCCAGTGGTTCAAATTGACGGAGAAGAAGTGGGTTTTGGAATTATTAACAAAAATGACATAAGTAAACGTTTGCAAGAAAAATCGGAAAACTTTTAAGTTGAAATAGATTTACACTCCTGTTAAAATGTAAATTGTTAGCAGGGGTGATTTTTTTTCGATGAAGTGGGACATAATTTGTCTATGGTGGACATTTTGTGACCAGTTACATATAATAAAGGAGCAGGACGTTATGCAATCACTCATCGATATTCAAAAAAGATTATTACCTGATCTCCTTCAGGTTTTACATAAACGATATTCTATCCTCAGACATATCGGTTTTATGCAGCCAGTGGGAAGAAGGAGTCTTGCTTCCAACCTTGGGTACACAGAAAGAGTTCTTCGCAGTGAGGTAGATTTCCTTAAAGAACAAAATCTTGTTTCTATTAACAATATTGGAATGAGTTTAACTTCTGAAGGGAAGCATTTGCTAGAGGATTTAGAAGGACTAATCCGAGAATTAATCGGCATTGACGTAATGGAGCTGGAACTAAAACACCGGCTTAAAATTCAAAAAGTTATTATTGTACCTGGAAACAGTGATGAATCCCTTATGGTAAAAGATGATTTAGGTAAGGCCTGTGCCTTTTGTATGAAAAAATATCTTACTGGGAAAAATATAATCGCTGTAACTGGCGGCTCAACGATGGCTGCTGTCGCAAACGTACTTACACCCGAGCTTGGCAAAAAGGAATTACTCTTTGTTCCGGCACGCGGCGGTATTGGTGAGGATGTTCAGAATCAGGCAAATACGATTAGCTCGATTATGTCAAAAAATACGAAATCGAAGCACCGTGTATTCTACGTACCTGATCAGGTTAGTAACGAAATTTATCAATCCCTGATTAAAGAACCTGAAATTCATGAAGTCTTAGACTTGATTAAATCTGCAAGCATGGTTCTTCATGGAATTGGGGATGCTATTACAATGGCTGAACGAAGAAAAACAAAACCCGAGATTATGCAGAAGCTAGAAGCGAATGCTGCAGCAGGGGAAGCATTCGGCTATTATTTTAATGAAAAAGGTGAAATTGTCCACAAAGTTTTAACGATTGGACTTCAGCTTGAAGACCTTGCGCAGATTCCAAATGTGATTGCTGTTGCAGGCGGCGCCTCTAAGGCGAAAGCCATTAAGGCTTATATGAAAAAAGCACCTGCCTCGACGATTTTAATTACCGATGAGGGTGCAGCAAGAAAGTTATTAAAAGGTTAATCCCTTTTTATATAAGGCTGTTTTCTTAAGAAAGTTGTTAAAATCTTAAAGCCGATTTTAACGTGAAAATAGTCATTTTGTACTTATAATTTATTTTGTAAGCTCTTTTCTAAGAAAAGAGCCTAAATAAAAAAACCTTTTTTCAATACAAGGAGGAAATGAAAATGACAGTAAAAGTTGGTATTAATGGATTTGGTCGTATCGGCCGTAACGTATTCCGTGCGGCATTAAATAATGCAGATATGGAAATCGTAGCAATTAACGATTTAACTGATGCAAATATGCTTGCGCACCTCTTAAAATACGATACTGTTCATGGAACTCTTCAACAAGAAGTTACCGTTGACGGCGAATATTTAGTTGTTGGCAACCAAAAGGTAAAAGTAATTGCTGAGCGCGATCCAGCTCAATTAGGCTGGGGAGAACTTGGTGTTGAAGTAGTAGTTGAATCTACTGGACGTTTCACAAAGCGTGAAGACGCGGCAAAACACCTTGAAGCAGGTGCGAAGAAAGTTATCATTTCAGCTCCAGCAGATAACGAAGATATCACTATCGTAATGGGTGTTAACCAAGATCAATACGATGCGGCAAACCACCATGTATTATCAAACGCATCATGTACAACAAACTGTCTAGCTCCTTTTGCGAAGGTTTTAAATGATGAATTCGGAATCAAGCGTGGAATGATGACTACTATCCACTCTTACACTAATGACCAACAAATCCTTGATTTACCACACAAGGACTACCGTCGTGCCCGCGCAGCAGCTGAGAACATGATTCCTACATCAACTGGTGCAGCGAAAGCAGTTTCTTTAGTTCTTCCAGAACTTAAAGGTAAATTAAATGGTATGGCTGTTCGTGTACCAACTCCAAACGTATCAATCGTGGATTTAGTTGCTGAATTAGACAAAGAAGTAACAGCTGATGAAGTAAATGCAGCATTAAAAGCAGCTGCTGAAGGTCCATTAAAGGGAATCTTACACTACAGCGAACTTCCATTAGTGTCTACAGACTATAATGGCAGCCCAGCTTCATCTTCAATTGATTCATTATCTACTATGGTTCTTGAAGGTAACATGGTAAAAGTATTATCTTGGTACGATAACGAAGTTGGTTATTCTAGCCGTGTAGTTGACCTTATTGGATATATCGCTCAAAAAGGACTTTAATCTTTAGTTAGCTGAGGTTGGAAAATTCTTCATCAAAAGGCTATAATGATTTAGGGTATTCAAAGGGGAGCGGGGAACATTCCCCCCTCCTTTTTTTATGTAAATTAGGGTTTTATTACTAGCTTTTTATTAATTAGGAGGCTTCGCATGAACAAGAAAACATTAAAAGATGTAGATGTAAAAGGAAAACGCGTTTTCTGCCGTGTTGATTTTAACGTTCCTATGCAGGATGGAAAAATCACGGATGAAACAAGAATCCGCGCTGCAGTACCTACTATTCAATATTTAATCGAGCAAGGTGCTAAAGTCATCTTAGCGAGCCATTTTGGACGTCCAAAGGGTAAAGTAGTAGAGGAAATGCGTTTAACTCCAGTGGGTGTAAGACTTTCTGAGCTTCTTGGCAGAAACGTGCAAAAAGCAGATGAAGCATATGGTGATTCTGTTAAATCTATCATTGAATCTATGAATGCAGGCGATGTTCTTCTTCTTGAAAACGTTCGTTTTTACCCAGGTGAAGAAAAGAATGATCCAGAATTAGCAAAATCCTTTGCCGAACTCGCTGACGTCTATGTAAATGACGCATTTGGTGCAGCTCATAGAGCACATGCTTCTACAGAAGGTATTGCTCACCATCTTCCTGCAGTGTCTGGTCTATTAATGGAGAAAGAGCTTGATGTACTAGGAAAAGCTCTATCAAATCCAGAACGTCCATTTACCGCAATCATTGGCGGAGCGAAGGTTAAGGACAAGATTGGTGTTATTGAAAACCTATTAGAAAAGGTTGATAACCTAATCATTGGCGGCGGCCTTGCTTATACTTTTATTAAGGCACAGGGTCATGAAATTGGTAAATCTCTTCTTGAAGCAGATAAAATTGACTTAGCGAATTCTTTTATAGAAAAGGCAAAAGAAAAAGGTGTCAATTTCTATATGCCGGTTGACGCTATCGTTGCCGATGATTTCTCTGCGGATGCAAATTCTAAAGAGGTAGCAATCGAAGAAATACCGGCAGATTGGGAAGCACTTGATATCGGACCTAAAACAAGAGAAATCTATCGTGAAGTAATCAAAAAATCAAAATTAGTCATTTGGAACGGACCAATGGGTGTGTTCGAAATTGATAAATTTGCTGGTGGTACGAAGGCAGTTGCTGAAGCACTTGCAGAAGCAGAAGGTACATATTCAGTAATTGGCGGCGGAGACTCTGCGGCAGCGGTAGAAAAATTCAATTTAGCAGAAAAAATGAGCCATATTTCAACAGGCGGCGGCGCTTCACTTGAATTCATGGAAGGCAAAGAACTTCCAGGCGTTGTAGCTTTAAATGATAAATAATAAGAACTTTCTATTTTGAAAGGTTGTGTAACAATGCGTAAACCGATTATTGCAGGTAACTGGAAAATGAATAAGACATTTGCTGAGGCGAAAAGCTTTGCCGAGGAAGTAAAAGGTCTTGTTCCACATCATGAAAAAATGGATTCTGTTATTTGTGCACCAGCTTTATTTTTACAAAGTCTTGTGGAACAAACAGAAGGAACTGATGTCAAAATAGGCGCACAAAACATGCATTTCGAAGAAAGCGGAGCTTTTACAGGAGAAATCAGTCCAAAACCTCTAGCTGAAATTGGTGTTCAATATGTGATTCTTGGACATTCTGAACGTCGTGAAATGTTTAATGAAACCGATGAAAGTGTTAATAAAAAGACACTTGCAGCTTTTAAATATAACTTAACTCCAATCGTTTGCTGCGGTGAAACATTAGAGCAGCGTGAAAACGGTGAAACCAATGAACTAGTTGGTTCACAAATTCAAAAAGCTTTAGCTGGCTTAACAGATGAGCAAGTAAAACAAACGGTTATTGCTTATGAACCAATCTGGGCGATTGGAACAGGCAAATCTTCGACTGCACAAGATGCAAATGAAGTATGTGCTCATATCCGCCAAGTGGTTTCACAACAATTCAATGAAGAAGTTGCTAATGCTGTGAGAATTCAGTATGGCGGTAGTGTAAAACCAGAAAATATTAAGGAATACATGGCACAGCCTGATATAGACGGTGCACTTGTTGGCGGGGCCAGCCTTGAGCCAGGTTCATTCCTGCAGCTATTGGAGGCAGGCAGCTATGAGTAAGTCTCCCGTTGCCCTCATCATTCTCGATGGATTTGGATGCAGGGATGAACAAAAAGGGAATGCAGTGTATCATGCAAAAAAACCGAATTTTGATCGGTATTGGAGTACGTTTCCGCACTCGCATTTAACGGCTTCCGGTGAAGCAGTTGGTCTTCCTGAGGGACAAATGGGCAACTCCGAAGTAGGCCATTTAAATATCGGTGCTGGCCGGGTTGTATACCAAAGCTTAACACGTGTGAATATCGCCATTCGTGAAGGTGAATTTGTAAAAAATGAAACCATCTGCAGTGCGATGGACCATGTGAAGAAAAATGGAACAAACCTGCATTTATTTGGTTTATTATCCGATGGAGGCGTACACAGCCATATTAACCATATGTTTGCCCTATTGAAGATGGCAAAAGAGGAAGGCGTAGAAAAGGTATATATTCATGGCTTCCTTGACGGACGTGATGTTGGTCCGAAAACAGCGGCAACATATATTAAACAAACTTTGGATAAAATGAATGAGTATGGCGTTGGTGAGTTTGCTACCATCTCTGGACGTTATTATTCAATGGACCGTGACAAGCGCTGGGATCGCGTTGAAAAATCTTACTGCTCTATGGTTTATGGTGATGGACCAGCCTACACCAATCCATTAGACGTGGTAGAGGATTCCTACCAGCATGGAATTTTTGATGAATTCGTGATTCCATCCGTGATCACAAAGGAAGATGGTCAGCCTGTTGCGACAATCAAAGACAATGACGCCGTCATTTTCTATAATTTCCGTCCAGACCGGGCAATCCAAATTTCTAATGTATTCACAAACGAAGATTTCCGTCCTTTTGACCGTGGAGAGAAACATCCGAGGGATTTATTCTTCGTATGTTTAACACATTTCAGTGAATCGGTAAATGGATACGTTGCGTTTAAGCCTTCTAACTTGGATAACACATTAGGAGAGGTATTAGCGCAAAACGGATTGAAGCAATTAAGAATTGCCGAAACCGAAAAATATCCTCATGTTATGTTCTTTATGAGCGGGGGCCGTGAGGACAAGTTCCCTGGAGAAGAGCGCATTCTTATCAACTCACCTAAGGTTGCAACCTATGACCTGCAGCCTGAAATGAGTGCTTATGAAGTTACAGACGCGCTGCTTAAAGAAATTCAAGATGATAAATTTGATGCCATTATCCTAAACTTTGCTAACCCTGATATGGTTGGACATTCAGGAATGCTCGAACCAACGGTTAAGGCAATTGAAACAGTTGATGAATGCTTAGGTAAAATCGTTGATTTAATTCTTGAAAAAGGTGGTACGGCTATTATTACAGCTGACCATGGTAACGCAGATGAAGTGATGACTCTTGAAGGCGAGCCAATGACAGCCCATACCACGAATCCAGTTCCAGTTATTATCACAAAGAATGACGTGGAGCTGCGAGAAGGCGGAATCTTAGGAGATTTAGCTCCGACGATGTTAAAATTGCTTGGTGTACAACAGCCAGAGGAAATGACAGGAAAATCGTTAATTAAATAATTTTTATATTAAAAGGAGAGAAATTAAATGCCATTTATTGCAGATGTATACGCACGTGAAGTATTAGATTCCCGCGGTAACCCAACAGTTGAAGTAGAAGTTTTTACTGAATCCGGAGCTTTTGGCCGTGCTTTAGTTCCAAGTGGTGCTTCTACAGGTGAATATGAAGCAGTTGAACTTCGTGATGGTGATAAAGAGCGTTACCTTGGTAAAGGTGTATTAAAAGCCGTAGATAACGTGAACGAAATTATTGCTCCACATCTTGTTGGTGAAGAATTCAGCGTCTTAGATCAAGTTGCTGTTGACCAAGCTTTAATCGAGCTTGATGGAACTGAAAATAAAGGTAAATTAGGCGCCAATGCTATTCTAGGTGTTTCTATGGCTGTAGCTCATGCTGCTGCTAACTACTTAGATATTCCTTTATATCAATACCTTGGCGGATTCAACTCTAAGCAGCTTCCAGTTCCAATGATGAATATTGTTAACGGCGGAGAGCATGCTGATAACAACGTTGATATTCAAGAATTCATGGTTATGCCTGTAGGAGCTCCTAACTTTAGAGAAGCACTTCGTATGGGTACAGAAATTTTCCACAGCTTAAAGTCTGTTCTTAAAGAAAAAGGACTTAACACTGCTGTTGGAGATGAAGGCGGATTTGCTCCAAACTTAGGATCTAACGAAGAAGCACTTCAAACGATTGTACAAGCAATCGAAAAAGCTGGCTACAAGCCTGGTGAAGAAGTATTCTTAGCAATGGACGCAGCATCTTCTGAGTTCTATAACAAAGAAGATGGAAAATACCATCTTGCAGGTGAAGGTGTTGTTAAAACTTCTGCTGAAATGGTTGATTGGTACGAAGAGCTTTCAAGCAAATACCCAATCATCTCAATCGAAGATGGTTTGGATGAAAACGATTGGGAAGGACACAAGCTTCTAACTGAACGTCTTGGTAAAAAGGTTCAATTAGTTGGGGATGACCTATTCGTTACAAATACAAAGAAGCTTTCTGAAGGTATTGAAAAAGGAATCGGGAACTCAATCCTTATCAAAGTTAACCAAATCGGTACATTGACTGAAACATTTGACGCAATTGAAATGGCGAAGCGTGCTGGTTACACTGCAGTTATTTCTCACCGTTCTGGTGAAACGGAAGATAACACAATCGCTGACATCGCTGTTGCAACAAATGCGGGTCAAATCAAAACAGGTGCACCTTCACGTACAGACCGTGTTGCGAAATACAACCAATTACTTCGCATTGAAGACCAATTAGGTGAAACAGCACAATACAACGGTTTAAAATCTTTCTATAACCTAAAAAAATAATCAACTAAGAGAAGGCACTCATTGACGAATGGGTGCCTTTTTCCTGTCTGGAGTGGCCGTATGTTGATTGAAAAAATGGATTTGGGTCTATGCACTAGCACCGGGATGGAATGCCGTATTGGTTAAAAAGGTAAACTCCTAAAAGCTGACACAAACACTGGTATTGTTAAAAGGGTGAGAATATGGTACATTAAAAATACTGTGAAATGTACGAACTAACAGGAGGTGGCTTACATGCATGCATTGGTTGTAACATTATTAGTAATCGTGAGTATTGGACTTATTCTAGTTGTTTTATTGCAATCAGGTAAAAGTGCTGGATTATCTGGTGCCATTTCAGGTGGTGCAGAAACATTATTCGGTAAGCAAAAAGCACGTGGTCTTGATTTAATTTTACATCGTATTACTGTTGTATTAGCAGTTCTTTTCATTATTCTTGCTGTTTTAGTTGCATACTTCGAAGTTTAATAAAGAATGCTCAAAAACCTGGCTTATGTCAGGTTTTTTTTATGTACAAAAAAAACGAAGGCTTTTTTCTGGAATGTTACCCAATTGTTTGCTTAAACTAAGGTATCGGATTTTTTGAGTAGAAGGAGTTTTTATGATGAAAATTGCAGCACCTAAGCCCTTTACTTTTAAAGGAGGAAAACGAGCAGTTCTATTGCTTCACGGATTTACTGGTAATTCAGCTGATGTTCGGATGTTGGGACGATTTTTAGAAAAACGGGGATATACCTGTCATGCCCCCCACTATAAAGGGCACGGAGTTCCGCCAGAAGAGCTCGTACATACAGGTCCAGAAGATTGGTGGCAGGACGTTATAAATGGCTACAATTTCTTAAAAAACCTAGGCCATGAAGAAATTGCAGTTGGGGGACTGTCACTAGGCGGCGTATTTTCTTTGAAATTGGGTTACACTGTACCTATAAAGGGTATTATACCGATGTGTGCACCTATGTATATAAAAAGTGAAGAAGTGATGTATCAAGGAATTCTCGAATATGCCCGCGAATATAAAGTACGGGAAGGGAAAACGGATGAACAAATTGAATTGGAAATGAACGAGTTTGCTAAATCGCCAATGAAAACCTTAAAGGCGCTGCAATCTTTAATTTCTGACGTCCGCAACCATGTGGATATGATTTATGCTCCAACCTTTGTCGTCCAAGCACGCCACGACAAAATGATAAACACAGATAGCGCAAACATTATATACAATGAAGTTGAGTCCGTGAAGAAAGAAATTAAATGGTACGAGGAATCGGGACATGTGATTACGTTAGATAAAGAACGTGATCAGCTTCATGAAGATATTTACGCCTTTTTAGAAAAATTAGATTGGCAAAACTAATCCTTTGAGGAGGGATTTTATTGGAAGATAATATTCAACTGCACGTTGATAAACTATTACAATATATGAAAGATGAGGCTTACAAGCCTTTGACGGTACAAGAGCTAGAAGCAGCATTTGGAATAGCTGATTCAAGCGATTTTAAGGAATTTGTAAAAGCGCTCGTTCAAATGGAAGAAAAAGGACTTGTTGTCCGTACGCGCAGCAACCGTTATGGCTTACCGCAAAAAATGAATCTTATTCGCGGTAAGTTGACAGGTCATGCAAAAGGATTTGCCTTTGTGATCCCAGATGAACCGGGTATGGATGATATTTTTATACCGCCAAATGAGCTGAATAATGCCATGCATGGTGATACAGTTCTAGCTCGAATTGCTTCCGAGACTTCTGGTCAGCGAAGAGAAGGAAGTATTATTCGCATTTTAGAAAGAGGCGTGCAGCAAATCGTCGGTACCTATGTGGAAAGCAAAAGCTTTGGCTTTGTTATCCCGGATGATAAAAAATTTGCTAGTGATGTTTTTATCCCGAAGTCAGCATCTAAAGGTGCGGTAGAAGGCCATAAAGTAGTGGTTAAGCTTACTACCTATCCAGAGGGACGTAAAAGTGCTGAAGGAGAAGTTATCACTGTACTAGGCCATAAAAATGACCCGGGTGTGGATATTCTTTCTGTTATTCATAAGCATGGACTGCCAATGGCATTCCCAGATGAAGTATTAAAGCAGGCAAATGAAACACCGGATACGATTGATGAAAGCGAATTGGCGAACCGCCGTGATCTCCGAAATGAAACGATTGTTACGATAGACGGAGCTGACGCGAAAGACCTTGATGATGCGGTAACTGTAACGAAGCTTGAAAATGGCAACTATAAGCTTGGCGTACATATTGCAGATGTCAGCTATTATGTAAAAGAAGGAACACCAATTGACCTTGAGGCAGAAGAACGTGCTACAAGTGTTTATTTAGTCGACAGGGTTATTCCAATGATTCCACATCGTTTATCCAATGGAATTTGTTCGCTTAATCCAAGAGTGGACCGTTTAGTATTATCATGTGATATGGAAATTAATCCGGAAGGTCAAGTTGTTAATCATGAGATTTTTCAAAGTGTGATTAAAACAACCGAGAGAATGACCTATTTTGATGTAAATAAAATATTAGTTGATAAAGACGAAGAAACACGTACCCGGTATGAATCTCTTGTTCCGATGTTTGAACAAATGGAAGAACTAGCTCAAATATTGCGTGAGAAGAGAATGAGGCGAGGAGCCATTGATTT
Organism: Neobacillus sp. NPDC093182; assembly: GCF_044754045.1. NCBI lineage: Bacteria > Bacillati > Bacillota > Bacilli > Caryophanales > Bacillaceae > Neobacillus > Neobacillus sp. NPDC093182. The sequence goes on from NZ_JBIVOI010000005.1 coordinate 116,647, forward strand.
TGATTTTAAAGAATCTAAGGTCTTAGTCGATGAGGATAGTAAACCGACTGATGTAGTGCTTCGCGAACGTTCAGTAGCGGAAAGATTAATTGAAGAATTTATGTTGGCTGCCAATGAAACAGTGGCAGAGCATTTTCACTGGATGGAAGTACCGTTTATTTATCGAATCCATGAAGATCCAAAAGAAGATAAGCTAAGAAGATTTTTTGAGTTTATCACCAATTTTGGCTACATCGTTAAAGGAACAGCGAATGATGTGCATCCGAGGGCGTTGCAGGAAATTATCGAAGAGGTTCAAGGGAAGCCGGAAGAGATGGTTATTTCGACCGTTATGCTTCGGTCCATGCAGCAGGCAAAATACGATCCTGAAAGCCTGGGTCACTTTGGGTTATCAACAGAGTTTTATACGCATTTCACATCGCCAATTCGACGGTATCCAGATACCATTGTCCATCGTTTAATACGGACATATTTAATTGAAGGAAAGCTGGATGAGGCGACAAGGGAAAAATGGAATGCGAGATTGCCTGAAATCGCGCAGCATTCATCGAAAATGGAGCGCCGGGCTGTTGATGCAGAACGTGAAACGGATGAGCTTAAGAAAGCTGAATATATGGAAGATAAGATTGGGGAAGAGTATGATGGTATCATTAGCTCTGTAACTAATTTTGGGATGTTTGTCGAGCTTCCAAATACCATTGAAGGTCTCGTCCATGTGAGCTATTTGACAGACGATTACTATCGTTTCGACGAGCGTCATTTTGCCATGATTGGCGAGCGGACAGGGAATGTATTCCGGATTGGCGATGAAATTACCGTTAGAGTTGTAAAAGTTAATAAGGATGAACGATCTATCGACTTTGAAGTCGTCGGTATGAAAGGTACACGTCGCGAGCGTTCTGAGACTCCGAGAGTGTTTAAAACAGGCAGCGATACGAAAAAGCCACGTCGTAATAAACAAGAAGGTCGTAGCGGGCAAAAGTCAGAAGGATCTGGCCAGGGCTCAGGTACGAGAAAGAAAAAAAAGTTTTATGATAATGTTCCTAAGAATAAAAGCACTAAGCGGAAAAATAAGAAAAGATAATTTTGGAGAGGGCCTTCTACGAGGCTCTCTTTCAATTGTTATGAATACAGTTTTCTGCTAAAATTAACCCATAACGAGGTGAGAGACATGCCAAAAGGTGAAGGAAAAGTTGTTGCGCAAAATAAAAAAGCATACCATGATTACTTTATTGAAGAAACATATGAGGCTGGTATTGTTCTTCAAGGTACGGAAATCAAATCTATACGTGCCGGAAAAGTGAATTTAAAGGATTCCTATGCAAGAATTCACAATGGTGAAATGCATTTATTAAATATGCATGTAAGCCCATATGAACAAGGGAATCGCTTTAATCATGATCCTTTGAGACAAAGAAAGCTTTTGCTTCATAAGAGGGAAATTAGCAAGCTTTTTGGTGAAACAAGGGAAGCAGGTTATGCATTGATCCCATTAAAGATTTATTTAAAAAATGGATTTGCCAAGGTTTTATTAGGGTTGGCAAAGGGTAAAAAGAATTATGATAAACGTGAAGTCCTTAAGCAAAAAGAGGCTAAGCGTGATATCGAACGTGCATTCCGTGACCGCCAGAAAATATAATTACAAATACTTACAATTGAAAAATTCGCTCAGTGTGTTATAATAAGTTTGTCGCTAAGGAGCGATGATAACTTTTGCTCAAACTATTGTTGAGCATCCTAACGTCTGCAGCTTTAATCTTTAAGTAGATTTCAGCTCATTTTTAATGGGGGCGCTAAGGATTCGACAGGGGTAGTTCGAGCTTGGGTTGCGAGTCGAGGGGATCGGCCTCGTTAAAACGTCAACGCCTATAACTGGCAAAACTAACAACAACCTAGCTTTCGCAGCTTAATAACTGCTTAGCTGTTCGCCCCTCCATCGCCTATGTGGTAGGGTAGCGGACTCACTCTTAGTAGGCTACGCCGGAGTCCACCGTCTGAGGGCGAAGGAAGAGAACAACCAGACTAGCTGACCGGACGCCTGTCGATAGGCAAAAGGATCAGCGAAGCGCCAATATGTCGACTACACTCGTAGAAGCTTAAGTGCCGATATCTTTGGACGCGGGTTCGATTAATTATTAGTCGCCTTATGTGGTAACACATAAGTGAAAATTCGGCTTTATCGGTGAAACCTAAGTCGCTTAAATGGCGATAGGGCAATGCCGAGCGGTATGTGGAGTAATCCAACAGCCGTGTATCGACTTATAGGCTGCCACTTAAAAACAATGGTAGTACTAGGATGCGAAATCCTGCCTGCTGAAGGTAAAAATTATATTTCGCATAAGACGCCGAAGGACCTGTAAATTCAGGTTCAAGATATAGTCAGTGCCATGACGAAAGCATGGAAACGCACGTCCCGCCGCTTCCACCATACATAAGGTGGATTACAAGGCTAGCAGAAATGCTAGCCTTTTTTATATTGAAAAAAAAAGCTTCTTCAAATGCTATTTTTCTGTTTAGTAATTCTGTATTATATTTACCGTTCCGTGGGGTTACTTCGTCATACTTCTTAAGTATCAATTGAGCACGTTTTCTTTTTTTATCTACTCGCAGATAAGGGGAGATAAATTTTAGTAAAGATAACACAGCATCTTTTTTCTTAATATTTTATGTCCCTCCCAATTGAATTGATAAGACAGAAACGTATGTTCCTAAATTTATTATACAATAATCTAGTTCAGTTTTTAAAAAATAACAACAAAAAGCTATCCTTTCGAAATGAGAGGATAGCTTTTTTAAAGTGGCATGGTATTTTCAAATATTTCTTTCTGTTAAGGTGTTACTTTTTGAATACGGCCTTCTGCTTTGTATTCAAATGGTAATGGAAGTGTTTTTACATATTCAACCGTTGCTTCTAAGTCTTCAGGACCTACTTCTAATCCTGTTGCCAAGGCACCAATACCATAGCTGGCATTACCATACATGTAATTGTTTACTACAACCGAATATTCTTGGGCTGGATCGATTTTGCTTCCATCAGGTAAGAAGATGTCAACAACCTGACCTGTTTTTGCTGTATCATCCCAAGTGTAGGTGTATTTGAATCCAGCAATATGGTAATCAAGACCTTTTGGTGTAATTTGCTTGTTTAATACTTCTTTTAAATCTGCGCCACTAAGGTTAATTTTATTTAATACATTCCCAAATGGTTGAATGGAGAATAAATCCCCGAATGTTACTTCACCAGCATCAAGTTGTGCACGAACACCACCGCCATTCATCAAGGCAAAATCAGTGTCCATTGCTGCTTTCATACCATCAGCGATTAAGTTGCCAAGGCCATTGTCGGCAAACTCCCCAGCAGTTGACGGATATCCTTTAGCTAATGTAGTTGCGGAGTTACCTACTACTTCTGCCTTCATTGGCGCTACTAAATCTTCGTACTTTTTCATAATCGCTGAAACTTCAGGATCAGGAGTGTAATCTGATTGATATACGGTTACTACTTCTGCTTCTTTTTTGACAATATCTCCTGTTTCAGGATTAATTACTAGATCGACATCAGAGAATGCTGAACCATAAGAATAAGCTTGAACGATTAACTTGGTATCTACTACTTTATCATTGAAAACATGGTTATGAGCAGCAAAGATTACATCTACTTCATCATCTACTTTTTCAGCAATTCTTGAAGCGTCAAATCCATCAGTGTAGCCTTCTTGACTAGTAGGGTTATGCGCTAAAACAACGATTGCTTCAATACCTTGATTTTTTAACTCTGCTGTATACTTGTTAATTGCTTCTGCTTCATCTGTAATTTGAAGATTTTCGTTCCCTTTCGTCACGATCATATCAGGAGTTTCTTGTGTAACGACTCCAATAAATCCAATCTCTTGACCAGCAACTTCCTTGACTACGTATGGTGTACCTGTAATTAATTCGCCTGTTGATTTGTCAAAAGCGTTGGCCGCAATAACGGGGAAATCCATTCCGTCATAGCCTGTCGTGCCTTTTCCAAGTGGATGTTGACCACCATTGATCATGCGGCGTAATTCGGAAATCCCTTCGTCGAATTCATGATTTCCAAGTGTACCGACATCCATACCGATTGCTTCCATCACTTCCACCGTCGGCTCATCCTGGAATAGTGCTGACACTAGCGGGCTGCCGCCAATCATGTCACCAGCATGAACAACAAGAGTGTTTTCGTTTGTGGCTTCACGTTGCTTGATTGCTGCAGCTGTGTATTCCATGCTGCCAGCCAATACATCTTTTCCATCTCTTTTTACTTTTGTGTCAGTATCCAGCTGGCCATGTAAATCGTTTAAGCCTAGTAGCTGAATATTAACAGGAGTAAAACCAATGTCTAATTTAAAAATTCCAAAGCCAGAAGGGTCAGTTTTACCGGTATAAGAAATGTTACTTCCTTCTTTAAGATACTTTTCAGCTGCTGGTGATGTTGTAAAGGTAACGTTCACATCTCCAGGGATTGGAGCAATTGACCAGTTGTTATCAGCTGTTGGAGTGATTTCTTTTATCTCGGTAATATAATCCATCAAAATTTGACGGTTTTCATCAGCAGAGTCAACGACTATTTCGCTTCCTTTTACTCCTGGGAAGTTACCGCCGCCGCCAGCACGATAGTTATTGGTGACCACAATGAAGTCTTGATTAGGATCTACAGGCTGGCCATTATAAGTTAAGTTCACTACACGGCTAGAATCTGGGTTAATAAGATTTCCAGCAGGGTCATACTTAGCCATAGCTGTAACATCTATTTGATATTGAACTCCATCAATTACATCAAAGTTATATACTTGGAACTTTGGATTTAATAACTCTTGATCCTCAGTTTTATTAGGGTCGATTGTATTGAACTTCCCGGCAGTCATTTCAATCCATTCTTTAACTACAGAGCCTTTGACTTTAATCGCTTTCAATGTATTGTCATACAAGTATAAGTCTCCCGCACTGCGAATGGTTAAATCACCTGCTTGGATTTCAGTGTATTCTGCCACACCGTTACGGCCTGCTTTGAAAGGAGCTCCTACAGAAAGGATTGGCAGGTCCTGATATTCCGGCTTGCTTTCGGCAATATACTTTTCAACATACCATTTTTGTGCATTTGTCACTACTTGGATGGAAGGATCATCTTGTACGAGTGAGAAATAGCTGTGTATGTCATCAGTTGTTTTTCCAATTGGAGTATTTACATAGTCCACCGTTGCTTCGTGGTCAGCCTTAACCGCATCGACGATGGATTGAACAGGCTTAACTTGTGTTGGTGAAGATATCTCACGTGTTATAGATTGTGAGTTTACTACAGACCATTTCCCTTTTTCCTTTTTTAAAGATAGGTCAATAATTCCTAATGAACCGCCGCCGTATCCTGCTTGTACCGCTGGAACTCCATTAATGGTCCCTTTCGCGTTGTCTACACCAGGAAGTGGCTTACCGTCGGCACCCTTGAACAATCCATCAAGTGAAGCCTCGGTTTTTGCCGGGAACAATTTATGAGTATGCGAGAAAGTGATGGCGTCAATTCCTTGTACTTCACTTAATGCATAAATAACATCTTCTGAATTGTCTTTATTACCGCTAAATCCGGAGTGAGTCATAGCTACAATAACATCTGCACCTTCTTCTCTCATTTGCGGTATAAATTTCTCTGCCGTTTCAACAATGTTTTTTGTGATTACTTTACCGTCAAGATTTGCCTTGTCCCACTCATTAATCTGCGGAGGAACGAATCCGATAAACCCGACTTTGATTACATGTTTTTTTCCTTGTTTATCGACCACTTTTTTGTTGATAATTTTGTAAGGAGTAAATTTATTTACGTCATTATCGGGATTACTATCATGGTCATCCACATAAACGTTTGCGTTGATAACAGGAAAATTCGCGTCATCATAGGCCTCTTCTAGAAATTCGAGACCATAGTTAAACTCGTGGTTACCTAATGTAGCAATATCATAGTTCATTTGGTTCATCGCTTTAAATACTGGGTGAACTTCTCCATCTTCAAGCGGATCTATTTTTGCCTTATACGTTCCTAATGGAGTTCCTTGAATTAAGTCACCATTATCAACCAATACACTGTTCGCTGCTTCAGCACGGGCAGCTTCCACAAGAGCAGCTGTACTAGCTAAACCAACTTTCAGGTACTCTGCATTTTTGTAATAGTCATAGTTTAATAGGTTTGTATGTATATCTGTTGTTTCCATAAGCCGAAGATCCAAAACAGGGCTGTTGTCAGTTTTAGGTGCTGCGTTTACTTGAGTTGATGAAAAGAATGGAAATGCAAGAAGTGATACAGCTAGAGATGATGATACTATTTTCTTCGCATTACGTAATTGTTTCTTTTTCAACATGTTCACCTTCCTAGTAATATAGTATTTTTTTACTCAGAAAACTGCAGAATCCCCCCTTTAAAAGTTTAAAAGAAGGATAGGGATGTCTGTGTTCTCGGTTCAAAACAGAAAATTACAAAAACTACACACAACATATTAATTCGTTCTCTATTGAGTACAATCCTTCTTTTAAAAAAATATTTTTCTATAATATGGGGGCATTCCTTCCTAATAATAAGAAAATTATTTGTGTTCTGTAAGGGGAATAAGTCATAGGTAAAAAAGAGTGGAGATGGAATTTATTGTACGTGGCAGCAAATAAGTTCTTAAATGGAAAGAAGCCATCCTTCAAATTGAAGGATAGCTTCTTATTATTAATGCGGCATATTGTTGTTCATATTATTATTTGGCATTTGTCCCATTGGCTGTCCCATCATTTGACCTTGTGCAGGTGCGAATGCATTTCGGTAATTATTCATGTCTTGCTCAGCAAGCTGAGGCACTTGATAGTAATGGTGTTTATTTTGATAAATAGAGAGTTCATAGCCCATTTCTATACAATTTGGTATCGAATCTGCCAGCACACGGCGAACAACTGGATTCGTTGTTTCTAGTGCTGCCATCGTTTTCATTGAAGCACTAGCTTTACAAGAAGATAGCATACAGTGAGAAATGTATTCGTCATTAATTTCCGACACAGATTGGAAAGGCTTCTTCGGCTGAGAAGGCTTCATTCCATAAATAAAGTCATTTCCTTGGTTCATCATATATTTGGAAGTTGGATGCGATGGGTTTTGACCTGACTTAAAGCACTCTACCGTGATGTTATATTCGTCCTGCATAAATTTATATTGGCGGTCAAGAATGTCCAATAGTTCAGGGTCTTTTACATGTTGGCGTAATAACATGTAAGAATTCATGGTACCAATAGCTGCTCCTAAAACTTCATTTAAGTCTATTACCTCATGACCTCCATGATTAAGCTGTGGAGGTACATTCCCTGTATGCATATTTTCGTGCATTTGTCCTTGTTGACCTTGCTGGTTTTGCATCATATTCTCTTCTCCTCCTAATTGATTGATAATAGCCACTGTTATTATGTATCAATCGACCAGAGTTATTCACATAAACAATTTGTTCAAAAGATTGTAGGTTAAAGGTTTTAGAAAAACAAACAACGTCAATAATGACAGGTAGTGAGTATAGGAGGTGCGTGAAAAGTGCAAGAAGAATTAAGGATTTTTTATCAGATATTTACAACAACCAAAGATGCCATTGAAAAATTTATGAATATGCTTGACCCAGTCATTCAAAATGCAGCTGATGAACATGAAAGACTGTACTATCACCATATTTATGAAGAAGAGGAACAGCGTTTATCCCGTTTAGTCGTACTGATCCCACTTATTCAGAAGTTTCAACAAGTCAAAGATGAGAAAGAGTTTTCTCCAGCCAACAACGAATTCAATCGACTATTACAGGAACTCAACCTAGAAAAGTTTGGTTTACATAATTTCGTCGAACACCTTGATTTAGCGTTATTTCGCTTTACCGACCAAGAGCGAAGCAGTCTATTAAATGGATTAAGGGAAGTATCGTATAAGGATTACCAGCAAGTAAAACAAATGCTACTCGATATTAACAGTCGATTTGACACTAACTTTGTGGACCCGCATGCCCATCATGATGAGCACCATGATCATTTAGACCGAACAGCAGCAGCAACAGTAATTACCCATGCTCCTCAGACAAAACAAAGAAGAGGATTTACGGTAGGAAGCTTAATCTAAGGAAAAGAGAGGATAGACAATGAATAAAACACAATTATACCCTGATTCACCGTTATCAAGTCAGGAGTTTACACAATTGGATCAAACAGTGATCGATGCAGCACGAAGACAGCTTGTAGGACGCCGTTTTATTGAATTATATGGTCCATTAGGTCGTGGTGTCCAAAGTATCTTTAATGACATTTTTTCAGAAAACTTAGAAGCAAAAATGGATTTCCAAGGGTCCTTCGATACGGATATTGAAGCAAGTAAAAGGGTGAATTATACCATTCCATTGCTGTATAAAGACTTTGTATTATATTGGCGTGACCTAGATCAGGCAAAGGTATTAGATATCCCGATTGATTTTTCTGCAGCAGCTAATGCAGCCCGGGATGTAGCGATCTTAGAAGATCAAATGATATTTCATGGAACGAAGGAATTTGATATCCCAGGTTTAATGAATGTACCTGGCCGTTTAACACATTTAATCGGTGAATGGTATGAATCCGGAAATGCTTTTCAGGATATAGTAGACGCAAGGAATAAACTGCTTGAGATGAACCACAATGGACCATTTGCCCTTGTACTTTCCCCACAGCTATATTCTCTCGTTCATCGTGTTCATCGTGATACAAACGTCTTAGAAATTGAACATATTCGGGAGTTGGTTACGGATGGGGTGTTCCAATCACCTGTGTTAAAGGGAAGATCGGGCGTGTTGCTAAATACTGGAAAAAATAATCTGGATTTGGCGATTTCAGAGGACTTTGATACAGCTTACCTGGGTGTAGAAGGGATGAACCATCCATTCCGTGTTTACGAAACAGTTGTTTTACGAATTAAACGCCCTTCTGCCATTTGCACTTTGGAATCCATGGGGGATTAATGATTAATCGCGTATTAACAGTCGGATCCCTTATTCCAGGAAGGATGACTGTAAAACCTCCAGCGCCAGTACAAACGGAGAATAAAGAAGTCAAAACAGAAGGCATTATTGTAGAGCAAAACGGCAATAGGATGGAAATTCACCCTGTAAAAGGAAAGTTGTTGGATATTGCCCTGATTCAAGGGAAGCAAATAAATTATAAGTGCCGCAAAGGAACGTGCGGTCAGTGTACAGTCAAAGTCATAAAAGGTACAGGATTATCTGTACCGAACGAGCAGGAGCAGAAAAAGTTAAAGAATGAACTAATGAACGGGTATCGCTTGGCTTGTCAGGCAGAAATACTATGAAAAATTCCGATTAAAAGCAGGGTTTCGCGGGATTAAAAATACACTCCACATAAAAACGAGGTCCCATTTCGACAATAGGACCTCGTTTTTATTATGCTAATTTTACTACCTTGTCTTCAACAGGGAATGGCAGTGAAATATTGTGTTTGTTTAATTCATTTACACTAATATCCTGAACAAGTCTCAATGCTTCTTTTTTAAAGGTTTTTGTGACAAATCCAGCATTAACTTCACATAGCTTTTGTAAGTATTGTAGTGTATCACGAACGAGCATTTGTTTAATATATGTGTTATTCAACTGACAGATTAATTTATGCTCTAATCCTTTTATGACTGCAATTTGGTCAACATGGGTAATGATATTTTGTCCTTCTCCATCGATAAAACCAACAGAAACATATTGTCCTTTAGAGAAATCAACATTCGTAAACACGGGGTTTAAATAGGTTTCACCTGAAGAAAGACGGATAGAGTCTGCTTCTGCAGCACCGCCAATTTTACGTTGATTAGCAATAACTGTGTGAATATCCTTTAACCCAAATAGCATGTTAAACATAATGATGTTCCCCCATTTCCGAAGTAGTTTATACTGATAATTCTATAGATAATGAGAATCATTGTCAATGGAATTTATGGTCAATTTTTGACGAAAAAATGAACTCCAATTAATGGGAAACCCCTTAAAATATTCGTTTCAAAGAGATAATGAAAGGATCTTTATATGTGCTAATGACAGAATGCTAAGGAATGATAAACTGACAAGTATTGAAAAAGTAAGTCTTACCCATACTCTACGAATGAATGGAAAGAGAAAGGAAGCCAATAGACTAAACCAACTTATGACTGAAAAAATAACAAAGCCATCAAGAACGGTATGAGATGGTTGTCCTAAATAAAATAATCCACCTAAAAAAATACTCAGCACAAGCGGAATGAAGAAATCCAGACTCTTGCTCAGTACAGGGACACTCCCATGTTCAAGGGATTTTTTCGAGAGCAGCGGATAAATAAAATAAGGCAGTACGAATCCAAAGGCAATCCCGGTTATTAATCTCCGAAGATTATTGGAATCAAAAAGGTGTGTGTATGACCCTAAACCGTCTATTATTAATGGAACAAGAAATGACAGGAGTAAAAAGCTTATTTTAATAGAAGGTATCGTTACACTCTGTTTACGCTTAGAAAAATGTAAATAAATGATTGTAGAAAAAATACCTATATAAATCCCTGTATCTCTTGCACAAACTGCCAATGTCTCACCGGAAACTTGGAGCGAACGTTCTTCCAACTGGTGACAAATCGCCCTCCCGAAAAAATGCAAAACTTCATGAAGCAATCCAATCACTCCTAAAACTGAGAACCCAATTCAATCATATGAACTGGGTTCTGATCAAATTAGTACGTCATAAAGGCAGGGATCACTGACAGTGCAGAAGCGGCAAACCAGCAAATACAACTAAGGACAATGGAAACAATACCAACAATTAAACAGGTTTTTCCGATAGCTTTCTTTTCTAAGTCTTGATCATTCATCCAAACGATCCCCAAGATGATTCCAACAACAGGTATGATAAAGGACAAAATGTATAAAAGAGCTCTTTGACCTCCCGACAAATAGATCCCCTCCGTATAAAAAAATACCACCAACATTTAAATTCAGGCTCTTTGGATATGTATGTGAAGGGGAAGGATAATTTGCCTGTCTACTTTTAGAAATTTCTATAGATTCCTGGATCTTAAGAATGAATCTTTTTTATAAAAGATTCATTCTTAAAAGTAACAATCATGTACTTATTTGTTATAATAAAGTTAATACATAGTTCATCAGGACATAAAAATGGGGTTTGGTAAATTAATATGATAAATAATCTAATTAAAAGCAGCGGTTTTAAGAGAATTTCTATTTTTGTCTTACTTGCATTAGTTCTTTATGGACTAAAGGATATGATTAATTTAATTTTATTCACCTTTATTTTCACCTTTTTAATGGACCGATTAGTTATTTTCTTGAACAGAAAAATACCGCTTAATCGGAAAATACTTGTTATTGCGTCCTATTCCACCATTGTAGGCCTTCTATCTTATGGACTTGTGAAATACTTACCAATGATAATAGGTGAAATAACAGCATTAATAAGACAGATTACAGCATTTTATACGAAAGAGCACGATAACATCATATTAAATTATTTGGTAAGCCGTCTTGAGGAAATTCAGATATCAAATTATTTGGAGAGAGGCTTTACCTTTTTAATTACCTATTTTACAGATATTAGCACCTTTGGATTGCAAATCCTTATTGCTCTTTTAATGAGCTTATTTTACCTATTAGAAAAACCTCGTTTAATTGAATTTACGAAAAAATTTAAAACGAGTAAAATCGCATCTATTTATGCAGAGATAGAATTCTTTTCACTAAAATTCGTCGGTACCTTCGGAAAGGTAATCGAAGCTCAATTAATCATTGCCGTTGTTAACTGTATTCTGACAACTATTGCCTTATGGATTTTTGGCTTCCCGCAATTGGGTGGACTGTCCATCATGATTCTATTCCTGGGATTGATTCCTGTTGCCGGTGTAATCATTTCTTTGATTCCCCTGGTTATCATAGGGTATAGTATTGGCGGTATTATGACCGTACTATATGTTTTTATTGCGATTATGATCATCCATGCAATCGAAGCCTATATTTTGAATCCGAATTTAATGTCGTCTAAAACAAACTTACCGGTTTTCTATACTTTCCTAGTATTAATCTTTTCTGAACATTTCTTTGGAGTTTGGGGTTTAATCATCGGTATTCCAGTCTTTGTATTCATATTGGATGTTTTAGAAGTAACTGATCATAAGAAAGTATAGAGGGTGATGTAATGAGCGAATGCAAACTTAATCATTCACAGGAAGATGTAAGAAGTAAGTATGAATCACAAGAAGTGTTTATTCCGGAAGACATGGTGCCGTTATTTGAACAATTCTTCTCAAAAGAACATACACAAGATCTATTAAATGAAGTGTTTCATCTGCTAAAAAAATATGACCTAGCTTCAGATGAAGACAGAATTGAGAGAAATAACCGATTATATATGGTATTGAAAAACGTATAACATCTCAAACCTCCAGCAATGGGGGTTTTTGTTTTGGGAAAATCTCTCTAAATAGGAAAGTGGCTATGTTCATGAAATTTGTCCTTTTTGAAAATAGTAAAGGTAACTAATAATGCAGGTGAAAGAAGGGATATAATGGGAGAATTATTGAGATTATTAAGAAAAGGTAACAAGTCTGCTCTGATTGCCACAATCGTTAATACGATCATTTCCATCGCTAAAGGTGTTGCTTATATGTTTACTGGAAACGTCGCGATGTTTGCAGAGACGATGCATAGTCTTGGCGACGCCGCAAATCAGTTTTTCGTATTTGTTGGTTCTGCCTTAAGCAAGAAGTCGCCAACCAATCGCTTCCCAAATGGCTTTGGCCGATTGGTAAACTTGGTCTTATTGGGTGCCGTCCTAATCGTTGGTATAATGGCTTTTGAAACAATCCAAGAAGGTTATCATCATATTCTTCATCCGGCTGAATCAGAAGGGTTCTTCATTAATGTAGGCGTACTGGCATTTGCCCTCATACTTGAGATATATGTTCTTTATAAGGCAATGAAGGAAGTTATGCATGAAGTCGGTGAACCAGCAAGTGGTCCAAGTGTTTTTTTAAAGAGTTTTGCCCATCTCGGCAGGGCTAAGCCAGCCACAAAGCTAGTGTTCATGGAAGATTTAGTAGCGACAAGCGGGGGCTTGCTCGCTATTATCGCTGTCGTGATTTCGCATTTTACCGATCTACATTGGATTGAAGGAGCCGCATCGATTCTCATTGGTTTAATGATGTTCTTCGTTGTCGGCCGAGTCTTTTTGGATAACGCTGCCGGTGTACTTGGCAGGGCAGATGAGGAAATGGAAGAGAAGATTGGTCAAGTGGTGATGTCAGACCCTGATGTTAAAGATATCCAAGACCTTGCTGTTATTAAGGAAGGGGAAGATTTACATGTGGAATTGGAAATCGAGATTGACCCTAGTTTAACGATCGCGGTTGCAGATGATATAAAAGACCGTTTACAGGAGAAAATCATGGCAGAAAAAGGCGTAGTTGATGTCACGATTGAGTTTGATGAAGAAGATGGAGTATTGACCTGGAACAATGAATCCACGGTGAAAAAATAAGATAGGCTGGCTAAAGTAGCAGCCTATCTTCATTCCCAAGGTTTTTCAGTGGTAAAGAAACTCGCAAGTTCCTTACTGTTTTTTCGATGTTCTTTTCGTTTTTCCGCACGATCTTTCCCTGTTTCAAACAGCTTTTTTTCTTCTTTCGTTTCAGGAATAATCCCAGGAACCTTAGTTGGTTTTCCATCTTCATCCAACGCCACAAAGGTTAAAAAAGCGGTAGCTGCAATTTTTCGGTTACCTGTTATTAAATTTTCTGCAATCACTTTGACGAAAACTTCCATTGAACTCGTTCCAGTATAGGTAACGAAAGATTCAATACATATAGAGTCTTGTTGAGTAATTGGACTTAAAAAATCAACAGAATCTGTTGAGGCCGTAACAACTTCTTTTCTAGCATGTCTTACAGCCGAAATGGAGGCAACCATGTCCATGTCACTCATTAACTTGCCTCCAAATAAGGTATTATGATTGTTTACATCATTCGGAAAAATTCTGCCCGTGCGAACCACTCGTGATTCATTACATGTTTTTGCGTCCATTTTCTTCCTCCATTATCTAGGATAAGTTTATTTTAAACTAGAATTATAGTACATAATCATTAAAATGGAAAAGAATAGAGTTCAAAATTAAGCGAACAATAAGCAATTATGATAAATTACATATATGATGACATAGGATGGGGGTTAAATAGTGACCATACAAAAAGAAATTATGCAGACATTAAATGTGAGACCTGAGATTAATCCAAAAGAAGAGATTCGAAGCCGAATACAATTTTTAAAAAGCTATTTGTTAAGAGCAAAGGCAAAAGGATATGTGCTGGGAATTAGCGGAGGACAGGATTCAACACTAGCAGGAAGGCTATGCCAATTGGCAGTTGAAGAACTTCGTCAAGAAGGAAATGATGCATTATTTATTGCAGTTCGTTTACCTTATGGTGTTCAGCAGGATGAAGCGGATGCAAAACGTGCACTAAACTTCATCCGCGCAGACCGTGAATATACATTTAACATACAAGGTGCGGTGGACAGTGTTCAGGCTGAATATAATACGGTTACGAAGGAAAAGCCATTAAGTGATTATCATAAAGGAAACGTGAAGGCAAGAATGAGAATGATTGCGCAATATGCCTTTGGCGGTATGGAAGGCCTGCTAGTCATTGGTACAGACCATGCAGCAGAAGCGGTTACAGGATTCTTTACAAAATACGGCGATGGCGGAGCAGACGTCCTGCCATTAAGCGGACTAACAAAACGTCAAGGCAAAGCATTGCTAAAAGAGCTTGGGGCAGAGGAAAAGCTTTATCTCAAAGTACCCACTGCTGATTTACTCGATAAGAAGCCAGGTCAAGCGGATGAGACAGAACTAGGAATTACGTATGATGACATTGATGATTACTTGGAAGGGAAACCTGTTTCAAAAGACATTGCAGAAAAAATTGAACAGCGTTATCTGGTTACAGAACATAAACGTCAGCTGCCAGCAACTATGTTTGACCACTGGTGGAAGTAAAAAGGAAGGAATCCCACCCTTCTTTTTTTATTTGAAAAATTTCTGCTGTTGACGAATTTGGTCAAGATGTTATACTAGGAACGGCAATGGACATGACAGGAGTGTCTCCACGGAGAGTCAATCCAAAGCAAAAAAGGCAAATAAAAATTTCAAAATAGTAATGTAATCAACTCATAGGATTACTTACTATTTTTTTTTGTTGATTGTGATATATATTTCCATTGACTATGATATTTACGACTCGTATTATTATTACGTTACTATAATAATTATTCGTATTAATCCGCATTACTCAATAGGGGGTTACATCTTGGGGATTTCAAATAAATTAGGCTTTTGGGTATTAACGGCACTTGTCGTTGGAAATATGGTTGGTTCAGGTATTTTTATGCTTCCACGCTCATTATCCGAAGCAGCAAGCCCAGGTGGTGTTATGTTAGCTTGGCTTTTTACTGGAATTGGTGTACTAATGATTGCACTTGTTTTCGGCAACTTGGCTATTCGGAAACCAAATTTAACAGGAGGCCCGCAAATTTATGCGAAGGAGCTTTTTAAACCAGAATCACAAGCTTCTATCCTTTCAGGTTTTATGGCTTCATGGGGTTACTGGATTGGAAACTTGGCTGGGAATGTGGCAATTATTACAACGTTTGCCGGATACTTATCAACCTTTTTCCCTATTTTAACTAGTCAGGCTGATTGGTTTACCATTGGCGGTTACACGTTAAAAGTTGGTAATGGGTTAACGTTTATTGTTTGTACCTTTCTATTATGGGGTACACATTTTATTATTTTACAAGGATTAGAAAGTGCAGGAAAATTGAATTTCGCAGCAACAGCTGCAAAGGTCACAGGGTTTTTACTATTTATCATTGTTGGACTTTTTGCCTTTGATAAAACGAATATCCTACCAATAGTAGACACGAGAATAAGTGATTCAGGTCAAACATTTGGTTTAATGTCACAGGTAAATAATGCAGCATTAGTGACGCTTTGGGCATTTTGTGGATTAGAATCTGCTGTTGTGTTTGCATCCCGCGCTAAAAGAAAAATCGATGTAAAACGGGCAACGATTGTCGGACTATTTATCGCTCTAGGTATCTATATTGGGATAAGCACACTCGTAATGGGGATGTTGGACCAAAATACACTTATCCATTCAGAAAAACCATTAATTGACGCGATTCAAACTGTAATGGGACCAATCGGCGGAAAAGTATTAGCAGCTATTGGGTTAGTCAGCTTATTTGGATCCACGATTGGCTGGGTAATGTTAAGTGCGGAAGTACCCTATCAAGCTGCAAAGCAAGGATTATTCCTACCTGTCTTCTTAAAAGAAAATAAAAAAGGACTGCCAATTTTTTCACTTGTTTTAACAAACGGAATTGCACAGATCTTTATTTTTTCAACCATATCTAAGTCAATCTCCGGAGCTTTTGATTTTATTATTATCATTGCAACTTTGGCTTATTTAGTACCTTATTTTATTGCCTCTGTTTATCAGTTAAAATTAGTTATTAAAGGTGAATCTTACAACAATTCAAAATCAAGAATTATAGATGGAGTCATTGCAACTGTTGCCACCATCTACTCAGTTTGGGTCATTATATCAGGAACTTCTGACCTAAAGACCTTTATATTTGGAATTGTGCTTTTATCAAGCGGAATTTTCTTTTATGGTCCTCTTAAGAAAAAACGTGCTAAAGATGAGCAAGAGCTATTATCAGCATAATAAAAAATGTAACACCTGCTGGGATTTTAGCAGGTGTTTTACATTTTAGTTGAGAAAATAGGGAATGATAGAATTGTGTACATATTATATTTTCCTTTACATCTACAAAAGATTATATTAAGATAATCAAATCCGAGAAAAACAATCAGAATTAGGAGGATAAGTAGAAATGAAGAAATTAACTATTGTTTTTGCGCTTTTGGTCAGCTTTATGTTGATTTTATCAGCATGTGGAAAAGATGATAAGGCAAATGAGGATAAGAAGGAAGACAACAAAGCAGCCGATAAGGCTGATGATCAAGATTTATTAGCGAAGATTAAGGATGATGGCAAACTCTTAATTGGAACTGAAGGTACATATGCTCCATTTACTTTTCATGATGAGAGTGGTAATCTTACCGGATTTGATGTTGAGATTGCGACAGAAGTTGCAAAACGTTTAGGGGTAGAACCTGAGTTTAAAGAGACGCAGTGGGATGCTATCTTTGCAGGGCTCGATGCAAAGCGATTTGATATGATTGCTAACCAGGTTGGAATCCGCCCTGACCGTCAAGAAAAATATGATTTTTCTGACCCATATATTACATCTGCAGCTGTTCTGATTGTGCACAAAGATAATAATGAAGTAAAGACTTTTGAGGACATAAAAGGCTTAAATGCTGCTCAGTCGCTGACAAGTAACTATGGAGATTTGGCAAAAAAATATGGTGCCAATTTAGTAAGTGTGGAAGGCTTTACCCAGTCTGTTGAACTACTTGCTTCTAAACGTGTTGACGTTACGATTAATGACCGAATTTCGTTTTTAGATTATACAAAGCAAAGACCAGAGGCGCCAATAAAAATCGCTGCGACAAGTGAAGACGCGTCAGCCAGCGGCCTTATGTTTAGAAAAGGCAGTGATAAGCTCGTAGCAGAAGTGAATAAGGCGTTAACAGGAATGGTTGAAGACGGGACATACAAAAAAATCTCTGAGAAATGGTTTGGTGAAGATGTACTTAAATAGTATTTTTACTGACCCAGAGCGAACCGCCCGATTAATCGATATTGCTCAAAGTTCCTTTCTGCCCCTTCTGAAAGGGGCTATTTTTTATACAATCCCGTTAACGATTATTACCTTTATTGTTGGGTTGGTTTTAGCCATTTTAACTGCCTTGGCTCGAATCTCTCATGTGAAGGTTTTTCAAATGATAGCAAGAGTCTATGTTTCAGCCATTCGTGGAACACCGTTATTAGTACAGCTTTTTATTATATTTTATGGTCTTCCGAATATCGGGATTATTATTGATTCCTATATTGCAGCCGTAATTGGTTTTTCTCTCAGTGTCGGGGCGTACACTTCCGAAATTATTCGTGCAGCGATTCTTTCAACCCCTAAAGGACAGTGGGAGGCAGGCTATTCCATTGGAATGAGTTATTCCCAAGTATTGAGAAGAATTATCCTGCCTCAGGCAGCAAGAGTATCGATTCCACCACTTGCAAATTCATTTATTAGTCTCGTGAAGGACACTTCCCTTGCATCCCTGGTGCTTGTATCCGAGATGTTTCGCAAGGCCCAAGAAATAGCTGCAAGCAATTATGAATTTTTATTGGTTTATTCTGAAGCGGCCCTTATATATTGGGTAATTTGCTTTATTCTATCCGTCATACAACAGATAATGGAAAAGAAACTTGACCGTTATGTGTAAAAGGAGGGAGGGGATTTTTCGATGATTTCAATTCAAGGACTTTTTAAGCAATTTGGAACATTAGAGGTTTTAAAAGGTATTGATCTAGAAGTAGGAAAAGGAAAAGTGGTTGTTGTTATTGGTCCATCTGGCTCAGGGAAAACGACCATGCTCCGGTGTTTAAATGTGTTGGAAACGCCAACCAAAGGTGTTATAAGTATTGAGGGGAATATCTTAGATTTTTCCAAGGGTGTACCGAAAAAAAACATTGCAGAATTTCGCCGCTTAACAGGTATGGTGTTTCAAAGTTACAACCTGTTCCCACATAAAACAGCTCTCGAGAATGTGATGGAGGGTCCAATCATTGTTAAAAAAGAGAACAGAGACACCGCACGAAAAAAGGCGCAGGCATTACTTGAAAAGGTCGGTCTAGGGGATAAAATAGATTTTTACCCTTCACAGCTTTCAGGCGGGCAGCAGCAAAGGGTTGGAATTGCCAGGGCATTAGCAATGGAGCCCAAGGTAATGCTGTTTGATGAACCGACTTCAGCATTAGACCCTGAGCTGGTAGGGGAAGTTTTAAAAGTAATGAAGGACCTCGCAAACGAAGGAATGACGATGATTGTGGTAACACACGAAATGCGCTTCGCGAGGGAGGTGGCGGATGAGGTTATATTTATGGACCAAGGTGTAGTGGTCGAGAGAAATAAACCAGAAGAAATCTTCACCAATCCAAAAGAAGAGCGGACAAGGAAATTTTTAAATATGATTCAGTAAGTGCTATGGCAAAAGTCATAGCACTTTTTTTGTCATTTAGGTAAAATTTAGTTAGAAAAGTGAAACTTTTCCAATTTTTAACCGTATTAAAGTTACATACATAAGGAAGGGAGTGGTGCCGATGGAAGTATTCAACCTGCCATTAGAAACTATTTATTTATATGGATTAATTGGTTCAGGTATTTTGACCATTTTGTATGTATTCTTTGCGGATGTCGTTCATTTTGACGGACCAGATTTTCTTAATCCGGTGATTATCTTGGCTTTTGTAACCCTTTTTTCAGCCAGCGCGTATTTATTTGAGAGGCTTTCTGCGATTCATTTCTTGGCTATCGCAGGAATATCAGCAATTATAGCTTTTATCCTTGTTACGTTTTTAAATGTATTTGTACTAATTCCATTGTCTAATGCCGAAGAATCACTCGTGTACAAAGAGAGTGATTTAAGAGGCAGAATTGGAACCGTCATCACCGTGATTCCAGCGGATGGGTATGGGGAAGTGATGATTGAAAGTATTAGCGGCAGAATTGCAAAACCAGCGACAAGCTTTGATCGTGTTGAAATTGCTAATGGCACAAACGTGCTTGTGGTTGATATAAAAGATGGGGTCCTTCAAGTATCGTCCCATCAAGAGATAGAGAATTATTTACTATAGGGAGGCTGGTTAGATGGAATTTGGTTTTTGGATTGTTATTGGGATTGTTGCATTTATATTAATTGCTTTAATTGGTGTATTTATAACAAAGTATCGAACAGCTGGACCAGATGAGGCACTAATTGTTACGGGTAGTTTCTTAGGAAACGGAAACGTCCATGTTGATGAATCAGGAAATAAAATTAAGATTATCCGTGGTGGCGGCAGCTTCATATTACCAGTGTTTCAACAAGCAAAGCCGCTTAGCTTACTGTCTAGTAAGCTTGAAGTAACGACACCTGAAGTATATACAGAGCAAGGTGTACCTGTAATGGCTGATGGTGTTGCGATCATTAAAATTGGCGGTTCGATAAGTGAAATTGCTACAGCAGCCGAGCAATTCCTTGGTAAAGCGAAGGATGACCGTGAAAATGAAGCGAAGGAAGTTCTTGAAGGTCATTTACGATCCATCCTTGGTTCGATGACTGTAGAAGAAATATATAAAAACCGTGATAAATTCTCGCAGGAGGTTCAACGAGTTGCCTCTCAGGACCTAGCGAAAATGGGGTTAGTCATTGTTTCCTTTACAATTAGGGATGTTCGCGATAAAAACGGATACCTCGATTCCCTTGGTAAACCGCGTATTGCCCAAGTTAAACGGGATGCGGATATTGCTACAGCTGAAGCAGACAAAGAAACGAGAATTAAAAAAGCCGAAGCAGCAAAAGAAGCCAAGCGTTCTGAACTAGAACGGGCAACTGAAATTGCTGAGGCAGAGAAAGTTAATCAGCTAAAGGTTGCCGAGTTCCGTCGTGAACAAGATAGTGCGAAAGCACGGGCTGACATGGCATATGAATTGGAAAGTGCAAGGGCGAAGCAGGAAGTAACGGAGCAGGAAATGCAAGTTAAAATTATCGAAAGACAAAAGCAGATTGAACTTGAAGAAAAAGAAATTCTGCGCCGTGAACGTCAATACGATTCTGAAGTTAAGAAAAAAGCGGATGCGGATCGATACTCCGTTGAGCAGGCCGCAGAAGCAAATAAAGCAAAACAAATTGCTGAGGCGGAAGCAAATAAGTACCGTATTGAAGCAATGGCAAAAGCCGAGGCAGAACGTGTTCGACTTGATGGTTTATCCAAAGCGGAAGCCCAAAAGGCACAAGGTACAGCAGAGGCAGAAATTATCCGCCTGAAAGGTTTAGCAGAAGCAGAAGCGAAAGAAAAGATAGCGGAAGCGTTCGAGCAATTTGGTCAAGCGGCTATCTTGGATATGATCATCAAAATGCTTCCTGAATATGCGAAGCAGGTGGCAAGCCCGCTTTCTAATATTGATAAAATTACCGTGGTCGACACCGGGGGTTCAGGAGAAAATGGCGGTGCCAATAAAATTACCGGTTATGCAACAAATCTAATGGCCACACTTCAGGAGTCTTTAAAGGCCTCTAGCGGAATCGATGTTAAAGAACTAATCGAGAACTATTCAGGTAAAGGAAATGTAAAACGAAGCATAGAGGAACTAACAGATACACTTAAAAAGCCAGAATAAAACAAGAAAATCCTTATCTAAACGATGATAAGGATTTTTTTAATGCAAAAAAATAAGGATTCCCGTCGGAGGGAACCCATATGTAAAAAAGAGAGATTAAAATTTGGGAGAGCAAGTTGGTTAATACCATGTATAAACCTAAGAAAGATTATTACCTCTTTCATTGCTACACGTACATCTTATCGAGAAATATTGTAGATGTTATGAAGAACTTGTGATGAATTTGTGAAGATGAAAAAAGCCATTCCCCAACATGATATATTAAAGCTAAGGGGAGTGAGAAGGATGAAAATACTGCTCGTTGATGATGAAAAAAGAATTATAGAAGTCCTCGAAGCCTACCTCGAAAGAGAAGGCTATGAAATTCATTGTGCAGATAATGGAATAGATGCCTTGAAAAAAGCGAAAACGATAAATCCAGATTTGATGATATTAGATTTAATGCTTCCGGATATTTCTGGTGAAGAGGTATGCCGGCTAGTAAGAAAAGAATCGGATGTTCCGATTCTCATGCTGACCGCTAAGTCTGCGGAGGATGACCGCATTAACGGGATTGTGATGGGAGCAGACGATTATTTAACGAAGCCATTTAGCCCGCGGGAAGTGGTTGTAAGGGTACAAGCTATTTTAAGAAGAGTGAAGAAAACAGAGAAAGTAGAACGAATTGAATTTAATAATAATCAACTGGCGATTGACCTGAGTAAAAAAGAAGTAACGGTTAAAGGGCAGGATGTTATTTTGACCCCGATCGAATATAAGCTGCTTACCAATATGGCACTTAATCCGGGAAGGGTATACAGCCGAATGGACTTACTCGAAAAAATCCAGGATGAAGGAATGTATTACGAAGGCTACGAGCGCAGTGTCGATACGCATATCAAAAATCTTCGAAAAAAAATCGAATTAGATTCTAGACAGCCAACGTTTATCCTTACAGTATTTGGAATGGGTTATAAATTTGGAGGGGTACTAGATGTTTCAAACACTGCGGTCTAGAATCCTCTTTTATTTATTACTCAGCTCGATGATTGGAATTCTCTTTGTGAGCTTTTTTATGCAGTGGGGATTTGAAGAGAGCTTTACGAATTATCTAGATCGTAACCGAGATAAAAAGATTGATAGAATCATTACAGAAATAGAAAAGGGTTATCAGAAGAATGGACATTTTACCAGAGACCCAGTCTTTGGTTTCCTTCATGAGCATGCGATGACTGATCAGCTTTACTTCGATTTGTATGATAACCGTGGTCAATTGCAAATGGGGACCTCTAATATTGTGGGCTATTTAAACAGTCTTGGGTTGACCGAACCGGAACCCAATGATGAGGAGTGGCATTCAGCTTCCTATACGCTGAGAGCAGACAATAAAGTGATTGGTAAATTAGTAGCCATTTACCCAATAGGCTTAATCGATGATGAGTATAATTTTTTACAAACGATTCAGTTATACATTTATGCAGCCGTTTGTTTAACGATTTTGTTATCAATTCTATTAAGTATGTTATTCTCAAAAAAATTAATCTCTGGTCTAAATAAAGTTTCCTTTGCAGCAAATGAGCTGCAGCAGCATAATCTATCAATCCGAATTCCTCTGACTGGATTGCCTACAGAGGTTAAGCAGCTAGCTATCTCTTTTAATAATCTAGCAGAATCATTGGCAAAGGGTGAAATGTTAAGAAAACAATTTACGGGTGATTTAGCACATGAACTACGTACACCGCTAGCCACGTTAAGAAGTCAAATTGAAGCATACCAGGATGGAATATGGGAGCCGACACCAGCCCGATTACAATCAAGTCATGAAGAGCTGATGCGGCTTGTAAGGCTAGTGAACGAGCTTGAGAAGCTGCTGGCTGCCGAAAACCCGCAAATTAGATTGGAAAAAGTTGAGGTAGAGGCTGGCAGTGTTCTAGCTGCTTTATGGGAAATGTTTGTACCATTGTTTAAGCAAAAGGGTGTATTCCTTCATATTGAGGAGCCTGATAAGGAATTGATTTTCCCAGCCGACAAGGACCGATTAATGCAAATTCTCTCTAATGTTCTAAACAATGCCCTAAAGTATACGCCAGAAGGAAAGAATGTAACCATATCTATATTAACTGAAAAAGAAGGATACGTTGGTTTTAAAATCGAGGATGAAGGTTCCGGTATGGCAGAGGATGATATTCCCCATATATTTGAACGCTTTTACCGTGGTGATAAATCACGCGATCGAAAAACAGGCGGAGCTGGTATTGGACTATCGATTGTGAAAGCCTTAATGGAGGCTCATAAAGGCATGATTAAAGTAAAAAGCCGAACAAATAAGGGCACAAGCATTATTTTATGGTTTCCGGAAGAGGACGATTAAAAAAACGGCTGCTATCTCAATAGGGATAGCGGCTTTTCATTTCTAAAGCTCATTGGATAAAATTTCTTCCATTCATTAAGAAATGGAGATACAGCAGAATTGGGATGTTCTAAGACCCTCTGAGTAGGTCCATATTGCTTTACTTCTCCATTCACAATAATAGCAAGGTGATTCGTTAGATAATTGATTTCCATCAAGTCATGACTAACGAAAACGGTTGTCGTTCCCGAACTTTTAATAATCGCTTTAAAATCATCCATTAATTTAATTTTTGTTGGAAAATCCAATGCCGAAAATGGTTCATCTAGAAATAGAATTTCTGGCTCGACAATCATGGCTCTAGCAAGGTTTACCCGTTGTGCCTCCCCGCCTGAAAGGAAATGGGCATTTTTTTTCGCGAGATGGCTGATTTGAAACTGCTCCATCCATAAATTTACCTTCTCTTTGATCACTGATTTTGGTACTTTTCTTAGCTTTAAGCCAATCGCAATATTTTGAAAAACAGTACCCTCTAAAAGTAGTGATTGCTGCAATGCTACTGAGAACTTTCTCCGCAGGTCAAGTGAGGGAGTTCCATTTGGAATAACCTGCCCGCGGTAGAGAATTTCACCACTAATAGAACTGTCGAGCAATGCCATTACTTTTAGCAATGTACTTTTCCCTGCACCATTGGGCCCCATGATTCCAAGAAATTCACCAGCTAGAATCTGAAAATGGGGGATGGAGAGGATGTTTTTATCATGTGCTTGATAGGTTATGTTTTTAAGCTCAATCATTGGTTTCATGAAACCCGCCTCCTTTGCTGTAACAGTGTTAAGGCTGCCGTTATCAATAAAGCAACAGTCAATAATATGAAGGAAATCGCAAGGGCTACATCGAAATTACCTTTTGAAACTTCCATTACAATCGAAGTGGTTAAAATTCGCGTATCTCCCTGAATATTCCCTCCTACCATCATCGCAGCGCCAACCTCAGCGATTACACGGCCAAAGCCTGCCATTACGCTCGCGACAATGGCGATTTTGGTTTGTTTTAATAGAATCAGTGTCGTTTGTATCTTTGTTGCACCCAAAGCTTTTATTTGTAAAAGCATTTTTTCGTTGATTTGTTGAAAGGCAGAGCTCGTTAAACCGGTGACGATCGGTAACGAAACCAGCACTTGTGCCATAACAATAGCAGTTGGGGAATACAGCAAGTGTAAATGACCAAGAGGACCAGAGCGCCATAAAAGCATGGAAATCCATAACCCGGCAACCACAGGGGGCAGGCCCATACCGATATTGATGAATGTAAGGATGATTTTTCTGCCTTTAAATCTCGTTAGACCAAGTAACATCCCAAGAGGCAAACCAATAAGGGAACTAATTAGGATGGCCATAAAACAGACTCTTAGAGTCAGCCAAGTAATTTCGAGAATCTCTCGATCGCCAGTGAGAATCATCTCTATCGCTTTCCTGAAGCCATCAATAATTAGTTCCATACCGCCTGCACCCTTCCGTTTGACCTATTCTGTGTATTTAAAGAATAATGATTGTCCGTAATCGTCTTTACCAAAACTTTCGATTACATCTTGTGTCTCACTGCTAACCATAAACTCAACAAACTTTTCTGCATCCTTACTATTTACCATGCTGTGCTTCTCTGGATTAACCTGCATGACATGGTAGATGTTCATTAAATCTTTACCGCCTTCTACAACGATTTCAAGGCTAGTTAAGTTTTTCTCTTGCGCCAGCCATGTAGCACGGTCCGTTAATATATACCCATTTTTTTCGTTGGCAATTTGTAAAGAAGCACCCATTCCTTGGCCAGTTGAGATATAGTTTTCACCTGCAGGCTGGATATTGACCGCTGTCCAGATTCCTAGTTCTTTTTTATGTGTACCAGAGTCATCGCCACGGGTAACAAAGATAGCTTTTTCTTCCGAAATCGTTTGGAAAGCTGCGTTAATATCTTCTCCGCTCACGCCAGCTGGATTATCTTTTGGACCGACTAAAATAAAATCATTGTACATCACGCGTTTGCGATTAACCGCATCACCGCTTGTTACCAGTTCTTCCTCTGATTTAGGAGCGTGAACTAAAAGGACATCTGCTTCACCTTTTACGCCCATTTCTAATGCTTGTCCTGTACCAACAGCAATGGTTTTTACTTTTACATTGTTTTCTTCTTCAAAGATTGGCACTAAAACATCTAATAAGCTGCTGTCTTGTGTGCTAGTTGTAGTTGCAAGGATTAATTCAGTCGGTTCTGCCTTTGGTTCTGACTTTTTCTCTTTTGCGTCAGCCTGGTCATGGTTGGTATTGCCGCAAGCTGCTAAGAAAAGAATCATGAATACAAATAGCGTTGCAAGAAAACGATTTTTTAACATGGTGTTTCCTCCGGTTTACTAGTTTGATAGATTATAGTACCTAAATCTTGAATATCATATCCGTCTAAATCGGTTAAGCTGCTTTTAAATCCAGGGGACTGAAGATAATTGATTAGATTGGAAAGTTTCTGTTTGTTTTCATTTGTAAAACGGAACACAAGGTCGAATTGTTCTTTTGCAACAGGTATGAAATCGAGTCCTAAATGGCTTGCGGCAGATTGAATTCCGAAGGCCACATCTGCCATGCCTCTGCTTATATAAGAAGCTGTCGACAAGTGGTTCCATTCTTCATTTGAATAACCATTTACATCGGCTGGGGCAATCCCGTTTTTTGACAGCATGGAATCAAAAAGAAATCTGGTCCCAGCCCCTTTTTGTCGATTAACAAACTGAACATTTTTACCTGCCAGGTCGTAAAAGTCATAGATTCCTTTTGGATTTCCCTTTGCTACAATAAATCCCTGCTCCCTCGAGACAAATCGAACAACCGAGATAGACTCATAAACAAAGAGCTGATGAATAAAAGGTAAATTGTATTCTTGGGAAGCGGGATCTAAGAGATGGATTGCTGCGATGTCCGATTGACCACGGTACAGCATCATCAATCCTTCAAGGCTGCCTATGTAAGTTGGCTGGATTTGCAGTTGTAAATCTTTTTGTGTTTGTTTAACAAAATGCTCTATAAGAAAGTCATGACTGCCGGATAATCGAATTGGTAATGAAGTATGTGTACCTATGTGCTCAACTTGAATTTTTTTCGCAGGGGCTTTTGTACTTTCTTTATATCTTTCAATCTCTTCATGCTCAATTCTCATTTTGTTGCCAACCTTAAATGCCTGTAATTCACCTCGCTTAATCAGTTCATAAACGGTATGTTTTGAGATTTGGAATAGTTGAGCCACCTCATCAGGTGTGTAAGCCTTTCCATTCATCCGAATGCCACCTCTCTATCAGCAAATTAAATATAATACAAATATACTATGATTCACGTGACTATTGTTAAGTTCCGTTTAGTTTTGTTAGGT
The DNA here is from genome assembly GCF_044754045.1 of Neobacillus sp. NPDC093182. NCBI lineage: Bacteria > Bacillati > Bacillota > Bacilli > Caryophanales > Bacillaceae > Neobacillus > Neobacillus sp. NPDC093182. Next base: position 143,827 of record NZ_JBIVOI010000005.1, read on the forward strand.
TTTATTTAGAATTGTAACGTTTTGTTCAATAGGAATGGATAATGTTCACACTTTCTTCAAAAACTTCACTGATTGTTCATCGGTGAACAAAGAAGTTTGTTGTACTATATGGATAGATGAAAAATTATAAAAAAAGGGATGGGATCAGATGGCAAAACTTCTATACATTACTGTTAACCCTAAAAATGATATCAAGCTATCGAAGGGGATGCAGCTAGGTGAGGCTTTTTTAGAAGAGTTTAAACAACAAAAGCCTGATGTCGAAATAGAACATATGCATTTATACGATATGGATATCCCGCAAATTGATATGGATTTGTTATATGCACGTGCTAAATTATCCTTCATGGGCAAGACCTTCGATGAATTAACAGAAGGTGAGCAAAAACAAATAACTGCTATGCATGCACTGGCTGACCGCTTTATTGCAGCGGACTACTATGTGTTTGTTACACCAATATGGAATTTTGGATCGCCAGCTATTTTAAAAGCTTTCCTTGATAATTTATTTATCGTGAACAAGACATTTGTAAATACACATGAAGGAGCAAAAGGGCTGCTTACAAACCGTAAAGCACTTCATATCCAAACGCGCGGCGGTATTTACTCTACGGGACCTATGGCTGACTTTGAATTCGGTGATCGTTTCTTAACAAAAGTACTCGGCTTCTTAGGAATGGAAGTCATGCCAACTGTGTTTGCTGAAGGGATGGATCACTTTCCAAAGCAAGTTCCAGAAATTATGGCGAAGGCAAAAGAACAAGTCATCGAAGCTGCAAGAGAAATGGCAAAAGAAACAGTTACAGTTTAATATAAAAAAATGCGGCGCGAGTATCGAGCCGCATTTTTCTTATTCTAGAACTTTCCTGTAAACTGGAAAAATAATACCGCAAACCCTAGAACCCAGACATAAATCGCAAATGGTTTTAAGGAACGTTTCTTTAAAAAACCGATCATCCATTTCACGGCTAAATAACCGAATAAGGCGGAAGAGGCAATCCCCACGAGCAGGGCAGAAAGGGAGATTTGTTCACCTGCACCGCCAACTAAATCCAAGGATTGCAGCACAACTGCGCCAGCAATCGCTGGTGTAGATAAAAGAAAAGAGAAATAGGCTGCGGTTTCGCGGTCTAACTTCCTCCATAATGCAGCAACAATCGTGAACCCTGAGCGAGAAATCGCTGGGAAAATCGCAGCTGCCTGAAAGGACCCAATAATTAGAGCATCGGTATAACTAATATCATCCATCTTTTTATAGCCATTTTTTGCTGAATCAGCAATCCATAGAAATAAACCAGTCACTAAAAACTCCCATCCAATCGTAACTCCTGTCTTCGATATCTCCTCAAAATAGTCTTTAAAAAGCAGACCTATCACGACAGCAGGAATGGTTCCGACGATTAAAAGGAAGGTAAGCTTGCTAAAGGGGTTTTTAATCATCTTAACAAACTCGTCCTTATAGAAGACAAAAACGGCTAGCAGGGTACCGACATGAAGCATCGTATCAAGTAATAAACCTGCTTCTTGTAAACCAAATAAATTCCTTCCTAAATATAAATGTCCTGTAGAGCTAATGGGTAAAAATTCAGTTAATCCTTGGATAATTCCTAATATGAGTGCTTCTAATTTACTTAACATATTCAACCTCACTTTCTGTGCTGTAAGCGCCTGTACATAGTAAAGATATGCACGTCCCTCAGCAAATAACCAATAAATTTTTAAATATTAGTAAGGCAAAAATAGTGCAAAGGGAGTGAAATCTCCCATAAAATAGAAGTAAGTATTTAGGAGAGGAGCTGCACATTTGAAAAATCACCATCTACATTTCAATACATCCATCGGAGTGAAGAAACCAGAAAGTATCAGAAATAAACAGCAGGCATGCCCTTTTTGTGCACGGGACGAGTTGACAGATCTTATTGAAGTGGATGGACCAATCATACTTTTGAAAAATAAATATCCTGTTCTAGAGAATGCCTACCAAACTGTTTTGATTGAAACAGATGAATGTGAGGGTGAATTATCTACCTATGAGCTTCCCTTTCTACATAGACTCTTACAGTTCGGGATAAGGAATTGGCTTGACTTAGATGAAACCGGAATTTATGAATCGGTCATTTTTTTCAAAAATCATGGTCCGTTGTCTGGAGGGACCATTGCGCATCCTCATATGCAGATCATCGGCTTAAATGATATTAACTATAAGGAAAACATATCTGAAGAAGTATTTAAGGGTATTCTTATAGAAGAAAAAGATGGGGTCACATTTACTTTATCGACAAAGCCGAAGGTAGGCTTTTATGAATTTAATATAGCGATGGATGACTCAAGGTATAATGAAACCTTTGGAGTTAATCTTCAAAAAGCGGTACATTACATTCTTAAAAACTTTCCATTTAAAGCAAGCAGCTACAATCTTTTCTTTCATCACTATAATAGGAGAATATATGTGAAAATTGTTCCCCGATTCGTAACCACGCCGCTGTATATCGGCTACGGGATCCCCCAAGTGCCGAATAATTTACATTGGATGGCAGATGATATTAAAAGTAAATACTTTACCAGTGGAAGCGCCTGACGACAGGGGCTTCCACATTTTTGCCTGTCTAGCTCTAGTGCCCAGCGACTAGTAAACTTCGCTCTCCTCCCTGCGATAAGTCAACATCGAATCACTACGTTCTTCGTGTTTCCTTTATCTTAGTCGGAGCGCTCCAGTTTATACGTCGCTAAACGGGCCCTTCCGCTTTTCTATATGTAAATTAACCCATTCTCACTTTATAAGTTGTACTTTATTCATATTAAAAATATAATGAAATAATGTACAAGTTCCTTTTTGAAGCTTTCACCTAAAGGAGTGTGAATGATGACATCATCTAAAAATACAACTTCAAAACTTGATTATAGCCTTGTTTTTATCTTACTTTTATTATTTTTGGCCAGCTGTCTATCGATTTATAGTGCGCAGGCGAGCGGTCAATATGACAGTAACTTCCTTATTAAACAAATTATCTTTTATGGAATTGGCTGCGGAATTATTGCTGCCGTTATTAGGCTCGACTCCGACCAATTAAAAAAATTAACTTGGTATGCTTATGGAGTGGGAATATTCCTGCTTATTTTATTAATCATAGCGCCAGAAAGCATTGCACCTGTAATCAATGGGGCAAAAAACTGGTTTAAGGTCCCTGGAATCGGTTCACTTCAGCCGTCGGAGTTTGTCAAAATCTTTATTATCTTAGCCTTAGCAAAAGTAATTGAAGATCATCACCAAAAAAATCCTGTTAAAACAATTTCCTCTGACTTTTGGCTATTAATAAAGCTGGGAGTCATCACAATGGTTCCTTTAATACTAATTATAAAGCAAGATTTAGGGACGTCGCTCGTATTTATCGCCATTCTTTTAGGGATGATTTTTATTTCAGGCATTACATGGAAATTACTAGTACCAATCTTTTCAATTGGAACTGCACTTATTTCTGTTATTTTTTATTTTGTTTTGTTGAAGCCAGAAATTCTTGAAAAATATTTAGGTGTGAAGCAGTATCAATTTAGCCGTATCTACTCCTGGTTAGATCCTTATAACTTCCAAAGCTCAGCAGGATACCAGCTGACACGTTCACTCTTAGCGATTGGCTCAGGACAAACGGGAGGTAAGGGATATGGGAATAGAGAAGTTTATTTACCCGAAAGCCATACCGATTTTATCTTTAGTGTCGTCGGCGAAGAGTATGGTTTTATTGGTGCCAGTGTGCTCGTAAGTTTATTTTTCTTGTTGATTTATCATATTACCAAGGTTGGTATGGAAACTAAGAACAATTTTTATACGTATATTTGTGTGGGAGTCATTAGTATGATTACCTTCCATGTATTCCAAAATATTGGGATGACGATAGGAGTACTGCCGATTACGGGTATTCCATTACCATTTATCAGCTATGGAGGAAGTTCTCTAATGGGGAATATGCTTGGGCTGGGATTAATCTTCTCAATTAGATACCATTATAAAAAATACATGTTTTCAACAACTGATTAATAAGAAGTGAAAAACGCCTCATTGGCGTTTTTTAATTTGCATAGAAACGGGATAGTAAGTACTTGTTCTCGAGAACAGCATAAGGATAAAAAAGAACGAGGTCATGGCAGCCTCGTTCTTTTTTCATTCTATTCTATTGGAGAAGTATTCTTTTATTTTTCTAGCATGATTTTTTCAAGGTCATCGAGCATGATGTTTGCCGCAAGGACGCCGCCCGCAGTATTCCAAGTAGCATCACTAACTTCATAGGCTTTTCCATTTTTTACGGCATTTAAATTTTTCCATAGTGGATCATTTGTCCATTCTTTTGCTGTATCAAGGGCTGCTTGATCACCATTTGGAGCATATGTGAAATAGAAAAGGATGTCACCGTCCATTTTCGGGATAACTTCTTTTCCAACTTCGATAGCAAGGTTACCCAGCTTGTTATCAGGAGTAAAAAGCTCTGCCTGTTGCGAAGCGCGTTTTAGACCAACTTGATCAAATATAATACCAGAGAAAGAATCAGTATAATAAATACGAGACTTTCCGGCCATAAAACGGACAACCGATACTTCTTGATTTACTTTATCACCAAGTTTCTCTTTCAAGTCCGCAACGTGGTTATCAAAATCAGTAAGTACTTCGTTCCCTTTTTCTTCTAGGTTTAAAGCTTTTGCATATAGTTTAAAGTTTTCTTTCCAATCACCTCTAAGGGTTTCGGAAAAAACAGTAGGAGCAATTGCACTTAATTGGCTGTAAACAGCTTCTTGACGAAGCTTGTTTCCGATAATTAAATCAGGTTTAAGTGTAGCGATTTTTTCTAAATTCACTTCACTCTCTACGCCAACAACTTCAACACCGTCCATATCCTCTTTGATATGATCATACCATGGATCTCCAAGCCAAGATTGAACCGCACCAACTGGCTTAATTCCAAGTGCAAGTAAAGCTTCAGTACCTTCATTGGTTAAAATAACAACTTTTTTAGGCGTTTTTTCTAATGTTGTGGACCCCATTGCATGTTCTACCGTATAGCTAGTGTCTTCTGTTTTAGTGTCATCATCATTTTGTGCGGCCGGTTTTTCTTCCGTATTACCGCAGGCAGCAAGAAGGAAAATAGCAATTAATGAAATGACTGCAAACAAATTTTTAAAACCTTTCATCTTATGTAACCCCCAAATAATCTTATTGTTAATGATAATCATTTTCATTTACAAAATTATCATAAAACGTTTTCGCTAGCTTGTCAATCACCAAATTGAAAATGATTATCAACTCATTGACAGTTCTCCGCTATTCAAATAGACTGATACATGAAAATACTGATATACAAGCGTTTTATATATATATAGATTAGAAGGGATTAACGATATGCTGCTAAAACAAACTGGCCAAAGGTGGGTTGGACTTTTTATTGCTATTATTATTTTGCTTCTCTTAATGGCAGCAAGTATTGTCTACGGGTATACAGATACCACATGGAAAATGGCTATAGAAGCCTTAACCAATTTCGATGGATCTAATGAACATATTGTTATTCAATCTGTTAGAATCCCACGTGCGTTTATTGCCGCAGCGGTGGGTGCGAGTTTAGCGATTTCAGGTGTCTTAATGCAGACAGTAACCAAAAATCCTCTAGCCTCCCCGGATATTTTTGGGGTAAATGCCGGAGCTGGGGTTGCTGTTGTTATAGCCGTAACAGTCTTTAGTGTTGGAAGTCTTCAACTGTTTACTTGGTTATCCTTTTTTGGTGCAGCTGTAGCTGCAATAAGTGTCTATGCAATTGGGTCAGTCGGAAGAGAAGGGTTGACCCCAATGAAACTGACTTTAGCGGGTGCTGCAATGACAGCATTATTTGCCTCTTTTACACAAGGAATACTTGTCTTAAATGAGGCAGCCTTGGAGCAAGTATTATTTTGGCTTGCGGGATCAGTGGCAGGAAGAAGCCTTGAAAATTTAATAGCTGTACTTCCTTATTTAATTGGAGGCTGGATTATTTCGTTGATTATGGCAGCAAAAATGAATGTCTTATCGATGGGGGAGGATGTAGCCAAAGGTCTTGGTTTAAACACAGCTCTATTAAAAATTACAATTGGAATAGTAGTAATCCTCCTTTCAGGCGGGGCAGTTGCTGTTGCAGGACCAATTGGATTTATTGGTATTGTCGTTCCACATCTTACCCGTTCTATAGTGGGAATAGATCATCGCTGGGTAATCCCATTTTCCGGCCTTTTAGGAGGAGTGCTTTTACTGGCAGCGGATATTGCCTCCCGATATATCTTAATGCCTCAGGAAGTCCCAGTCGGCGTTATGACGGCAATTATTGGAACCCCATTTTTTATTTATATTGCTAGAAAGGGGTTCAATGGGCGATGAGTAAATACAAAATTTTTAGAATCAAACAAGGGAAGATCTCTTATTTAATTGATAAAAAGGCATTATTTGTGTTTATCGGATTGTTATTTGGAACCGCAGCTGTTTTTGTTATCAGTACAGGGTTGGGAGAAATGAAAATAAGCCCTTTAAATGTATTGAAGGTATTTTTTGGCGGAGGGTCTGAAATGGAGGCCCTTGTTATTCAATCGTTTCGATTACCAAGAATCATTGTTGCCTTGATGGCAGGGATGGGATTGGCAGTAGCAGGAGGGATTTTGCAAGGAATGATACGGAACCCGCTAGCCTCTCCTGATATCTTAGGGATTACAGGCGGTGCATCGGTAGCTGTTGTAGGTTTCTTGGCAATTTTTAGTGATAAGAATCATGTATTAACGGTAAGTATTCACTGGCTGCCCTTAGCCGCATTTATCGGTGCAGCAGTTGTGGCATTTCTCGTTTATACTTTGGCATGGAAAAATGGGGTTTCTCCTATTAGATTAATTTTAATTGGAATAGGATTGATGAGCTTAACAAAAGCTTTGACTACCTTTATGATGGTGTTAGGTCCCATTTATCAAGCAAGCCAGGCGAACATATGGATTACGGGCACCGTCTACGGTTCCACTTGGAAAAATGTAGGTGCCCTAGTTCCATGGATAATCGTACTGATTATCATTGCATTCATCTATGCAAGAAATGTGAACATTCAGGAACTTGGTGATGAAGTAGCAACAGGCCTTGGTGGACGGGTGCAAAAACAACGCTTAGTTTTAATGCTGCTAAGTACTGGCTTGGTTGGGGGTTCAGTAGCTTTCGCTGGAGGGATCGGTTTTGTGGGCTTAATGGCGCCGCATATGGCCAGGAGATTAGTGGGTTCTGCTTTTGGTGCGTTGCTGCCTGTATCAGCACTCCTAGGTGGTATTTTGGTAATGCTTGCAGATTTAGTTGGGCGAACATTATTTTCACCATTAGAAATTCCTGCGGGGGTTTTTACGGCAAGTATTGGGGCACCATACTTTATCTATCTATTATTTAGAACGAGAAATACTTAGTTTTCATATAAGAGAAGCCATTTCATTTGGAATTGGCTTCTCTTTTTTTACGCAAATACACTTTGTAACACAGTAGTAAATACAAATGAAAATGATTTTCATACTCATTGACAATCATTATCAATTAATTATAAACTTAGAACTGTAGAGAATATTAATACTATATTAGACGTAAATACAACCCTATATAGGGTCTAATTCATATACTAAAAACAAGCCTAATAAACATAAACTTGATTGATTTCAAAAGGAGATGGCAGATGATGAATGCGGTTGAAACGAAAAATTTATCACTTTCATACGGGGATACACTCATCATTGATGAATTAAATTTAAAAATTCCTAAAGGTGAAATTTCGGTTTTTATTGGAGCGAATGGCTGCGGAAAGTCAACTCTCCTTCGTTCAATCGCTCGTCTTCTTAAGCCAAAATCTGGTGCTGTTATTTTGGAGGGAGAAGCCATTGCAAAGCTTTCTACGAAAGAAGTAGCAAGAAAAATGGCGATACTTCCACAATCACCGGCCGCTCCTGAAGGACTGACAGTGCTTCAACTCGTTAAACAGGGGCGTTATCCTCATCAATCCTGGTTAAAACAATGGTCGGAGGAAGATGAGAAAAAGGTTAATGACGCACTAAAAGCTACCCGGTTAGAAGATTTGAAAGAGCGAACGGTTGATTCTCTTTCAGGTGGTCAGAGGCAGCGCGCTTGGATTGCGATGACCCTGGCACAGGATACGGACGTTATTCTCTTAGATGAGCCAACGACCTATTTAGATATGACACATCAAATTGAAATACTTGACCTCCTATTCGAACTCAATGAAAAGAAAAAAAGAACGGTTGTAATGGTTCTTCATGATCTTAATCTTGCTTGCCGTTATGCACATAATATCGTTGCACTGAAAGATCAAAAGGTGTATTCCTCAGGAAAACCAGAGTATGTTATCAACCGCAATCTTGTTAAAAATGTATTTGGCATGGAATGTGAGGTAACAATGGATCCTATTTTCGGAACACCGCTTTGCATTCCTTATGGAAAAGGAAGACGTATTCTCCAAAAGGCGGCTGTGTCCAATGGGTAATATACTGAAAGAAAATGATCTGAGTGCTTTACAAAAATATAGGCTCACATCAGAAACTGACCGGGCTTTTAACGTTGCAAAACTAATGGATAAGTCTTTTGCATTGCAATTCATGAAGAATTTAGCGGATTCAATTGGTTCGCCTTCCGAAAGAACCGCAGCTTCGATATTTATTAAAAGATATGCATTTATTGCCGTCATTTCTCTTTTTGCCATGACGACCTCTAATAAGAAACTGAATTTATCCTTGGATAATATTGAAATGGAAGAAGCTGAACGCGGGAAAGACTGGCTCCCGATGATTTCATTAAAGGATACTTCTATCCAGGAATGGAATGGTCAAAACCGGGATGAATGGCGGGAAGGTGTTTACCGGGATCTTTTTGCTAACAATATCTACCCGATTATTGAGCATTTTGAAAAGACATTTAAGGTTTCAAAACTGATCCTGTGGGAAAATATTGCCGTTTACCTATTCTGGCTTTATGAGACGGAGTTAAAAGAGAGTGAAAATCCAACCGTTCTAAGTGATTTCCGTTTTTTAATCATGGAAGCAGAGGGCAATCTATTTGGTAAATACAACCTTAATCCAATAAAAAAGTATTATTCTAGGAAGAATTCCCCTGATGAGATACGAATGAGAAAAACATGTTGTTTTACCTATCAGCTAGGAAGCAAAAGATGTAAAACATGCCCATGTTCACATATTTCTAACGATGGAGTGTGCTTTGATGGAGAAAGTATTTGTGGAGCAGTTCAGAGCGTTACTTGAAAAATATAGTGACTTACTCGTAGGCGAATCGAGCGAGGAGACAACGGAAAAGGTAAAAGCTTGGGCCCTATATACTCATATTGCGAAATCAATGCCAGCCTTAGCAAAGCACTGGAATGAACTCTATCCGGAAGCAAAGGAAGAAATGAAAGAAATCATTAATGAGATTAAGCTGCTGAATGAACAGCATAGACAATCCAAGTAATATACAATTAATTGAATATTTATGAATTGTTTGGTCGCTTCAATGAATGAGGCGGCCTTTTTCTATTGTATTAAAGAAAACGCTTTCTTAAATAATATACATAAAATATTCAAAAAAATGATAAAAAGGTGTTGTCAAAATTAAATATTCACAATATAATAAATTCAATGTTAGGTTAAGTGACATGATTACGGGAGGAGAAATAACATGACTGAGGCTATTCTTTCAAATGTAAAAGATCAATTTGCAATTATCGAGGAAATTAAAGAAGTAATAAATAAAAAGAATGTTGAACTTCTTCACCTACAGTTTGTAGATATAGAAGGAATCTTGAAACACATAACCGTCACAAGTGAGCAATTGGAAGATGTGGTTGAAGGAAAGATCATGTTTGATGGATCGTCTATTAAAGGATTTTCGCCGATAAATAAATCTGACCTATATTTACAGCCAGATTTAACAACATTCTCCGTTTTACCATGGACAGTAGAGGACGGATATTCTGAAGCACGTTTTCTATGTTCTGTTAAAAATCCTGATGGATCGTGGTATGAAGGTGACACAAGAAATGTATTAAAGAAAACAGTGGAACGTGCTGCAGATAAAGGATACACCATTTCTGTAGGTCCTGAGCTGGAATTTTTCCTGTTTAAAACAGATGAAAATGGATATCCAACACAGGAACTTAGTGATAAAGCAGGATATTTTGAACCGTCGCCTAAAGATCTTGGAGAGCGAGTGCGGTTAGAAATTTATCGTGCGCTAAAGGCTATGGGTTTCACTATCGAAGCGTCTCATCATGAAGTTGCTGAAGGACAGCACGAAATTAACTTTAAGTATGCTGACGCTCTGGGCGCAGCAGATCTTTCCACTACATATAAGTGGGTTGTAAAAACAATTGCAAAGAAATATGGACTGCATGCTACGTTTATGCCTAAACCGGTTTTTGGCATAAACGGATCTGGAATGCATGTAAACATGTCATTTTTTAAAGGAAATGAAAATGCGTTTTTTGATCCGGCTGATGAATTACAACTTTCGGAAAAAGCATATCAATTTATTGCAGGTTTAATTGAAAACGTAAAGAGTTTTACAGCTGTAACCAATCCACTTGTAAACTCTTATAAACGTTTAGTACCTGGATATGAGGCACCGTGTTATATTGCTTGGAGTGCTTCAAACCGTTCTGCATTAATTCGTATTCCTGCTAAAAAAGGGATGGCCACTCGTGTTGAGTTAAGATGTCCGGATCCGTCAGCAAATCCATACTTAACCTTTGCCGTTATTGCTTCTGCTGGTTTGGATGGTATTGAACAAGGGTTAGCAGTTCCGTTTCCAATCAATGAAGATATTTTCCATATGACTGAAGATCGCCGCGGTGAACTTGGTATTGAAAGTCTTCCTGGAAGTTTAGCAGCTGCTTTACAAGCATTAGAGGATGCAGAGATCGGACGTAAAACATTGGGTGACCATGTTTATGATGAGTTTGTTTCTTTGAAAAAGGCTGAATGGGATAGTTATCGTACAGCTGTTCACACTTGGGAAATCGAAAATTATCAAGCTAAGTTTTAAATCAAAGTTAAGCAGGCTGAATTATTTCAGCCTGCTTTTTTAATTATCTTTTGAACTGGTTATTTTGACTGTTTACTTTGTCTTTTTGTGACTGTTCCCCGCCAGGACCGGCGTTTCCTTGAACGCTAGCGGCGCTTACGCCTCTTTTAGATGGGTTTTTCTTCATTTTACCCATGCATCATCACCTCATTAATAGGATGCCCAAATCCATTTTATTATGTAAAGTTGACAGGAAAATTCACTTGATAAAAAATTTATTATTTTTCGCTTTTATTTATTGCGCAAATTTTTGAAATATTCTATAGTAGTAGATAGCAGAACTCATTCATTTGTGAATTTTTTTTGACAAAAAAATGAATGAGTATTCATTCAAAATATGTGAAGGGGGAGACAATGTTGAACCAACTTATTAAAAAAGCAGCTGTTCTAGGATCAGGAGTCATGGGATCGGGGATTGCAGCGCACTTAGCAAACATCGGTATACCAACATTATTATTGGATATTGTGCCTCGTGAGTTAACCGACGACGAAAAAGCAAAAGGACTGACGTTGGAAGATAAGCAGGTCCGTAATCGCATTAGCAGCCAATCAATCCAAAAATTATTAAAGCAAAAACCAGCTCCTTTAGCGGTTAAAAAGAACTTGGCACTAATTGAAGCAGGAAATTTAGAAGATGACCTAGTGAAATTAAAGGATGTCGACTGGGTAATTGAGGTTGTCGTTGAGAATCTAAATGTTAAGAAACAAGTATTTGAAAAAGTGGATCAATATAGAAAACCTGGAAGTATTATCAGCTCCAATACATCGGGTATATCTGTTGAAGCGATGGCAGAAGGAAGGTCAGAGGATTTTAAGAAGCATTTCCTTGGCACCCACTTCTTTAACCCGCCAAGATACTTAAAATTACTTGAAGTCATTCCTACACAATATACGAGCCAAGAAGTGATTTCATTCATGAAAACGTTTGGTGAAGATGTTTTAGGAAAAGGTGTTGTTCTTGCAAAAGATACACCGAACTTTATTGCCAACCGGATTGGAACCTATGGTCTCCTAATCACTGTCAAAGAAATGCTAAAGGGCGGTTATAGTGTAGGGGAAGTTGATTCTGTTACTGGGCCGATAGTCGGGCGCCCTTCAAGCGCAACCTTCCGTACGTTAGATGTAGTTGGGTTGGATACATTCGCACATGTAGCAGGTAATGTTCATGAAAAAGTATCCGGAACAGAAAAGGAAGTTTTCGAAGTTCCTGCATTTATGAAATCCATGCTTGAAAAGGGCTGGCTGGGAAGTAAATCTGGTCAAGGCTTCTTTTTGAAAAAAGGGAAAGAAATCCTTGAACTTGATCCTGCTGCCTTAGAATATATACCACGTAAAAAGCTATCAACTGCTGCAACTGAAATGAGTAAGCAGGAAAAAGGCACTGCAAATAAATTGAAAGCGCTTGTATATGCAAATGATCGAGCAGGTGAGTTACTGTGGAATATCTTTAGTCCGGTCCTAGTATACTCTGCACAGCTTTTAGGTGAAATCGCTGACACGGTAGTCGACATTGACCGTGCCATGAAATGGGGCTTTGGCTGGGAAATGGGTCCTTTTGAAACGTGGGACGCGATTGGGGTAGAAAAGTCAGTCGAGAAGATGAAGGAAAATGGATTGGAAATTCCCGCTTGGGTAACAGAGATGCTTGCCAAGGGGCATACATCTTTCTATATAGAAGAAAATGGCGAACAATTTTTCTTCAATAATGGCGAATACCGTCTAGTGGAAAGTAATCCAAAAGTGATTGACCTGAAAAAATTAAAGAAACAAAAAGGTGTTATTAAAAAGAATGGCGGTGCCAGCTTAATCGATTTAGGAGACGGAGTGGCTCTCCTAGAATTCCATTCTCCGAATAATGCCATTGGTCTTGATATTATTCAAATGATTAACTTTGCGATAGACGAAGTAGAGAAGAACTACAAAGGACTTGTAATTGGTAATCAGGGTAAAAACTTCTGTGTCGGCGCAAACCTCGCGATGATGCTAATGGAAGCACAGGATGATAATATCTATGAACTTGAAATGGTAGTCCGTCAGTTCCAAAATGCAATGATGAAGGTAAAATACAGCGCAAAACCAGTGGTTGCAGCGCCATTTGCGATGACACTTGGAGGCGGAGCAGAGGTATGCTTACCTGCTGCGCACATCCAAGCATCAGCAGAAACCTATATGGGACTTGTTGAAGTCGGAGTAGGATTACTGCCTGGCGGCGGCGGTAATAAAGAGTTATATATTAAGCACTTAGAAGGTCTGCCAAATGGCGTACAAATTGACCTTCAAGCTGTTGCAAATAAAGTGTTTGAAACGATTGCGACTGCAAAGGTTTCTACTTCAGGGGCAGAAGCACGCGAGAACAATTTCTTAGGCTTAGCCGACGGAATAAGTGTAAACGGCGATCACTTGTTGTATGACGCAAAGCAGGCTGTTTTAGCATTGCATAAGCAGGGATATGTACAAAAAGCCCGCAGAAAAGTACCGGTAGTCGGTGAAACAGGTTACGCAACACTCTTACTAAGGGCACAATCTATGTTTTTATCAGGATATATTTCTGAACATGATTTGAAGATTGCTAAAAAAGTCGCCTATGTGATTGCAGGTGGAAAAGTACCATACGGAACCGAGGTAGATGAGCAATATTTATTGGAATTAGAAAGAGAAGCATTCTTAAGCTTAATAAGAGAAGGTAAAACACAACAGCGTATGCAGCACATGCTTGTAAAAGGAAAGCCTTTGAGAAATTAATAGATTGATACTATACGAGGAAAGAGAGGGAACGAAATGAGAGAAGCGGTAATCGTGGCCGGAGCTCGGACCCCGGTAGGTAAAGCGAAGAAAGGAACGCTTGCCCATGTTCGCCCTGATGATTTGGGAGCATTGGTTGTAAAAGAAACATTAAAGCGTGCTGGTAACTATGAAGGAAATATAGATGATTTAATCATGGGCTGTGCAATGCCTGAAGCAGAGCAAGGTAACAACATGGCTCGTAATATTGGTGCTTTAGCAGGCCTGCCGCACGCTGTACCAGCCATTACGATTAATCGTTTTTGTTCATCGGGACTCCAAGCGATTGCCTATGCAGCGCAAGGGGTCATGCTGGGACACACTGATACTGCAATTGCAGGTGGAGCCGAGTCAATGAGTTTGATTCCGATGGCAGGGCATGTGATACGACCCAATGTAAAGTTAGCTGAAACAGCTCCAGAATATTATATGGGAATGGGTCATACAGCAGAAGAAGTAGCCAAGAAATATGGTATTACTCGCGAGGATCAGGATGCATTTGCAGTTCGCAGTCATCAGAAAGCGGCAAAAGCCATGCAAGAAGGAAAATTTGTAGACGAAATCGTTTCCGTTGATGTTACTTTCCGTTCAGTTGGAAAGGACAATAAACTTGTTGAAAGAACCGTCCAGTTCTCGCAAGATGAAGGTGTTCGCCCTGATACAAACGTACAATCGCTGGCAAAACTCCGCCCAGCCTTTTCTGTGACTGGTTCCGTTACGGCAGGGAATGCCTCGCAAACAAGTGATGGGGCTGCAGCCTTAATGATTATGGATCGTGAAAAAGCAGAATCTCTTGGGCTAAAGCCATTGGCTAAATTCAGATCATTTGCCGTAGGAGGCGTACCACCGGAAATAATGGGAGTTGGTCCTGTAGTTGCAGTACCAAAGGCAGTGAGATTAGCTGGATTAGAGATGTCTGATATTGACCTGTTTGAATTGAACGAAGCATTTGCATCACAGTCCCTTCAAGTCATTCGTGAGCTGGGATTGGATGAAGAAAAAGTAAACGTAAATGGAGGCGCCATCGCGCTGGGTCATCCACTAGGATGTACAGGTGCAAAACTCACCTTAACCCTTATACATGAATTAAAACGTCGTCAGCAGCAATTTGGCGTAGTAACCATGTGTATTGGCGGCGGAATGGGCGCTGCCGGAGTATTTGAACTTTTATAAAAAGAATAGGAGGAATATTAAATGGCACAGCAAACTGAAAAAATTATTAAAGGCGGAAGCTTTTTAATCGATGATATTTCCTACGACCGAATTTTAACACCAGAGGATTTTAACGAAGAGCAATTAATGATTGCCAAAACAGCAGAAGACTTTATAGAAAAAGAAGTACTTCCACAGTTAGAACATCTGGAAAACCACGAATTTGATCGTACTGTAAAATTATTAAAACAAGCGGGTGATCTTGGCCTGTTAGCAGCCGATGTCCCTGAAGAATACGAAGGTTTAGGTTTAGATAAAGTGACTTCCTCGCTTGTAACTGAAAAAATGTCAAAGGCTGGCGGCTTCTCATTATCTTATGGTGCACATGTTGGAATTGGCTCGCTGCCAATCGTTTTATTCGGAAACGAACAGCAAAAGAAAAAATATTTACCGGCACTTGCTTCAGGTGAAAAAATTGCGGCATACGCGTTGACAGAGCCAGGTTCAGGATCTGACGCTCTTGGTGCAAGAACAACAGCAAAATTAAATGCAGAAGGCACCCATTATATTCTTAACGGTGAAAAACAATGGATTACCAATGCTGGTTTTGCGGATGTATTTGTCGTCTATACAAAAATTGATGGCGAACACTTTACTGCTTTCATTGTTGAAAGAGATTTCCCTGGCGTTTCTACAGGTGCTGAAGAGAAGAAAATGGGGATTAAGAGCTCCTCAACTCGTACTCTTATTCTAGAAGATGTACCTGTTCCTGTGGAAAACCTATTAGGGGAATATGGAAAAGGGCACGTCATTGCGTTTAATATCTTAAATATCGGACGTTATAAGTTAGCTGTCGGCGGTGTGGGCGGTTCTAAAAATGCATTTGAGTTAGCTATTAAATATGCAAATGGCCGTAAGCAATTTAACACACCAATCTCTCAGTTTAATTTAACTAAAGAAAAGTTTGGAACGATGGCATCCAAAATCTATGCAGCAGAAAGCTCTGTCTACCGTACGATTGGACTATATGAAGAAAATCAAGGAAAGCTTACAACTGAAGAACAGAAGGATATTAAATTAGTAGCAAATTCTATTGCTGAATATGCAATTGAATGCTCTGTTAATAAATTCTTCTGTAGTGAAGTTTTAGATTATGTGGTTGATGAAGGTGTACAAATTCATGGTGGATACGGCTTTATGCAAGAGTATACCATCGAGAGAGCTTACCGTGATTCACGCATTAATCGTATTTTCGAAGGTACAAATGAAATTAACCGTCTCCTAGTACCAGGAACCTATATTAAAAAGGCATTCAAAGGAGAGCTTCCATTATTCCAAAAAGCCATGGCGCTCCAAGAAGAAATTATGATGTTAATGCCTGAAGAGCCAGGTGATGAGCCTCTTGCTCAAGAAAAACATTTAGTAAGCAATGCGAAGAAAATCGGTTTGCTGGCTGCCGGGTTAGCAGCACAAAAATTTGGTAAGGCACTTGAGAAAGAACAAGAAATCTTATCTAATATTGCAGATATTGTTTCTAATGCTTATGCAATGGAATCTGCTGTGTTACGAACAGAAAAGGCAATTGCCAAGACTGGTCTTGAGAAAAATAAACAAAAACTTCTTTATACGCAAATTTTCTGTCAAGAAGCTTTCAACGAAATCGAGCAGCATGCGAAAGAAACTTTGGTTGCAACTGAACAAGGAGATACCCTCCGTATGCTCGTATCAGCACTTCGTAAATTAACTCGCCATACGCCAATCAATGTGATTGGTAAGAAACGTGAAGCGGCTGAAGTTCTGATTGAAGCAGAACGCTATATCGTTTAAATTATAAACTTTAGGCCCCCAGTGGTTTTACGGGAGTCTAAAGTTTTTCTAGTTGTTTAGCAGGATTTTTGCAGAATTCGTCGAAATTTTAACTGAAGCATTTTTACTTTTTTCCCCGTTATGTTACTATCAAAATGACGAGAAATGTCATGAATGTTTAAGAGGAGGGTGGGAAGATGCCGCTTACTTTTTACTGGTATCCTAAATGCGGGACATGCCGAAATGCAAAGAAATGGCTAGATGAACATCATCTTTCCTACAAAGAAATACATATTGTTGAAAATCCGCCATCTCGCGCTGAACTTCAGGATATCTATGAAAAGAGCAGCCTTGAGTTAAAGAAGTTCTTTAATACAAGCGGGCAAAAGTATCGTGAACTGGGTATTAAGGATAAAATATCCACTGCTTCTGAAGATGAGCTGCTAGATTTGTTAGCCTCAGATGGGATGTTAATCAAAAGACCATTATTAACGGACGGAGAAAGAGTGACTGTTGGCTTTAAAGAAGAAGAGTATGAGAAAATGTGGCTATAACGCTTCATCATATCGATCTATTTCGATAACCGATTTTTAGAAAATAATGGAGGGATTTTGTAATGACTACACCAAAGGAATTGCGTTATTCTGAAGAACATGAGTGGGTAAAGGTTGAAGGAGAAACAGTTCGAGTAGGAATCACACACTTTGCTCAATCTGAGCTAGGCGATATTGTTTTCGTTGAACTACCTGAAGTTGGTGACGAAGTGACTGCTGATGAGCCATTTGGCAGTGTTGAATCCGTTAAAACAGTTTCAGAATTATATGCACCAGTAAGCGGAAAGGTTGTTGCAGTTAACGAAGATTTAAGTGACAGCCCTGAATTCGTAAACGAATCTCCTTATGAAAAAGCATGGATGATCGTGATTGAGCCTTCTGATAGCAGTGAAATGGACAACCTAATGACTGCAGAACAATACGAAGAAATGATTAAGGAAGACTAATTTTTGGTAAACACCTTGTTATGCAAGGTGTTTTTTATATGGGAAAAATTCGCACCTTGAATATTCTAATTCCAGGGGATACTAGAATAAACTTTACTTAAAGGAGCTCTTGGTATGACATTGAAGCAGCAAAAGGTTGATGTGACAGATCGAGTAATTGGAAAAATGAAAAATGGTGAAATGGAATTATTCCTAGATAATACCCCCATTGGTAAAATACAGTTACCAGGGGACATGACTTTTCAGTTAGATCAACGATTTGAGGTAGAACAACGAAAGATTTTTCAAAATGTAACAGTTACGGAACAGCCAGACGCAAAATATACGGATTGTGATGATGGTGGATGGTGTTAGGGAATATTGTGTAAGCAAACACCTATTATCAAAAAGACAATCGTGGTATAGTGAACATATTCACACGTTATTAAATTTATTGAATATGTTAACATCAAACAAATAAATTCTCTTTCGTATAGGTGATGAATGATGAATGACACGTATGGTGATAAAGTTCTGATTGTCGAAGGAAAATCAGATAAGAAAAAGGTTAAAAGTATCCTGAAGGAACCAATGGAGATTGTCTGCACAAATGGTACAATCAGTATGTCTAAATTGGATGAATTAATTGATACCCTCGAAGATAAAGAGGTCTATATCCTTGTTGATGCAGATGATGCAGGTGAGAAACTTCGCAAACAACTGAAAAGGGAATTCCCACAAGCGGAACATATTTATATAGATAAGATGTACCGTGAAGTTGCCACTGCACCAGTGTACCATCTTGCAACAGTCCTTTTAGGTGCAAATATCGATGTTCATACTCAATTTTTAGAAATGGGTTAACAAATGAACGATTGGAACCTAGATGAGGTATCATCATTCTTTAATAGTCATTCATCCGGACTCATTTACTTCTATACGCCTTTATGCGGTACTTGCCAGGTAGCATCCAGAATGCTCCAAGTCATAGAAAATATGGTTGATGTGAAAATAGGGAAAATGAATCTGAATTTTTATCCTGAGCTGGCAGAAAAATTTCAAATTGAAAGTGTTCCCTGCCTGCTTTTTATAAAGGATGGAGAACTGGTTGAGATGATTTATGCATTCAACTCTGTTCCTTTCTTATATGAAAAAATTAAACAATTATTACGATAAAACAGATGCCGATTGATGCGTCTGTTTTTTTTTTATTTCTCATCAAAAGCAGAAATTTGTCGGTAAAATTATAAAGGAATTCTACTTAACTGACTTGAATATATAACAGAATGGAGTGGAATCGGAGTGATGGAAAATGGAAGAAATGATACAGATTTTCCTTGCTGCTATCAAGAACAACGGTCACGTTCTCAAGTTGATTGAAAAATTGGAAGGTCTAACAATAAAGCTGGTTTGCGAAGGTCAAGAGGACTTCCTCATGTTTCATCGTGGCGAGGTTATTTTCCTTGTTGATTCTACCGACAGGGCTGTCACGTGCGATATAAGTGGTCAACGGGATTCCATTTATAGTCTGCTTGAAGGAAAAGAAAAATTAAGAAATCTTATTAACAACGGACAGCTAAAAGTTAAAGCTCCATTTCGTACCATTTTACTTATCGAATCAATCTTTTATTTAACCAAGTCAGAGGAACGGTATAGAAAATTTATTTCATAATAATTGAGGAGTGTTTAGTATGGGGGAAAATCATAAAAAATATCGTTTTGAAACGTTGAGTGTTCATGGAGGGTTAGCACCAGATCCAGTAACAGGAGCAAGAGCAGTACCAATCTACCAAAATAATGCCTATCAATTTAAGAATACCGAACATGCGGCAAATCTTTTCGCCTTGAAAGAGACCGGATACATATATACTCGAATCCACAACCCGACAACAACCGTTTTTGAAGAAAGAGTTGCCTTGTTAGAAGGCGGCGTTGGAGCCCTTGCAGTAGCAAGTGGAATGGCTGCGATTACCCTGGCAATATTAAATATTGCAGAAGCTGGTGATGAGATTGTTTCAGCTTCAACATTATATGGGGGTACCTACAATTTATTTGCCGTTACACTCCCGAAATATGGGATTAAAGTTAAGTTTGTAGATCCCGAAGATCCAGAAAATTTCCGTGCGGCTATCAATGAAAAAACAAAAGCGGTGTTTGCCGAAACGATTGGGAATCCGTCTTTAAGAATCCTTGATATTGACAAAGTTGCGGATATCGCCCACGCGGCAGGAGTTCCATTAATTATTGATAATACATTTGCTACACCGTACCTTTGCAGACCAATAGAATATGGTGCTGATATTGTTATTCATTCAGCAACGAAATGGCTTTTAGGGAATGGTACAACAACGGGAGGAATTATTGTAGACGGTGGTAGGTTCGACTGGAATTCACCTAAATTCCCAGGTTTTACAACTCCAGATCCAAGCTATCATGACCTTGTTTATGCTGAAGCATTAGGTGCTGCTGCCTATATTATTAAAGCGCGCGTACAACTTTTACGTGATTTAGGACCTTCTTTAAGTCCACAAAACGCTTTTCAGTTTACACTTGGACTAGAAACACTTCATGTTCGAATGAAGGAGCATGTAGCCAATACGAAGGAAGTAGTTGAGTACTTAGTCAAGCATCCTGCTGTTGAGTGGGTATCCTATCCTGGTCACGCTTCTCATCCTGATTATGAATTGGCAAGCAAGTATTTGCCTAAAGGTGCCGGGTCGATGATCGTTTTTGGAATCAAAGGCGGCAGAGAAGCCGGAGCAAAATTAATTGACTCCATTAAACTTTTCGCCCATGTAGCGAATGTTGGCGATGCGAAAAGCTTAATTATTCACCCTGCCAGCACTACTCATCAGCAGCTTGATACAGAAGGACTGAAGGCAGCTGGAGTTTCTGAGGATTTAATTCGACTCTCCATTGGTATTGAAAATGTAGAGGATTTAATTGAAGACCTAGAAGCAGCGATTGAGACCGCCACAGGTGTCGCTTCTTTAAAAGCAAAAGCCTAAAAAAGTTTATTCAAAATTTGAAGAAAATTTCGTTGACATCACTTTTTATCCATGTTACGATAATTTTCGTACTAAAATAATTTCTTTAATCAATGAACGTACTAATTGAATATAGATTGCTTTTAACTCTTATCAAGAGTGGTGGAGGGATGTGCCCGATGAAGCCCGGCAACCGTCAATATTATTATTGAAATGGTGCCAATTCACACAAAGCGGATGCTTTGGAAGATGGGAGAAAGGTCCTTATTTATGATGCCTTTCTGCCTATGCAGAAAGGCTTTTTAATTTTTCTACTATAGAATGTTTTTCTGGAATCAATCAAACCCTATATTTAAGCAGTCCGCTCTAATTGAAATTGTTGCAACTACACATTTTATTGGATAAAGAAGGTGATGGAATGATTTCTATAAAAGATGTCCGAAAGGTTTTCCCTTCTAAACAGGGGCAGCTGAAGGCAGTTGATGATGTTAATTTAGAAATACAAGAAGGGGAAATTTTCGGGGTAATCGGTTATAGTGGTGCGGGGAAAAGTACCTTAATTCGAATGCTTAATGGACTAGAGCTCCCGACAGAAGGATCTGTTACCGTTGCTGGCCGTGTTATTTCAAAAATTAAGGGCAGTGAGCTTCGGAAAGCACGCCAGGAAATAAGTATGATATTTCAGCATTTCAATTTGCTTTGGTCAAGAACGGTTAGCGAGAATATCTCGTTTCCTTTGGAGATAGCTGGCGTGGGTGGTTCTGAAAGACAAAGAAGAGTAAATGAATTGATTAAATTAGTGGGTCTTGAAGGAAGAGAAAATGCTTACCCGTCCCAGCTTAGCGGCGGTCAAAAACAACGTGTTGGAATTGCGCGGGCACTGGCCAACAATCCCAAAGTACTGCTTTGCGATGAAGCAACTTCAGCCCTAGACCCACAAACTACCGATTCTATTTTGGATTTGTTAGTTGATATCAATAAAAGGCTGGGATTAACAATTGTCCTGATCACTCATGAAATGCATGTCATCCGTAAAATCTGTCATCGGGTAGCGGTTATGGAAAGTGGCAGAATTGTGGAGCTTGGACAGGTGTTAGATGTGTTTAAAAACCCGCAGCAGAAGATTACGAAGCGTTTTGTTCAACAGGTTACCGAGCCAGAAGAAACAAAAGAAACGGCTGAGCATTTGTTAGAGCACTGTAAGACTGGACGGGTGGTACAATTAACGTTTATTGGTGAAGCAGCAGAGCAGCCAATTATTACGAATTTAATTCGAAATAATAATGTCACTGTTAATATCCTGCAGGGAAAGATCTCGCAGACTCAAAGCGGATCCTATGGATCGCTGTTTATTCATCTAGACGGTAATGACACGGAAGTCGATAAAGCAGTAGACTACATTCGTTCTCAACAGGTGGGAGTGGAGGTGGTTACGAATGAATGAGGAACGTTACTTTCAGGATATTGATTGGGAAGAAATGTGGGAGGCTACACTTCAAACCTTATATATGACAGGGATTTCTGTAGTCGCAACATTTATTTTAGGTATTTTACTTGGTATGCTGCTTTTCTTAACCTCAAAAGGGAACATTTGGGAGAACCGGCCAGTAAACATCGTAATCAGTGCAATTGTTAATATATTTCGCTCCATTCCCTTTATTATCTTAATTGTATTATTAATACCATTTACTATGTTCCTTGTTAAAAGCATGATCGGTGAAAATGCGGCTCTTCCAGCATTAATCATAGGTGCTGCGCCATTTTATGCAAGAATGGTTGAAATTGGTCTTAGGGAAATAGATAAAGGTGTAATTGAAGCAGCTAAGTCCATGGGGGCTACAACGAGCACGATTATCTGGAAGGTGTTACTTCCTGAATCAATGCCAGCCTTAGTATCAGGCATTACAGTTACCGCGATTGCGCTTGTAGGTTATACGGCCATGGCAGGAGTCATCGGTGCGGGAGGATTAGGAAACCTTGCATATCTAGAAGGGTTCCAGCGAAATCAGAATGATGTAACATTAATCGCGACTATCATTATTTTGATCATTGTGTTTGTAATTCAGTTTATCGGTGATATTATCACTTCAAAATTAGATAAAAGATAAAGGAGAGGGCAACATGAAAAAATTATTCAGTTTCGTTTTAGCATTATCATTCGTATTATTATTAGCAGCATGCGGTACTTCCGAAGAGAAGTCAACAGGTGGAGATGAAAAAGCAGAAACAACGGAATTAGTGGTAGGGGCATCTAATGTTCCTCACGCAGAAATCTTAGAAGAAGCTAGTGCGCTTTTAGAAGAAAAAGGTATCGAATTAAAGATTGAAACTTTCCAAGATTATGTATTACCAAACAAGGCATTGGATTCTAAAGAACTTGATGCAAACTATTTCCAGCACATTCCATATTTAACAGCTCAAATTAAAGAAAATGGTTATGACTTTGTAAACGCTGGCGGTATCCACATTGAGCCAATCGGAGTTTACTCTAAAAAATACAAAGATTTAAATGATTTACCTGATGGTGCACAATTAATTATGAGTAACTCTGTAGCCGACCATGGACGTCTTCTTTCCCTTCTTGAGGCAGAGGGATTAATTAAATTAAAAGAGGGCATTGATAAAACAACCGCAACAACGGAAGATGTTGTAGAAAATACAAAAAACCTTAAGTTTGATACAAATTATGAAGCAGCATTATTACCACAAATCTACAACAATGGTGAAGGAGACGCCGTACTAATCAACTCAAACTATGCGATTGACGCTGGTCTTAATCCATTAGAAGATTCCATTGCAATTGAAAATAGTGAGTCACCATATGTTAACGTAATCGCAGTTCGTAAAGGTGATGAAAACAAAGAAGCGATCAAAACATTGGTGGAAGTGCTGCGTTCTAAAGAAATTCAAGACTTCATCCTAGAAAAGTACAAAGGTGCAGTTGTACCAGTTTCAGAATAAGAAATATAATATATAAGAAAGACGAAAAGCCAGTGAAAAATAAACTCACTGGCTTTCGTCCATTTAAATTTTAGGCTGTACATGAAACAACGTTATTAGGTAAAAATAGGCAGGAAATAATAATGCTGATATCTTGGCAAAATAGAGATAAATACGATATGATTTAGTTCGTATGTGAATACATAAAGCGTTCACAAGTTTTAAAATTCCGAATTTATTATAGTACAAACACATCTTGTCTACCTATTCATTCTCATTTGGTTTGGGTTCAGTGAAAATAAAAATTCTTTCGTTATTCTAGAATGTTATTACTGTTTATGAGTTGCTAACAGATTCTATTTGTTATAAGATTGTAATGAGAATAAAGTGAGAATGAATTTTGGGGCTAAGTGTTTTAGGCTACAAGATACAAAATTATCTTTGCGGAGGTATATATATGGCTGGGTCAACATTAACGATCAAAGATTTACATGTAGAAATTGATGGAAAAGAAATTTTAAAAGGTGTAAACCTCGAAATAAAAGGTGGAGAAATTCACGCGATCATGGGACCAAATGGTACTGGTAAATCTACTTTATCTTCTGCTATCATGGGTCATCCGAAATATGAAGTAACAAGCGGTTCCATTATGTTAGATGATCAAAACGTACTTGAAATGGAAGTAGATGAGCGCGCACGTGCTGGTCTATTCTTAGCCATGCAATATCCAAGCGAAATTAATGGTGTAACAAATGCTGATTTCTTACGTTCTGCCTTAAATAGCCGTCTTGGCGAAGGCAATGAAATTTCACTTATGAAATTCATCCGTAAAATGGATAAGCAAATGGAATTCCTTGAAATGGATCTCGATATGGCACAGCGTTACCTAAATGAAGGATTTTCTGGTGGAGAGAAAAAGCGTAATGAAATCCTGCAATTAATGATGCTTGAGCCAAGGATTGCGATTTTAGACGAAATCGACTCTGGATTGGACATTGATGCATTAAAGGTTGTTTCTAAAGGAATCAATGAAATGCGCGGAGAAGAATTCGGTTGCTTAATTATTACTCACTATCAAAGACTTTTAAATTATATCACTCCTGACTATGTGCACGTAATGATGCAGGGCCGTGTTGTAAAATCAGGCGGACCAGAACTAGCACAACGCTTAGAAGCAGAAGGATATGACTGGATCAAGCAAGAGCTCGGAATCGAAGATGAAACAGTTGGGCAAGAAGCGTAAGAGTTAGCGTTAGGAGGATAATGATGACAACAGAAACGAATTTATCATATGATAAAGATTTTGTTCGTTCATTTTCTAAAGAATTGAACGAGCCTGTGTGGATGGAAGAATTGCGTTTAAAAGCATTAGAATTGAGCGAATCTCTTCCAATGCCAAGACCGGATAAAACAAAAATTGATAAGTGGAACTTTACTCAATTTGATTCCACTACCGTGAAAAGTGAAACTTTTTCTTCACTAGCTGAGCTTCCAGAAGAAGTAAAAGCATTAATTGGTGATGAATCGACAGCAAAAAATCTTTATATTCAACGAAATCATACCCCTGCCTATATTTCTTTAACACAGGAATTAAAGGGGCAAGGCGTCATTTTTACGGATATCTTTACTGCCGTTCGTGAACATAGCGAGCTGGTACAGAAGTACTTGTTAACAGACGCAGTTAAAACAGACGAACACCGCCTGATTGCCCTTCATGCAGCACTTATGAATGGCGGAGCATTCTTGTACATTCCTAAAAATGTTGAAATTAAAGAACCGATTCATTCCATTTATTTACATGATTCTGCAGAAGCAAACCTTGTTAATCATGTTTTAGTTGTAGCTGATGATAACAGCGCAGTTACGTACGTAGAAAATTACCTATCAACTCTTGAAACTGCTAATAGTGTCTTTAATATCGTAACAGAGGTCATTGCAAAAGCTGGTGCAAAAGTTCAGTATGGTGCAGTTGATACTCTTGCAAAAGGGATCACCACGTACGTGAATCGTCGTGGATCAGCTGGAAGAGATGCTAGAATTGAATGGGCACTTGGATTAATGAATGAAGGAAATACCATTTCTGAGAATACAACCAACTTAGTTGGTGATGGTGCTTATGGTGATACAAAAACAGTGGTTGTTGGACGTGGTGAGCAGATTCAAAACTTTACAACAAAAGTTGTTCATTATGGGAAAAACAGCGAAGGTTATATTTTAAAGCACGGTGTTATGAAGGACAGCGCTTCTTCCATTTTTAATGGAATTGGTCATATCCTGCATGGTGCTTCAAAATCCAATGCTGAACAAGAATCACGTGTACTTATGCTAAGTGAAAAAGCTCGCGGTGACGCAAATCCTATTCTTCTCATTGATGAAGATGACGTAACAGCAGGTCATGCTGCTTCAGTTGGCCGTGTGGATCCTGTGCAGCTATACTACCTAATGAGCCGCGGAATTCCGAAAAAGGAAGCAGAACGTTTGGTTATTCATGGTTTCCTTGCTCCAGTAGTAAACCAGCTGCCAATTGAAGGAGTAAAGAAGCAGTTAACAGCTGTAATTGAAAGGAAAGTACGATAATGAATGTCCTGGATATTCGTCGTCAATTCCCTATTTTAGATCAAGAAGTAAACGGTAAACCTCTTGTCTATCTCGATAGTTCAGCAACATCTCAAAAACCAATCCAAGTCATTGAGACAGTGGAGAAATATTATAAAGAAATCAATTCCAATGTTCATCGTGGTGTTCACACGCTTGGAACACGCGCAACGGATGCCTACGAAGGTGCACGGGAAAAGGTTCGTAAATTCATTAATGCAAAATCAACCCAAGAAGTTATTTTTACCAGGGGAACCACGACAGCTTTAAATACAGTTGCTGCAAGCTATGCAGCTGTAAACTTAAACGCTGGTGACGAAATTGTCATTACGTATATGGAACACCACAGTAATATTATTCCTTGGCAGCAGGTGGCAAAACGAACTGGAGCAGTGTTAAAGTACATCCCGCTTCAGGAAGATGGCACAATATCACTTGAAGATGTAAAAGCCACCATTACAGCAAATACTCGTGTTGTTTCTGTTATGCAGGTTTCAAATGTACTAGGTGTTATTAATCCTGTTAAGGAAATTGCTAAAATTGCACATGAGAATGGCGCGATTATGGTAGTCGATGGGGCCCAAAGTGCGCCTCATATGAAAATAGATGTTCAAGATTTAGATTGTGACTTCTTGGCTTTTTCCGGACATAAGATGTGTGCTCCTACGGGTATCGGAGTTCTTTACGGGAAAAAGCATTTGTTAGAAAATATGGAACCAATCGAATTCGGCGGGGAAATGATTGATTTCGTTCATTTACAAGAATCAACATGGAAAGAGCTGCCGTGGAAGTTCGAAGCGGGAACACCGATTATTGCAGGTGCGATTGGTCTTGGAGCTGCAATCGACTTTTTAAATGAAATTGGCTTAGATAATATTGCAGAACACGAGCATAAGCTTGCTGCCTACGCTTTGGAAAAAATGTCTTCTGTACCTGGGATGACGATTTATGGACCGTTAGACGCCGCAAAACGTGCAGGTCTCGTTACTTTTAATATTAGTGATGTACACCCGCATGATGTGGCAACTGTCCTTGACGCGGAAGGTATAGCTGTCCGTGCAGGACACCACTGCGCACAGCCGTTGATGAAATGGTTGAAGGCTTCAGCTACTGCTCGTGCAAGCTTTTATTTATACAACACAGAAGACGATATTGATAAGCTGGTTGAAGGACTTGTTAAAACAAAGGAGTATTTCAGCGATGTCTTCTAATTTAGATGCACTTTACCGTCAAGTTATTATGGATCACTATAAAAAGCCGCGTAACCGCGGACTGTTAGAGGATGGCAGTCACACCATCAATATGAACAATCCTACTTGTGGCGACCGAATTCAATTGACATTTAAAGTTGAAAATGGAATCGTTAAGGATGTAGGATTTGAAGGAGAAGGCTGTTCAATATCGATGTCATCTGCTTCGATGATGACCCAAGCCATCAAGGGGAAAAAAGTAGAGGAAGCGATTAGGCTTTCAAAGATATTCTCCGATATGATTCAAGGGAAAGACTACGATGATGATGTGGACTTAGGTGACATCGAGGCACTTCAGGGTGTCTCTAAATTCCCAGCCCGAATCAAATGTGCTACGCTTGCATGGAAGGCAATGGAAAAAGGATTGAATGAAGAGGAACAACAATAGAACAACCTAGGGATCCTTCCCTAGTTGTTTATGAAATGGAGGAATACGACGATGGCGAAGAAAATGCCGGAAATCGGTGATTATAAATACGGATTTGCCGATAAGGACGTTTCCATATTCCGATCAAAACGTGGTCTAACAAGTGAAATTGTTGAAGAGATTTCAAAACTTAAAAATGAACCACAATGGATGCTAGACTTCCGTTTAAAATCACTTGAGCATTTTTATAAAATGCCAATGCCTCAATGGGGCGGAGATTTAGGCTCATTGAATTTTGACGAAATCACTTATTATGTAAAACCATCTGAGAAATCGGAAAAATCATGGGATGAAGTCCCTGAAGAAATTAAAGCAACGTTTGACAAACTAGGGATTCCTGAAGCAGAGCAGAAGTACCTTGCTGGTGTATCTGCTCAGTACGAATCTGAGGTTGTTTACCATAATATGAAGGAAGAACTTGAGGATTTAGGTATCGTCTTTAAAGATACTGATTCTGCTCTTAGAGAGAATGAGGATATCTTCCGTGAGCACTGGGCAAAGGTTATTCCGCCAACAGATAACAAATTTTCTGCCTTGAATTCTGCTGTTTGGTCTGGCGGTTCTTTCATCTACGTACCACCAGGTGTAAAAGTAGATACACCTTTACAAGCGTACTTCCGAATTAACTCTGAAAATATGGGGCAATTTGAGCGTACGTTAATCATCGTTGATGAAGGCGCACATGTTCATTATGTAGAAGGCTGTACTGCACCTGTTTATACAACAAATTCACTTCATAGTGCGGTTGTTGAAATTATCATTAAAAAAGACGCTTATTGCCGTTATACAACGATCCAAAACTGGGCAAACAATGTATTCAACTTAGTTACGAAGCGTGCTGTTTGTGAAGCGAATGCAACAATGGAATGGATAGATGGGAACATCGGTTCAAAATTAACGATGAAGTACCCAGCTGTTATTTTAAAAGGTGAAGGTGCACGTGGTATGACTTTATCCATTGCGATCGCAGGTAAAGGTCAGCACCAGGATGCAGGAGCAAAGATGATTCATTTAGCTCCTAACACTTCTTCAACCATTGTTTCAAAATCGATTTCAAAGCATGGCGGTAAAGTTACTTATCGTGGTGTTGTTCACTTTGGACGTAAAGCGGATGGTGCTCGTGCAAATATCGAATGTGATACGTTGATTATGGATAATCAATCAACTTCCGATACAATCCCTTACAACGAAATCCTAAACGATAACATTTCACTTGAGCACGAAGCAAAAGTTTCAAAAGTATCTGAAGAACAGCTCTTCTACTTGATGAGCCGTGGTATTTCAGAACAAGAAGCAACTGAAATGATCGTAATGGGCTTCATTGAACCATTTACGAAAGAATTACCAATGGAATACGCAGTCGAAATGAACCGCCTGATTAAGTTTGAAATGGAAGGTTCTATCGGTTAAACCACTAAAGGAGACGAACTTTTCAGTTCGTCTCCTTTTCTTTCAAAGCCACAGGACAAACAACATAAATGTTAACCATACATATTTTTTGCCCTTTTGACCTATACAAAAGTGAATATTAGTTCATTTAATATACTAAGGGAGATGATGATAATGGTAAAAATTATGTTAGATCCTGGCCACGATATTAACACGCCTGGAAAACGTGCTCCAGATGGGAGTATGCGCGAATTTGAATTTAATAAGGCAACAGCTATTCATACAGCCAACCTACTTGCTCAATATAATGGAGTAGAGGTATTCTTCTCTCACGATTTAAACGATGCTATTGATACGAGTCTAAATGCACGTGCAGACTTAGCCAACCGCTTACAAGTAAATTGTTTGGTAAGCATCCACGCAAACGCTGGAGCAGCTTCTGCAAGAGGGATAGAAACCTATATTTACCTCAATACACCTACAAGCACCGATAATCTGGCACGAATGATTCATGATAATACAATAAATATAACCGGCATGCCCAATCGCGGTGTGAAGCGTGCTGACTTTGCTATCTTACGTCAAACCAACATGGACGCACTTTTAATTGAATGTGGGTTTATGACCAATAATGAGGATTTAGCATTGCTTAAATCTGATGAATACCGAAGGAAATGTGCACAAGGTATCGTCAATGGTTTAGTTCAATTTTACGGTTTGACTAAGAAACCAGCACCAGTAGGACCGCCTGGACCCTCTGTTGTGTATGAAGCACATGTGGAAAACATAGGCTGGCAAGGACCAAGGAGGAATGGAGAAACAGCAGGAACTACGGGCAGGTCTTTAAGGCTTGAGGCATTAACGGTAAGATTAGAAAATTCTAATGCAAGGTTAGAAATGGAAGGTCACGTTGAAAATAAAGGATGGACAACTGTAAGAACAAATGGTGAAATTTTTGGAACTGTGGGGGAAGGATTACGCCTAGAAGCAATCAAAATAAAAAGTGATCAACATACTATTTTATATAGGGTACATGTGCAGGATGCTGGTTGGACGGATTGGAAGAAAAACGGTGAAGTAGCAGGTACCACAGGGCAAGCGTTACGGATTGAAGCGGTTCAGATTAAACTAGCTTAATAACAAAAGCCTTCCCTTCTATCAGTTGAAATATGGGCTGAAAATAGTAATCCGCTTGCCCTATAGGCAGGGGGATTTATTTTGTTTTTCGAACTACTTAGCTGGGGCAAGAAATACTGGCGGATGGCGAGAAATACTGGAGGATGGCGAGAAATACTGGCGGATAGCAAGAAATACTTGCGGATAGCAGAAAGTCCCAACTAGGGGTATATTATTATTACGCAGGTGGAGGTGATATAGGATGATTTACATCGGTGTAACAGGTTGGGGAGATCATGATAGCTTATATCCTGGTCAAGTGCCTCCACGTGATAAGTTAAAAGAATATGCAGGTCATTTTCCAACAGTTGAAGTGGATAATGCTTTTTATGCGATTCAACCGAAGCGGAATGCAGCTAAATGGGTGAATGATACCCCTACCTCGTTTCAGTTCGTCGTGAAGGCCTACCAGGGGATGACAGGCCATCAGCGCGGAGAAACTCCATTCGCTACCAAACAAGAACTGTTTCAGGCTTTTAAAGAATCTCTAGAACCATACATAGAAGCAAACAAATTGGCAATGGTCCTTTTTCAGTTCCCGCCTTGGTTCGATTGTAAGCGGGAAAACGTTGAATATTTACGTTGGTGCAAAAATGTTATGGGAGATGTACCCTGTGCGCTTGAGTTCAGGCACCAATCTTGGTTTACACCCCGAATTCGCCAGCATACATTAGATTTTATGAAAGAGGAAAAATGGATACATAGTATTTGTGATGAACCCCAATCAGGGGCGGGCTCCATTCCAGCCATATTAGAGGCGATTAACTCTGAAAAACTTCTCATTCGATTCCATGGACGAAACGTGCATGGCTGGCAAAAACGTCAGGCTGAAAATTGGCGTGAGGTTCGCTACCTCTATCGTTATAATCAACAAGAACTCCAAGAATGGGCAAATATTATTAGGAAATTAGCCAAGGATTCTGCTAATGTCTATGTTCTCTTTAACAATAATTCAGGCGGAGACGCGGCAGATAACGCCAAAGCAATGATTAACCTTTTAGATATAAAATATGAGGACCTAGCTCCTAGACAACTGGATCTATTTTGAATTAAAGGAGAAATAGTATGGAGTGGATTGTTTTAATACTGATAGGAATAGCAGGCAGTTCATTAGGAAGTTTAATTGGATTGGGAGGAGGGATCGTAATTGTTCCTTCTTTGCTCTTTTTAGGCTCTCTGTCTACATTTGGTTATATTTCCCCTCAAACAGCTGTGGGCACCTCCCTTTTTACAATGATTTTCACCGGACTTTCCTCCACTTTAGCTTATATGAAGCATAAAACGGTGGATTATAAAAGTGGATTGATATTTTTAATTGGGAGTGGTCCGGGAAGTATCCTAGGGGCATGGGTAACGGAAATATTAGATTTAAAATCATTTAATTTATTTTTTGGCATTTTTATCATATTTGTTTCTTTTGTACTGTTATTAAAAGATAAAGTAAAACCGGTTCCTTATCGTAAAGATAAGGGGATTGTCCGAAGCTTTACGGATAACTCAGGAAAAATCTTTGAGTATGGATTTAACCCTGTGATGGGAGTCATTATTTCGTTTGTCGTCGGCTTTTTATCCGGTATCTTAGGTGTTGGCGGGGGATCGTTGATGGTGCCAACCATGATTCTGTTCTTTTTCTTTCCGCCACACGTCGCAACAGCCACATCCATGTTTATGATATTACCAACATCCATCCTAAGCTCGATTACCCATATCACTCTAGGAAATGTTGATTGGCTGCTTGCACTGGCATTAGTTCCTGGAGCATGGATTGGTGCAAAGGTCGGTGTCTATTTAAACACAAGGCTAAAAAGCAAAACCATTGTTTTTTTACTGCGAACCATATTAATAATTGTCGGCATACGATTAATCTATCAAGGTATTATTGGTTAAAAAGGATGCGAGTTATCCATGGAATTCATTCACATATATCATACAAATGACCTTCATAGCCATTTAAAGCGATGGTCGCGAATTCAGCATTTCTTAACTAGCCGAAGAAAATATCACGAAGAAGCGGGGGAGGAATTTTTTCTCTTTGACATTGGTGATTTTATTGACCGGTGGCACCCGCTTTCTGAGGGAACCCAGGGGCAAGGAAATATTGAGTTGTTAAATGATAGCGGTTATACCGCCGTTACGATTGGTAACAATGAGGGTATCAACTTCCCTTATGAAGGGCTGAATCATTTGTATGACAACAGAAAATTTGATGTTATACTGGCTAATCTCTATAACAGTAACAGGCAGTATCCAGCGTGGCTGGAACCATACAAAATTTATCAGACCCAAAAGGGTACGAGAATTGGTGTGATTGGATTAACAGCCTATTATTCGCTCTTGTATGAGTTATTAGGCTGGCAGCTTACAGAACCTCTTGAAGAGTTGAAAAAATGGATACAGCCACTTAGATCTCAATCAGATGTCATTATCTTGCTATCTCACCTAGGACTGAACCATGATGAACAAATTGCAAGGGAATTTCCAGAGGTCGATATCATTCTTGGCGGTCACACCCACCATAAACTTCCTGAGGGAAAGTTGGAGGGAGATACATTACTTGCTGGGGCTGGTAAGCATGGAAGATTTGTAGGGCATGTTTCCATTCAAGTTGATGAGAGACAAATAAACAGCAAACAAGCGGTATTATATAATGTAATGGAGCTTCTTCCGGTACCAAATGAGAAAATGATTTATAAGGAGCTTTACCGTAAAGGTAAGAAATTGTTAAATCAAAAAATTAAAACGGTTCCTAATGAATACACGCATGATTTATTCCAAGAAACGGAACTTGCACAGCTCCTTTGTCAAGCGCTAAGAGAATGGTGCAGAGCAGATTGTGCATTTATGAATAGTGGTCTTATTTTGGGTCCATTATCAAGTAAGGTGACATTGTATGATTTGCTTTCTATTTGTCCACACCCGATTAATCCTTGTAAAATTGAACTAACAGGCAGTGAATTAAAGAAGGTATTACTTGAAACAAGGGATGAAAACTGGGCACAGCAGCAAGTGGCCGGGCTTGGTTTTAGGGGAACAGTGATGGGAGCAAGTATATATGACAGGATTACCTTTAATGAAAACAACGACATCTATGTCAATGGTCATCCACTAGATTTAACCCAACGCTATACGCTTGCGGTACCAGATATGTTTACCTTCGGACATTTTTTCAAAGAGGTTTTTCCACAGAAGAAAAAGGAATATTTTCTTCCTGAATTTTTACGGGACATACTGAAATGGAAATTAGAAAAGTAGTCCTAAAATGTATACACGCTTTTTCTCTCGCTTTCATAAGTTGATAGTGAGGAAGGGAGTGTGTAAATTGATTGAGTTATCACCGGTAGAGATTAATGGTCACACGTTCTTGGCTGTTACTGTCTTGCTGCCGAAAACTACACTGCTCTCAATAAGCAATGATAAGGGATATATCATGTGCGGTGCTTTAGATGTTGGGTTATTAAATGAAAAGTTAAAGGATCGCAAAATCATTGCCGCTAGAGCAGTGGGTGTAAGAACGATTGAACAGCTCCTTAATGCTCCAATGGAGTCGGTTACAGCTGAGGCAGAAGCAATCGGGATTACAAAAGGAATGATCGGAAAAGACGCCTTGTTGAAAATGGTATGAAAGCTTGCATTCGTGCAGGCTTTTTCTTATGTCAAGCAAGCTAGTATAAATTTATAGGCTAGTTCATCCCTTTCCCGCATACATATAACATGTAAGGGGGGATCATATTTGGCTAAGTTTCGAGTGCGTCACCGAAAACGGGGACCGTTACCTTTCCGATACGTTTTGTTATTATCGTTTGTCTTTTTTATTTTATCTACTGCAATGGGAATATGGCTGGTTAATAAAGGTATTGAGCCTTCCCTGATGAGATATGCGGAATCAAAAACGAATCAAATCGCCTCGCAGGTAATCAATAAAGCCATTAATAAAAAAACCGTAGAGGTAGGGGATGTCATCGCAGTAGAGCCGGGAGAAAATGGTGCGCAGCCGAGCGCTAGTTTAAATACAGAAGTGATCAATCAAAAGTTATCTGAAATCACCAATGAGATACAAAAAAACTTAAATGCGGCAGAGAAAGGGGATCTCGCCTCATTAGAGCAATTAACAGACGTTGATATTGAGGTGAATGAGGAAAGAGAGGATGGGATTGTTTGGAATGTTCCATTGGGGCAAGCCACCAACATGGCTTTGTTAGGAAATTTAGGTCCTAAAATACCCGTTAGATTTCATGCGATTGGTGAGGTACGACCTGATGTAAAAATCGACCCAAAACCGATGGGCATCAATAATACATGGATTGATGTTGCTATTCATTTAGAGGTGTCCGTACAAATTATAACTCCGTTTGCAACTGAAATTACCAAACTAGAGCAGAAAATTCCTGTTGGAGGAAGATTAATTCAGGGCGATGTACCACAATTTTATAATAATGGTGGGAATGGTGTTACACCATCCATTGAAATACCTTCTCCTCAGAATTAGAAGGACTGTCAAAAGGACAGTCCTATTTTTTCGATTTTAATGCTTGTCTTTCTTGCTGTTTCCACAATCTTAAATGCGGGGTTGGGTCAAAAGACCATTCGGTATAACCGTTATCTTTATACATACCATAGTGCAAATGAGGTGGAAACTTTCCAGATGTTCCCGGAGGTCCATATCCGGAACTGCCCACTCCGCCAATCAAGGTTCCGGGTTCAACGATTTGTCCAACCTTTAAATCTTTAGCAAAACCGCTAAGATGAGCAAAATAATGATACGTATTATTAATATCACGAATTCCAACTCTCCAGCCGCCGAACTTATTCCAGCCCTTCATTTCCACTATGCCATAGTTTGTAGCACGTACTGGAACACCGTAACCTGCAAAAATATCGGTACCCTCATGAATTCTTCTGCCGCCCCAGCCCCTTGCATCGCCCCACGTACTGCGATAACTGTGATTGCTGCGTAAGGGCAGCGGGAATACATGGGTATCTAAATCTAACCGGCCAAAATGGCGGTACATTTTCGCCTTCCCAACTATAATGCTAACTGTTTTGTCACGGTGATAATAATTCCATAACCCAATTTTAATATTATCATCGTCTATTCCATATGAAAGAAGATAATTGGCGAAAGTATATAAGACATCTTCGTCACTCTTTAAACTAGCTTTTCCATCTCCATCCCCATCGACGCCCATACCATTGAAAAATTGGATAATTGCTGGGTTTTCTTCTTCAGGATTTGGATTTGTGGGTCCAGCCCATTTCTCCGGAGTGAAATAAATGCCAATTACACTTTCTGCTTTAGGTAAATCTTTGCGTACCTGCCGAATAGTCCTTTCATACTGATCCACAGCAGCTAAGTAATACCAAGGAATGAGTGTAACAGTTTCAACCTTTTTGTATAGCTTCATTCTTTCCTGATATTCATCAGGACCTTTAGCATGAGCATCCCTGAGAGAAAAGCTCATAAATAAGAGGATTGTTCCAATTATCAGAAATGCCCGCACAGGAATCCTCCTTCCGATTATTGTACGCTTTTAGTTTATGATTTCTAGGCAATTTCATTATGGACAATAATTGGAAATAGAGCTTACGAAGTTGTCTGCTTGTTGTAGTGACAAAAAGTATGGTAAAGTGACAAGGAGCAAACTCATTTATAGGGGTGGAAAAGTGAGCAGGAATAGTGAATACCTAAGAAAACCGGAATGGTTGAAAATAAAATTAAATACGAATGAACATTATACAGG
This sequence comes from Neobacillus sp. NPDC093182, assembly GCF_044754045.1. Taxonomy (NCBI): domain Bacteria; kingdom Bacillati; phylum Bacillota; class Bacilli; order Caryophanales; family Bacillaceae; genus Neobacillus; species Neobacillus sp. NPDC093182. The sequence continues at coordinate 180,160 of NZ_JBIVOI010000005.1, forward strand.
ATTAAAAAAAATGATGCGCGAGAAAAATCTACATACGGTTTGTGAAGAAGCGCGCTGCCCTAATATTCATGAATGCTGGGCTGAGAGAAGAACGGCTACCTTCATGATCCTTGGTGATACATGTACACGTGCCTGCCGTTTCTGTGCCGTTAAAACAGGATTGCCAACAGAATTAGATTTGGCTGAACCAGAACGCGTGGCAGACTCTGTTCAATTAATGAACTTAAAACATGTTGTGGTCACTGCAGTGGCGAGGGATGATTTAAAAGATGGCGGTGCAGCTGTTTTTGCTGAAACCGTTAGAGCGATTAGAAGAAAAAATCCTTTTACAAGCATTGAAGTTCTTCCTTCAGATATGGGCGGGAAAGAAGAAAACCTAGCCTTATTGATGGATGCAAAACCTGACATTCTGAATCATAATATTGAAACGGTAAGACGACTAACACCAAGAGTTAGAGCACGTGCAAAGTATGACCGTTCATTAGAATTTTTACGTAGAGCAAAAGAAATGCAGCCAACTATCCCAACTAAATCCAGCTTAATGGTTGGACTGGGCGAAACAAAAGAAGAAATTATTGAGGTCATGGATGACCTTAGAGCAAATCATGTGGATATTATGACGATTGGACAATATTTACAACCGTCAAAAAGCCATCTGAAGGTTGAAAAATATTATCGCCCTGAGGAATTCGCTGAATTACGCGAAATTGCCCTCACAAAAGGTTTTAGTCATTGTGAAGCAGGTCCATTAGTCCGTTCATCCTACCATGCAGATGAACAAGTGAATGCTGCTGCCAAACACAAACAATTGCTTGGTGAAACAGAAGCCAAAGAAGCTTAGTCTAAATAGTAAAAGAGTTCAGTCCGCTTGGGCTGAACTCTTTTTGTTAGCGGGTTGTATTCATATTATCATCTGCGGTAGCACCGTTTTCGTCTTCGTTATCGCTTATGCGATTTCCTTGCGGCGATTTCTTCATTTGTGTAATTAAACCATTCACTAAATTTCTGGCATTGTGACTAGTGGAATCCAGATTTGCCAAATTTTCTACATCGCGCATTAATTTTGTATTGTCTGAAACATATACATGATAGTATCTAGGGACCACAGACATAGCCGTTCTCTTTACTTGGTCTGCGGTCCGGTTACGGTCTTTTGAATCTGTATCATAGGAAACGAGAACTTCCTGGTCGGTCACAAGAGTGGCAACATCATCAACATTCGGAATATCTGTGCTTAACTGACTAATAATATTAGCCACTTGTTCACGGTCTATCGCTGCGTAGTGTTGAGTTCCACCCCTGTCACCTTGAATCGGGCTTTTTTGATGACGGACAAAGCCATAATCATCACTTACATTTCGAACACCCTGGCTGCCGCCTTCATTATAAAGCTCTTCACGTTTGTTATTGACATTTATGGTATCTCCATTTTCTTTATAAACGTCACGATTTGCCATATCCCTTGCGCAGCCTGCTGCTGTTAGGAGTAAACAAAAAACAATCATTATCGGCCATTTTTTCACTTTAAGCACCTCCTTTTTATAGAATAGCCAAATAACTGATTTTTTTTCTTAGTAATTGATGGTGAATCGGTTATAATGAAAGAAAGATTGACTGGTAAATTTGAGGTGATAACATGATCAATATAAACGGCGCCACGTATGAAATCGTGCAGGAACATAGAGATGCCTTTAATGAGGAGGCTCTAAAGGCGAGATACAGTGATATATTATCCAGATATGATTATATTGTCGGGGATTGGGGATATGGACAACTCCGGCTTAAAGGCTTTTTTGAAGATCAGAATCAAAAAGCTACTTTTGATACCAAAATCAGTACATTAAGTGAATATTTATATGAATACTGTAATTTTGGCTGTGCTTATTTTGTCTTGAAAAAAGTCAAAAAGTAATAAAAAAGGGCTGGCCAAAATGGCAAGCCTTTATTATGGTATCTGCAAGCTTCAGCGCTGGTTAACGTGCTGAGGCTTTAATGCGTATAAGGAGGTTGTTCCTCTTTATTTGGGTCGTCATGTGTCGGGTGAGCCCCTTCCATTTGACGAGGAATATCCTGATGAAAGGTCTTATTCTCATAATTAAAGTTGCTATAATAACGCTGCCCTTCCTGCCATGGAGTACTTTTATTTTGAACAGGTTCATCTTTACGAATTGGAGATCCAAATGGGCCATCTGGAAATTCCTCTGCGGTCAGAAAGTTCTTCCGTTTTTCAACATTAGACAGATCAAAATAACTTCTTGATTCTTTTTCCGCCATACTATCACTCCTTTTGTTTTTATTATGTAGTAAGGAGTGATAAAAAATTAAATTAATTCTAATAAAAAGGAACGTAACTCTTCGGCGTCCTCTTCATTCAATTGGAAAGCGTATTCTATATACCCTTCCTCTTTCAAGTCATCCTCACCGATAATCGCAAAACGATTCCCTTGTAAATCGAGTACAAGACTCTTTCCATAATGACGATCTGTTTTAACAATCGCCAAATCAAAGCGCTGGTTGTCACCAACAAAACTTACAAATCGTGTCTTTGTATCCTCTGTATCATCATATAAGAAAAAACGTTCTTTCATGTAATGTGCTCCTTTAATTAATTTATTGGATCCTTTTTATATTACCAAATAATCAGGAAATGGGGGAATATTTGGCGTTAATAGAAAATTGCTAAAAATTTACTGAAAGAAAAAACGGATTTTGTCAAATTGTGTTACAATAGACTTATTATTGTCGTATGTTGTTTTTGAGAGGGATGGATTCCGTGGACTGTCGTTACATGAAAAAAGTTAAGAGTGTAATGCAATGGGGAAAGATTATTTTACCTCTTTCGTCCATGCGGTATTACCCTCCTCAATTTAACTTGCGTAATCCTTTATTGGAAGGGGTAACGAACGCTTTTGAGGCAGGGCATGAGGTAGTGGTAATTGTTTTTAAATTAAGTAACCTACATGATTTAATAGAACAAGCAGACGCCCGCCAGCATTCTAAATTGTTGAAAAACATAAAGAAACTTTTTCAAAACGCCGTCGAACAGACCGTTAACCCAAAGGAGTTAATTACTCTTAATGATTATTATGGGGAAGGAATTACGCTATTAATTACCGTTGACCACGATAGACATTCTATTTCAAATATTGATATCCTGTTGAAAAAATTAACAGACGAGGTATCGAATAGCTACATGAAACTGTATTCTTCTGTGTATCCAACTTTTGAGGTTGGGTATATGTTTGTGGATAAATATGATTATTCTATCCAAGAATCTATATTTAAAGCACATAGACAGGCAATTGGTATGGCAGAAAAGCGGGAGCAGCTAGAGATTAATGAAATGATCTTGGCGATTAATAAAATTATTACCAAAAAGAATATTACTTTGTTTGCGCAGCCTATTATCGATGTTGCCACAAGTGAGATACGGGCATGGGAACTGCTTACTCGTGGACCTAAAGGGACCGTTCTAGAAGCTCCTTTACAGCTTTTTTCAGTTGCTAGACAAACAGGACGTTTGTACGAATTAGAAATGATTGTAATGGAAAAAATGCTCCAGCAAGTAAAAGCGTCCCGCTGCCATCAAGATATATTTGTTAATTGCACCCCTTTAACTTTAGGGAATATTAGATTTACAAGTGATTTGAAAAAACTGCTTCAGAAATATAGGGGAATATCCCCGAAACAAATTACTTTTGAGGTCACAGAACGGGATTCCATTGAGGGATTGAAGAATTTTGCGTTTAATATTAATGTATTGCGCTTAATGGGTTTTAAGATTGCTGTTGACGATACAGGAGCGGGTTATGCAAGCTTAAATACCATTAGTGAACTTATGCCCGACATAATAAAAATAGATCGTTCCGTGATAGAAAATATAGATAAAAACTCTGTTAAGGAGTCTATGTTAAAGGGATTGCTTCTTGTTGCAAAAGAGGCAGGATCTTTAGTGGTGGCTGAAGGTATTGAAAACCAAGAAGAGGCATCCGTATTAACGAGAAATAATGTTGACTTGGCACAGGGTAATTTTTATGCCCGTCCAGCGATGTTTTTTGATGAAATTGCAACATAAGTGATTATGAAAGAGGAAGTGGATGAAATGTATTTTGTAGACCGCGAAAAGTTGGAGACCACATTGGTGTTTCTAGAAAAGCAAATCAGTCTATTTTCTAATCAGGACCAATGGTCCACACCGATAGAAAAAGCAGCATTAGAACGGATTACGCATTTAATGATTGAATCAGTGTTAGATGTGGGTAACGCAATGATAGATGGGTTTATTATGAGGGACCCTGGGAGTTACGAAGATATCATTGAGATTTTAATCGATGAAAAGGTTATTACAGAGGAAACGGGTAAAAGCTTAAAAACACTCGTCCATTATCGTAAGGTTCTCGTCCAGTTGTATACGGAAATTGATCATAATGACCTTGAATATCAGTTCTCCAGTCTTCTTAACGAGTTAGCTTTATTCCCTAAGAATGTGCGAGACTATCTTGAGAATGAACTGGGTCCTGTATCTGCATTTATTTAAGAATTTACTAACCGCTTTTGCGGTTCTTTTTATTTATCGGATATGATACATATAGGGGTGATTACATGAAAAAGTATAAAGGTTATTTAATTGATCTTGATGGAACGATGTATAAAGGTTCGGAAAAAATTGAAGCAGCAGGAGTTTTTGTGAAAAAATTAAAGGAAAAGAGTATTCCATATTTATTCGTAACTAATAATTCATCACGGACACCAGCCCAAGTAGCTCAAAAGCTATTAGATTTTGATATTCCTGCTCATGAGGACCTTGTTTTTACAACAAGCCAGGCAACAGCTAATTATATCTATAGTCAAAAGCAAGATGCGTCCGTTTATGTAATAGGTGAGGAAGGTCTTCGTATGGCTATGGAGGAAAAGAAATTCACATTTGCCACGGAGAATGCAGAATATGTTGTCATCGGTATTGACCGCGAGATTAGCTATGAAAAATTAGCAGTAGCATGCCTGGCTGTCCGTAATGGCGCTTCCTTTATCTCTACAAACGGAGACATAGCGATACCCACGGAAAGAGGCTTAGTCCCTGGAAATGGTTCGCTTACCTCTGTGATTGCCGTTTCAACACAAACCAAGCCGACTTTTATTGGAAAGCCTGAGTCGATCATTATGGAGCAGGCGTTAAAGGTGTTGGGCGCTACTAAAGAAGAGACACTCATGGTGGGCGATTATTATGATACCGATATTTTAGCGGGGATGAATGCAGGGCTTGATACCTTGTTAGTTCACACGGGTGTCACAACGAAGGAATTACTTGCAGGATATGACCGAAAACCTACATATGCCATAGATTCATTGGATCAATGGGAGCCGTAAGAAAAGGATGTAATTTTCGACTTTGAGAATTGTCTAGCTTCAGCGCCTAGGGGGCTCGGGGTCATAAGCCAATCCGTCAGGAAGGTTAAAGAACAACCTTCCCGCCGGCTCGTCTTAAGCCTGTCGCCCCTGGACAAGGCGCTTCCGCTTTTCTATTCCACATGTGCTGCTCGGTGAGCAAGTCGGCTTGAGGCTGCAGCTGCGATTGCACCGACAATGTCGTCTAAAAATGTATGGCATTCTCCTGTTGATTTATCATTTAAACGGGCTAATATTCCAGGCTTTTGCTTATCGATATAGCCATAATTCGTAAAGCCAATGGACCCGTACACATTCACGATGGATAGTGCTAGAATCTCATCGACACCATAAAGGCTTTCATCTGTTTTAATAATGGATTGGATCGGTTCTTCCAGCATGTTTTTCTCGGCTAACATATCCAGTTGAATTCCTGTTATGATGGCATTTTGAACCTCACGTTTTGATATGACGCGTTCTACATTCGCAATACAGTCTTCCATTTTTAGGTTCTCATGGTATTTTTCCTGCAAGAAATAGACTAAATCCGCGATATCCTGAATATCAACGCCTCTTTCTTTAATCCATCTTCGTGCCGTTTCTTCTGTTAAATCCATTTTTTTATCTTCTGCCATCCATTTATCACCTTTTCCTTGGAATTTTTCACTATTCTTGTTTTTTAACATATGCACCGTATTTTGAAAAGGAACGAATAAACCATCACCCTCCTTACAGATTTCTCCTATAACGTTTTTCTTATACTTTTATTACGTAAGAAGACAACAAGTTTTTTGGGCTACTACATATATATGACATAAGAGTAGAAAAGAGAAGAGGTGGAAGGGTGCTTCAAAAATTACTTGAAAATAAATTTGGAATACAAGTCAATGAATACGTAAAACTAGACTCCTACGATGCCCTGAGAGGAAATGGATGGCTTTATTTGGTTGCGAAATCTGATGGAAGGGAAGCAGAGGATATCAATGAATTAGAGAGAATAGCAGAACATTTGAGGAATAATGGGGATTCTCATGTGCCAGCATTTCTACAATCTATTGAGGGCGGATTTATTACATCCTGGGAAAATCACCAATATTGTGTTCTGGCAAATCGGCAAACAGAAAAACACGCGAAAGTGAAACTAGGGAGAAAGTTAGCTAAATTTCATGAGCGGGGGAGAACAGTCCCATTCAAAATTGAAAGAACAAGCAGAATTGGACAATGGAAGCAATTATGGGAGAAGCGACTTGATCAAATTGAAAAGGTATGGAGTGATCTTTTGTTCCAAACACCTGACGATGATTTTGAAAGGATGTTTATTGATTCTTTTCCATACTATATTGGTTTAACCGAAAATGCCATCCAATACTTAGTGGATACCGAGCTTGATGATGAGCCGAAAGAATCGGATAGCGGAACGGTGTGTCACGAACGTTTTTCAAATGACTCTTGGGGAGCTAACTATTACATTAAGGACCCATTCGACTGGGTTTTTGATCATGGCAGCCGTGACCTTGCAGAATGGACGAGAGAGCGATACTTCCGAAACACACAAACTTACCAGAATGATGTGAGGCAGTTTTTCGTCGATTATCAAAGTATTGCCCCCTTAACCTCTTTTTCATGGCGGTTATTATTTTCTCGTTTATTATTTCCGCTTCATTACTTTGAGTGTATTGAAAATTACTATATAACTCGGTCTGAGCAGGAAAAGAAGCTTTTGGAAGAACAGTTAAGTAAGATGTTAAAGCAATCAACAGAGTATGAGCGTTTTTTGGGCCATTTTTTTCATACTGTAGGTGCCCCGTTAAAACCATTAAAAATACCTCAATTAGACTGGCTGCTGATGAGGTAATAAAAAAAGCGATTGCTCATTGAAGCAATCGCTTTTTATCTTAATTAAAATACTTGTTCTACTTCGACTACGCCAGGAACTTCTTCTAATAGTGCTCTTTCGATTCCTGCTTTTAGGGTAATTGTTGAGCTCGGGCAGCTACCGCATGCACCTAGTAAACGAAGTTTTACAATACCATCCTCAACATCAACTAATTCACAATCTCCTCCATCGCGAAGAAGAAATGGACGCAATTTATCTAATACTTCCTGAACCTGCTCAAACATTTCTTGTACTTGTTCTGCCATATTTATCGTCTCCTTCCTACCTTATATTATAATGTCATTGAAGGGAAAAATCCATTCTCATGAAATGGGAATTCGCACATTTACAACCATATGTTTATGTTTAATAGTTTAAATGTTGTAAAATAAAAGAAAAAGGCAGGATTGATGGAATGACAAATACGACAGTTGAAATTATCCTTTATGGTGCAGAACAATTATGTCCGAGCTGTGTTAATTTACCCTCCTCAAAGGAAACATTCGAATGGCTTGAGGCTGCTATTTCAAGAAAGTTCCCTGATCAGCCATTCAAGATGATGTATGTTGATATTTATCAACCACCCCAAGAAAGTGAAAAAGAAGCTTTTGCGAAAAGAGTTATTGAAGAAGATTTGTTTTATCCCGTTGTTGTGATTAAAGATAAAATTGTCGGGGAAGGCAATCCAAGATTAAAAACAATATTTAATGAGCTGGAGAAATACGGTTACAAAGCCGTTGTCTCAGAATAAACATAATTGAATGCGATTTGGCTTAAATGCGATGAGAGCCCGAAGACTGTAAAAAGAAGGACGGACGGTCATTCATAAAGGTGATGGTTACCAATTATTAAGAATAAATCGAAACACGGTCATCATGAACCCATCATGGTGACCACTTTTTATGAAAAAATGGAAATACGGTCATCATGGACCCTTCATAGTGACCACTTTAATAAAAAAATTGAAATACGGTTATCACGGACCCTTCATGGTTACCAATTTTCATTAAAATATGAAATATGGTAACCATAGCCTCCTCATGGGACCACTTCTCTGGACTAAACAAAAAACAGTGCAAAATGCACTGTCTGAATTATATCCTCTTGAAAATCACCCGTTATGGTACTTATAGAGCCAAAGGACCCCGGATTTTAGTAAGCGGGCAACACGTCCGGTAATGGCTCTGTCCGCCATCATCCCAAAACCATGTTTCTTACCAAGAGAACCAAGAACACCTTTTAACTTAATAGTTGGGAATTGAACTGGAGGCTCCTCGCCATTCCAGCGCTTTTTCAACACTTCTACAATTTGTTCTGCCTGACCCTCTGCTAATTGAGCGCTTGGGGCATGTGGAAGGCTTGCACAATCTCCTAATATAAAAACATGCTCATCATTTGGTAAATGATGACGAGGTGTAATGATGAGCCTTCCTGAGCGGTCCATTTCTTCCCCTAATTCACGAACAACCTTATTCGCCTGGATACCAGCAGTCCAAACAATCACATCACACGGGATCGGCTTATCGTGATTATAAAGTAAATTTTCTTCCACTTTTGTAATATTAGAGTTGTTGATAATCTCAACATTATTTTTATGAAACCAATTTTCAACATATTTACTTAAACGATCAGGAAAGGCAGGTAGAATGTGTTTACCACGGTCAAATAGCTTAATTTTTAGGTCCCCGCGGCTTTCGCTTAATTCACTGGCAAGCTCCACACCACTCAGACCAGCACCTACGATGCCTACCACTGACCCAGGTCCTAAATTGTTTAGTACTGAGTACGTCTTACGGGATTTTTCAATGCTTTGAATGCTGTAGGTGTATTGATCAGCGCCAGGGACTCCATGATACTTATCTTCACAGCCGAGACCGATAACTAAGTCGTCATAGGAAATCGGCTCCGAATCTTTAAGGAGGACTTTTTTATTATCTTTTTCAATTCCTATAACTTCTCCATATTTAATTTCTAATTGAGGATGCTCTGGAAAGGATACTCGCAGTTCCTTATCCGAAACAGTTCCTGCCGCTAAGGCATAGTATTCAGTTTTCAAGCAATGGTACGGAACGCGGTCAACAAGTGTAATTCTTACATCCTCAGGTAAATCGTTTGGAAGAAGTTCACTCAAAATCTTCATTCCACCGTATCCGCCACCGAGAATTACAAGGTTTTTCATTTTTTATATCCCCTTTTGTAAACCAGTAATTATGTCTATATTTTAAGTTAAAAATGATAGTAATATAGTCTTTAAATCCATTAAAAGTATAGCTGAATTATGACAAAATAACAACACATATGACAATTTTATTGACATTTAGACATGAAACATGGTATTTGACGTGGCTAAAGAAAAATAGTAGGATATTGTGTTGTGGAGAGGTGATAGCCATGTTAATGCCAATTATTGAATTTTGTATGAGTAATCTAGCCAGTGGTGCCCAAAAAGCCCTGGAAATGTTAGAAAAAGACCCGAATCTTGATATCATTGAATATGGATGTCTTGGGTATTGCGGGAAATGTGCTTCCACCCTTTTTGCACTTGTAAATGGTGAAGTTGTAACTGGCAAAACACCTGATGAACTTGTGGAAAACATTTACCAATACTTAGATGACAATCCAATGTTTTAATATAGTGCAGCACAACTGGGGAAGCGTAAATTGCTTCCTTATTTTATTCTAATCATATAATACTCATAAGAAACGTATTAGTTGAGTCATGTTGAAACAGTGTATATACTATAAGAAAGACCTCAAATAAAGGAGGAAGTAATGAATGAGTAATGATGTTGTAATTTTAACGGAAGCTGCGGCTCTTCATATACAAGAAATGATGAAACATAATGAAGAAGAAGGTGCGCTATTACGCGTTAGTGTTAAGGGCGGCGGCTGTAGTGGTTTATCATACGGTATGGGGTTTGACCATGAAGTGAAGAAAGACGATCTTCATTTTGCTCAGCATGGAATTCAAATTCTAGTGGCCAAAGAGGACGCCCCTATATTAAATGGTACAAAAATTGATTATAAGCAATCGATGATGGGCGGCGGATTTACGATTGATAATCCTAATGCAATCGCGTCTTGCGGCTGCGGCTCATCCTTCAAAACGGCAACAGCAGCAGGTACACCAGAAGAATGTTAATAAAAAAGAAAAGGCGCCGTAAACGGCGCCTTTTGCTTTTACTTTCCAAACATAGATGAACTGTGAAGAGGCTGAATTTTTGCTTTTGGATCGATAAATGCTTTTGCGTTGTTAACAGCCGTTGGCGCTTCACCAAATCCACAGGCAATCAATTTTACTTTCCCTTCATAGGTACAAATATCTCCAGCAGCATAGATTCCTGGTACAGTTGTTTCCATTTTAGAATTCACGACAATAGAATTCTTCTCGATTGCTAAGCCCCATTCTTTGATTGGACCTAGAGAGGAAACGAAACCATAGTTACAAATAACAGCATCAACATCAATCGCTTCCTTGCCATCTCCATTCACCCCAGTAAGGACAACTTGCTTGATGCCGCTGTCATCCCCAATTAATTCAGCTGGTACAAAAGGAGTTTTAACGATCACTTTTGAGTTATGCAAGTTTTCAACACTATGCTCGTGTGCTCTGAATTTATCTCTCCGGTGAACGATCGTAACTTCCTTCGCAATCGGTTCTAACATTAATGCCCAGTCCACAGCTGAATCGCCGCCGCCAAAGACGACAACTTTTTGACCTGCAAACTTGTTAAGGTCGTCAATAAAGTAGTGAAGATTTTTCCGCTCATATTGTGCAGCACTTTCAAGCTCTAAACGGCGTGGCTGGAATGCACCATTACCTGCTGTAATAATGACTGTTTTTGAATAGTGAACTTCCGAATTAGTTGTTAATTTGAAAGTACCATCCTCTTGTTTTTCCAATTTCTCGACAGATTGCTCTAAAGCAACAGCTGGTTCAAACTTCGCCATTTGCTCCTTTAGGTTATTAATTAGTTCTTGTGCACGGACTTTTGGAAACCCTGCAACATCGTAAATATATTTTTCCGGGTATAGTGCTGATAATTGACCACCTAATTGTGGTAAGCTTTCAATAATTTTTACGGAAGCTTGTCTCATTCCGCCATAAAAGGCTGTAAATAGACCGGTAGGACCGCCCCCGATAATGGTAATATCATAAACTTTTTGATCTTCTTGCACTCTGTATCCCCCTAACTTATGTAGTAACAGACTCCATTCCTTATAATATCACAAAAACAGAAAATCCTCACAACTTTTGGGGAATATTCAGAGTAGTTAATCAAGGAAAACTCAAACTATTTTTTATAAAAATAATCATATAAACCACTTGATAATGTGAAGAGTTTAGCATAATATGTATTGAGGATAGATGTTAATTTTGTGTGACAAAAAAAGGAATCTTTCGTGTCGCTATACGTGAATTATATCACAAACTTTTTTCCTCTAAACAAAATAAAAATGTAACATGCTGAGGAAGATAAGAACAAGTATATTACTCAAAATTATAAAAGGGTGGTAGTGATCACTTTGAAAAAGCCTAAAATTGTTATTGTTGGTGCGGGGTATGGCGGGCTTATGACAACTGTAAGGTTGCAAAAGCTTGTTGGTGTAAATGAAGCTGATATCGTGTTAATTAATAAAAATGATTACCATTATGAAACGACATGGCTGCATGAGGCTTCTGCAGGTACACTTCATCATGACCGTGTACGTTATGACATTCGCGATGTAATTGATAGAAGTAAGGTTGATTTTGTACAGGACACAGTTGTAGAAATCAAGAAAGAAGAGAAAAAGGTAATTTTAGAAAAGGGCGAAGTAGAGTATGACTATCTAGTTATTGCTCTTGGTGGAGAACCTGAAACCTTTGGAATTAAGGGATTAAAGGAATATGCCTTTGGAATTACCAATGTAAACTCTTCACGTCAATTACGTGAGCATATTGAGTATCAATTTGCCACTTATAGTATGGAAGAAGAAAAGAATGATAATCGTTTGGTTATTGTTGTTGGCGGAGCAGGCTTTACCGGTATTGAATTCTTAGGTGAATTAACCAACCGAGTCCCTGAGCTTTGTCACGAATATGATGTAGATTTTCACAAAGTAAAAATTCTTTGTGTAGAAGCAGCACCAACCGTTTTGCCAGGGTTTGATCCTGAGCTAGTTAACTACGCTGTATCACAATTAGAGCGTAAAGGAGTAGAATTCTTAATTGGAACTGCGATTAAAGAATGTACACCTGATGGAATCATAGTAGCAAAAGGTGAGGAAGAACCACGTGAAATTAAAGCAGAAACGGTCGTGTGGGCTGCTGGTGTACGTGGGAATTCAATCATCGAAAAATCAGGTTTTGAAGCAATGAGAGGTCGTGTGAAAGTTCAGCCTGACCTTCGTGTACCAGGATTTGATGATGTGTTTATAATCGGTGACAGCTCACTTGTTATCAATGAAGAAATCAACCGCCCATATCCTCCAACTGCACAAATTGCTATGCAGCAGGGTGAAGTAGTTGCTCGTAACATAGCTGCATTGGTACGAAACAAACAGGATCTTGAAACCTTTACGTTTGATAATAAAGGAACAGTTTGTTCACTTGGTCATGACGATGCCATTGGAGTTGTGTTTGGCAAAAAAGTAACTGGTGCTAAGGCGTCCTTTATGAAAAAAGTAGTCGATAATCGTTCTCTTTACATGATTGGCGGCGCTGGGCTTGTATTAAAAAAGGGTAAATTTAATGTTTTCTAAATAGGAATTTGAAAAAGGACAGAGAAATCTGTCCTTTTTTTGATACTATATACATAAGTAGGCAGGGTGAGGGGGTTTATAATGAGTAATAAAGCGAAACGAGGAAAGGTTTGGTTAGCAGTGGGCGGGTTAGTCAAATCTTCTCAAGGGCATTGGCTGGTTGTTAAAAAGCGTTACGGCGGTCTAAAGGGAAAGTGGTCACTTCCTGCAGGATTTGTAGACGAGGGTGAAACGGCAGATGAAGCAGTAGTTAGGGAGGTAAAGGAAGAAACCGGTATAGATTGCGTTGTTAAAGGATTGATAGGGCTGAGAACAGGGGTCATTTCAGAAGAAATTAGTGATAATATGCTCGTCTTTTTACTCGAACCATTAGATGAAGGGAAAATCCAACATCAGGAAAATGAACTGTATGAGGCAAGGTTTATTGCACCTGAAGATCTTCTTCAAGAAAAAGAGGCCTCGATTATGCTGCATTACCTTATCAACCAAAATCTCACTATAACCAAGCCAGGATACGATGGACTAAACCCTGGGGATCAGTTTAAATATAGTGCTTATAAATTATTTTTTTAATTTTTTGATAATTTAAGTAACACTTAGAAAATGAAAGAAAACTTATGATGTATCCGTTTTCTCATCTGAATTTGATTAAATTTCGTCCTTTTCTTTCTCTGAAATTCTTGATATATTATCAGAAAATTTAAATAATATTTTAGGGAGTTGATTTGAATGAAAACGACTAGTGTAGATACTAAAAATTGTGATTATTGTTCAGGTACGGGATATTTTCAATTACTGCTTGGGGGATCTGAAACATGTACCTGCTGCGAGGGCTCTGGCGAGAAACGGGAAAAAAAGTAAATCGACGAGCTTCTAAGATCAACTAGAGCTGCTTCCACGAGAAACTTCGGGAAGCTATTTTTTTTGAATATTTTTCCTTGTATAGGTAACGATAATCTGATATGTAAGGATTGACTCCCTTTTGGACATTAAGTAAACTATAAATGGATGTGTAAAGGAGGTATTTCCATGCAGATGAGTATTGTTGTTTTAATCATATCGATTTTATTATTCTTTGTGTTGTTTTTTGGAATTGGTTTTATACTTAATATGCTTTTAAGAATGTCCTGGATTATGGCAATTATATATCCGATTATTGCTATATTTATCGTTGATAAGATAAAGTTTATCGAATATATTACAAATAGTAAAATAGCGTTTCAAGAACTTGGTCAAAAATTAGGATCATTGGCAACAGCAGATGTCCTGATATTACTTAGTGGATTAGCTGGTGCGATTGCTGCTGGTGTTACAATCAAAATGTTACGAAAAAATGGATATCAAATGTTTTAAGCTTTTTGCCTGGGTTACTCCGCTTTCGGTTTAACTTAGGTAAAAAGCTTTTTTTATGATTAAGATTTTACTCCTTTTTGAATATTTCCTTGCAGGTTGGGAAATGAATATTTTGGGAGGAGTGAAAATTTTAATGAATAAAATCAAAAATTGGACAAAGCGTTTTGCGATGACCGTTCTTTTCCTGATTGCCTTACTAGTGACTCTTCAATCCATTACAGGTATTGATCTTAAGTTGTTCATTAAACAAACGGTGGAACTTGAAGCCCATGCTGCTTCAAACGCCAAAACTTCAGAGACACCAAAAGCGCTAGAGGATGCCTTTGATTGGTCGAAATATCCGAAAAAAACAGTAATCGCAACAGGATATACAGCAGGTTATGAATCCACAGGTAAAAATGAAAGCCATCCGGAGTATGGAATCACCTACTCAGGAGTCAAAGTAAAACGAGATTTATATTCAACTGTAGCTGCAGACCTATCTGTGTTTCCGATTGGCACCATTCTATTTATTCCTGGATATGGCTACGGGGTAGTAGCTGATAAGGGTGGCGCTATTAAGGGAGATAAAGTTGACCTTTATTATGAAACGGTTGAGGATGTTTATAACAAGTGGGGGAAAAAGGAAATCGATGTTTATATCATTGAGCAGGGAAATGGAAATCTTACGGAAGCGGATTTGCAAGCTTTAAACGAAGATAAATCCATGCAGGTGTTCCGTCAGCAGTATATTGGTTCAGAGAGAAAATAGTGCAGGCATAGAGCCTGCTATTTTTATGTTGTAACGTAATGAAATACTTAGAAAGTCGAAATATATTCATTTTTTCGATATAATAAACTGGTAGTTTACACGGAGGTGGAAAACCATGTTTGATGTTAAAAATGAAATGGACCTTTCAGCAGGTCACGAAGGTTTGATTATTGGACTTTTTGATAAACCAGAAAAGTTTACAGGTACCCTAGAGAAGCTGGATGAACAATTTGAAGGTCAATTAAGAGAGCTTGTCAAAGCTGGTGATATTTCAGCAAAGTTTAAAAATATTAGCAAAGTACATAGCTTCGGGAAAATCGGAGCAAAAAGAATTTGGTTTGTCGGTCTTGGAAAAGAAAAGGATTTCAATTTTGAGAGGCTGAGTGAGGCTTTAGGAAAGGCATTTAAAGCGTTAAAAGCAAGCAAGCTCCAAGAATGTGGAGTTCTTTTGGATTCCTTTACGGCGGGGTCTGTAAGCGGGCAGGAAGCAGCACATGCTGTGAGTGAAGCGTTTTCGCTGGCCACCTACCAATTCCATGGCTACAAGCAAAAATCAAATGAGCCAGAGAAAAGAATCGAAAAGATTACCGTCTATAGTGAGAGTACGGATAAGGAAGAAATTTCTGCTTCGCTGACAGTAGGTCTGGCTTTTGGAAAAGGCACCAACTTTGCTCGTACACTAGTAAATATTCCAGGCAATCTCCTTACAGCAAAGGACATGGCGGAATATGCCCGAGAGCTTGCTGCTAAATATGACTTTGAAGTTGAAATTCTTGATAAAGAGGAAATTGAAAAGTTGGGTATGGGAGCTTTTCTTGCGGTTAACCAAGGATCTACAGAGCCTCCTAAGATGATCGTTCTCAAGTACCAAGGGAAAGAACAATGGCAGGACGTTATTGGACTCGTTGGAAAAGGTATAACCTTTGATACAGGTGGCTATTCTATCAAAACGAAGGCTGGCATTGTAGGTATGAAATCGGATATGGGCGGAGCTGCGGCTGTTCTAGGTGCCATGGAAATCATCGGGGAATTAAAACCGGAACAAAACGTTGTCTCGGTTATTCCTTCAACGGATAATATGATTTCAGGCAATGCCTTTAAGCCGGATGATGTCATCACCTCGATGAGCGGGAAGACAATCGAAGTGTTAAATACTGACGCAGAAGGCCGGCTTGTTCTAGCAGATGCTGTCACCTATGCGAAGCACCAGGGTGCGGAATATTTGGTTGATGTCGCAACCTTAACAGGTGGCGTTATTACGGCACTTGGATTACATACAACCGGTGCGATGACGAATCACGAAACATTGTATGAACAAGTATTAGAAGCTTCAATGGAAGCAGGAGAGCCGATTTGGCAATTACCGTTGTTTGAGAAGGATAAAGAACGAGTTAGAAACAGTAAAGTAGCAGATTTAAACAACTCCCCCGGCAGTGAAGGTCATGCCATTGTAGCGGGTGCCTTCATTGGTGAATTTACAGAGGGTACTCCTTGGGTTCATTTGGATATTGCAGGAACTTCTACCACATCAAAGGAACATGATCTTGGTCCTGCAGGAGCAACAGGTGTAATGACTCGTACACTAGCCCTATTCGTAGAACGCTTTGAACCAATCGAAAAATAGACCCCTGATGAAGATCGGGGTTTTCTCATTAAGCAATTTTTCGCAACGATTGTTTTACAAATAAGTTTACTATTTGGACACGAATTCCTTTGAGATCCTCTAAGCTGTCCGAATGAGGCAGGGATTCAGACAAGGAAAGTCATGAAAACCTCAGAGCTGTCCGAATGCAGAGCTGAACAGCAAAAGAGGTTACGAAAAGGGCCTTTTATTAAGAGTTGCTAAACGGGCGCTTCTGCTTTTCTATTTGCCCAACCCATTCTCTCTCTTTTCGCATATGAAGTAGTGTAGGCAAGTATTGTGAAAGGGAGGTTTGGCTGCATGTATTATTATAGAAGCCCATATCCAAAACATAACCAAAGATTCATTGGCTTTGGGCTGCCGTTTCTAGGTGGGTTAGTAGGAGGTCTATTAGGTAGTGCATTGATTTATCCTCGTCCATTCTATGGATATCCTCGACCATTTTATGGCTATCCAGTTTATGCCCCGCCCGTATATGGTTACCCGGGATATGGCGCACCTTATTACTATTAAAATGTTTAAAAAAACAGCTGATACGGCTGTTTTTCTTTGTAAATACATAAATATAAAGGAAATTCCAAGATAAAAGAGAATATACACATTACCGGCAAAATGTTTTTTGAAAGGGAGAGAGTAATGATTAAAAACACATTAATTGAAACATTAGGTATTGAAATAACGCATTTAGAACCGGGAAAGGTTATCGCAACCATGCCTGTGGATGAAAGAACCCGCCAGCCTTTTGGTTTATTACATGGCGGTGCTTCCGTTGCCCTAGCAGAAACAGTGGCAAGTATTGGTGCCTATGAATTGGTTGATAAAGAAACAGAAGGTGCTGCTGGTTTAGAAATTAACGCTAACCATGTTCGACCAATTACAGAAGGAACCGTAACAGCTGTAGGGACCATCCTGCACCAAGGCAAAACAACCATGGTTTGGGATATCAAAATTACGGATGAAAAGGATCGTCTCATTTGTATTTCAAGATGTACAATCGCAGTTATTAAATTAAAAAAGTGACGTCTAAAAAGATGGGATATTTTCCATCTTTTTTTGGTTTAATTGAAAAAATATTTAAAAAATTTATGTTAATTTCATGATATAATGTAAGAAATATAGAGAATTAGTACAATACTTTGTACAGGTTTCTTTATATAATGGTAGTAAGAAACCTGAAAAAGGTGGTGAAAAAATGAAGGAAAAGAGACAAACTATCTTTATTGATTTTGAATTTACAATGCCTGAACGAAATGTCCGGATGAAAGATTTTTACGCAGAGATTATTGAGGTTGGACTCGTGGCAGTTGTTGATGATCAAATTACAGAGCAATTCTCATCCTATGTAACACCACTAAAATTCCCGATTTTAACTGAACGCTGTAAATCATTCTTACATATTTCACAGCAGCAGGTTGACCAGGGAATTTCATTTTATGAACTCGTCCGGAAATTAGGAGAATTCAATAATCAGTATGAAACTACCATTGTCACTTGGGGAAATATGGATATGAAGGTACTAAGGCATAATTGTTTAGAAGCAGGGTTGGCATTTCCATTTAAAGCTGCAGAATTAGATTTATCCATGGAGTATAAACGGTTCTTTGGGGACCAAAATCAGACAGGATTATGGAAAGCTGTACAGGAGTATGGTAAGGAAGGAACAGGAAAGCATCATAGAGCGCTGGATGATGCGTTGACTACTTACAACATATTCCGTCTTGTTGAAAAGGATAAGCGTTATTTAGAAAAGCCGAAACCAACTACGATTGGGGACCGCGTTGATTTTTCAAAACTATTAAATGAATTCGCATAAAAGGCCAAATCATTCAATCTGATTTGGCCTTAAATTATTTATTTGAAATAATCCTTTTCTAGGGAAGCTATACTTTTTAGACTCATTTCTGCCCAATCAGTTGCATTTTCTGTTAATTCATTTTTCATTTTTTCAACCGCTTGTCTCAATGACTCAAGATAGTCAGGAACTTCCTCCGTGAAAAGCTTGACCATTTGTTTTGGAATATTGGCTTGCTCTCTATATGAAAGAGCTTTTCTTTCATGGAAAATTAGTACATCCGCTTCTTTTGGATTGTGTAAATCTCCTTGCATCGGATGTTTAAGCACAGCTAAAACTCTGACTAAATAATGCTGCGGACGAACTTCGGTTATTTCCCCAATATATTTTCCCGTTTTATAAATTCCGGTAACAATTTCACCAATCTGCAATTCTGACAAAAAAACCACTCCTCAATCTTCTGTAACCTTTATCCTATTATATAAAAAACGAAGTGCAAAAAACAAAAATATCGGTTAAATTAATAAAATGGAGGGATGATAGTGATGAAGAAAGTGCAATTTTGGTTAGTATTACTGATTGGTGTGCTTATCCTGGCTGGATGTGGGACAAGCAAAGAGACAGAGGAAGCAGCTCCTAAAAGTACTGCTTCAAAAACGGAGGAAAAGGAAGGGAGTGATCAAGTGGCAAACGCAGATTACCCTCAACTTTCAAATGAGGTATCCGAAAATGAAAAACTGGTTGAAATGGAAACGTCAATGGGAAACATTAAAATTAAGTTATTCCCTGAATATGCTCCAAAAGCGGTAGAAAACTTTGTAACACATGGTGAGGAAGGATACTATGATGGACTGATTTTTCACCGGGTAATCAATGATTTCATGATTCAGGGCGGCGATCCGAATGGCGACGGAACTGGTGGAGAAAGTATTTACGGAGCGCCATTCAAGGATGAATTCTCAACAAATCTTTTTAATTTACGCGGAGCATTATCGATGGCTAATTCAGGGGCCAATACAAATGGGAGCCAATTTTTTATTGTAACGAAAAAATCAGTAGACCCGTCAATGAAAACTGAAATGGAAAAAACCGGATTCCCAAAAGAAATTATTGAGGCTTATGATGAAAGAGGGGGCACACCTTGGCTGGATCAGCGCCATACTGTTTTCGGACAAGTGGTTGAGGGAATGGATATTGTTGATAATATATCAGAAACTCCAGTCGATGCTAAGGATAAACCAGAAGAAGATGTCATTATTAAAGGTATTAAGGTAATAAAGTAACCCTTTGGGCTTCAAATAATGGCAGGATCTACTTTTTGTTGCTATAATAAATCTTTAGTGACATTCCTTTAAAGAAAGGGAGAAAAAGATGATCCAGTCATTTGTATTATCGTTATTTCTATACTTTCCAGAAGATAAATCAGAATACGGGCCAGCTGCCATTACATTTTTGATTTTTATGATAGGAGCCCTATTAACCATGCGGTTCATTATCAAGGTCTCTAAGCGGGAAGCGATGAAAGCAAAGGAACTCGAGGAAAAATTACTTTCTCAACAACATAGCCAAGGAAACAGTGAACATTAAGCCGCTGTTTCTTTTTTTTTACATAAATTTTCCACTTGAAGTTGATACTATGACAAAATGTCAAACTTAGGGGGATACTTATGAAACGAGGTTGGATTATCATCCCACTTATACTACTCACGGGTTGTTTGGAAAAGGATATTACAAAACTTGATGTGAAAATGATAAATGATAAGGGAGATTCTGTCGGGACAGTTAAAATTCATGAGGTATCCAGCGGAGTAAAATTAACTTTTGATTTAAAGGGACTTCCTTCTGGAGAGCATGCCGTTCACATTCATGACAAGGGTGAATGTAAGACTCCAGACTTCAAATCATCTGGAAAGGATTTAAACCCCGATGATAAAAAGCATGGTCTTTTGCACCCGAAAGGCGCGCACCCTGGAGATCTTCCTAATTTAATTGTAGAGGATGACGGAACAGTAAAAGCAGAATTAATGGCTCCGAATGTAACTTTAAAAGAGGGTAAGGCGACGCTGATTAGAAAAGATGGAACTACCATTGTCATATATGAAGAAAAAGATGACGGTATGACCCAGCCAGAAGGAGGTTCTGGTGATGGAATTGCATGCGGTGAAATCTCTAAAGAAAAATAACCGTTCGCAGTCTCTTTAAGACAGCCTTATTTTTTGAGAATTACTACGGATAATAGGTCATTTATCCAAGCTTATCCAAATAGTCAGACATACACTAGCATGTAGACTAAGGAGGCGATAAATAAATGGCAAAAAGACAATTTTTAGGCAGCTTTTTTGGACAACCTGGTAATCCACAAATGGGGGGCTATCAACAGGGTTACCCACAAATGGGGGGCTATCAACAGGGTTACCCACAAATGGGGGGCTATCAACAGGGTTACCCGCAAATGGGGGGCTACCAGCAAGGCTACCCGCAAATGGGAGGCTACCAGCAGGGTTACCCACAAATGGGAGGCTACCAGCAAGGCTATCCGCAAATGGGAGGCTACCAGCAAGGCTATCCGCAAATGGGAGGCTATCAGCAGGGTTATCCACAAATGGGGGGCTACCAACAGGGCTATCCGCAAATGGGAGGCTATCAACAGGGTTTCCCACAAATGGGCGGTTTTCAGCAATATAGAAATTCAAAAATGAACAAACAAAATGGTAAGCGCAATAAATAAGCCTGAAAAATTAGACGTTTTAAGCCTGTTTCTTCATAATTGAGGGGACAGGCTTTCTTATTATAAAAACTAGGAGAATGTAAATATGGAAAATAAACTATTTTATCAAGACCCTTACATAAAATCATTTTCAGCAAGAATAGTAACACAAGGAAAAGATGAAAATGGAAATTACTATATAGTGTTGGATCAAACCGCATTTTATCCGACCGGTGGAGGACAACCGCATGATGTTGGAACAATTGAAAAGATTAAGGTCCTAAATGTGGAGGAAGCTGAGGGAGAAGTTCGTCACTACCTCGAAACAGAATTAGATGATGTAAACGCAGTTGTGCATGGCGTTATTGATTGGGAAAGACGATTTGATCATATGCAGCAGCATGCAGGTCAGCATATTCTCTCCGCCGCTTTTGAACAACTGTTTGGGTACAAGACAGTAGGCTTTCATTTAGGAAACGAAACGCTGACCATTGATTTGGAAACTGAGAATCTTTTGGAATCTGAAGCGTTACGAGTAGAGGAACTTGCCAGCCAAATCATTATCGAAAATAGGCCGATAGAAACGAAGTGGATAACTGAAGAGGAGTTAGTGAATTATAATCTTCGAAAAGAGACCAAAGTAAAAGAGGATATTCGACTGGTTATTATTCCGAATTTTGATTATAACGGCTGTGGCGGTACTCATCCGAAAGCGACCGGAGAAGTGCAGGCAATAAAAATATTAGACTGGGATAGGCAAAAGAAAAAAATACGCGTACAATTTGTTTGTGGCAACCGCGTTATGAAACAGTTAAGCCAAAAACATAAGGTGCTAATGGAATTAACGAAACTACTTAATGCACCAGAAAAAGATATGCAGCAAGCGGTCATTCGTCTGCTAGAAAGTGGGAAACTTGCTGAGAAAGCGCTGGAACAAACACAAGAGACTTTACTGCGCTATGAAGCAAAGAGTTTATTCAAAAATAGTAAAAGTAATTTGGACCAAAACATTGTAAGTGAGGTGTTTCAAAACAGAACCATTCAGGAGCTGCAAAAATTAGCCCGATTCATTGTAACAGAGGATGAAGACGTGATAGCGTTATTTGTTTCCCAAAATGAGGACCGGTTACAGCTAGTTTGTGCGAGAGGATCCGCATCGAATGTAAATATGAAAGAGTTAATAAGTCATGCACTTTCTACCATTAATGGCAAGGGCGGCGGAAATGATTCATTTGCACAAGGCGGAGGAGAAGCAGTGATTTCAGGGGAAGAAATGCACAAGCATTTATTAAACTTAATCCAATAGACTGGGATGTAACTGAACTGGGCGTGATGTCACGACTAGCTTTTTATTGTAAGCATAAATGAGTATAATAAAGTTAAAGGCTAGGAAAGGTGTGGGGTTGATGGGATTTTTTGATGGCATGATGGGAAATGCCTCTGAGGTAAACCCAGCAGAAGCACAAAGAGAATTTTCTAGAATTCTTGCCAAAGATGAAAGAATTGAAAAAGCATATAAATTAATTAGAGACTTATTTATATTTACAGATAAACGGCTGATTCTAGTGGATAAGCAGGGATTAACAGGGAAGAAGGTAGAATATCACTCCATCCCCTATAAAAGTATTACTCATTTTAGCATAGAGACCGCAGGAAGCTTTGATTTGGACGCAGAATTAAAAATCTGGATTTCAGGTAACGCGCTCCCACTTCAAAAACAATTTAATAAGAACCTAAACATTTATGAACTTCAAACCGTACTAGCAGAATATGTTCTAAAATAGAAGGCTGTATGAAGGTAAAATAGTGATATTTGCACACTGTTGATTTGCGCGGAAGGCACGAAGACTCCTCGAAAATGCTATCGCATTTCCTTCGTGCGTGGGCGAATTCGAGGATGTCATTCAATGTCCTGCAGGAGTACGGAGCAGGTGAGACCCCACAGGCGCTTGCGCCGAGGAGGCTCACCGCAACGCCTGCGGAAAGCGAAGTGCCTCGTGACAGGCAAAGACCGCCTGTCCCTGCGGTGAATATTCAAAGAAGCTTTCCTTAGTGGAGTGCAAACCAACAGACCAATCTCACGCAGCCAAATAAAGTAGGAGAGAATGAAATGGAAAGTGAAATGAAAACAAATCTGCAATTTGTGGACTTATTAAATGAATGGGACCCTTTCAAATTAAAAAATGGCCATTACGATACCGAGATTGCTGATACCATACAAGCCATACATGAATTAGACCAACCAGACAAACTTGCAAAAAGAATACAAAGCATATACGAATTCTCCTTCGAGAAAACCATTCCTATCGACCAATGCTTAAAAATAGCGAAAGAGCTGCTGGCGATAAAGGATAACGATTCCTGTAAGATATAAAACGACAGCATCCTGCTGTCGTTTTTTCATGCCAAGAATTGTTTAATATGCTGGAAGACATCTTCCGGACGTTCCTCTGGAACTAAATGACCAGTTTCTTTTAAAATAATCAGTTCTGATTTCCTTAAATCATTTTTTAAGCGCTTCCCCACTGATAGTGGGACAACTCTGTCATACTCGCCCCAAATTAATAAACATGGATGAGTGATTTGGCTGAGTGTCCCAGTTGATAGATCCCCTTCGTGGTCACGAATCATTCTGGTTAAGGCTAAGAAAATTTCATCCTCTAAAAATGGCTTTAGATAGCCAAAAAGCATTTCGTCATTAAGCATAGTATGATCGTGAACGACATTCTGAAGATTTTTCATTACACCTGAACGGGCGAGATGAAACTTTACATACAAGTGAAAGTAGGGAATATAACTGCCCATGATTAAAGGCAGTCTCGAACGTTTTGCATAGGACGAACTGCAAAGCAGGACTGCATTTTCGGCTATATTGGGCTGTTGATGCAGGATATTGAGGGCAATTTGTCCACCCATTGAATGCCCAATAAGCGTAATATCTTTTAAATCAAGTGCCGAAATAAGCTGAATAACGGTTTGTGCAAGATTACGATAGGAATAAACAAATTCGCTGCTTTTCCCACTTTTACCAAAGGGAGGAAGATCAATGGAAACCACCTGATATTCTTTGTTTAAAAAAGGAATTAACCTTCTATAGCTAAAGGTGGAAGATAGAAATCCATGAAGTAGTACAAGTGTCTTATTTGAATTAGGATTGGGATAGAATTCATAATAAATATTTATATTATTGACTAACTGATTACGATAAAAAACCGTCTCTTCCACGTATTCAACCCACCTTCTGCTGATATGTTAGTGATAATAATTTCTCCAGTAGTTTCTTATTTAACACCTAGTAAACCATTTTTTTCAAAAAAAAGAGGACAAACCATATGTGGTTGTCCACTTCAAAAAAGGGGGGAATACTAGAAAGCTTATATAATAGTGATTTCCTATTTTTTTATATTCTATACAGTGTTTTTAAAAATTTAAATATGTTGATCTAGTTGGTCTAATAATAGTTCAGAAGCGGGAATATCAAGAACAGTAGACAATTTAAGAAGGGTTTGAGTACTAGGGATTTGTTCGCCAGATTCATATCTTTCAATGGTATGAATTCCCACCCTTATTTTTTGAGCTAATTCCTCTTTCGTCATTTTCAAATGCTCACGATAATTTTTGATCGTACTGCCAATTGTGTTCAAAGTGATCACCTCTCCTAATTAGACATTATCTCGATTTTATTCTAACATAAAAATCTTATTTCTTGAAAAAATCGTATTAGAACATTATGTTGACGTTTTCTTTTTACTTCAAGAAAAACCTTTTTTGATTATATGTTCAGGATGTGCTATAATTTCTTATTGCGTATATAGAAGATAAAATAATTATTTCTTAGGAGTGTTTTCATGACAGAAAAGATCGAAACTGGAAGTGTATTAACGGGTAAAGTAACAGGAATTCAACCATATGGTGCGTTCATAGCATTAGATGAAAATACACAGGGTCTTGTGCATATTTCCGAAATTACACATGGTTATGTTAAAGATATTAACGACCATTTGAAAGTCGGAGATGAAGTAAAGGTAAAGGTATTATCAATTGATGAAAACGCAGGGAAAATTGGTTTATCGATTCGTGCAACGGAAGAAGCTCCTGTACAACAGGCAGCTGCTAAACCTAAAAAGCCTCGTAAGCGTCAAGCTGCTGCAATCGTACCAGAAGTTGAAGGCCAACAAGGTTTTAACACATTAAAAGACAAGCTTCAAGAATGGATTGACCAATCCCAGCGTGAAGATCTAATTAAGAAATAATAACAGATTAAGAAGCCTAGTACCTTGCTATTCATTAGCGGGAACTAGGTTTTTTTTATTAC
The DNA here is from genome assembly GCF_044754045.1 of Neobacillus sp. NPDC093182. Classification (NCBI taxonomy): domain Bacteria; kingdom Bacillati; phylum Bacillota; class Bacilli; order Caryophanales; family Bacillaceae; genus Neobacillus; species Neobacillus sp. NPDC093182. The sequence continues at coordinate 205,726 of NZ_JBIVOI010000005.1, forward strand.
TTTGAAAAGATTTTTTCGTAATGGTTCATTCTTTTTGCAGGCTCGGCTACAATAGGTATGTACATACTTCCCTTTGAATGGAGGATAAAGTGTTATGGCAGCAGAAATGAAAACAGAGGAATTAATTGAACAAACCGAGAAATACGGGGCAAATAATTATCATCCACTTCCAATTGTTATTTCACGAGCTGAAGGAGTTTGGGTAGAAGACCCTGAAGGCAACAAATATATGGATATGCTAAGTGCTTATTCAGCAGTAAACCAAGGTCATCGGCATCCCAAAATTATTCAAGCATTAAAAGATCAAGCAGATAAAGTAACGTTAACTTCTCGTGCCTTTCATAATGATCAATTAGGTCCGTGGTATGAAAAGATTTGCAAATTAGCGAAAAAGGAAATGGCGCTTCCTATGAATACAGGCGCGGAGGCAGTCGAAACAGCGGTTAAAGCAGCACGCCGCTGGTCTTACGATGTAAAGGGGGTCGCTGAAAACCAAGCGGAAATTATCGCTTGCACAGGAAACTTCCATGGCAGAACGATGACTGCTGTTTCCTTGTCGTCAGAAGCCGAATATAAACGTGGATTTGGACCCATGCTTCCAGGTATAAAACTAATACCCTATGGAGATCTAGAAGCTTTAAAATCAGCCATTACTGCCAATACCGCAGCCTTTTTAATAGAGCCTATTCAAGGCGAGGCTGGTATCGTTATTCCTCCTGAAGGTTTTATGAAAGAAGCCTTTGAATTATGTAAGCAAAACAATGTTCTATTTATCGCCGATGAAATCCAGGCTGGGTTGGGCCGTACTGGAAAAATGTTTGCCTGTGAGTGGGAAGGAATCGAGCCAGATATGTATATTCTTGGTAAGGCGCTAGGCGGCGGTGTATTCCCAATTTCCTGTGTAGTCGCAAACCAAGATATTTTAGGTGTATTTAATCCAGGATCCCACGGTTCTACCTTTGGGGGAAATCCACTGGCTTGTGCAGTATCAATCGCTGCTTTAGATGTACTGATTAACGAGAAACTTTCCGATAAATCATTAGAGCTAGGTGAATATTTTGTAAGTAAATTAAAAGAAATTCAGAACCCTAGAATTAAAGAAGTAAGAGGCCGGGGGTTGTTTATCGGCGTAGAATTAAATGAGCCGGCACGAAAATATTGTGAAGAATTAAAGGAACAAGGTCTTTTATGTAAGGAAACACATGATACCGTAATTCGTTTTGCCCCTCCGCTGATTATTAGTAAAAATGAATTAGATTGGGCGATTGAACGCATTAATAAAGTACTTAGTTAAAAGAAAAACTTGAGGTGCCAAAATGGGGAAGAATGATGTAACAAATAGTGCAGGTGAAAACGATAAAGATAAAGAAACCTTAAATCTACTTACATCCACACAGATTGTTATTCATGATGCATTGCAAAGACTAGGACTTCCAGAAGCTGCATTTGAGCTGTTGAGAGAACCTGTACGGATGCTTCATGTGCGAATTCCGGTTCGGATGGATGATGGTTCAGTTAAAATTTTTAGCGGCTATAGGGCACAACATAATGATTCCGTTGGACCGACGATTGGTGGTGTTCGCTTCCATCCTAAGATAAATGATGATGATATTAAGGCTTTGTCGATGTGGATGAGCATGAAATGTGGAATTGCTGATTTACCATTTGGAGGCGGAAAGGGAGGTATTATATGTAATCCTCGGACCCTTTCATTTGGTGAACTTGAGCGCTTAAGCCGCGGATATGTTCGCTCCATTAGTCAAATTGTTGGTCCAACCAAAGATATCCCGGCACCGGATATGTATACTAATTCTCAGATCATGGCCTGGATGATGGATGAGTACAGTCGTCTGAGGAAGTTCGACTCTCCTGGTTTTATAACAGGGAAGCCCCTTGTCCTAGGGGGGTCAGAAGTTAGGGAAGAAGCGGGGGCACTGGGTGCAGCCATTTGTATCGAAGAAGCTGCAAAATTACGAGGACTTCCTATTAAGGGGGCCCGGATGATTGTTCAAGGTTTCGGTAATGCAGGCAGTTACATCGCAAAATTCATGCATAAATCGGGAGCAATTATCGTTGGGATTTCGGATGTATATGGTGCCCTTTATGATCCGGATGGCTTAAATATTGAATATTTACTTAGCCGCCGCGACAGCTTTGGTACTGTTACCTCCTTATTTGATGGAACGATTACCAACGAAGAATTACTCGAACAAGAATGTGATATTCTCGTACCCGCGGCTATTTCAAATCAAATTACAGCCAAGAATGCTCAAAATATTAGGGCAAAGATTATCGTGGAAGCTGCTAATGGTCCTACAACGAATGAGGCAACAAGAATTCTTTCTGAACGAGGAATACTGCTTGTTCCCGATGTTCTAGCTGGAGCTGGAGGAGTTACTGTCTCATATTTCGAATGGGTTCAAAATAAGCAGGGGTTTTATTGGGATGAAGAGGAAGTTGCAACGAAATTACGTGAAAAAATGATCAGTGCGTTTCATCAAATAAATGAAATTTCAATCCGTAGCCATGTAAATTTACGTACAGCTGCCTATATGGTCGGTGTACGAAAAATGGTAGAAGCCTCTGAGTTTAGGGGATGGATATGAAAAAATCCTTGCAAAAGTAATGCAAGGATTTTTTTTGCTTATCGATTTGTATCTGTTTGTGGTTCTCTAACATGCTGTTCATTTGGCTTGAACAGCAGCCCTAGGTTAATAAGTCCAGCGATTCCGACTAAGCCATATATAATTCTAGATAGTGCTGAATTATCGCCAAAAATGGCTTCAACTAAATTAAATCCAAAAAAACCAATTAATCCCCAATTAATAGCACCAATGATCGTAAGGATTAGAGCAATTCTTTGAATTGTACTCAAGGTAAATTCCTCCTATCAGTATACTTTCAATAATAGGTTGCTGAAATTGAGAAGAAATATTCATCTGTGTAACCTTTGCAAAAATTTTTTTTTTCAATAATAATGGGTTGTGGAAAGGATGTGCATATCATGCAAAATTTTACGTTTTGGAATCCAACCAAATTAATTTTTGGTAAAGGACAACTTGAACAGGTAAAATCTGAAATTCCTCGTTATGGAAAGAAAGTACTTGTGGTGTACGGCGGTGGGAGCATAAAGCGAAGCGGTCTCTATGACAAGGTTATCAACTTATTGAATGAAATCGACGCACAAGTGTTTGAATTACCTGGGGTGGAACCGAATCCTCGGATTACAACGGCTCGTAAAGGGGTAGAAATCTGTAAAACCGAGGGTATAGATGTACTTTTAGCTGTTGGAGGCGGCAGTGTGATTGACTGTACGAAGTTAATTGCAGCAGGTGCAAAGTATGACGGTGACGCTTGGGACTTGGTTACTAGAAAAGCAGCGGTAAATGAAGCATTGCCATTTGGGACAGTCCTTACATTAGCGGCTACTGGTTCAGAAATGAATTCTGGCTCCGTTATTACTAATTGGGAGACAAATGAAAAATATGGGTGGGGAAGCCCTTTTACTTTTCCGAAATTTTCGATTTTGGATCCTGTACATACTTTTTCCGTTCCACGGGATCAAACTATTTATGGAATTGTCGATATGATGTCCCATGTATTAGAGCATTATTTCCATTTGGAAGAGAATACATTATTCCAAGATCGCATGTGTGAATCATTACTCATTACTGTTATGGAAACTGCACCTAAATTGCTTCAGAATCTCGAAAGCTATGAACATCGAGCTACCATCCTTTATAGCGGGACTATGGCTTTAAACGGTATTTTAAATATGGGCTATCGTGGGGACTGGGCGACACATAATCTTGAACATGCTGTATCAGCAGTTTATGATATCCCGCATGGCGGGGGGCTTGCGATTTTATTTCCACACTGGATGAAACATAACCTTAAGGTAAAACCAGAACGTTTTAAACAGCTTGCTGTAAGAGTCTTTGGGGTTGATCCAGAAGGTAAAACAGCTGAAGAAGCCGGACTGGAAGGTATACAAAAATTACGTGAATACTGGAACAGTATTGGTGCACCTGCTAGCCTAGCAGACTATAACATCGATGACAGCAAACTAGAAATAATGGCAGACAGAGCAATGGTTTATGGTGAATTCGGAAACTTCACAAAACTAAACAGAGAAGACGTATTAACCATTTATCGTGAGTCACTTTAATTATTGGCTGTGTTAAAGGAGACTATTGATTTTAGAACCTGTTGATTGGAGCGGAAGGCGCTTGACTCCTGCGGGATGAACGAGCTGAGTGAGACCCCGCAGGTCGGAACGACCGAGGAGGCTCACGGGCGAGCCCGCGGAAAGCATAGCGCCTGGAGCGCAAATCAACAGCCAAATTTAACACAGCCTAATTAGTAGAAACGGGCACTTATTGGTGTCCGTTTCTTTTTTCGACAAAATCTGATGAATGTAAAAAAAATGGCGAAAATGGGTACGCTTACATAGGGAGACCCTTCTTGATAATCTGTCCAGCTTTCGTTAAAGTGAGAATTGAAAATAAATTTATTGGAGGATTACATACATGACACACATACGTTTTGATTACTCAAAAGCGTTAACCTTCTTCGCAGAGCATGAAATTACATACTTGCGTGATGCCGTAAAGGTTGCCCATCATTCCCTGCATGAGCAGACAGGTGCAGGAAGTGACTTCTTAGGCTGGATTGACCTTCCTACAAACTACGATAAAGAAGAGTTCTCACGCATTAAAAAAGCGGCGGAAAAAATTAAATCAGATTCAGATGTACTCCTCGTAATTGGGATTGGCGGTTCCTATTTAGGAGCAAGAGCTGCAATTGAAATGCTGCAGCACAGCTTCTATAATGCCCTTCCAAAAGAAAAGAGAAAAACACCGCAAATTATTTTTGTAGGTAATAACATTAGTTCAACCTATATGAGAGATGTTATGGATCTTCTAGACGGGAAAGACTTTTCTATAAACGTTATTTCAAAGTCGGGTACGACTACAGAACCGGCTATTGCCTTTAGAATTTTCCGTAAGCTTCTTGAGGAAAAGTATGGGGTGCAAGAAGCACGTAAGAGAATATATGCTACAACTGACAAGGCCAGAGGTGCTTTGAAAACCTTAGCCACCGAAGAAGGTTATGAATCTTTTGTGATTGCAGATGATATTGGCGGACGTTACTCTGTATTAACTGCGGTTGGGTTACTGCCAATTGCTGTGAGTGGTGCTGACATTGATAAAATGATGCAGGGAGCCGCTAAAGCTCAAGAAGAATACAGCACTTCTGAACTTGAAGAAAATCAAGCCTATCAATATGCTGCTGTAAGAAATGCTCTTTATAATAAAGGGAAAACAATTGAAATGTTAATCAATTATGAGCCTGGACTTCAGTACTTTTCTGAATGGTGGAAACAGTTATTTGGAGAAAGTGAAGGAAAAGACCAAAAAGGAATTTACCCTTCTTCCGCTAATTTCTCAACTGATTTACATTCATTAGGACAATATGTACAAGAAGGCCGTCGTGATTTATTTGAAACAGTCATTAAGGTAGAAAAACCTCGCCATGAATTGACCATTGAAGAAGCTGAAAGTGATTTAGACGGTTTAAATTATCTTGCAGGACAATCCGTAGACTTTGTAAACAATAAAGCATTCCAAGGAACCATGCTTGCACATACAGATGGAGGCGTACCAAACTTAATCGTATCCATACCTGAAATGGATGAATACACATTTGGCTACCTAGTCTATTTCTTCGAAAAGGCATGTGCAATGAGTGGATACCTGCTAGGAGTAAATCCATTCGACCAGCCAGGAGTTGAAGCTTACAAGGTCAACATGTTTGCATTATTAGGTAAGCCAGGATTCGAAGAAAAGAAAGCAGAACTTGAAAAAAGACTGTAATAAAAAAGTAGAGTACTGAGAAATTCAGTACTCTATTTTTTATCTTTTTTGGGAAAACTAATAAATAATGATGAAAAGGGGGCTGTATGATGATTGAAATACCATCAAGTGTAGAAGGTAAGCAGTTTGATTTGTATAAGCTCGAACAAATGCTAAAACCAATCGGATATTCAATCGGCGGTAACTGGGATTATGATCACGGTGCCTTTGATTACAAAATAAATGATGAAGTAGGCTATCAGTTTTTAAGGCTGCCGTTTTCCGCCATAGACGGTCAATTAGACGCACACAGCTGTACAGTTGAGCTTGGAAGACCATTCCTGTTGTCTCATAAGTATCAAATCGGTCTTGATGACCAAGTCTCAGCAGGCACCTTGAATCAGTTCTCTGAACCCGTTGATAAGGATGCAAGCTTTCCCGAGCAGTATATTGAAACAGGAAAAGTCCTTGTCAAAGAACTTGAATCTATATTGAGTTCTGAACAATCCTCATAGAAGTATGAATATTGTACTAGTATAATGTTCACGAAAGATACAATTTTTTTTATTTAGACTACTTGTTTTAAAGTGAAAAATTTCTTAAATTAAGGTTAATAATATAAATAAGTTATAAACATGAAAAGAGGTTGAGCCGTGGAAACGAGCATGAACTATTTGTTATCTGATATTGAAAAAACAAGAATTGAAATGATTGATTTAGCACGACAATATGGATATTCAAACCCAAATGTGGTTCAATGCAGCCAAAAGCTCGATCTTCTTTTAAATGTTTACGAAAATAAACAGAGATAAAACACTAAAACCCATACTAAAAGTACCTTCCACTAACATGGAAGGTATTTTTTTAGCTATAACGAGTATTTCGTATTAACACTTAAATTAGGAAAACATTTGTTTAAAAGGAATAATTTCCATTCCAAATGCAAACTTTATTAAACAAGAAAGAAGGCTTACGAGGTGTAATGAGTGTTCACTGAAAAGAAAAAAGAGCTAAGATGGATCATTTTTGCTTTACTAATTTTAACAATATATCTCTCCCCACTCTTTATTCTCCAAGAAAATGCTCATATACGTGTTCATGATAACTTGGATTCGAATTTAGCATGGTACAAAGTTCTTGCCAAGAGTGGTCAACTGTTTGGTGAAGTTAATGCTGTAATCCCCCAAATAATTAACGGGGTCCCAAGAAATGCATTTGGAACGGAATACAGTATTATCGTCTGGCTTTATGCCTTGTTCCCAACCATGATTGCTTATGGTCTCAGTCAAGCTTTAACCAGGGTAGCTGCCTTTATCGGTATGTATTTACTATTAAAAAAACATTTCCTTCCTGGTGAAAGATGGGGCTTCCTGCAAGTAGGGGTATCGCTGGCATTTGCATTAACCCCCTTTTGGCCATCAGGCATGCTTAGTACGTTGGGAATGCCGCTGGCACTGTGGGCTTTCCTTAATATCCGAAATGGAGAAGGCACTAAGAAAGATTACATAGTTCTTACGCTAATTCCTTTTTACGCTAGCATCGTCTTAGGTTTTTTCTTTTTCCTAAGTGCAATGGGGATCTTTTGGCTCACGGATGTTCTTAGAGGAAAAGGGTGGAATCTTCGTTTCTTTTTATCTATTGCCTACATGACTTGTATTTTTATGCTGGTAGAATATCGATTGGTTAATTCCTTTTTATTTTCGACAGAACCAAACAGCCGTGATGAATATTTTCACGCGTCCTTACCCTTATGGAGGGTAGTCAGGCTGACCTTTAAAAATTATGTTTTGGGGCATACGCATGTTATGACTGTACACGGACTCTTTATTCTGCCTGTGATGTTTATAGCACTTTATTTTGTCTACTCCAAGAAACTCTGGAAACAGGAAAAACTATTTGTCTTTTTATTTGGATTAAACTTTTTGTTATCACTGTGGTATGCGTTTTGGTTTTATAAAGGCTGGTTACCTTTAACTAAGAAATTCCATTTTATGGATACCTTCAATTTTGCCCGCTATCACTTTTTAAGACCGATGGTTATTTATGCTGGATTTGCCCTATCATTAAAAATTCTTTCACTTCAAGGGCGCAGCTGGGCGAATACTGCCAAATGGTTTGCCGCCGCTCAAATTCTTTTGCTTTGTTTATTTAATGATGAGATCATCTATCACAACAAACCAACAGTAGGAGAATTTTATGCAGAAGAATTATTTACAGAGATCAAAGAACACATTGGTGAAGAACAAAAAAATTACCGGGTGGCCAGTATTGGCATTCATCCTGCCATATCCCAGTATAATGGTTTTTATACATTGGATACTTATAATAATTTTTACCCATTATCCTACAAGCACCAATTTAGGAAAATAATTGAGGGAGAGCTGGAGAAAAATAAAACCATTCGCAAATATTTTGATCAGTGGGGAGGCCGCTGTTACATCTTTACTGCACAGCTTGGAAAAAAATATATGATAAAAAAAGACTCCAAAAGGAAATTAAAGGACCTGCACTTAAATACAACCGTATTTAAACAGATGGGTGGTAAATACATACTATCGGCACTGCCTATTGCTAATTCAGAGAGAATTCAACTAAAACTGGATAAAATATTTGAATCAAAAAACGCTGCATGGAAGATTTATTTATACAAGACTATGTAAACATCGGGGGTTATAACAGATGATCGAACCTGTCTTGACGATTGTTGTGCCTTGTTATAATGAAGAAGAAGTATTACCTGAAACCATGAATCAGCTCGACCAGCTCGTAAAACAGTTAATAAGCGAACAGCTCGTTTCTAACCGCACAAAGATTTTGTTTGTGGATGATGGGAGTAAGGACCGGACCTGGGAAATGATTTATAAAGCAGGATTAAGAAATGAGCATTTCCGAGGTTTAAAACTATCAAGAAATGTGGGCCATCAAAACGCGTTATTAGCAGGCTTGTTCGCTGCTAAGGAGATTTCAGATTGTGTTGTCTCTATCGATGCTGACCTACAAGATGACATTGAGGTTATTCGTGAATTTATCCATAAATTTAATGAAGGCAATGAGATTGTTTACGGCGTCCGAAAGCGCAGGGACACAGATACCTTTTTTAAGCGGAGCACTGCTCAAGGTTTTTATAAGATTATGAAAAAAATGGGTGTCGATCTTGTTTATAACCATGCGGATTTTCGTTTAATGAGTAAACGGGCAGTAATGGAATTAGAAAAATTTAAAGAAGTAAATCTATTTTTACGCGGAATAGTTCCACTCCTCGGATTTCGCTCAGATATCGTTTACTATGATCGTAAAGAAAGACAAGCAGGTGAAACGAAATACCCATTAAAAAAAATGCTTGCGTTTGCTTTTGATGGAATTACATCTTTTTCAGTTTCGCCGATCCGGTTTGTATTGTTTATCGGGTTTGTTTCCTTTTTCCTAAGCCTGTTATTTGGGTTATACTTCTTAATGTTAAAAGTATTGGGGGAAACTCAGACAGGCTGGACGTCAATGATTACTTCTATCTGGTTAATTGGCGGCTTACAGCTAATTGCGATAGGATTAATTGGAGAGTATGTAGGGAAAATTTATACAGAATCAAAGCACCGTCCCAAGTTCATCATTGATATTGATACCTTCTCACTGCCGGCTGCTCGTCATCATTTAATGAGAGATAGTGAAGGGGAAGAGTTCTATAAAATTGAGCATAGATAAATATCTGAGTCAAACTAAATCCTATAGTATGATCAAATGAAGAGTTTTCTTTCTAAAGAAGGCTCTTCTTTTTTGAAATAAAAGTGGTACAAACCCTCCTTCCTGAATAGAAATTGAAAGACAGGCTTGTATTTTTCAATTCAGGGAGAGATTAGGATGAATGTATTTTTGAGTTATATTTTACTAGGATTGTCACTAGCTGCTCCGATTGGTCCGATAAATGCAGCTCAAATTGATAAGGGAATAAGGCATGGTTTTATGCATTCATGGCTTATTGGGGTAGGGGCCGTTGTAGCAGATGGTGTTTATATGTTGGTTGTTTATTTGGGAGTTGTTCACTTTCTTGAAACTCCTTTTATGAAAACTTTTTTGTGGTTATTTGGCTGCTTTGTCTTAACTTATACCGGAATTGAGACCATGCTTTCAGCAAATAAGCTGAAAATAGGAGATAATAGGAAGGATGAACCATTAGTAAAATCCTTTTTATCTGGCTTCTTTATGTCCATATCGAATCCGTTGACGATTTTATTTTGGCTCGGGATTTACGGCTCTGTTCTTGCCAAAACAGCTGCGACCTATGAAACGAGTCAGTTAATACTTTATAGCAGTGCCATCTTTATTGGATTATTACTATGGGATATCACAATGGCAGGTATTGCAAGTAATTTCCGGAAATACTTAACATCTCGGCTGCTTGTAGGGATTTCCCTTTTATCAGGCGTATCCTTGATTGGATTTGGTATTTACTTTGGGTTTCAAGCATTCAATGTATTATTTGGATAACAAAAAAAGCCAGCATAGCAAAACGCTGGCAATCAAGATTTTAAGCGGTTGGCCAAGGGCTAAATACCTTGCCTTTTTTCTTTTTCTTTTTCCATTTAAGATTCATGATCAAGGTTATGCACCCAATAATACCAACGAATGCTAGGCTGATGAAGAAGCCTGGTCTGCTTGTGCCATGAAATAAGGTACCACTAACTGCGATTAATATGAACAGAATACCCAATGAGTATTTGATTTTATCTTTTGCGGTGACCTCTAATAGTTTCCATGATGAAGCTAAAATAAAAATCCAATTGTAGAGAAGCATTAGCCCAGCAGCAGTAGTAATGTACTCATACACATGTCCAGGCATTAATAATGCGCACACAATGGATGCTGATATTCCTAGTACTGTAATGAGCAAAGTGGGGATTGGGACCTTTAGTTTTCCTTGTTTGCAAAATAATCCAGGTGCGTCCCCTTCTTCAGAGAGTGTAACAAGTATGCTGGTAACGGCAAAAAGGGAGGCTACCATGGTTGAAAAACCGGCAATAATTAATGCTCCATTAAAAAGATGTGGAATAAAAGTCAAATTGTAATTATCTAATGCGTTAACAAAGGGACTTTTCTCGCCATTAAATTGATTCCAAGGCACCATTAAGACAGCGAGACCAATCGAAAGCATATAGATAATCATAAGCGTCAATAACATTACCTTTCCAGCTTTTGGAGCTTCCTTCGGATTCTTTAACTGTGTGGCCATTAATCCTAAAATTTCAATGCCTCCAAACGCATAAAAAGCAAAAATAACACCAGACCATAATCCTAAAACACCATGTGGAATTAAATCCTTTTGGCTATCAGGATATTGTATTGGTCTGTCTCCATCAATGACTCCAAATATCGCCAGTAAAGCAATAATCACAAACATTAATATCGCTGCTATTTTTAAAATGGCAAGAACATTCTCTAATTTGTTTAGAATACTTACACCGATTAGGACCACAACAAGTCCAAGCAGGGCATATATACCAGCAAAGACCCATAGTGGGATTTTTGGGAACCAAAAACGTGAAAAAATAGAAAGTGCCGTCATTTGACTCCCCATAATTAATACTTCTGATATCCAATAGACCCATCCGCTGCTAAAACCAGCCCATCTCCCAAAGGCTTTTTTCGCATAGGACCGAAAACCGCCTTTTAAGGGTTCTTTTGCCGTCATTTTTGCAAGGGCATCAAAGACAAAATAGGTTCCAGCAGCTGCAAGAATGAAGGCAATTAAGATGGCTGGGCCCGTCATTTTTATAGCGATACTTGACCCTAGGAAGAATCCTGTACCAATGGTACATCCCACCCCAAATAACGAAAGCTGCCACCACTTCATATTGCCTTTCTCTTTTGCAGCGCTACTCGACTTTCCCATTAGTACTTCTCCCAGTTGCTCCTACCGATTTATCCGTAATTTCCTGATTATTATACTCAGGGTCATTCTTTCCACGCTGCCGATTGGCACCACCTAAATAGACGCTTTGATGTTCCTGCTGTTCTTTTCTGAATTTATCAAAATTTTCATTTACCATGTATGTCCCCTCATTTCCTTTCTAATATCTTTCTATATGTTAAGATACACGCTCACAAAAAACTTATTCAGTGAGTTCATTGGAGTAATTTAGGATTTTGTTGGAATCAAGAAATTCATTACATAATCGCCGCCTAAATCAATGAAAATAAAAAGGTACAAGACAAAGTTGAAATATATAAAATAGGCGATAAAGAAGGCAATAGACCTTGAAAGGGGTTACCTATATGTTAACGACAGAACAACTTGCTGGGTTTCGTTTGCAATTATTAAAGGAAAAAGAGGAAATCGAAGAGCGTCTCGAACAAAATGATCACTACGGTTTTGAACGAGGGCATTATCATGAATCGATGGGGGAGTTATCAAGTTATGATAATCATCCTGCTGACGAAGGTACAGATTTGTACGAGCGTGAAAAGGATATTGCATTAAATCAACATACAGATTTGCAGCTATTGAATATAAAAAGAGCGCTAGAAGCAATGGAAAATGGGACATATGGAAAATGTGAGGTATGCGGGAAAGAAATCTCTTATGAACGTTTAGAAGCTTTACCTAATACAACCTATTGCAAAGAACACAGTCCAGATCAAGATATCTCACATGACCGTCCTATCGAAGAAGGCGTGTTAATGCCGCCATTTGGAAAGTTTGACATGGATTCCAAAGATGAGAATGTTGCCTTTGATGCGGAGGACTCCTGGCAGATTGTTTCTCAATGGGGGACATCCGATACACCATCGGACCTAGCTTTTCCTCAAGAACATTATAATGATGTTAATAATGAACCCGATGAAAATGAGGGGTATGTGGAAGACTTTGAAAACTTTGTTGGAAATGATATGTATGGAAACAATATAACGGTGTATCCAAATCCACAACATCAACGGTATGAAGAACAGCTGGATGAAGAAGGGATTATGACAAGCTTTGGAGATTTGCCAGCATACGAACATGATCCATATGTGGATGATGATAAATAAATAAAGAGAAAACAGCTTTCGCTTGGAAAGCTGTTTTCTCTAATTTTTAAATATAAGTGAGCATATGTTCTACTTTGAGAATTGTCTAGCATCAGCGCCTAGGGGCTCGGGGGCATAAGCGTGTCTAGTTGCGGCTCCTTGGGACTCGAGTAATAAGCCACCCCATGAAGAAGGCAAAAAGCGCCTTCTTGCATGGTTCGTCTTATTCCTTCGTCCCAGGTCAGTCGCCTCCACTTTTCTGACAATCCGTCAAGAAGGTAAAGACCAACCTTCTCGCCGGCTCGTCTTATGCCTGTCGCCCCTGAACAAGGCGCTTAAGCTTTTCTATTTGTTTCTGTAAGGTTTTTGGGCAATCTTTAAATCTTTACCGTTTAAATCATCATCAATATCTGCGCCTATTTCGCCTTCGGTATAAGCGTCACTTGCCTGTTCGTGTGTGGTTGCTAAACCTGTGGAAATTACGTCGTTTTTTTGGTAATCGCTGGTTTCGTAAATTCGTCCAGCGAGATCAGTACTATTGTTGGCAGAATTTTTTTTATCCATGCTGTACACTCCTTTTTAATAAAATTGGTACAACCGTATTTTCTACTTATTATTCGAGGATTACTCATAAAAATATCAGGAGCTGATTTATATGAACAAAGATAAATATCCATCGAGGGAAGAATTGGACGAAGCGTTTCATTTTCTCCATGATGCCATTAATAGGATTACAGTCGAAGAAGAAGAGGAAGAAATGAAGATGGAGGCAAATGGGAATAATCAGATGGAGAAATAGAATTTTTTTGAGGTGGACTTGAAGGATGAGGGAATCCCTAGCGAAGAAAATTGCCTGGATTAGCGTGATTAGTAATATCATCTTAACATTAGGAAAACTTTTTATCGGCTGGTATGGAAATAGTGATGCGGTTTTTGCGGATGGTATTCATTCCGCTGCAGATGTTTTTGCATCGGTCATCGTCCTGCTGGTGATTAAAATTGCAAACAAACCAGCTGATAATGAGCACCCCTATGGTCATGGCAAAGCAGAGGTCATTGTATCAGGGATTGTAGGGATTTTGCTTTTTCTCGTTTCGATATATGTTGTATATGAGGGGATCTTGGGCTTCTTCCATGAAGTAGAAACACCAAGCTTCTTAGCCATGTGGGTAGCCATCATTTCTTACATTACAAAAGTTATTTTGTATCGTTCATCATTAAAGGTGGCGAACGAACATAATAGTAAGGCAATCGAAGCAATTGCTTTTGACCACAAAGCAGATATTGTTGCTTCGATTGCGGCAGCTATTGGGGTTCTCCTTTCAATTATTGGGGAACGCTTTGATATTTTATTCCTGCATTATGGCGATAAAGCAGCCAGTATATTTGTAGCCTACTTAATCTTTAAAATTTCAAAAGAGATGTTAATGGAAGCTTTTGATATCTTACTCGAAAGGAACATTGACGCCGGAACGCTGCAGGAATACATTAATGTAGTGAATGAATTCCAAGAGGTAAAGAGGATTGATCGAATTAGAGCGAGAGAACATGGCCATTATATTTTAGTTGATCTTAGAATATCAATTGACCACTTTAAAACCATTAAGGAAGGTCACGATCTTGCTAAGTTAATAAAGAGGAGATTGATGGAGAGGTACGACAACATCGACGAGGTATTAATTCACTTAAATCCTTATTTTCCAGAATAAATCTTGTTTGTGCTTTTTTGATTTTGGGTTTATGATAATGAAGTAATTAAATGTTGAGGAGTTGATATTTTTGAGTTATGCAATAGACCCGGACCCTAGTAGTAAGGGGGAAGTCAGCGTTATCTTTGAATTGGATTCTTCAGGAATATCAGCTCTTAAGAAGGTAGTATGGCTTCCTCAGAAAAAGTGAGTGAGGAGGTTTTATCATGTTGGAGATTTACAAAAGCACTGAAACAAAAGTACTTGAACAGGTAGAGAAAATTTCAAAGGGCTGCTGGGTAAATATGTATGCCCCAACCGAAGAAGAAATTAACAGAATTGCAGATGAAGCTAACATTTATGTTGACTTTATTAGAGATGCCCTTGATGACGAAGAACGCCCAAGAATTGAGCGTGAAGATGGGCAGGTTTATATCATTGTCGATTACCCCTATATTACGCATGACGATGCAGGGTTCCCCATCTATGAGACCATCCCAGTTGGGATTGTTTTAACGGATGAATGTATTTTGACTGTATCGTTAAAGGATACGCCAATCCTAGAAGTTTTTAAGAATAATAAAATAAAAGAGTTTTATACTTTTAAAAAGAACCGATTTGCCCTCCAAATCCTGGCAATCATTACATCCTATTATCTCCGGTATTTAAAACAAATTAATAAAAGAACAAACGAGATCGAGCGAGAACTTCATCAATCGATGAAAAATAAAGAACTTTATGCCTTTTTAGCATTAGAAAAGAGTCTTGTTTATTTCACGACTTCCTTAAAGTCGAACAAAGTGGTGTTAGATAAAATTCTTCGTTTTAGTTATATTAAAATGTACGAGGAAGATAAGGATTTATTAGAAGATGTTATGATTGAGAAAATCCAGGCGATTGAGATGGCGGAGACGTACAGTTCTATCCTTAGCGGGATGATGGACGCATTTGCTTCCATTATTTCTAACAACGTAAATATTGTGATGAAATTTTTAACATCTTTCACGATTATTCTTTCGTTTCCAACGATTGTTTTCAGTTTTTACGGGATGAATGTTGATTTACCGCTGCAAAATAGTCCACATGCCTTTTGGATATCAATAACCGTCGCATGCGTATTATCGACGTTAACCGCATTAATTTTTTGGAAAAAGAAATATTTTTAATGTATTAACAATCCGTCCTCATAAGGGGACGGGTTTTTTTACTTCTCTAAAAATTTCCCAACTTTTCTAGGTAGATTCTCATGTTTTTATTCTGAAAATTCTAAATATAATAAGAGAACAGGTACAAGCCTGAAGTTGAAAGAGTAGGGGAGAATAGAGATGAAAAAGAGAAGAGTCGTAGGAGCATCAGTACTTAGCCTTGTTATGGGGGTATCCATGTTCGCAACAGGTGCCTTTGGTCAGCAGCCGAACAGCCAGGAAGAGTCTTTGCGGGTTATCATTCAAGGACCATCCGCTGATAAGGCGCAAGCAAAGAAAAATGTTGGGGTACGCTGGGATTTTGGGTCAGACGGATTTACTACAACTGTTAACAGCAAGCAATACCAGGCATTATTAAAAAACAAAAATTTAACCATTGAAAAAGTAGAGGAAGTTCAGCTTGTCCCTAACAAAGAAGCAGCAGCTAAGCCAGGTGGTTCCACAACTTCTGGACCAAGCGATCAAACACCATGGGGGATTCAAGCCATATATAATGATTCTGCTATTCAGGCAACCTCAGGTGGCAATGGAATAAAGGTAGCCGTCCTTGATACTGGTGCAGCTACTAGTCACGCAGATCTATCAAATAGAGTTGAGCAGTGTAAGGATTTTACACAGAATAAAACACCGCTTATCGATGGAAGCTGCTCAGATGGAAATGGTCATGGAACGCACGTTGCGGGTACAGTACTTGCAGATGGCGGAAGCACGGGACAGGGGATATATGGTGTTGCTCCAGAAGCTGACCTTTGGGCATATAAAGTATTAAATAACCGCGGCTCCGGCTACTCAGATGATATTGCCTCCGCGATTCGTATGGCAGCAGATGAAGCCACTCGTACTGGTTCAAAAGTAATCATTTCTATGTCATTAGGATCTAGCGCCAAAGACACCCTAATATCAAATGCTGTAGATTACGCCTATAGTAAAGGGGTATTAGTGATTGCAGCTGCTGGAAATGATGGCCCAACAAGCAACACAATTGGATATCCGGGAGCATTAGTTAATGCAGTAGCAGTAGCTGCCTTAGAAGATGTTCAGCAAAACGGTACATATCGTGTCGCTGATTTCTCTTCACGAGGAAATCCAAATACAGATGGTGACTACATCATTCAAGAACGTGATGTAGAGGTTTCTGCCCCGGGAAGAGCCATTGAGTCGACTTGGAATGATGGTTCCTATAACACAATTAGCGGTACTTCAATGGCTACTCCGCATGTTTCAGGTTTAGCTGCAAAGATTTGGGCAGCCAATCCTTCATTAACACATACACAACTTCGTACAGAGCTTCAGAACCGAGCTAAGATTTATGATATTAAAGGCGGAACAGGTGCCGCCACAGGCGATGATTATGCTTCGGGATTTGGTTTTCCAAGAGTGAAATAAGTAACAAAAGCCATCTGGTTTTACTGACAGGTGGCTTTTTACTATCTAGTTTATAATTTTTAAAATAGTCTGAACAAATAGATGGAAGAGGTGGCTTGGATGTTATAAAATGATAGGAAAGGAAGAGCTTCTAGAGGGTGGTTTTGCTATGGAATTTGGACCATTAATCAAATATTACAGGACCCAAAAAGGGATAACACAAAAGGAACTTGCTGCTGGAATCTGCTCTATCCCTCACTTAAGTAAAATTGAAAACAACTCAAAAGACGCTAATGAAGAGACTATTTCCTTATTACTTGAAAGGCTGGAAGTCAGTTTTGAAGAAATGGAGGAAAAAGAGGAGTTAATAAAAAGCCTGCTAAAAGATTTTGGTGAGAAAATTAACTTTTACTTACGTGAAGAAATAGAAATAATATTTAATAGGTTAAAAGAAATAGAACATGTAATCCCGTTTTCTGCTCATATGTATTCATATGAATTATATAAATATCGTTATCTATTATTCAAGGGGTTACTTGGAGAAGCAGATGCTCAGCGGGATATTTTATCAAAGCAAAAGAAAAATTTTTCCCAACATGAGAAGTATTTATTTCGCTATTATAATGCTGTATCCTTAATGTATAAGGGTCATTATAAAAAGGCTGATGAAATTTTCGATGAATTATTTATAGAAAATAATAATGAGACAACGAATGGGGAATTCCTTTACCACTGGGCTTTTGTAAAGAGTTCACTTGATCAGCCGGGACATGCCATACACTTTGGCAGGTTAGCGCTGCAAATCTTTATGAATCAGCATAACTTTTATCGAATTCTTCATACATTAATGCTTCTAAGTATTAACTATACCAATTCAAAAATTTATGAAGAAGCGCAGGTTTGTTTTAACCATTTAATTCGAAATGCCGAATTGTTAAAGGAAGAAAGAATACTTCCCCAAATCTATCATAATATGGGTTACCTGCAAGATAAAATGAATAATGTGAAAGAGGCATTAACCTATTACGAAAAAAGCTTATCTTTACAACCAGTAAAAAACCAACACTATGTAGTAACTTTATATGGAATTGGTGAAATTTACTACAATTTAAATCTAATTGAGAATGCTAAGGAATGTTTTCTTCAAGTCAAATCTCTTTCAAAAGAAATTGGTATAAAAAAACAAGGTCTTTTAGCCGAATTTTATTTAATGCATATGGATTCTCCTGATAAAGCAATGAAATATTTAGAAATGAAGGTCATTCCTTATTTAGAAGGATCAAAAGAACACAAGGAAGAAATGGTCCGGTATTACAAGCTGTTATCTGAGTATTATAATCAGCAGGGGAAATATCTTGAGGCAGTAAATTATTTATTAAAAGTTACTTGAGGAGGAAGAAAATGAAAAAGGCTATTATCTTATTATTCTCACTCTCATTACTTGTTTTTGGAACACCCGTAAATGATGCTAACGGTCAAAATACTTCGGTTGATGTGGCAAAGGTTCAAATAAATGAAGCGCAAGCAGATCCTATTTATCCACCAATAGGATAATCGTGAATCAATCTCGACAGCTTTTAGCGGTCGAGATTTTTTTATTTTCTTCCATAACGTTAATGAAAACTATAAATAAGGGGCAAAGTAGTTTATATGTGTTTAACAAGGAGGAAAAGAATATGAAATCATTTGTTGTTGGCTTTCATCAAGAAGACAATGTCGATTCGATGCAGATTCAAAAGCTAAGCCAGGAGGATTTTGAAAAAGCAACGGAAGGGGGCACAAGGCATCTATTTGATTTAGATACTAACATTGGCTTTTTTGTCTTTTTTGACGCAGAGGACGCAGATGGAGATGTGTCCTATATGGTTCTTCAGTATGAGGATCCGACTGGGGAGGATGGAAGTGAAGATCCAGTGGCCTGCTATTCCTTCCAATTGAAGGATTTTTATGAATTTACAGCCCTTTATCTAAATGATCTTGAATTCAATGAAGAGGTAAGTGAAGAGGAAGAAGATTATGGGCCGATACACCATCTAGCCCATCTTCTGTTCCATATTGTTGAAGAAGGAAAAGATTTAGAGGTGTAAAGAGGGTGTCCCAAATCGGGACACCCTTCTTATAAATGAACTTAAGCTTTTAATACATCGTGGTCAACATAGCGCTCACCGTTTAATTCGCTAATCACATTGATTGCGACTCTCGCGCCGTCTCCAGCAGTAACAATGGTATGTACGCTCACACCAGCCACGGTTCCAGCTGCCCAAATGCCATCAACGTTTGTTTTGCCTTGAGCATCTACAACAAGGATAGTTTTTACTCTTGGCTCAGTTCCAGGCTTGGTAGTTAAACCTGCTTTTTCAGCTAGGTCTACAAGGAAACCAGTAGCAACAATTACATGCTTTGCTTCATAGTCACCGTTTTCGGTTTCCACCTTAAAGCCTTCTCCAACTTTGCTAATATTCGTAACAGTAGCCTGGACGATTTCTCCGCCAAATTTACTTACCTGCTGCTTACCAATTTCAACGAGATCAGGTCCAGAGATTTCCATCACGCCATAGTGGTTCTCCACCCAAGCACGTTTTGTAACTGTTTTATCATTATCAAGCACCAATGTTTTCTTTCCTGCTTTAGCAGTCAATAAGGCAGCACTTGCTCCTGCTGGTCCAGCACCAATTACAACAACATCTAACATGTAAAAACCTCCATTCGAAAATAAATATACAAAAAAAGTGTAACCTAATAAATCAGAAAAGTAAAAATCACTGCTCAGAATGTAGAAAAGAACCATCAAGTAATGATGGTTCTAGTTAATTATTGCTCTTTTACTTTTAAATATTGCTGGCGTTTTATTTCTCGTTTTCGAACTTGCATGAAATAGTAAAGTACGGCTCCAACAAGAATATAGAAAGAACATAAAAAGTACAAGGAGCTGAAGTCCATTTTTGCTGCGATTAATCCTACCAAGAATGAGCCTAATGCAATACCAATATCATAGATTGATAGAAATGTAGCGGTAGCTAGACCACGTTTTCTAGGAGCGGCGTTTTGAATGGCAATCGTTTGAAAGGTGGGAAAAAGAGTACCCCAGCCTAATCCAATCATCCCGGCTGAAACAAGGAAAGTAACTGCTCCTCCACTTTGACTTAAGACAAACATTCCAATTGCAAACAAGATGATCGAAGGGAACACAATCACATTAGGACCATATTGATCCAGCCATTTGCCTGTAAATGGTCTAGACATTAATAAAATAATTGCGTACACAACAAAGAAAAGACTTGAAACTTCGGAAACATGGATTTCATTCGCATAAACGGATACGAAAGAAAGCAGGGCAGAATATACAATGGCTAAAAAACCACCGACAATCGCAATGGATACTGCTGAAGGTTCAATAAAGTTTTTCAATGAGAAAGCCGGAAGAATAACCTGCTTTTTAGTTTCCTTAGGCATTGATAACTTGACTGTGAGCCCAGTAATAAGCGCCCCGATGGCTACAATTACCGTTAGGATGAACATTGTTTTTGCTCCCCACTGTTGGATCGCAGTCAAGCCTACAAACGGTCCTAAAACCATTGCCATGTTTGTCGACATTACGAAGTATCCCATTCCTTCTCCTCTACGGGAGCTGGGAATAAGGTCGGCAACAATGGCTCCTACTGCAGTTGTGGCCATTCCAAACCCAATTCCGTGTAACAAACGAATAACAAGAAATCCTGTTACCGATTTTGGGAAAAAATATAAAAGGGAAGCTGCTGCGAAAATAAAAAGTGCCGTTAATAGAACTTGTTTATTGCTCCCTCGCTCGAGCCATTGGCCAGCGAGTGGACGAGATATGATGGCTGATAGCAAGAATACAGTTGTCATTAACCCGGCCTGTGAAGCATTACTGTCAAATTCCTGTAATGCGTATATAGGCAGCGTTACGAGTAAGATATAAAAAGTTAAAAATAGGAAAAAGTTACTTAAGGAAATATTAATAAAATCCTTCGTCCATAATTTAGGTTTGTTCATGTTTTGCACTCCTTTACAAAAGCTGTTTTAACCAAACACTTTGCAGTTTTAATAATTCTTGTTGTGAGGTTTCTGGGAATTTCTTTAATAAGTCGTTATTGCACTCCGAAACAGCGTGTTCCCATTTAGGGAACTCTTTCACGGCTTCCTCCGTTAATTGAATGTACTTCTCCCGTTTGTCTTTTCCTGGAATTTGTCTTACAAACCCTTGTTTAACTAGCCGTTGAATGGTACGGGTCATTGGAGGAGCTTCGACGAACAGATACTCAGAGAGTTCTTTTTGAGTTAGTGAGCCTTTGGTATGTAAAACAAAGAGGACAGACCACTGGGCACTATATAATCCATATGGTTTTAGAGCTTCATTAAGACTATTGGTCAATTGTCGGGAAAGTTGATGCAGCGTATGAAATAATGCGTGGTTGGTCAAAAGCGTTCACTCCAAAATTAATATTTGCACATTAGTTACCTGGGTAATTAAAATATTTACCTAGGTAACTATATCGGTTTTGGAGTGAAATGTCAAGGAAGCAATGGGGACGGTTCTCTTGGTCTAAACTAAAACCAAGAGAACCGTCCCCATGGACATGGACATTTATCTTAATACATTAAAGTATCTTGCTTCAGGATGGGCAAATACCATGGCTGATACGGAAGCTTCAGGCTCCATCATACAGCCTTCTGTTAATTCAATTCCAATTTCCTCAGGATGAATCAAAGCAAATAGTTTCTTCTGATCCTCTAAATCAGGACATGCCGGATATCCAAAAGAGAAGCGCTGACCCTGATACTTCGCTGTAAAACGATCCTGCATTGTAAACGATAGCGGATCCGGGAATCCCCAGCGATCGCGCATTTGGCGATGGATTAATTCTGCAAAACCTTCCGCGGTTTCGAGTGCTAAGGCTTGCAGGGCATGACTCTCAAGAAAACGGCCTTCTCCCTTTAACTGGTCCGCTTTTTCACGGATTCCTCTGCCAGCTGTTACCGTAAAGAAACCAACATAATCTTTCTCTCCACTGTCAACAGACTTAACAAAATCAGCCAAGCATAAATGCGGTGCCGATTCCTGGCGTGGGAAATCAAACGTTTCAATGATCGTATTAGGCTCTTCTGGGTCATAAATAAAAATTTTATTTCCATCCGACTGGGCAGGGAAGAACTGATAAACCGCAGCTGGTAAAATCCAGTTGCCTGCCTTAGCGTCTGCTAATAACCCATCTACGACTTCTTTTACCTTTACCGCTTTTTCATTTTTTTCAGCAAGGAGATTTGCAATTTTCCCTTTCACTCCTAAGTGGTGTCCGATTAACATTTGCATATTGATATAAGGCTCAATATGGGATAGAGAGTAGGATTTTAAGATATGTTTCTTCGTATCCATCGGTGTGAAAACTGGGACTTCGGTTGAAACAGATGGTCTGGTTTTAACTGCTGTGGAGACCGCAGAACGACTTGGCAGTTCCCGAGGCACTTCTAAAGCAGCGAGTTTTTCATTTTTTTCAGCAATTAGTTTTTCATGCTCTTCTGGAGATTGAAGCTGATTCGCTAATGATAATCCCGTCATAGCGTCCTTTGCATAAAGAACGAGTCCATCATATTCTTTGGCAATTTTTGTATCGGTGAACTTCCTAGAAAGTGCAGCGCCGCCTACAAGTATAGGCGTTGAAATTCCTGCTTCTTTCATATCCTGTGCAGTTAATACCATTTGCTGTGCAGACTTGACCAGCAAGCCGGATAAACCAACAATGTCCGGTTTTTCTTTTTGAATCGCTTGAACCAATTCAGTTGGTGATACCTTGATTCCTAAATCCCGGACATCATAACCGTTATTGCTAAGAATAATGTCAACCAGGTTTTTCCCAATATCATGAACATCACCTTTTACAGTTGCCAGGATGACCTTACCTTTGGAGGCAGAAACATCTCCTTTTTCCATATAGGGTTCTAGATAAGAGACGGCAGCTTTCATTACTTCAGCACTCTGGAGAACCTCGGCAACAATTAGCTGATTGTCATTAAATAGTCTTCCAACCTCTTTCATGCCTTCCATTAATGGCCCATTGATAATATCGAGTGGAGCAGGATAATTTTCAAGTGCTAAAGCCAAATCAGGCACTAAACCTTCCTTTGTACCCTCTATCACATAGTAAGAGAGGCGTTCTTCTAAACTCATGTTTGGCACTGTACTTTTTGACTCTTTCTTTTTACCTCGATAAAATTCAGTAAAAGTGGCTAACGTTTCATCTGTTGTATTAAAAAGAAGGTCCTCTGCTAATTGAACTTCTTCCTTGGAAATGGATGCGAATCGTTCTAGTTTTTCAGTGTTAACAATCGCATAATCAAGTCCAGCTAAAGTACAGTGGTATAAAAACACAGAGTTTAAGATTTCTCTGCCGACAGGCGGAAGACCGAAAGAGACATTGCTTATACCAAGAATGGTTTGTGTCTTAGGAAGATGTTCTTTAATTAACTTAATACCTTCCACCGTTGCTTTTGCAGACCCAATATATTGTTCATCACCAGTCCCTACTGGGAAAACAAGCGGGTCAAAAATTAGATCCTGCGGCTTCAATCCATATTTATTGACGAGAATGTCATGAGATCGTTTGGCAATCTCCAATTTCTTTTCAGCTGTAACACCCATACCTTTTTCATCAATTGTACCGACAACGACAGCTGCACCGTACTTATGAATAAGGGGAACGACCGCCTCAAATCTTTCTTCGCCATCCTCAAGATTAATCGAGTTAATGATGGCTTTTCCTTGAGAATATTTAAGTGCTTTTTCGATTACTTTTTCATCTGTGGAATCAATAACAAGCGGAACTTTTATTTTCTTAACTACCTCTGGAATGAAATTCTCCATGTCGCTAAGCTCATCACGGTCAGGATCTGCAAGACAAATATCAATAACATGTGCGCCGCCTTTAACTTGTGCCCGTGCAATCTCTGCTGCTTCTTCAATCTTACCTTCGTTAATGAGACGTTTGAATTTACGGGAGCCAATCACGTTCGTACGTTCTCCAACCATGATTGGACGCAGTGTCGGGTCATCGTAAACAAAGGGTTCAATCCCTGATACCATATGGAAATCAGAATGTTGTGCTTCCCGCGGTGAATATTTTTTCATTTCTTCTGAAATCGCACGGATATGATTTGGTGTCGTTCCACAGCAGCCGCCGACAATATTTAACCAGCCATGGGCTGCAAAATCAGCAAGCTTTTTCGCTAACGTTTCTGGTGTTTCATGATAATGACCTTCTTCATCAGGCAGCCCAGCATTTGGATAACAAATAATCGGCGTTGATGAAAGATTGGAAAGGGAACGGATATGCTCCTGCATAAATTCCGGACCAGTCGCACAATTTAGTCCCACTGCAACAGGATTCATATGCTCTAAAGAAATGTAAAAGGATTCAATCGACTGTCCAGCAAGGGTTGTGCCCATCGGTTCAATGGTTCCTGATACAATTAATGGAAGAACTTTTCCAGTTTTACTAAAAGCATTTTTTATCCCAATAAAACCAGCCTTTACATTCAGCATATCCTGACTAGTTTCAAGAAGCAGAAGGTCGACACCACCGTCAATCAGTCCGATTGCTTGTTCTTCATAGGATGCGGCGAGTGCTTCAAAAGTTGTCCCGCCCGTAACGCTTAACGTCTTGGTGGTTGGTCCCATTGACCCTGCCACATACCGAGGCCATTCAGCCGTAGAAATTTTATCTGCTTCTTTTTTGGCAATTTGTGCGGCAATTTTATTTAATTCATACGCCCTAAAGCCAAGATTGTATTCATCGAGAACGATGCTTGTGGCCCCAAAGGTATTGGTTTCAATGATATCCGCACCAGCCTCCAAGTACTCACGGTGAATTTTCGCGATCACTTTAGGAGCCGTAAGATTCAGATATTCGTTACAGCCATCATATTGCTCGCCGCCAAAGTCTTCTGCTGTTAAGTTTTCCTGCTGGAGCATGGTGCCCATGGCACCATCCATCACAAGGATTCGTTTGTGTAGTTGTTCATTAAATGGAGCTTTCGACATAGCTGTTCCCCCTAATTTGACTAGCACGCTGTCTGGCATATATGGCTAATTCTGTTGTTAGTTCGTAGCGTAAAAATGGTGTGATTAAATATATTCCATTGAATAAATCCAGTGCTGTGTCAATTAAAGATTTTGTTATTTCAATTCCTTCACGTGCAGCTTGTAATGGTTGATCATTCAATGCTGCCATTCTGTCTCGAATCGGTTGAGCAATTTTAATCCCTGGCACCTCATTATGAAGGAATTCCGCATTCCTGCTTCCCGTTAAAGGCATTAATCCGATGTAAATAGGTGCATTTAGGTGTTTGGTATGTTCATAGACTTCGATTAATTTTTCCTCAGAGAAAACAGGCTGTGAAATGAAATAATCAGCACCGTATTCAATTTTTTTCTCAAGACGCTTCACGGCTTTTTCTACTGAACGGACATTTGGATTAAAGGCACCTGCAATACTAAAAGCAGTTTTTTGACCAAGGTCTTTCCCTGAGAATGACAAGCCTTCATTCAACTGTTTAATCATTTGAATTAACTCAAATGAGGATACATCATAAACAGAGGAGGCACCAGGAAAGTCCCCGACCCGGGCAGGGTCACCGGTGATAGCGAGTACATCATGCATTCCAAGC
This sequence comes from Neobacillus sp. NPDC093182, assembly GCF_044754045.1. Classification (NCBI taxonomy): domain Bacteria; kingdom Bacillati; phylum Bacillota; class Bacilli; order Caryophanales; family Bacillaceae; genus Neobacillus; species Neobacillus sp. NPDC093182. Next base: position 231,523 of record NZ_JBIVOI010000005.1, read on the forward strand.
GTATGAAGCCCCATTAGGTGAGATTGCAAACCAATAATATTGCGGTCTCTGCAGGCAATATGGATCAGCGGCCGCATTCCTAATTGTTGTTTAACAAGATAACCTAAAGATTCATTGGAAATCCTTACCTGAGCTAACGAGTTATCTGCCATCGTAATCGCATCGATGCCTGCTTCCTTCAACGCCCTTGCACCTTCAAAAAATTTGCTTGTATCAAGCTTTCTCGGAGTATCTAATTCTACGATAACCGACGGACGTTCCTTCACGATTTGCTCAAGAGGCTGGAGATCCCTTTTAGCTGCACTGTGTTCAATGACGATTTTCTTTGATGCTAATTTAACTACTTTTTCGGTGACAGGCACGCTGTTTTTTAGTTCTGCTGCAAATGCCTGGATATGGGCTGGAGTTGTTCCACAGCAGCCGCCAAGTAAATGAACTCCCTCCTGACGGAAGCTTTGGGCAGATTTTTTAAAATAATCAGCATCCCCCTCATAATGGAATTTACCGTCTGTATAAGCCGGCAGACTCGCATTTGGGTAGGCCGAAAGGTAAGCGTGTTTAGGCAGTTCAATCTGCTCTAGTGTTTTTAACATATGATGGGGTCCAAGCCGGCAATTCAAGCCAATTACATCAGCACCGAGGTTTTCAAGAGTGGCAAAGGCGTCATTAATCGGTGTCTGGTCTTGTAAAATACCTGGCTCATGAAGAGAGACTTGGGCAATGATCGGCAGCTTAGTTTCCTTTCGAGCAATCGTAAGGACCGTTTCTAGTTCCTCAAAATCATAAAAGGTTTCTAATAAAATGCCGTCAACACCTTCTAGTAATAAACAGTACAGCTGTTCACGGAAACTGCGCTTTAATTCTTCTATTGATAAAGTACTAGGCTTAATCCCGCGGTTACCGCCGATTGTTCCCAGCACATAAGCATTTTCTTGTGCTGCTAATTTTGCATTCTGGACGGCGGCACTATTGATCGCTTTAACGGAGTCCTCGAGACCGTATCGCTGCAATTTTAGATAATTCGCAGCATAGGTGTTGGTTTGAATGACATCCGCACCTGCTGTAATATATGCTTTATGAATCTCTTGAATTTTTTCCGGATGAGAAAGGTTCAACTCTTCCAAGCAGCTATCTTTGCCGAATGAATAAAGAAGGGTGCCCATGGCACCATCACCTATTAAAATTTGTCTTTTTAATTTATCTAAAAAGGTCATGATCATTCTCCTTACTGCGAGACCAATAGTTTTTCTTTCACCTGTTGTAGCGCCTGAGAGAAGTCTTTAATCAGATCGTCTGGGTTCTCTAAGCCAACGGATAAACGGATGAGGCTGTTTTTAATTCCTCGTATTTCTCTTTCCTCTTGCGGCATAGCTGCATGAGACATTTTCGCAGGGTAGGAGAGTATCGATTCAACTGCACCAAGACTAACGGCAAAAACAGGTATTTTAACATTGGACAGAAAGACTTGAAGAGCTTGTTCATCCTTGAATTCAAACGACAAAACTGCACCTGGTCCAGCCGCCTGACTTTTTTGAAGCTCGTGCTGTGGATGATTTTTCAGCCCTGGATAATAAACCTTTTCAATTAACGGATGAGCCTCTAAAAATTCTGCTATTTTAATAGCTGATTTTTGTGACTGCTCGAGTCTGACATGCAGGGTTTTTATCCCCCTAAGCACTAGCCATGCATCCTGCGGCCCAAGTACAGCACCAAAGGAATTTTGTAAAGAATACAATCTCTTACCTAATTCTTCATCCTTTACAACAGCTAGACCGGCAACGACATCGCTATGTCCTGATAAAAACTTAGTAGCACTATGGAGAACAACATCTGCTCCGAGCTCTAAAGGTCTCTGGTACTCAGGAGTTAAAAAAGTGTTATCTACATACGTAATGGCGTTGATCTCTTTAGCCAAAACGCAAATAGCTTCAATATCTGTAACCTTTAATAGTGGATTTGAAGGTGTTTCTACATAGAATGCTTTCGTGTTAGGCTTAATTGCCTCTTTTACTTGATTTAGGTCTGTCATATCTACAAATGTATGTTCAATCCCGAACCGAGTCAGTACCTGAGTGACCATGCGATAGGTACCGCCATATACATCTTCGGTAATAACGATATGGTCACCAGATGAAAGAAGTAGGAAAGCTGTTGAAATAGCAGCCATTCCCGACGAAAAAGCAAAACCCCTTGTCCCGCCTTCTAATTCCGCAATTACATCTTCGAGCGCTTCTCTTGTGGGGTTTCCACTTCTAGCGTAATCGTATTTTCCGTAACTTTCTATATCAAATTGATGGAAGGTTGATGCATGTTGGATCGGTACACTAACTGCTCCAGTGTTTGGATCTACTTTATGCTGATTATGAAGGAGCTTGGTTTCAAAACTATAATTTTCTGAACTCATTATCCAATCACTCCTTCTTTTAATTTCGCTAATGCCTGTTCAAGGTCTTCAATAATGTCTGTTGGGTCTTCAAGTCCTACAGAGAATCTTAATAGTCTGTTACATACACCTGACTGAATTCGAATTTCTTCTGGAATGTCAGCGTGGGTTTGTGTCGCTGGATAAGTAATAAAGCTTTCTGTTCCGCCAAGGCTTTCAGCAAATGAAATGAGAGAAAGACTTTGAAGGAATGGATTCACCCAAGCTTCATCTTGTAAGCGGAAGGAAACCATTCCTCCATTTCCTGGATACAGGACATCTGTTATACCGTCATGGTTAGAAAGGTATTCAACAATGGCCTTCGCATTGCTTTCATGTCTTTGCATTCTTAGTGATAAAGTTTTCATTCCACGCATTACTAACCAGGAATCAAAAGGACTTAGGACTCCACCGGCTCCATTATGATGAAAAGCCAATGCCTCACAAATTTCTTTACCTTTGGCAACGACCAGACCAGCTAGGACATCATTATGGCCGCCTAAGTATTTCGTCGCACTATGAATGACAATATCCGCACCCAGCAGGATTGGCTGTTGAAGAAGCGGTGTATAGAACGTATTATCAACAATCAGAATAATTCCGTGCCTTTTCGCAATTTTTGACACAGCTGCTATATCTGACTGCTGCATAAGCGGATTGGTCGGAGTCTCAAGAAAAATCGCCTTGGTTTGAGGGGTAATCCTTCTTTCAATCTCTTCAGGACTACACGTATTAACATATTGAGTCTTCAAGCCCCATTTTTTAAATCCCTTTTCTAGTAAACGATACGTTCCTCCGTACAAGTCCTCACTAACAATCCATTCGTCCCCAGACTCGAAAAGAGAAAGGATTGTAAAAATCGCTGCCATCCCCGAACTGCAAGCGAACCCCTGATCTGCGCCTTCAAGATCGGCAATCGCCTTTTCAAGGAGCTGACGGGTAGGATTACCTGTCCGTGAGTAATCAAATCCCGTTGATTGCCCGATTCCCTCGTGACGGTAAGCTGTTGAAAAATAAACAGGAGGATTGACGGTGCCTGTCACCGTATCACTTCTATTACCAATTTGAGCTAACTTTGTATCAATCTTATAAACCATGATCCGTATCCTCCTTTATATAAACAAAAAAAGTCTTCTATAAGAAGAAGACTTTTGGATGCACATTCGCATAGGTCATTCTTCTTATCTCACAAGTTACCTAATAACTTGATGGACTTAGCACCTTTTCAATGATAAAAAATGTCATTGAAGGTTGCTGAGACTTCATAGGGCCATTCCCTCAGCCTCTCTTGATAAGAAAGTATAATATTTAGACTTTTTATAAAATTTACTACACTAAAGCAGAAGTGTCAATTAATATTTAAAGGAAATCTATTTATACAAGAAAACTTTTAAATTATTTTTACGAATCGATGGTTGCTAGCAAGACATTTGTAACATCAGTGTGATGCTGAGTTTTTAGAGCAGTAATAATAAAATATTAATTGATATTCTTGCCTTACCTAACCTTTTAAAAATAATCTCTCCGTCTTTTAAGTACTTAACGACGAATGCAGCCGCACCAAGGAAGATATATCTTTTATCATAAACTTAGTTTAATGGATACACAAAGTTAAAGTAGAATGTTATAATGAATCAAAAAAATAAGGTAAGTCTATTTTTTTTTTGTTTGTGAAGGCGGTTTCAAACTCGTTTGGCAACGATCTTTTTTGCATTCTAATTAAGAGGAGTGATTATTTATATTTTACCATTGAGAAGATGGAAATTAGAATTGGAGGAAAATACCTGTGAAAAACATGTTTATGATCGGAAATGCACATCTCGACCCCGTATGGCTTTGGCGCTGGCAGGAAGGTTTTCAAGAAGTGAAGGCGACATTTCGTTCAGCACTCGATCGTCTAACAGAATATGAGAATTTTATTTTTACTTCAAGTTCTGCTGCGTATTATGAATGGATAGAAAAAAACGATTCAAAAATGTTTCAAGAAATCAATCAAAGAATTCAAGAAGGCAGATGGATTATTTGTGGCGGCTGGTGGATTCAGCCGGATTGTAATATTCCAAGTGGTGAATCATTTGTCCGACAAGGGCTGATCGGCCAGAACTATTTTAAAGAAAAGTTTGGGGTCACCGCCACTGTTGGTTACAATGTTGACAGCTTTGGTCATAATGGAATGCTGCCACAAATTTTAAAGAAATCCGGCATGGATTCTTATGTATTTATGAGACCTGGTCCAGAGGAAAAAGGGCTGCCGGGCAGGTTGTTTTTATGGGAATCCAAAGATGGTTCTCGGGTAAAAGCGTTTCGCATTCCCTTTGAATATTGCACCTTTGACCATCTAGAAAATCACATCATGCATTGTAAAAATGAACTTAAGCATTCTTTCAATCATCTAATGTGCTTCTATGGTGTTGGTAATCATGGCGGCGGGCCGACAAAGGAAAATATCGAGATTATTGAAAAATTAAACCAATCGATGGAAGATACCAATCTTATGTTTAGTTCACCGAATGAATTTTTTGACCATGTAGAGAGTTTTAAGGATACTCTTCCGGTTGTCCATGACGATCTGCACCATCATGCGATTGGTTGTTATTCTGTTCATTCCGAAGTAAAAAAGCTAAATCGATATTCTGAAAATCTCACTTTAATGGCTGAGAAGTTCTCCTCGGTTGCCAACTGGACGACAGATCAACCGTATCCAGAAGACATGAATCAGGCTTGGAAGGGAATCTTATTTAACCAGTTCCACGATATTTTAGCGGGGACAAGCATTTCAGAAGCATATGATGATGCTAGAGATTTATTTGGCGAGTCGATCAGTATTGCAACACGAAATATGAATTACGCCCTCCAATCGTTAAGTTGGAATATTGATATCGAAGAAGAAAAAGACATGAAGCCAATGGTCATCTTTAATCCTCATTCATGGCCGGTAAAGGTAAATGTTGAAATTGAGTATGGGCTTTTTGTGAATTATTTATTGCCACAAGAATTTATTATTGAAGATATTAATGGAAATGAAGTGCCTTACCAAATCATTGATTCTGTTGCGAAAGTACCGAATCGAAAAAGAGTTGCCTTTGTGGCTGAACTTCCACCATTAGGATATAGCACGTATAAACTTCGTGCGGTTAAGCCGACAAAAGAGTTTGAATCTGTAAAAGTAACCGATCACGAAATGGAAAACGACCGCTTCAAGCTAGTAATTGATAAAGAAACTGGTGGAATCAGCAGTTTATTCGACAAAGAGAAGGAAATCGAAGTGTTCAAGAGTAATGCGGCTATCCCTTATGTCATGAATGATTCTTCCGATTCATGGGGACATGGGAAACTTCGCTTTGATGAAATCGCCGGAGTCTTCAAGCCAATCCGGATTAAAAAGCTGGAAGAAGGTCCAGTAAAAGGGGTTATTCGGGTTACGTCTAAGTTTCAATCATCCACGATTGTCCAGGATTTTATCATGTACAAACAGTTAAATAAGATTGAAGTGAAAGTGAAAGTAAATTGGCAAGAAAGTTACCAAACGTTAAAACTCAAGTTTCCAGTAAGCTTTAATCAACGGCATGCAACTTCTGAGATTCCATTTGGGCATGCTTCGCGCGAGGCAAACGGAGATGAAAAGCCAATGCAAAATTGGATTGATGTAACAGGCACGATTAGCAAACAAAGGAAAGATATATATGGTTTAAGTCTTCTTAATGACGGCAAATATGGTGTCGATGTAAGTGGAAATAGTATCAATTTAACGGTTCTAAGAAGCCCGATTTATGCCCATCATGCTCCATTCGTACCAGATCCGGACGAGGATTATCCGATTATTGATCAAGGGATTCAAACTTTTACCTATCAATTGCTGCCACATGAAAATAGCTGGCAAGAAGCCGAAACGGTTAAGCATGCATTAGAACTGAATCAAAAGCCGCAGATCATTGTGGAAACCTATCATAAAGGTTCTTTAGCTCAAGAAGATTCATTTATTGAGATTGACCAGCCCAATATTATTCTTTCTGCTTTAAAAAAGGCTGAAAATCATGATGATTTGATTATTCGTCTTTATGAAGCCCATAACCAAGAAACAGTAGTCAACGTGGATTTGAAGAATTGGGGTAGGAAGATTGAACTGCAATTTGGACCATCTGAAATTAAAACGTTATCCATCCCGAAAAATCCCGAGGAGCCAATCAAGGAAACGAACTTAATCGAAGATGTTGAGAAATCCTTGGTGACTGTATGAAGAACGAATCTCTGTTAGATTAATAGATTTAAAAGCAAGGAAATGAAATATGTAACTAAAGTCCAGTTGGGAGAGACTGATATGGTAGAAAATATAGTAGAATTAGGCAGAGAAAAAGCTGAAAAAATACTACTGAAAAATGGCGGGGAGCTCGGACTGCTCGGCTCAAGTACAGCCTATCAACAGGTTTGGGCAAGGGATAGTATGATTTGTGGACTAGGTCTTCTTGTATGTCAGGATGATATGGGTCCAAGCATTCATCGCAGTTCATTGGAAACTTTGGGACGATTTCAAAGTGAATTAGGGAAAATCCCTCATAATGTTGGTTTTCCAAATGTAGCAGATCCTGCGTTAATCGCCCATGGCGGGAAGCTCGATGATGAGAGTGTCAAAGGACAAGCTGTTGAGGATTCGATTCATGCAGGCTGTGTGGATGGTAACCTTTGGTATATTATTGGCCATTACTCATACTATATGGAAACGAATGACAAGGAATTTTTACAAAAATGGTGGGGGAATTTAGAAAAAGCATTGCTTTGGTTACGCTACCAAGATTCAAATGAATGTGGCTTACTAGAAGTCCACGAAGCGATGGACTGGGCGGATTTATTTGCAAACCGATACAATGTCCTTTTCGATAATGTTTTATATGCTGCAGCATGGAAGTGTATGGGCCATATGGCAGACGCATTAAACCTGCCTTCCAGTTATTTTTATGAAAATGCAAGAGATGTTAAAAAGAAGATTAATATTCTATTGTGGATTACACCAGAAAATCAGGAAAAAATGGACTGGGTTAAAAAGGAGCGAAAAGAATGGCTTTATCCCATTAAGCGGGTGGAAACAGAACTTGTGGAAAGACCATTTTATCTTCCATATATGGGATTTCGTGATTATGCAGACCGGTTTGATACGCTTGGCAATCTATTAGCAATCGTTTTTGGGGTCGCGGATGAAGAAAAAGCTAATAAAATCCTCGATTATATCCAGGGTTGTGGGATTAATGAACCGTTTCCGGTACAAGCCTTATATCCTGCTATTCGCGAAGGTGAAAAAGATTGGCGCGACTATTATCGAGTTCGCAATCTTAATTTGCCGCATCATTATCATAATGGTGGCTCATGGCCTTTCATTGGCGGTTTCTATGTCGCTGCGCTCATTCAAGCGAAAAGATTTGAGGAGGCGGAGTATCAATTAGGAAAACTGGCAAACATGAATAAAACAGGTAAGAAAGCAGAATGGGAATTTAATGAATGGTTTCATGGTCAATCAGGGCGTCCGATGGGATTTGCAGGCCAATCGTGGTCAGCTGCGATGTATTTGTTTGCGGAGAATGCGGTAAAAAATCAAAAGGTAAACATTTTTAATCAAGAGGATGATTGGAAGTAATTTCGACAATAGTCGAACCTTATCACAAATATTTTAATAGAAAGTCGAATAATTGTTTGACAGAAGTATAAAGATACCATAAAATTTAAATATACAAATAATTCTTACACTTAATTGGGAACGTTCCCGAATTTCTTAGTAGGGTACGTGCAGTATCCTACTGGGTTACCATATTAACGATATCATTGCGGTTGTAAAAAAATTTATGTTATTTGAAAACGGTTTCTAACCCTTGTATAGTGGTAACTCTATTCTTTCATTTTGTGAATTTTCCTAAATTATGAGCATTATTCTACTTGGATTGAGGATCGTAGGTTGAGCAACAGTGTTTAATTATCGGAATGAATCGGCTTGATCAATTTTGGGAACGTTCCTATTTATGAAAAAGGAAAATATTAAACTAAAGGAGAGGAGGACAATAATGAATCCTACAATCAAAGATGTGGCTAAACTGGCCAATACATCCAAAAGCACTGTCTCTCGTTATTTGAATGGTTTACCAGTAAAAAAAGAAACAGATGAAGCATTAAAAAAGGCGATAAAGGAATTGAACTATCACCGCAATGAAAATGCGAGAAGATTAGTTAGAAGTAAAACACAAACCATTGGTATCGTGGTTGACAGTATTACGAACATTTTTTATCCATCCATATTCAGAGGAATTGAAGAGGTAGCAAAGGAAAAAGGTTTTAATTGTGTGTTCTACAGTATGACCTCAAATAAATATAAGGAGTCTTATTTTCAAAATTTATTTTTTGAAGGACATGTTGATGGAATCATTATGATTAGCTTTAGTAAAAGAGACAAACAGGAATTAGTGGAAATAGCTGAAGCTGGGTTCCCAGTTGTTGTTTTTGGAGATTCCGCTGGTGTCCCGAATGTCATTTCAGTTGATGTTGATAATTATTACGGTATTGCTGAACTTGTTCGCTACCTTCATCGTATTGGGCACGAAAAAATAGCCTATATTTCAGGGCCAGAGGATGCTGCGGCCACAAAATGCCGCTTATCAGGTTATCTTGAAACAATCGGACAACTAGGATTAGAAGTCAATCCAAGTTGGATTGTTACTACTGACTGGTCGAATGAGGGTGGTTATCGTGCGATGAATCAGTTACTAGCTGACGGAGATTTCACTGCGGTCGTTGCTTCCAATGATGAAACAGCAATTGGGGCATTAAGAGCGTTTCAAGAGCGAGGATATCATGTTCCCACTAATTTTTCGATAACGGGTTTTGACGACATCACGTTGGCGAGCTGGGTATATCCATCATTAACGACGGTAAAACAGCCATTTATGCAAATGGGCATGAAAGCAGCAATGGAATTGTTTAATAGGATGGAAACTGGAGAAGAGTACCCAGCAAAACGCCATCTTTTAAAACCTGAATTAATTATTCGTGACTCATGCAGGAAGATATCCGAACCGGTTTCTACTTTAAAATAAGTCGAGTTTCTAGATTGATAGACTTTACTCAAATGACATCGAAAAATCCAAAGAAAAATAGGAAAAGGTGGAAAAAAAGTTTAAAAGGCTGTGAAAACATGAGAAGTTCTTCTATTAATAAATCAAAATATGGATTCTATTTTGTACTTCCATACTTTATTACATTTCTTATTTTTGGTTTAGTGCCTATTATTTTCTCACTCTATTTAAGCTTTACGAAGTGGGATGGGTTCTCAGACCCCGTGTTTGTAGGATTAGATAATTATTCACGATTACTTCAAGATACATTCTTTTTTAAAGCGATCGGAAACACATTAATCATCTGGATTTTATCAATTGTTCCGCAATTGATCCTTGCATTGGCGTTAGCTATGATCCTAAACGAAAAATTTATTAAAGGAAAGCATTTCTTTCGCGCTGTGTTTTATTTCCCCAATATTGTAACACCTGTCACACTAGGGGTTTTGTTCAGCTTAATGTTTGATTGGCAAACAGGAAGTGTAAATAAATTTTTGATGGGGATCGGGCTTATTGATGACCCAGTAAACTGGTTTAATAGCCCTTGGCTTTCAAGGTTTATTGTTGCAGGAGTGATTATGTGGCAATACTTTGGGTTCAATATGCTAGTATTTATCGCTGGTCTTCAATCGATACAAGAAGAATTGTATGAGGCTGCTAGAGTAGATGGAGCTTCGAAATGGGATATTGCGACTAAAATAACATTGCCTTTATTAAGACCGGTACTATTATTTACGTTTATTACTTCCGTTATTGGTGGTCTTCAATTGTTTGATGCGCCGTTAATGCTAGGAAATGGACCGGATAATTCGACACTGACGATGGTGATGTACTTATTCCAAACCGCTTTCCAGCGCTTTGATTATAGTTACGGAGCAGCGATTGCATATGCAATCTTTATCATCATCTTGTTCTTCTCATTAATTACAATGAAGTTTTCAAAAATGAACAAAGTTGAACAGTAAAATATCTTTTTACTTTAGAAAAGTAGGAGACTTTCAGCTTGGAATGAAAGGGGATCCTTATGAAAGCTAATGATAGTGTTGTAGAAAAAAGTATTTCCTTTAGCAAAAGGAAAACAAAAAAAGAGTTTAATGCAAAAATATTCTTAGGTAAATTTGCAGTATACTTTTTGCTGATTGCAGTTGCCTTCACCTGTCTGCTGCCTTTTTACAGTATGATGGTTACTTCATCTCACGAAAATTCAGATATTGCAAGGAAACTGCTGCTCGTTCCTGGCAGTGAGTTTATCGAAAACTATAAACGTTTAATTGATACCGTGCCAATTTGGAGAGGTTTTGCGAATACCGTGTTTATTACGGTTACTTCAACTGTATTGAACTTATACTTCTCGGCATTAGCAGGTTATGGGTTTTCAAAATATAACTTCAAATACAAAAATATTCTTTTCCTTGCTGTATTAGGGACGATGATGATTCCAGGTCAGTTAGGTATTATTGGATTTTTCAAGTTGATGGATAGCTTTCAAATGTTAAACACCTATTGGCCGCTCATTCTTCCATCCATTTCGAATGCATTTGGTATCTTCTTTATGAAGCAAATGTGTGATTCTAGTATCCCAACAGAAATTCTAGAATCAGGAAGAATCGATGGCTGCGGTGAGTTAAAAATTTTCCATCGTTTAGTATTGCCATTGCTGATGCCAGCGCTTGCAACATTGGGTATCTTCTCTTTTATCGGAAAGTGGAATGACTTCTTAACACCTATGATTGTCCTGTTTGACAATGAAATGCAACCGCTACCAGTTATGATTGCGATGGTAAAATCACAGTTCTCAACAGACTTTGGAGCCATGTATGTGGGAATTGTTATATCAGTTATTCCAATTTTAATCTTCTTCTCGGTTGTTTCTAAGAAAATAATCAGCGGAGTTACAGCAGGAGCATTAAAAGGATAATCCTCCTTAAAATTGATTGGGGTGGTGTGGAAAATACATAAATAAAAAACTTCAGTGAAAGGATGGTAACATCTATCACTGAAGAATACAGAACTTATCAAACTCGATTAAGTGTAAAAGAATTGACGGTCTTAGGCACTAAAAGAGAACGATAAGAAAAACAATAGACGTTAATTATACCAAAAAAGGGGCTGTACATCTATATGAAAAAGTGGCTTTCTATCCTATTAGCTTCTGTTCTTGTTCTAGCATTATTTGCTGGATGTTCTAACAGTGAAAATACAAATGCTTCTGATGATAAAAAGGGTGATAGCAATAAAGTCGAAGGTAAATTAACAATCTGGACATTCTTTGGGCAAGTTGAAGATATGGCTAAAGAATTTGAGAAAAAATATCCAGATGCAGAAGTTGAAGTGAAAATCTTCCCTGGCGATCAATATCAAACAAAGCTACTGAATGTGCTTCAGTCAGGAAAAGGTGTACCCGATATTTTTGACTTAGAAAGAGCCTATATTGACAAGTTTATTAATTCTAAGTATACAGCGAACCTAACTGATATGGGTGCTGAAGATCTTGTTAAGGATTACGTTCCATATGTACAAGCATTAGGCAGAGATAGTAAGGGTGATGTACGAGCGATTTCTGACCACTCTTCACCGGGTGGATTCTGGTATATCAAAGAAAATGCTAAAAAATTTTTAGGAACTGACAACCCAGATGAAATTAGTGCCATGGTCGATTCATGGGACAAAATTATTGAGTTAGGTAAGAAAGTGAATCAAGACAGTAACGGACAAGTTCATTTAATTTCTCATTTTGGTGATGTTTACAATGTTGAAGCCAATCACGCCAAGCCTTGGGTGAAGGATGGGAAATTAACGATCGATGATAGCTGGAAAGAGAATTATGAAATTCAAAAAGAAATCTTTAATAATGACGTTGATGCAAAGCTTGAATTCTTCTCAGCAGGCTGGGGAAATGCCATCAATGATGGAAGTGTTGTATTAAATGCAATGCCGGCTTGGGCAGGTTTCATGGTTGATAACAAAGATGATAGCGCAAAAGATAAATATGGCGTGGCGAAAACTCCAAAAGGATTTTACATGGGTGGAACATACCGTTCTATCTATGAAAAGTCAGAAAATAAAGAGTTAGCATATAGGTTTATTGAATTCATTGCAGGTGAAGAATGGCAGCAGCACAACCTAGAAGCAACAGGGAACATGCCAGGATTATTAACAGTTTATGAAAAGAACTTAGAAACATTCAGAACTCCGATGTTTGGTGAGCAAAATATTTTAAAGCCATATTACGAAATGGTGAAAGAAATTCCTGGAACTAAATCAGACAAGTATGGCGAAGAAGTGTTAAGTAAGTGGAGAAAAGTAGCAGGACAGGGAATCAAAGATAATGCGGATATTGATGAAGTGATTAAAAAATTCAAAAAAGAAGTACAGAACTCTTTCCCTGAACTTAAGGTTGATTAATTAGTAAGTTGTAAGAGTTAAAGATGGCTTAAAAATGAAAGTGAAGCCCCTCCCACTCAAAATCGTGGATTTAAAAGCGCTTTTGAGTGGGAAGAAAGGTGAATTTTTTAAGTCATCCTTTCATCTTTGAGAGGAGCAGTACAATGAGTAGTATCCATGAAGAAATTAACAAAATTCGCATTATCGATGGCCATGAACACATTGATCCGGTGGAAATTCGGAAAAAAAATAAAGTGGATTTTTTTGGTCTTCTTCATTATTTAGAGTCAGACTTAATAACGGCTGGAATGAAACGCGGGATCTTAAGTAAGAATTCACCATTAAGTAATGAAGAGAAAGCCGAGCAATTTTTAACCTTCTATCAAAAAACAAAAAATACAACTTATGCACGTACTTTAAATACAGCTGTACAGGACTTATATGGAATGGAAGAATGGTCTGTTAATAGCATACTAGCCTTAAATGAAAAGGTAAGAGCGGCTACAAATGATGATCAATGGTATCGGAAAGTGTTAAAGGAAAAGTCGGGAATTGATATGGCTATTACATTAGCTTATACGACGAATGTTGATTTTTCTCTTTTTCGTCCAGTCATGTTCTTGGACTACGCATATAAATTGAGAACAATTAAGGATATACAGGTAATTGGAAGACATTCAGGAGTGAATGTTCATACATTCCAGGATTATCTTCATGCTGTCGATGCCTTATTAAATAAATTTGTCTCTGAAGGGATGGTTGCAACAAAGCTCGGACATGCCTACTGGAGAACGCTTAAATCGTCGAAACCAACATTTTATGAAGCGGAAAAATGTTTTAATCGCTTACTTTCTTCGTTTTTAGACGAGCCAATGTCGCAACAGGAAGCGATTGTTTTACAAGATTTCTTGATTCATCATATTATCCAAGGATCAATAAAAAATGATTTACCAATTCAGATTCATACAGGACATCATGAAACCAGTGTTTCAGGGAACGGCAATATTATTACAAACTCAAAGGTTTCTGATTTAATTCCGCTATTACTTGCTTATCCTGATGCAAAATTTGTTTTGTTACATTGCGGTATTCCATACCACCAAGAATATTTGAACATTGTAAAAAACTATCCGAATGTATATGCAGATTTTACATGGGTGTATATCCTTTCACCTACAATTGCGAAACAAATATTGCACCAAATGATTGAAATGGTTCCTCAAACAAAGATTTTTGGTTTTGGAGGAGATTACAATTTTATTGAAGGAACCTATGCTCATCAGAAGCTTGCCCGTAAGATTGTAGGAGACGTTTTAGTCGAAAAAGTACAAGACCATATGTTAACAGAAAGTGAAGCGGTTGAGTTTGCACAGCGAATTTTTAGAGACAACCTGATTGAATTTTACAAATTAAAGGTGTGATTTCCTTGAGTACTTTTATTAACCTTCATCATAATGAAATTGAAGTGCATTCGTCAGAACGAAAGAGCAATAATGCTTTTCTAAAACTGTCATCACTGCTTGAAATCTATAACAGTGAACAGACGGTAGAGGAAATCCAAATAACAGAAGCCGATCAGGTTGATGACAGCTTCCGCGTGTCGGGCAATGGAGAGCTATTTTCGGTTCAATCTGAGTGGAAACCGGTTCAAGATGGTTGTCATTTTATTGAAGTTGACTTAATCGTTCGCTACAACCAGGAAGTTCCAGGGGATTATGGATTACAGTTTAAAGCTGAATTAGTAGGAAACGGAAAGCCGACTTGGATGATCCCAGGTGCCTTTTACAAAGAAAATCGCTTTGAGCATAATGCGCGGCAATACCCAAGATATGATTACCGTGATGGCAATCATGAAGAAATGGTATCTGATCACTGGTCCTTTCGATCGGACCGTGCGGCACTCCCAGCAGTTTTTGCTTGGAATGATGAGATGTGTGGGGCTTTTTGTGTGGAGGAAATGTCTGCACTTGGGTTGACAGGCTTAGGTTTTAAAGGAAATGAATCTGAAACTTCCATTTGGGTGAATTTTCCTTACAAAGAGGAACCGGTCACATTTGTTGGGCAGCCAATTCCTGAGCCAAAGGATATATCTCTATATACCTTTAAACCAGGTGAAACAGTCACTTTGCGAGTGAAAATCTATACAGGTTCAGCTGATTTACATTCCTATGATCCTTTCGTGCGTGAAATCTATAAGCAACATCAGCAAGAGTATGCATTAAATCCGTGGATGGGACTTGAAGAAGCAGCAGAATTAACAGCACATGGCTTATATCGTTGGCATTATATGCCTGAACATAGCATTCTAGCAGAAACCGCCGCCTTCGATCGTGAGTTTAATAACAATGTAAAAGGAATGGGAGATCGGCCCCATATGCATGTTGGCTGGGTCAGTGGCGTACCGTATGCATATGCATTACTTACATATGGAAGAAATAAAGGGATTCAACAGTATGTTGATGCTGCTATTGATGTCATGAATAATATTGCTTCGGCGCTTGCTCCGAGTGGGACGTTTTGGGCATCATGGGTACTCGGAAAAGGCTGGGGAACTGGTTGGAATCCGAAAAACACTTGGTTACAAGCAAGAACGGTTTCTGAGGCAACCTTGTTTTTGGTTCGTGCCCTATCTTTTGAGAAACAATCAGGATTTAGCCATCCTGACTGGGAAAAAGCTGTAACATCCAATTTAAACTTTGCTGTCGAGCGTCAACGTCCTGATGGAAATTTCGGCTCTTATTATCACTGTGAAACAGGAGACGTCGAAGAGTGGGACGGTGCGGGAGGTATTTTATGGATTGCCTCTTTATTAGAAGGAAGTACATTTTTTGAAAAAGAAGCGTATCGTGCTGCAGCAGAAAAAGCAGGCTATTATTATGAAAAATTTGTGGTAGATGAATACATTTATGGAGCGCCAGAAGATGTCCATTTAACACCAACATCTGAAGATGCTTATAATGCGGTGGTCGCATATGTATTACTCTATGAAACTGATAAAAATGAAAAATGGTTAGCGCTTGCAAAATCTGCTGCAGATTGGTTAATGACTTTCCGTTGGACTTACAATCTAGCATTTCCAGAGCATACATTGCTGAATCAGTACGACTTCCGCTCTCGTGGTGCAGACCAAGCATCACCGTCTAATCAGCATTTACATAATTATGGCCTGTTTTGTGTTCCAGAAATGCTTCGTTTATGGAAATATACGGATGATTCCTATTACTTGGACCGAACGCGAGATCATATCGCTTGTTTCTTGCAATTTATTGCCAGAAAAGATGGTGATTTTAATGCCTATAAAGGGATGGTCACGGAGCGTTTTTATAATACAAATTGCTTTCAGCCGAAGGGAATGATGTTAACACTATCTCATTCCTGGTGTGTTGGTCTAGTGCTGTATGCTGCCCAGGAAGCATTAGCTTTTAATAGCGATTTGAAGCTATCTTAATTGAGAATTCAATTAGCCATCCTGGTCTGCCATGATGGTTAGTTGAGTTTACTATATCGGCAGCAGCTATCTTACTATCAAATTGGAGTGATGAAGAGATGAAAAAGAAACTTGCGATTATCCATACGACGCCAGTCACGGTTGAAACGTTAAAGGATTTAGCCAACAAAATGATTGGAGATTGTGAAATTATCAATATAGTCGATGATTCCATCTTGCCGCAATTAAGTAATAATGGAGGAAATGTCCAAGAAATTGCCGAACGCTGGGAAATTTATGCGAAGGTTGCACAAGAGCAAGGTGCTGATTGTATTTTGAATGCTTGTTCTTCGATTGGTGAACTTGTTTCCTTAACTCAACCAAAAGTGACGACGCCAATTGTCCGAATTGATGATGCGATGGCAGAATATGCGATTAACACTGCTGCAAAAATTGGGGTTGCAGCTACATTGGAAACCACACTAAAGCCAACATTAGATTTGCTGAAACAAAAAGCAACTGAGAAACAGAAAGATGTTGAGTTTGAACCGATTCTAGTGGCATCAGCCTATCAGAAATTAATGGCAGGCGATAAAGAAGGTCATGATTCGGACCTTGCAGTTGCTTTACGTCAATTAGCAAAAACAGTCGATATCGTTGTTCTAGCTCAGGCTTCGATGGCCAGAGTTGTTTCAACCTTTACGGCAGATGAGCAGCGACAATTTGTAACGAGTCCTGAGTTAGGTATGGAAGCAGTTAAAAACACCTTACAAACTATAAAATAAAAGGAATGATCATGATGAATAAAGTAAAACCAGCAAACGTACTCCCATTAACCGAAGCGCTAAAGATGGCAGAAGAATTTCAGTATGCAACAGGTTCGTTTTCACCACGTTATACAGCAATGATTAAACCAGTTTTACAAGCAGGACAAAAAACAGCTTCACCACTTATTGTTCAAATCTCACAAAAAGAATTAGAACGTTATGGGATTACACCATTTGAATTTGCGGATGAGTTTTATCATCAGGTAGCAGAATTGGCGATTACTGTACCTGTCGTGTTACACCTCGATCACACGAAAGATTTACAAACGATTAAAGAGGCAATCGAAGCTGGGTTCACGTCTGTTATGATTGATGCCTCAGAAAAACCATTTGACGAAAATGTAAAAATTACAAAAGAGGTTGTGGAATATGCCCATGCAAAAGGAGTATCTGTTGAAGCAGAACTTGGTATGATTGGTACAACTGATTTTATTGAAACGGATAAAGATGAAGAATTATATACAAATCCAATCGAAGCGGCAGAATTTGTTAAACAAACAGGTGTCGATGCGTTAGCGGTATCATGCGGAACAGCACATGGTGTGTACATGGTTCGTGAACCAAAGGTTGATTATGACCGTTTAAGTGAGATTCGTGAGTTAACACCTGTCCATTTAGTGCTTCACGGCGGATCCGGTGTACCGAGTGAAATGATCCATAAAGCATTTCAGCTATCAAACGGCGGCGTGAGTAAAGTAAATATCGCCACTGACCTAGAGCTTTCTTTGTTAAAAGCAATCGGACGAGAAGAAAGAATGACCAATGCTGAATGTAAGCTATTAACATTAGATGAATTGCAGGCAGGTCAGGATGCAGTCGAAGAAACAGTATCAGAAAAAATTACTCAATTTTTATTAAGTGATAACAAAGCAAGTCATTTCAACCAATAACACAAAGAATCAACAGATTGGGGTTTTAGGAAATGAAAGATAAAACATTTCATATGATTGGTAATGCTCACTTAGATCCAGTTTGGCTTTGGCAATGGCAAGAGGGATTCCAAGAAACAAAAGCCACTTTTCGTTCAGCCTTGGACCGAATGAAAGAATATGAGGATTTCGTTTTCACCTGTAGTTCAGCAGCGATGTTTGAATGGGTAGAAGAAAATGATCCAGATATGTTTGCTGAAATCACAGAACGGGTTAAAGAAGGGCGCTGGCGAATTGTTGGCGGCTGGTGGATTCAGCCAGATTGCAATATCCCTAATGGTGAATCGTTTGTACGACAGGGTCTATACGGCCAGCGTTATTTTCAAGAGAAATTTGGTGTAACAGCTCGTGTTGGCTACAATGTTGATAGTTTTGGTCATCACGGCATGCTTCCACAAATTCTAAAGAAAAGCGGAATGGACTCTTACGTTTTTATGCGGCCTGCACCAAATGAAAAAGGTCTTCCTAGCAGGCTCTTTTGGTGGGAATCAGATGATGGCACACGTGTAATGGCGTTCCGAATTATGCAGGAATATAATTCATGGGGCAAAGAGCTTGATCGAATTGTCCATCGAAATAAAGGCGAGTTCAAAGGCAACGTCAATGACCTGATGATTTTCTATGGAGTTGGAAACCATGGCGGCGGACCAACGAAGGAAAACATTGAGAGTATCTATCGGTTGAATGAGGATGCTAGTCTTCCTAAATTAACAATTTCATCACCTGAAGAATTTTTTGAAAAAATGAAAAATACAAATGATTTACCTGTTGTTCATGATGATCTGCAGCACCATGCAAGCGGATGCTATGCTGCCCATTCCGGTGTGAAACAATACAATCGTAAAGCAGAAAATATCGTGATGACAGCTGAAAAATATTCGGCCCTAGCATCTTGGTTAACAGGACAACCGTATCCAGTTGAATTCAAACGGGCTTGGAAAAATATCTTATTTAATCAATTTCATGATATTTTAGCGGGTACGAGTATTGAGCCTGCCTATGAAGATGCAAGGAATTTATATGGTGAAGCGATCGCGATTGCTGACCGGGCCTTAAATAATGCAGTTCAATCGATTTCATGGAAAATCGATATCGAACAGGATGAAAGAATGAAACCAATTGTTGTCTTTAACCCACATGCATGGGAGAGCAAAGTGAATGTAGAAATTGAAATTGGCGGCTTTAAATCAACCTCTGTTTTAGTGGATGATCAAGGCAATGCTGTTCCATTTCAAACCGTACAGTCACAAGCAACAGCAGGGGGTCGCTGGCGCTTAAACTTTTTAGCTGATTTACCGGCCATGGGATATCGTGTCTACAAGCTTTATACAGAACTAAGCAGCGTTACACCAGTGGGTGAACCAATTAATGTAAGCCAATACGCCATGGAAAACGACCGTTTTAGAATCGAGTTGGATTCGGAAACCGGTTGGATTAAGAGTTTATATGATAAACAAGTTGAGCATGAAGTTTTTTCGGGTCCTGCAGCAATACCGATGGTCCTAAATGACAAAACAGATACTTGGAGCCATGATACCCTCCAATTTAACGATAAATTAGGTGAGTTTAAAGCGACGAAGATTTACCTAGCAGAGTATGGACCAGTTAAATCTGTGATTCGGGTGAAAAGTGAATACGGGCGCTCTATATTGATTCAGGACTTCACCATGTATCAAGAGAAAAACCAGATTGATGTGAAGGTTACTGTTGATTGGCGCGAAAAGTTCAAGATGCTAAAGCTAGTTTTCCCAATCAATTCAATCTTTAGGAAACAAACATATGAAATTCCATATGGAACAATCGAGCGGGAGCATAATGGCGAAGAGGAACCGGGTCAAAGCTGGGTGGATGTAACGGGTGTTCGTCCAAACCACGAAGGCGTATATGGTTTGAGTTTGATGAATGACGCAAAATATAGTTACAGTATCCACAATAAGGAGCTTTCTTTAACGGTATTGCGTAGTCCAATTTATGCCCATCATGATCCACTTGTTCCAGAAGAGGACGGGGAATATACGTTTATCGACCAAGGAATTCAGCGCTTTGAATACTCGTTACTTCCACATGAAGGTAGCTGGGAAGATGCGGAAACAGTGAAAAGAGCAGCGGAATTAAATTGTAAACCAATTTCTATTATTGAAACCTTCCATAAAGGTTCATTACCACAAACAGATTCATATGTGAACGTAAGCGGTGCAAATCATGTGCTTATCAGCGCCATCAAGAAAGCAGAAGACAATGAAGATTTGATTATTCGCGCTTATGAAACGAATAAAGTCGCAGCAGAAGTTGAAATCACTTTGCCGAAATTTAATCGTTCCTTTAAGGCATCCTTTAAACCTTCAGAAATCAAAACTTTCCGAATCCCTAAAGATAGCGAAAAACCAGTTAGGGAAACGAATCTAATTGAATGGGATGAGTAGAAATGGTCATCGATAAGAAGCTGCTAGAACTAAAAAAGCAATTGCAGGAAACAGGAAAATTCATGATGGAATATGACCTTGCCTGGGGAAATTCAGGGAATATCAGTGCGAAAACAGAGAACAATTCTTTCCTTATTACAGCTAGTGGGACCTATTTAGGCGATTTAGATGTAGAAGATTTTGCCGAATGCTCTTTAGGGGTTTCCGAGAGATCTAGTTTCGGTCCCAATCCTTCGAAAGAAGTACCCATGCATCAAGCAATCTATGAAACTAGGCCAGAAATCGGTGCGGTATTACACGCTTCACCTTTATATAGTACGCTGATTGCTTCATCTCAACTCGACATACCTGCTGCATGGTTTGTTGAAGGGATGTATTATTTAGAACGGATTGAACGTGTCCCGTATGCACATCCTGGCTCAATTGAATTAGGAGAACTCGTTCGAGAAAAGGCGAAAAACGCCAACATTCTTTTATTAGAAAACCATGGAGTCCTTGTTTATGATACAAGCATAAAGGAAGCGAAAATGGCACTGCAAACATTAGAAATGGCATGCCGCATGCTCATCATCTCCCGCAACGCCGGTATCGTTCTTCAAGAGCTTTCGGATAATGAGATACACAGCTTTCTTCATGATTCAGGATATAAGCCGCGAAGGAAGTGGGAAAATTGATCGGAATTGTTGCGGATGATATTACAGGAGCAAATGATATTGGAATTATGTATGCGAAAGCAGACTGGCAAACAGATGTCTATCCTTACCCATTTTCTCAATCAAAAATGGGAACGTTCCTACCAGAAGTATTAATCATCGATACGAATTCTCGTCTCGATTCTTATAACGAAGCCTATAAGAAGGTTTTTTCGAGCACAAAAAATCTTCAGTTACTTGGATGTGAACAATTTTTTAATAAAACATGTTCGGTTTTTCGTGGAAATATTGGTGCTGAATTTGATGCGATGCTGGATGCGCTTGAAAGCGAATTTGCTGTCGTAGTACTTGGTTTCCCGAAAAACGGAAGAACCACGATAAATGGACAGCATTATGTCCATGGAAAAAAATTAGCAGATTCTGAGTTTCGTCATGACCCTGTACATCCGATGTACGACTCTAATTTGGTTGAAATTTTACAGGCACAAACAAAGAGAAAAGTAGCCCTTGTGGAAGTCGATATCATTGATCAAGGCAGCGAAATACTCAAACAAGAAATTGAACGCATGCGTACAGAATGCAATTACTTGCTGATTGATGTTAGAGACCAGTTATCTTTACAAGTTATCGCAAGAGCAATCAAAGAGGAAAAGATTATCTGTGGAGCTTCAGGAATTGCGGAAGAATTAGCACTAGTAATGAATTCAGGTCAAAAGGAATCACATGCTATTCAGATTCCAAAATTAGATACAGGGATACTATGTGCGGCTGGCAGTTTAATGCCACAGACCTTTAAGCAAGTGGAAGAGATGAAGAAACGAGGACTTCCTGTATTAGAATTGGAATCACGCAGGTTGTTTTCTGGACAAAAGGAAGCCCATATAGAGGAGCTTATCACGAAGCTCGTCACTTACTTAACAAAGGGTGAAGATGTGCTGGTGCACTCTTCAAATAACCCAGATGTTGTGAAAGTTACAAAACAAATTGCCGCAAGTTTAGGTTTTTCGAATACGGCGGTTTCGAGGGTCGTATCTGAATCATTAGCTTTTGTAATCGATGAAACGGTAAAACAGACTAATGCTAATCGCCTGTTAATAGCAGGTGGTGAAACCTCTGCTTCTGTCTGCAGCAGGCTTGGGATTGAAGGTCTTCGAGTCTGGAAGGAAATTGAACCCGGTCTTCCCTCATGTATGAGTTTAAATAAGCCATCAATGATGCTTGTCTTAAAGTCAGGCAGTTTCGGGAGTCCTGATTTCTTTGCTAAGGCAATTGACCACCTTAAGGAAAATTAAAGAATGATTTTAATAGGGGATGTCACGATGAATACTAGATTAGAAAAACTAATTGGAAAATATCCAGAGTTACTAGAATGTCAGAACAGTATTATGGAAGCTTTTAATGCGATTAAAAAGTCCTATGAGGCAAATGGAAAACTTCTGCTTGCTGGAAATGGGGGGAGTGCAGCTGACTGTGAGCATGTTGTCGGTGAATTAATGAAGGGATTTATGTCCAAGCGGCCTTTACCTCAAACAATCAAAGCAAAGTTAAAGGAAGCTGCAGATGGAAGTGACTATCTTGGTGAGAATTTGCAGGGGGCACTCCCTGCTATCTCGCTTGTCAGCCATTCGGCACTGATGACAGCCTTTGCCAATGATGTTGCTCCTGACATGGTGTTTGCCCAACAGGTTTACGGTTACGGAAAACTCGGCGATGTCTTCATTGGCTTTAGTACTTCAGGTAATTCCAACAATATTAACCATGCTGTAAAAGTTGCAAAAGCGCTTGGACTAACAACGGTTGGATTCACTGGTAAAAGTGGCGGGGCTTTAAAAGAGCTTTGTGATATCACCATCTGTGTTCCTTTTGATAGCACACCGGATATTCAGGAGAGACATCTGCCTATTTACCACACACTTTGTATCATGCTTGAGGAGGAGTTTTTTGGATGAAACCCGTTCTAGCAGGTATAGATATCGGTGGAACAAAGTGTGCCGTAGTAGTTGGTATTGAAGATATGCAAGGAATTCAGATTATAGCAAAACAAAGTTTTCCTACTCCTGATACACCCGAAAAAGCGCTCACAAAAATGATGGACGAATTAGAGAAAATTTTAATAAAGAGAGAAGATCTTGTCTTAACAGCAATTGGAATAAGCTGTGGCGGTCCGCTTGATAGTAAGAAAGGGCTCATCTTATCGCCTCCCAATTTACCAAACTGGGACCGGATAGATGTATTATCACCGCTTAGGGATCGTTTTCAAGTCCCTGTTTCTGTCCAAAACGATGCCAATGCCTGTGCGCTGGCTGAGTGGAAGTGGGGCGCAGGAAAAGGTACGAACAACATGGTCTTTCTAACATTTGGAACGGGAATGGGTGCAGGGTTCATATTAGATGGACGCTTGTATACGGGTACAAATGATATGGCTGGCGAAGTCGGCCATGTTCGTTTGGAACAGGGCGGTCCAATCGGATACGGGAAGGCCGGATCATTTGAAGGCTTTTGCAGTGGCGGCGGTATTGCCCGTTTAGCTCAACTGATGGTTAATGAATGGTTCAATCAAGGAAAAACGACCGAGATTTGTTCTACAAGGGAAGAAATTGCAGAAATCACAGCCAAAACGGTTGCTGATGCTGCAAATGCTGGGGATGAGCTGGCCAATCAGATTTATCAAATAGTCGGGCAGAAATTAGGGAGAGGCTTAGCTCTATTAATTGATATACTTAATCCCGAAAAAATTATTATCGGCAGCATTTACTTGCGGCAAGAAGCTTTATTAAAACCAATCGTGATGGAAGAACTGCGAAAAGAAGCCCTACCTTACTCGCTCGAGGTTTGCGAGGTTGTTCCTTCAGGGTTAAAAGAAAGTGTTGGTGACCTAGCGTCTCTCTCTGTTGCTAAATATGCAATTGAAATAGAAGGATAAATCCAGACCAAAATAGACTAAAGGAGTCATACTATGTTTCAATTCGATAAAAAACAAGACGAGCTAGATTGTCTTTACCATAATCAGCGGATATTAGCAGGAATTCAAGTCTCGGTAAATCTTGATTCTCATTCTACGTTATCTTTAGATTTCAAAACTGCGGAAGAGAATACTGTAGAAGATGATCACGGCACCTATAAGGAATATCGTTATCATTATAGTGATGATTTGGAAACGGTAACGGCTGTATTAACATTCCGCTGTTATGATTCGTTTATGACAACATTTGTAAATGCAACTATTAAAAATGATGAATTGTTTAAAAAACAAGCTTATTTTGCTCCACAGCAAGCAATTAACATTACGATTGCTAACCTTATGGAAGAGTATCAGGGAATGGCGAACTATCAACATAAAGATTGGTGGACACGTCCATTTTTTACGAACGACATTAAGGAAATCCCTGAACGAACACAATCCTTACTTTTAAAAAATGATAATAGTTATTTTCATCTGCTTCCTGTTTGTGATATAGAAGCGAGAACAGATTTAGTCGGAACCGAAAAAGGCTTACAGATTTCTGTTTCTCCATATCATGGCGGCTATGACCAGATTTGCACCTTTGCCTTTATTTTTGGAACGTCAAATAATCCTTTCCAATTAGTAAATGACAATGTAAAGATTGCTTCTAGTTTCTGTGGTCAACGTGTCTTGCCTAGAGAGGAAAAGAGCTATCCAGAAATTTTGGATTATTTAGGCTGGTGCAGCTGGGATGCCTTTTATCATGCGGTAAATGAGGAAGGAATTCTCACGAAAGCAGAAGAATTACAGCAAAAAAATCTCCCTGTTAAATGGATGATGATTGATGATGGCTGGTCAGAGGTGAATGGAAAAAAACTTCAATCCTTCGAGGCTGATCAGGAGAAATTCCCTAATGGATTATCAAGTACTGTATCCTCACTTAAGCAGAAGTTTGGAG
Source organism: Neobacillus sp. NPDC093182 (assembly GCF_044754045.1). NCBI lineage: Bacteria > Bacillati > Bacillota > Bacilli > Caryophanales > Bacillaceae > Neobacillus > Neobacillus sp. NPDC093182. The sequence goes on from NZ_JBIVOI010000005.1 coordinate 256,581, forward strand.
TGAACTGGGTAGGGGTTTGGCATACGCTTGCAGGATATTGGGAAGGAATTGCACCCGATAGTTCTTTAGCTAAATCTTATGATAAGCATTTATTCCAAGCGAAAAACGGCAGCTTAATCCCATCACCTAACACGGAAGAAGGCTTTGGTTTTTGGCATGCATGGCATTCAAAACTTAAAAAAGATGGAATCGATTTTGTTAAGGTAGATAGTCAAAGTGCCATTACAAACTTTATGGCGCATAACCAGTCAGTCGGTGAAGCCGCAAGCGGAGCTCATACAGCACTTGAAGCGTCTTGTTCTTTACATTTTAATAATACGGTTATCAACTGTATGGGAATGGCTGAGGAAAATATTTGGCATCGTCCTTACTCCGCTGTTTCACGGAATAGCGATGATTTTGTCCCGCAAGAAATGAATGGTTTTAAAGAACATGCGCTGCAAAATGCCTATAATTCTTTTTACCACGGTGCCTTCTATTGGGGCGATTGGGATATGTATTGGACGAAAAACCATGATGATCAGCAAAATATGATTTTGCGCGTCATTAGTGGTGGACCAATTTATTTCAGTGATGCTGTGGATGCCACGAATCCAGAAATGATTTGGCCGTTAATCTACAAGGATGGCCGAATTATACGCTGTGACAAGCCTGGATTGCCAACAGAGGATTGCTTATTTATTGATCCATTCAAAACGAAGGTGCCGCTAAAAATTTGGAACTCAAGTAAAGGTGCAGGTGTTGTCGCTGCTTTTAATATTTTTGAAGGAAATGAAATCGTTAGAGGTTCTATTGGGCCAAATGATGTGCCTAATTTAGCAGGTGAAGAGTTCATCCTTTTTGATGTCTTAACAAAGAGACATTGGAAGCTGAAAAAAGAAGAACGGATCAATATCGAATTAGCCGAGAATGGAAGTTCTATATACCTCCTGCTTCCAGTAACAGAATCGCTTACTCCAATTGGGCTTATTAATAAGTTTATTTGTAATCATGGAATTATAAATAGTTGGAACACAGAGTCTGGTTTGAAGCTAACGTTAAAAGAAGGCGGAGTCTTTGCATTCTTGTCTGAAGGACAACCATTAAAAGCAACCGTTAATGGTGAAGTGGTATCGATTGAAACGGATTCTGTTAACCAGCATATTTATACGATTGATTGTCATGCTATTGATGGCGAAGTGCTTCTAGAAGTAGAAATAGCGGACTAAGGTGAAGGTGGTAATGAATGTGAAAAAACCTCAATTGCCTGCCGGTGATATTCCTATATTAGCAGAAGTCGATGCCGTCATACTCGGTGGCTCCTTTGCAGGTATTACGAGTGCACTGCAATTTGCCAAGCAAGGTAAACGTGTAATGGTGGTGGAATCAAGAACCTATTTAGGCAGTGAAATGACCGCTGCACTTAGCCCTTGGATTGAGCAATCTCATACAACAAAATCCCAGTTAATTGACTCTTGTGTAAATGCTTGCGGGAAACCTGCCCAGAATGGAATAATAGTTTTTCAGATTGATCAATTGAAAATTCATCTCGAGGATCTGTTAGTTGCTGCTGGTGTCGAATTATTGTATAGTTCACTGCCAATCACTATCACTCGCTTTGAAGCTGATTGGAATGGATTGGTGATTGCCAATAAATCTGGACGGCAGCTGATCCGCTGTAAAGGAATTGTCGATGCAACGGAAACGGCTATCACTACCTTTTTAACCGGAGAAGTTTTGAAATCTGCCGGTGAAAAAGAGCAGAGGTTCTATAAGCGAGTTTTAGAGTTTACGAATGTCCAAGCGATTGACCAAGCAGAAATATCCGTTCCAATAGATTTAAACATAAAGGAAAATAAGATTAACCTTTATGCTGGTTATCATGAGAATGGTCATGTCTATGTGGAATACCAAATGTGTTTAGAGGCTGAAAACAGTTTAGAAGGAAATCGCATTCGTGAAATAACCGCCCAAAAACTAGGAATCTCGCTTAGCGAATATTTAATTCAGGAGGTCCCAGCGTTCAGTAAAGCGTTGTTATCTGCAAGTTCATATGAATTAAAGGGTCCATATTGTATGGACAAAGAGACTGCTCCAAATTTATATCTTGAAAAATTAGCAGTTAACCATCCCAACGTGTGGAGTTTTTATAAAGACCTATATGAAAATAATAATACGAATTGGCTTGATCCAGTAAAGGCAGCAGCCTTTGGCGAACAGTTTGCGGAATTTGTAACAGAGTTCTCAATGATAAATCAGCAGGTAATTCAAGTTAAAGGTGTTACTTCTGAAGGTATTGCTGAGTATGAAGTGAGAATTCCGGTTGATTTTTTAGAAAAGAGTCTTGATTTCGGGAACGTTCCTACTCAACAAGTCTTCCTTTCTAAAAGAGCCCAGGTGCTTGTTGCCGGCGGCGGCTCTAGTGGTGGTGCTGCAGCGATTGTATCTGCAGAGGAAGGAATGAACACCATCCTTGTTGACCTCAATCCTGGGCTTGGGGGAACAGGTACATTCGGTGGAGTTGACAGCTATTGGTTTGGGAAGCGCCATGGTTATGCGGAGAAGATAACGAAACTCGTCCATGATGTTCAAAAAAGAATCAACTATAAGGGTCATAAATGGAATATTGAAGCAAAAAAGTATGCGCTGTTAGAATTAGTTGACCGTTTAGGAATTGAAATGCTGTTCAATACGATTACCTTCGGAGCAATTACAAAAGGGACTCGTGTATGCGGAAGTATGATCGCGACAAGATGGGGAGCATGCTCTCTATTAGCTGACTGTGTGATTGATGCAACCGGTGATGGTGATCTTGCAGCTTTTGCAGGGGCCGAATTTGTCTATGGTGCTGCTCGTGATCACGTTACGATGTGGTATTCCCTCGCTCAATATAACACACCAGGAAAATTACAAAATAATTTTACGAGTATGGTGAATGTGTCCGATATTCAGGACTACACAAGGGCGATTCTTGCTGGAAGAAGACGATGGAGTGTTGATGTTAAGGGCTGTCATGATCACGGAATCTATGTAGCGCCTCGTGAAAGCCGCCATATCATTGGTGATGTTGTGATGAATATGAGTGATCAATTGCTGCAACGGAGCTGGCATGATGTTATTAATATTCATTTCAGTAACCATGATATGAAAGGGATTAGCGAGGCAAACTGGTTACATGCTGGTTTGATTCCACCGAACCTTGAAATCGAAATCCCCTACAGAATGTTGTTACCAAAAGGCTTGGATGGGATTTTAGTAGTTGGTAAAGCGATATCTGCTACACATGATGCACTGCCAGCGATTCGAATGCAATCGGATTTAGAGAATCTTGGTGGAATTGCAGCAATAGCTGCTTCGATGGCTGTGAAGGAAAATAAATTTCCTAGACAAATAGAATATTTGATTTTACAGAAGAGAATTGTGAACGAGGGCTTGCTTCCTGAACAAATTTTGACAAGAACTACTGAGCCCCTTCAATATTCTAATGAACAATTAATTGCACTGATTGATTCCATTGAGGTCGATGAGCCTCTCTATGAATATTCGAATATGCGTATGAATGAAATCTATCAACAACGAATACCATTTGTTGAAATTTCTACAGTGGGGAAACGCATCATTCCTTTCCTTGAAAAAGCATATGCCGGAGCAGAAGGTACTCGTAAGGTGCGAATCGCTCAAGCATTAGCCATGTATGGGTCACCAACTGGAGTACCAACCTTAATCTCAGAAATAATGAACATGCTTCAAGGGGAACAGCTTCCTAAACGGACAGCGGATATATTATACGTTACAATGCCGCCTGACCATGGGGCAATGCCAGATGTGTGTTATTTACTCTACTCATTAGGATTAACAAGAGATAAACGGTCTATTAAGGTTTGGCAGCGAGTGGCTGATTTACTAAATCCATCTGAAGAAGACTTTACAGATAAAATGTGGGGGATTTTTTACTATATTCATGCACTTTGTGTTGGTGCTGAAAAATTAGGTGATGTGGATGCAATTCCATTCCTTAAGCAGCTGCTAGCAATTCCAGCATTAAGAAATCAGTATTGTTATGAGGGGCATCAAGCAGACTTTTTCTTAGAGAGAAGAGCCCTCCTTGAATTAGCTAACGGAAGGGCATTAGCACGGTGCGGTAGTTCTGAAGGATATGAAATATTAATTAACTATCTTGATGATGTACGTTCCTTACTTAGTAAGCAGGCGTATACAGAATTAAAACGACTAAGCGGACTCGGCCTTAAAAAAGACCAAAAAAGGTGGAGTGACTGGCTCAAGAAGAATATGAATCGTCTCCAGCCTCAGCCATATATCCTAATTACGGATCAGGCTATCGAAAATGAAGCCATCTCCAGAAGAATATAAATCGTTATTGAAGAAAGGGGTTAAAAAATCATGGCAATCATTTCTTTTCCTAAAGATTTTCGTTTTGGCGTGTCGACAGCATCTTATCAAATTGAAGGTGCCTATAACGAAGATGGCAGAGGTATGTCTATATGGGATACCTATAGCCGAATTCCTGGTATGGTCCTAAATGGAGACAATGGTGATACTGCTTGTGACAGCTATCATCGTATGGACGAAGATATTGCATTATTAAAAGAGTTAGGTGTGAATACTTATCGTTTCTCCATTGCATGGCCAAGAATTTTTCCAAACGGAAGAGGTGAAGTCAATCAAAAAGGGCTGGATCACTATCATCAGTTTGTCGATAAGCTATTAGAAAACGGAATTGAACCACTTTGTACCATCTATCATTGGGATTTACCGCAAGCTCTCCAAGATGAAGGCGGTTGGAAGAATCGACAAACAATTGAGGCATTTGTTGAGTATTCCGATTTATTATTCCGTCAGTTTTCTGGGAAAATAAAATCTTGGTTAACGATTAATGAACCCTGGTGTGTTTCCTTTTTAGGATATTTCGTTGGCGAGCAGGCTCCAGGGGAAAAAGATCTCCAAACTTCACTTGATGTTGCCCATCACCTTTTGCTGGCTCATGGACGAGCTGTAAAGCGATTTAAAGAACTTGGTATTCCTGGAGAAATTGGTTTTGCACCAAATGTTACATGGTATGAACCTTTTAGCAATCAACCAGAAGATGTTGAGGCTTGTAAGCGAATCTCAGCATGGTTTATGGAGTGGTTTTTAGACCCTGTATTTAAAGGAAGCTATCCGCAAATTTTAGTAGATTGGTTTGCAAAAAAAGGGGCAAAAGTAAATATTCAAGAAGGCGATATGGAAATCATTTCGCAGCCTGCCGATATTTTAGGAATCAATTTTTATACTGGAACGGTATCGAGATATAAAGAAGGAAATGGAACGTTTGATTGTGAACATCTGGATGGTTTATTTGATAAAACCGACATCGGGTTTACCATCTATGCGGATGCCTTTTACAAGGTGTTGATGGATATAAAAAATAAATATGGCGATGTACCAATCTACATCACAGAAAATGGTGCAACTTATAATCAGGATCCAGTCGACGGTCGTGTTTGTGATGATAAACGAATCAAATACTTAAAGCAGCACTTAACACAGATTAGTCGTGCGCTATCATCAGGTGTGAATTTAAAAGGCTACTGTATTTGGTCATTGATGGATAATTATGAATGGTCCTATGGCTATAGTATGAGGTTCGGTCTTGTTCATGTTGATTATCATACATTGAAGCGAACGAAAAAAGATAGCTATTTCTGGTACAAGAAACTGAATCAAAACCATTGGTTTGAATTGTAGGTGTTACGATGAATATTAATTTTAGTGGTGATTTGCAGGGGCTTGAACAAGGATTAGAGATTATTTGTAGAGAGCTGGATATTCAGCAATCTAAAGATGGAATTCCTATCTCTGTGGAACAAATAAAGGGTCCATTAATGGCTGCCTGCCAGAAAGACCATGGAGTAATCCGCTATCAAGAAAAAATACACTTTTTTCGTGCATTAGGATTGTGGCTGCAGGAGTTTGAGGAAAGTAATCAATTTGAAATAACTGAAGAGCCCCAATTTAAAACAAATGGTGTTATGGTGGATTGCTCGCGTAATGCCGTAATGACCGTAGACGGGATTCATACCCTGTTACGAAAAATGGCTTTAATGGGTTTGAATATTGTCATGATGTACACAGAGGATACCTTTACTGTTGAGAAATATCCATATTTCGGTTATATGCGGGGCCGATATACCGCGCAGGAATTACAAGCATGTGATGACTATGCACATCATTTCGGCATTGAAATGATTCCATGTATTCAAACACTCGCCCATTTAACAGAGGCACTGAAATGGAATTATGCAGCAAAAATAAGAGATACCGCTGATATTTTATTAGCAGATAGTGAAGAAACCTATGAATTTCTTGAAGAGTTGATAAATGCTGCCTCACGACCATTCCGAAGTAAGCGTATCCATATTGGGATGGACGAAGCGCACCAGCTTGGCTTAGGGAAATATTTGGAGGAGCATGGATATCAAAAACGCTTTGATATTATGAATAAGCATCTTCACAGGGTGGTATCACTGGTTGAAAAGTTAGCCTTAAAACCGATGATTTGGAGTGATATGTATTTTCGACTCGGTTCCAAATCAGGAAATTACTATGATTTAAATGCTAACATCCCAGAGGACGTTATTGAATCTATGCCAAAAAATGTTCAATTTGTTTATTGGGATTATTATCATACGGATGAAGAATTTTACCGAACATTCTTGAGAAAACATAAAGAATTTGGATCAGAGCCGATCTTCGCCGGGGGCGTATGGACATGGAATGGCATTGCTCCGAACTATGGAAAAACAATCGTTACAACGAATGCGGCTTTAGAAGCTTGTAAAAAAGAAGGAATCCGTGAAGTATTCGCAACCATGTGGGGCGATAATGGAGCAGAAACACATCCATTTACCGGATTGGCTGGCCTACAGTTGTTTGCCGAACACGGTTATGCCAGTGAAGTGAGTCAAGAGAAATTAGCCAAACGGTTCAATTTTTGCACAGGCGGCAATTGGGATGACTTTCTTACCTTAAATGAATTCGATGAGACACCTGGTGTTTCAAAGGATAACCTGCATGAATCACATCCATCTAAATTTTTGTTATGGCAGGATGTTTTACTCGGTTTATATGATGAGAATATTCGTTCCTTGCCGTTAAGTAAACATTATGAAAATTTGGCTTCACGCTTGGAACAAGCGAAAGACCGGAATACAAGCTGGGCAGGAATTTTTAGTTTTTATACCCAGCTGGCTCATGTATTGAGTCTTAAAGCAGACATAGGCGTCAAATTAAAGAGTGCCTTTGATAAAAATGATAAACAAAGATTAACAACCCTTAAAGGTGAACTGCAAACATTACGAAATATGGTAGATGATTTACGTAAGCTTCACCGTTCTTTATGGTTTTCAACCATGAAACCTTTTGGCTGGGAAATTATTGATATCCGCTATGGAGGAATACTCTCACGATTAGAATCCGCGGAGTATCGAATTGATCAGTGGCTTAATGGTGAGATTGATAGATTGGAAGAGATAGAAGTTGAGAGGCTTAACCACGAGGCACCATGGAAAATGCCTGAAGGTGCTTTAGGAAGAAATGCGTACCACCGGATTGTAACAGCGGGGACATTTTCCGGATAAATATTATAGAGGTGTTCATAATGATTATTGGCTTTCAAACTGCAAATTATTTTGCCCGTGCAACGAACTACCAATCAAGTATGGATGCATGGGGAGAAGCTGAGCGCAAAGTAATTGAAACCTTTAGCTTAGCAGAATTTGAACGCATTTGCCGTGATATTCGAGGTGCGGAGTTTCAAAATATCGAATTATGGATGGGACATGCTTTTCCTAAATTTATGACTCCATATTTTGCAGAAGAATTAAAGAAAATTTGGCAGAGCTATGGCTTAAGCGTCTATTCTTATTCTTGTTCGCTCGGCGACCCAATCCGTTATCCAAGGTGGACAAGACTGTGTTTTGAGACAGCCAAAATGCTAGGAATTGACTTGATTACAAGCGGTATTTCCAAAGAGTCAGCTCCAGTCATATATAGTCTATGTAATGAATTTGGAATCAAGGTGGGCGTTGAAAACCATCCAGAAAAGCATCCTGATGAAATCAAGGCGATCATCGGTGATTATGGAGACTTACTTGGTGCGGTTGTTGATACAGGGTGGTATGGAACACAGGACTTTTCTGCCTCTGAAGCGATTCTGCAATTAAAGGATTCCTTACTTAATGTACATTTAAAAGATGTAAGGGAATCAGGCATGCATAATCCTGTCGCACTTGGAACTGGAATTGCCGGTATTGCTGAGTGTGTTTATGCCCTAAAAGATATTGGCTATGACAAGACGGTATCAATCGAGCAGGAAGCAGGGGAGTATGATCCAACTGATGACTGCGCCAGTGCACTTCAATGGGTTAAGAGTTTAATAGATGAAAGCAAGTCTGATTCCCAGTCAGTTATGCTTTAAATACCTTTTAACAAAAAAACGATGAGGAGTGAACTGATGGTACGGATTGCAGTAGTTGGTACAGGATGGCAAGGCCAGGGGCATTTAAGTACGATGCAGAAAATAGCTGGAATTGAAGTTGTTGGTGTTTGTGAATTAAATGAAGAAACCCTCTTAAAAGCCGCAAATAAATTTGGTGTGAAGGGTTTTACTAATTATGTGAAAATGCTTGAGGAGAGTAAGCCTGATGGAGTCATAATATGTACACCCCCAGAAGTGCGGGAGTTTCTTGTCCGTGAAGCAGCGGAACGGGGGATCCATTGTTTTATAGAAAAACCGCCTGCGAAAAATCTTGAGATGGCTAAAAAAGTCGATGAAATATTAGATCGAACTGGGGTCATTAACAGTGTTGGCTTTATGTACCGATACAGTCCTGCTGTTGCCTACTTAAAAAAACTTATTAAAGGCAAAAGGGTTGCATGGGTCCGCAGTGCCATGCTGGATGGTTTAGCACTTCGTCCAAACTGGCCGCGCTGGTTTTTTAATAAAGAAATTTCAGGTGGGCCTGTATTTGATCAGGCGATTCATATCTTTGATCTCTCCCGCTATCTGCTTGGGGAAGTAGAGCGAGTAACTGGTTATCAAGGCAATCTGGTTGTCCAAAAAGGCGGGGACTTTACGGTTGAGGATAGCTTTACCCTTTTGATGAAATACCAAAATGGAATATTACAAAATCATACCCATACTTGGACCTATCCGGATGTATTTACGCAAATAGAACTGATTTCCGACCAGCTGCATTTAACACTTGATCTTGTTAAAGGAAGTGTAAGCGGAAAGGTGGAGGGTGTAGAAGTGTTCTTCGAAGCGGAGGAAAATGGACTATATCAGCTTGAACTGGAAGCATTCGCGAAGGCCATTGAAGAAAAAAATCCTGAATTCGTGCTAGCAACCTATAAAGACAGTATTCAATCTCTATCAGTTGCCCTCGAAGCACTGGAGGTCCTTGAAGCTGATAAAAAGGTAAATAGTTAAATAGGAACGGTGTCAGAGAGTGCCGAGACTGCTTAAAAGGTATTCGCCGGCATTCTCTTTGATTACATGTAAAGGAGAGAGTGATTTGGGTAGAGCGCTTACTTTTTTAATGGAGTGGCTGTGGAGACTATTATATTTAAACGCAATCTGGATATTGTTTTCATTACCAGTCATTACCGTGATCCCAGCAACAGCTTCGATGTTCAGCGTAATGGACAAATGGGTTAGGGAAGATCATCATAAGCCAGATTTTAAAGTCTATTTCCGTGAGTTTAAGAGATTATTTCTAAAAAGCTATTCGCTCGGACTTTCCATTGTGCTGATTGGCGGGTTGCTATTTTTAGATCTGCTGATTCTAAGAAATGCGGTTTCTGATATCTTTGTGACCATTCGCTATGGATTATTGTTGTTTAGCTTATTATTTTTAATTGCCGTGTCCTATAGCTTTCCTGTTTTTCTGCGCTATCAGTTCCCGTGGTATAAAACCCTATTTTTTTCTTTTATGCTAGGAGTCCGTAATCCTGTTATCACATTTTTGATGTCATGTGGCTTTTTGTTGGTTTTGTTGCTAGTTATGTTTGCTACGGGCGTTGGAATATTACTATTTGCGAGCTTAATAGCTTTAATCAGCACAATTTCTGCACATTTTATCATTAATGGGCTGCCGGAAATAGCGGTAGATTAAGCGTTTGAACTATTTTTTGTTTATTTTAATGAAGCGGTCAAAAAGATTGATAGAATTTTCAAAAATCAATTGACATGAAAGCGTATTCATATAATAATAGTAATGAGTCCACAACATCCCACAATAAACGTCAACCAAGACACCAAGAAACGATATAATTCCATATGCCTCTGAGAAAAAATTAATGGAGGGAGTAAAGTTTACAATTACAGATCACCAGTTTGTGAGGATTGTGACCAAAAAAGAATAATTTATTTAGGGGGAAAATGAATGAAGACAGTAAGAAAAACATTAGTGTCGCTGTTAATTCTGGCAATAAGCTTCTCTTTAATCCTTGCGGGCTGTTCAAGCAAGGAATCCGGAGCGACAAAGTCAAGTGGAAATACTAAAGACGGTGAAAAAGTTGTTATCGATTTCTGGACCTTTTGGGGTTCTGAAACACGCAGGCCAATCATTGAAAAAATTATCGATGATTTCAATAAATCGCAGGATAAAATTGAAGTTAAACATACATATCTTCCATGGGGAGATGTTTGGACTAAGAACTTAGCTTCAATCGCAGCAGGAAATCCTGCAGACTTAATCATTAACGACATTAACGCAGTTGGACACCGTGCGCAAAACAACCAAAATACTAATCTTGCAAAATATTTAAAGCAGGATCCAGAAGTGAAGGATCGCTTCTACCCAGAATTGTATAATGCAAGTTTGTATGAGGGGGACCCATACGCACTTCCTTTCAACACAGATACACGTTTAATGTTCTGGAATAAGGATATGTTTGAAGAAGCTGGCCTTGACCCTAATACACCTCCGAAAACATGGGCAGAGTTAGAAGAAATGGGTAAAAAACTTGATGTGAAAAAAGGGGATAAGTACGAAAGAATCGGTTATCTGCCAAACCAGGGAATTGGAGCAGATGTTTGGATGATCAATGCTGATGGAAAAGGCTACTGGGATTTTGATGCAAAAAAGGCAATTATCAATGATGAAACAAACGTAGAAGCCTTAACGTGGATGAAAAACTATTATGACTATTACGGTGATAAAACGATCAACAGCTTTAAGGCTGAGTTTGGTGAACAAACTGCAGATCCATTTGTTGCAGGTAAATTAGCTATTACTACTGATAATGCAAACTTCTACACGAAAATAAGAGATTACGGTGAAGGTATGAACTTTGGTGTTGCACCTCTGCCAGCAATGGAAGAAGGAAGCGGTAATACAAGCTGGGGCGGGGGCTTTGTCGCTGAAATTCCTAAAGGAGCAAAACATCCTGATGAAGCATGGGAATTCTTGAAGTATTTAACAGATGTTCAGGCACAGGAATACTGGGCTGTTAAAAACTTTGATATTGTAGCGAACAAAGAAGCAGCTGAAAAAGCAGCTGGCAGTGCAGAGTTTTCAGAAGAAGGAAAGATGGTTTATTCTGGAGCAACTGAAAATATGAAACAAACTTTACTTACTCCAACACCTATCGAAGCACCTGATTATATCAATTTGATTCAGCCTGAACTTGAAGCCGTTCTATTAGGAAAAAAATCCCCTAAAGAAGGATTGAATGCAGCACAAAAAGCAGTAGAAGAATTGGTTAAATCTAACAAAAAGTAATAGTAAATTATTCAGGGAGTGACGTCAATTCGCTCCCTGATTGTTTAACCTTGGACGAGGGGATGAACGAGATGGAACGAATTGTATTAAGTAAACCAGAGATAACAAAGAAATATAAAAAACAAAATGCAAAGTCGTCATTACAGAGAAAAGAAGGATTACAAGGTTATCTTTTTATTGCACCGTGGATTATTGGTTTTCTTTTTTTTATGGCTGGACCACTGTTATTTTCCCTCTATGGAAGCTTTACTAATTTCAACATCACTTCAAAAATGGATTTTATCGGTCTCGATAACTTCAAAAAAATGTTCACAAATGACCCGATCATTTGGCTGTCACTGAAAAATACACTTTACTTTGTTGTAATCTCTGTTCCGTTAACAACGGCGGGTGCTGTCCTGCTTGCTGTTCTTTTAAATCAGGGAATAAAGGGGATGCGAGTATTTCGAACCATTTTTTATTTACCAGCTGTTTTATCCGGTGTAGGCGTATATTTACTATGGATGCAGCTTTTAAGTCCTTCTTCAGGATTGGTAAACACCCTGCTTGGTTTTGTAGGGGTTGAAGGTCCTGCTTGGCTGACAGATCCTTCCTGGACAAAGAACGCACTGATTTTCATGAAAATGTGGAGTGTCGGCGGCGGAATGCTTTTGTACTTAGCAAGCCTTCAAGGTGTATCACCGTCCTTATATGAAGCAGCTGAGATTGATGGGGCAAGCTCGTTTAGAAAGTTTTTCCATATTACATTGCCAATGATTACCCCAGTTATCTTTTTTGATCTTGTGACGAGTACAATTGGCGCCTTCCAGATTTTCCAAGAAGCCTACGTAATGAGTGAGAGTGGAGATGGAGGACCAGCCAATTCACTGGTATTCTTCAATTTGCATATGTGGAACAAAGCGTTTGAGGTTTTCGATATGGGTTACGCGATGGCGATGTCATGGGTACTATTCATCATTATCCTTGTGTTAACAGTTTTCAACCTAAAGATTGCCCCACGCTGGGTTCATTATGAAGGGGAGGATCGGAAATGAGTACAGCAGCCCAAACAAAGGAAAATTATTTTAAAAGTGCGAATTTCAAGAAAAAAACTGGTCAGACCATTGTTCTAATCATTCTCATTTTAGGAAGCCTGTTAATTTTATCCCCGATCTGGTGGATGATCGCCACCTCTTTGAAAGATATGAAAGAAATCATGACCTATCCGCCAACCTTTTTACCGAAAGAATGGCATTGGGAAAACTATTTAATAACATTGCAAAAAGGCCCCTTTTTGCAATATACCTTGAACACTCTGTTTATTACTTTTTTTGTTGTAATCGGAAATGTTGTGGCCAACTCGTTTATTGCTTACGGATTTGCAAAAATCCATTTTAAAGGCCGGAATGTTTTGTTCGCATGCGTCCTTGCAACGATGATGATTCCCGGATTTGTTACATTAGTTCCACAATATGTGATTTACGCAAAGCTGGGATGGTTAAACACCTATTTACCGTTAATTCTCCCTGCTTTCTTTGGAAGTGCCTTTAATATTTTCTTGCTTAGACAGTTCTTTTTGACGATACCGAATGAATTAATTGAAGCAGCTAAAATTGATGGAGCTAATCATCTTTATATATGGTGGAAAATTTTCATTCCACTGGCAAAACCTGCGATTGCCACTGTTGCCATTTTTTCTTTTAACGGAGCATGGAATGATTTTCTTGGTCCACTATTATACATAAATGACGAGTCTCTCTATACGCTGCAATTGGGATTACAAATATTCAAAGGTCAAAATGATACACAATGGAACTTTTTGATGGCAGGTTCGCTTATGGTATTACTTCCGGTTATCACGATTTTCTTCTTCTTCCAGCGTTACTTTATTGAAGGAATGAACTTAACAGCTGGATCTAAGGGATAATTTGAACCTAATGGAATTTTAAAGGAAGGAATTGTTTAATTAATGGCATTACTTGGGATTGATATTGGGACTACTCATTGTAAGGCAGGGGTGTTTAAAGATAATGGAACCGTTATTCAGATAGCTGTCCGCCCAACCATTGCCCATTATACCAAGCAAGGAGAACCGTATTATTTGCCTGAAGAAATCTGGGGAAATATTACAGGTTGTTTAAAGGAAGTGATCCCCTGCTGTGATGAAAAAGTGTCTGCTATCGGCATTACAAGTATGGCAGAAACTGGGCTGCTGGTGGACAGGCAGACAGGAAAACCAAGGACTCATTTCATTCCATGGTTCAGCCGGTGTGCTGAAGCCGAATCGGAGGAAATTTCCAATGAGGATAACCCTTTACATCGCTTTCAGAAAACCGGTCTCCATAATAGTTATAAATATGGGCTTGCAAAAATAATACGGTTAAAAAAGCAGCAAGCAGACATTTTGGACGGGGCAGTCTGGCTGTCAGCTTCAGATTTTATTGCCTATATGCTTACCGGGAATTTTGCAACAGACTATTCTTTGGCGGCAAGAACATATGCGTTTCGGATTGATCAACATGCATGGGACCAGGACTGGATTAGGCATTTCAATCTTCCGGACCAATTATTTCCCGAAGCCTTGCCAAGCGGAACAAAAATGGGAGTAACTCTGTCGAAAGAGTTGGAGGAGCTTGGAATACCCCGAGGGTTACCTGTTACAGTTGCAGGTCATGACCACCTCGTAGCTGCCCTTGCCGTCGGTGCTATCACTCCTGGAAGTGTATTTGATTCTATCGGTACCGCTGAAACACTTGTAGGAGCGTTAGAGAAAAAACAGCTTACGGAAATGGAATTTGCATCAGGTATTACGTTTGGATGTCATGTCGTGAAGGGCAGATTCTTTTGGATGGGAGGAATTTCAGCCTCCGGAGGTTCAATTGAATGGTTTAGAGAGCAGTTTTCTGATCAAAAAATGTCCTATGATGAAATTATGAGTCTATCAGCCAAATCAATAGAGGGGCCGTCCGGTATTTTATACTATCCATACTTATCAGGGAGTGGTTCCCCTCAGCCCGACCCGTTTGCAAGAGCAGCTTTCATCGGTCTCAAGACATCTCATAAACGTGAAGATCTTTTGAAAGCGATGATGGAGGGAACTGCATATGAACTGGAATCGATTCGCAGATCAGCTGAAAGAATGGTGGGACAACCTATTAATCAAATGATTTCTGTTGGCGGAGGGACAAAAAACCATTACTGGATGCAAATAAAATCAGACATTACAAACTGCCATTTGACCATTCCCGAAATAAATGAAGCGACCCTGCTTGGAGCCGCAATTACAGCAGGGATTTGCTCAGGTATATATAAAAACGAAGAGGAAGCTGCAAAAGCAATCCAATTTACTAATCCTAAAGAATTAGCACCAAATCAGCAGCTTCATCATGAATATAAACGTTTGTACGAAGAAGGGTATATGGGACTTCAACTACATTTGCGGAACTTTTATCAAAGTTTTCGCAAGACGGTTTAAATGAAAAACAAATCAAAGGGGGACAAGGTTTATGGCAAAGAATAGTAATCTATTAAATGTACTGCCGTTAAAAGAAGTTTTAGTAGAAGCTGAAAAAAAGGGCTATGCAATCGGTTCTTTCTCACCACGATATACACCAATGATTCGTCCGGTTTTACGAGCAGGGGAAAAGACAAAAT
This sequence comes from Neobacillus sp. NPDC093182, assembly GCF_044754045.1. Taxonomy (NCBI): domain Bacteria; kingdom Bacillati; phylum Bacillota; class Bacilli; order Caryophanales; family Bacillaceae; genus Neobacillus; species Neobacillus sp. NPDC093182. The sequence continues at coordinate 271,979 of NZ_JBIVOI010000005.1, forward strand.
CTCCTTTGATTGTCCAAATATCCGAAAAAGAATTAATTCGCTATGGCATTACACCGTTTGAATTTGGAGAAGAATTTTACAAGGCAATGGAGGAAGAGAAAATCACGGTGCCAGTCGTTCTTCATCTTGACCATACAAAGAATTTTTCTGTTATTGAGGATACGATTGAAGCTGGGTTTACTTCTGTTATGATTGATGCTTCTGAAAAAGAGCTGGATGAAAATATTGCCATTAGTAAAGAAGTAGTTGAATTTGCCCATGCAAAAGGTGTTTCTGTCGAAGCGGAGCTAGGAAAAATCGGAACAACTGATTTTGTAGAAACTGACAAAGATGAAGAGCTTTACACCGATCCGGAAGAAGCGTTGCAATTTGTGAACGAGACAGGCTGTGATGCGCTGGCTGTTTCGGTCGGAACGGCACATGGTGTCTATCTAGTCAAACAGCCAAAGGTCGACGTTGACCGCTTAAAGGCAATCAGAAAATTAACCCCGGTTCATTTAGTTCTCCACGGAGGATCTGGTGTACCATCTGAAATGATTAAAGAGGCGACAAAGCTTCCAAATGGCGGAATAAGTAAAGTTAATATCGCAACCGATTTAGAACTTGCACTTCTAAACGCCCTTGGAAGAAAAGAGAGAATGACAAACGAGGAGTGCAAAGCACTTTCAAAGGAGCAGTTAGAAATTGCTCAAGATGCAGTTGAGGCAGCAGTAATTGAAAAAATTCAGTACTTTCTTGGAAGTGCTGAACAGGCAGAAAGCTTTCAGGCATAAATAGGAAGGTCTTTTATAGAAGCAAAGAAAACGCTCTAGATATGCAGAGCAGTTTATCTTTTAAAGGAGGTTTTTCGGATGACCCAATCCCCTTTCCCTATTAGAGGGGTTATTGAAGGATTTTATGGATTATTTTACACAGCTCCTGAGCGAAATGATTTAATCTCCTTTATTGCGGATCATGGATTTAATCTATTCATATATGGACCGAAAAATGACCGCCAGCATCGCGCCCGCTGGCGGGAGCCTTATCCTGATTTCATTATGGAACAGTTTGCTAAAACAGTTGCTCATTCAAGGAACATTGGAGTAGATTTCTCCTACAGTATTGGGTCGGGTGTTTCAATTAATTATGCATCGGAAGAGGATTTCCAATTAATTACGGAAAAATTTAAAGCATTTTATGAAATTGGTGTCAGAAATTTTATGATCATGCTAGATGACATAGCTGCGGAATTTCATCATGAGGAAGAACGGCAAATGTTCACCAGTTATGCCGAAGCACATGTTCATGTTGCCAATCGATTGATTCTTTGGTTAAAAACACTTGATAAAACGTGCAGGTTCTCTCTCTGTCCAACTGATTATCATGGTATAGCGCCATTCAGCGACTATATTCATGAACTGGGTAAAGGATTAAACAAAGAAATTGACATCTTTTATACAGGGCCTGAAATTTGTTCGAAAACAATTTCGGAACAAAATGCTGCTGACTTTGCAGCGGCGGTCCAAAGAAAGCCGATTATTTGGGATAACTACCCTGTTAATGATTTAGCTATGACTAGTGAAATGCATATCGGTCCTATCAGCGGCCGCGAAGCGTCTATTACAAAAGTGTGTAAAGGGTTTATTGTCAATACGATGAGCCAGGCAGAAGCATCGAAAATTGCTTTGCTAACATTCGCGGATTTTTTCAACCACCCCAAGGAATATGACCCGTGGACATCATGGGAACATGCCCTAAAAACAATTGGTGGTGAGGAAAACTACGAGGCTTTACGTCTGTTTGCTGAAAATTGCCTGTATTCATGCCTCGATTATCCGGAGGCAGCATCATTGGAGCAGCTAACTTCAAAAGCCTTATGCGCCCTTCAATCAGGTGAAAAACCATCTGTTAGCCATGATGTTCAGAATCTTTATGATTACCTGAACGAACTAGACGAAGCGGGATACCAACTTAAATTCAGAATGACCAATTATGCTTTGCGCAATAATCTGGTCCAATGGATAGAACTAATGGAAGGCTGGGCGTGGGCAGGAAGAAGGGCGATCGACGTTTTAAGGGCAATGGAGAACAATGAGGACATTAGGTCTCCACTCAACTGGCTGCAGGAGTCGGCTGGTGAGGTACGGAAACATCCAAAGCGGTATGCTGGGAACGTCCTATTCCCATTGATTGAGTACGTTGAGTCAAAAGTCTTTGAGGAAAAGGGGACATTCATATTGTGATGAAGAAAATCTCAACAAATCTTTACTTATATGAAGATACATGTAATGTATACGTGATTAAGACCGAAGAAAAGGCGGTCTTAATTGACTTTGGGGATGGAAATGTTCTCAAGCATCTTGATACAATCGGGATTGAGATTGTAACAGATGTTTTCATGACCCATCACCACCGGGATCAGTGCCAGGGGCTTCCTGTTGCTGTTAAGGAAGGGATCCGAATCTGGGTACCACATAATGAACAAGATTTATTTCATCATATCGATGAACACTGGCTGGCTAGGGAAATTAATAACAACTACAATATGAGACAGGACCGTTTTTCACTCCTTCAATCTGTAACAGTGTATAAAACATTAAAAGATTATTCTACACATATTATAAACGGGATCAAGTTCACGATTATTCCCAGCCCTGGCCATTCAATCGGTTCCATTACCATAATAGCGGAAATTGACGATAAGAAGACAGCGTTTACAGGTGATTTGATATATGCCCCTGGAAAGGTTTGGTCGTTAGCAGCTACACAATGGTCGTACAACGGTGGTGAGGGTATTGCTTTAAGTGTGCTTTCGCTATTGGATTTAAAAGATCGGGAACCTGATTTGCTTCTCCCCTCTCATGGGCAAATAATGGAGGAGCCATCCTCAGCTATGGAACTCCTTATTGAGCGTTATGCAGTATTAATGGAACAAAGAAAGCAAAATCCAAGATTATTTAAATTGCGGGAAAATCCATATCAAGCCATTACACCTCATTTATTGCAAAACTGCACAAGCATGTCCAATGCCTATGTCGTTTTATCGAAAAGCGGCAAAGCGCTGTTTATTGACTTTGGTTACGATTTTATTGGCGGAATCGGATCTGGGAGTGACAGGGCTTCAAGAAGACCTTGGTTATATTCTCTTTCAAGGTTAAAGGAACAGTACGGGGTTGAAAAAATTGATGTTGTCATTCCAACCCATTTTCATGATGATCATGTGGCGGGAATAAACCTATTGCGGGATGTAGAAGGAACTGAGGTTTGGTGCCCTGAAAACGTGGCAGAAGTTTTGGAAAACCCTAAAAAATATGATTTGCCGTGTGTGTGGTATGATCCGATAAAAGTGGATAAACAGCTGCCGTTAAACCAAATATTTAAGTGGGAAGAGTTTGACTTTATTGTTTATGAGCAGGCAGGGCATACACTATATGCGGCTGCTATTGAATTTGTCGTAGATGGGAAAAAAGTTCTTGCAATTGGAGACCAATATCAAGGTGAAAATGGCCAATTCAATTATGTGTACCATAACCGATTCAGAATATCGGACTACATTGACAGTGCTGAACTCTATAAGTCTGTTAAACCAAACCTTATTATTTCTGGACATTGGGATCCAATCGTAGTAACTGAGGAATTTCTTTTGCAAATCGAAGAAAAAGGGAAGGTGCTTGAACAGCTCCATAAAGACCTTTTGCCTTTAGGTGAACTGGATTTTGGGGCGGAAGGCTTTGGGGCGTCCATACAGCCATACCAGACAGAGGTACAGTCAGGGCAAACTTTTTCAGTAACCGTTGAAATAAAGAACCCGTTCCCAGAAGAAAACGAGATCATTGCGAAAATGATTACGCCAGTCAGTTGGGAAATCAATAAAAGAGAATTCTATATGAAGCTGCCTGGCAATGAAGCCTCACAATTTACAACATCCATTACAATTCCGAAAGGATACACGGGATACAGGGAACGAATTGCAGTGGATCTCACGGTAGGCAAGCGTCGTTTCGGCCAGCATGCAGAAGCACTTATAACGATAAAGGATCTGCCAATTTTAGGAGGTGCAAAAAATGACTGAAAAAAATATTTCGATGATGGAAAAACAATTGCCGAAAACAAAAGAGAAAACCTTACATATGATTGGAAATGCCCATCTTGACCCCGTATGGCTATGGCAATGGCAGGAAGGATTTCAGGAAACAAAAGCAACATTTAGGTCTGCGCTCGATCGGATGAAGGAGTATCCAGATTTCGTGTTCACGAATAGTTCCGCCGCTAATTATGAATGGATTGAAAACAATGAGCCTGAGATGTTTGAAGAAATCAAACAGCGTATTCAAGAAGGCCGGTGGGAAATTGTCGGCGGCTGGTGGATTCAGCCGGATTGCAATCTTCCGAGCGGGGAGTCGTTTGTACGCCAAGGTCTTTATGGACAGCGTTATTTCCAAGAGAAATTTGGGGTAACCGCAAAGGTTGGCTATAATGTTGATAGTTTTGGACATCATGGTATGCTTCCTCAAATATTAAAGAAAAGCGGCATGGATTATTATATTTTTATGCGTCCAAGCCCGCAGGAAAAAGGACTTCCAGGAAGGTTGTTCTGGTGGGAATCAGATGACGGCTCACGCGTTTTAGCCTATCGTATTCCATTTGAATATTGTACATGGGGCAAGGATGTTGAAAAACATATACGTAGAAATGCGGGAGAATTAAAAGCACCATTTAATGATTTAATGACATTTTACGGTGTTGGTAACCATGGCGGTGGTCCAACGAAGGAAAATATTGAAAGCATTAAACAATTAAATGAAAATCCGTCATATCCAACGCTTGTGTTTAGCACAGTAAATAAATTTTTTGATGAACTCATGGTAAAGAATCTTCCGTTCCCGGTTGTTCATGATGACCTTCAGCACCATGCAAGTGGATGCTATTCTGTTCATTCGGGAATTAAAAAATGGAACCGTGAGGCAGAAAATGCCCTGATTAAAGCTGAGAAATTCTCGGCACTAGCAGATTGGATTACAGGACAAAAATATCCGGCTTCTGAATATAAACAGGCATGGAAAAATGTATTATTCAATCAATTCCATGACATTTTAGCAGGGACAAGTATAGAAGCAGCATATGAGGATGCCCGGGATATGCACGGAGAGGCAATGTCGATTGCTAAACGGGGTGTTAACTATGCGATTCAATCTATGTCTTGGAGAATTGATATAGAAGAAGAAAAAGGGATGAAACCGATTGTTATCTTTAATCCTCATTCGTGGAACAGTACTGTAAATGTTGAACAAGAAATAGGCGGATTAAAGCCGGAGGATATTTTAGTAGATGAAGAGGGAAATCAAGTTCCGATGCAAGTGGTTCAATCGCAGGCAACAGCTGGGGGCCGTTCTCGCATCAGCTTTATTGCCAAGCTTCCTTCAATGGGATACCGAGTATATAAAATCGTTCAACGTGAAACTGGTAAAGAATTTACATCCATCAAGGCAAGTGACACTAGCATGGAAAATCACCATTTTCGAGTTGTAATCGATCAACTAACCGGATTTGTCACGAGCATATTTGATAAACAAAAGCACCTGGAAATACTAGGAGGGCCAGCAGCAAGACCAGTCGTCATTAATGATCATAGCGACACATGGTCGCATAATGTTCTTCAGTTTAATGGAGAAGCAGGCACCTTCAAGGCAACCAGCGTGAAACTGGTGGAACATGGTCCGGTAAAATCAGTCATTCGCGTTATCAGTGAATATGGAAAATCGACACTCGTGCAAGACTTTACCATGTATAAGGAGTTAAACCAGATTGATGTCCATTGTACAATAAACTGGCAGGAACAATTTAAAGCACTGAAGCTTAAATTCCCTGCCGATCTTATCTTTAGAAAATCAACCTATGAAATTCCTTATGGGCACATTGTTAGAGAGGGCAATGGAGAAGAAGAGCCTGGACAAAACTGGATTGATACTTCTGGAACTCATCCATCAACAGGCGAAGTATACGGCTTCAGCTTACTAAATGACGGCAAATACAGCTTCGATATCCATAACAAAGAAATGAGTATGACGGTCCTTCGCAGCCCGATTTATGCACATCATGACCCGCTAGTACCGGAAGAAGACCGATATTATTCATTTATTGACCAGGGAATTCAAAGATTCACTTACTCCATGCTGCCGCATGAAGGAAATTGGGAAACAGCTGGAACTGTAAAACGTGCAGCCGAATTGAACCAAAAACCAATTAGCATTATTGAAACCTATCATAAAGGTTCACTTCCACAAAAAGATTCTTTCTTGTCTGTTGATGTTGAGAATGTCATAGTAAGTGTCATAAAGCAAGCGGAGGACAATGAGGATCTTATTGTGCGTGCCTATGAAACAGCAAATGAGGAAACTACGGCCATCATTTCTCTTCCTAAATGGAACCGAAAAATAAATACTAAATTTAAGCCGTCAGAAATAAAGACATTCCGTATTCCAAAAGATTCATCCGAACTAGTAATGGAAAATAATTTACTGGAATGGGAAGAATAAGAATGTCTAATGAGCACTTACTTAAGACAAGAGGAGTAAAGTACATGATTGTGTCGCAGCGCCGTAAGTTAATAAAAGAGCTATTAATAAAAAATAAGAGTGTAAAAGTTTCTGATCTTGTTGATTTACTGCATGTATCAGAAGAAACAATCCGGCGGGATTTGAACCAGCTTGAAAAAGAAGGCCTTGCCGAGAAAAACTACGGTGGAGCAGTCTTAATAGAGGAGACCGAAAACCAATTCTTAATTCCTCCTGTGGATAAAAGAAAATTGCAATATTCTCGTGAGAAAGAGTTAATTGGTAAGGCAGCAGCCCAATTGATAAAAGAGGGACAAACAATTATTTTTGATGCAGGATCGACAACCTGGTATGTAGGGAAAAACTTGCCAGATAAAAGTAACTTGACGATTATATCCAATGCTATGAACGTTGCTGAGGAATGCAGCAAGGATGAAACGGCCTCTATCTACCTATTAGGCGGGAAACTTAGGAAGAATTCAATGAGTCTTGTTGGGCCGCAGGTAGAGACTGAATTACAAAACTACAATGCTGATTATGTGTTCCTTGGGACAGCTGGAATTTCATTAAGGCATGGGTTTACAAGCTCTGATTTGTATGATGCGGAAATAAAACGGGCGATGGTTTCTGCGGGACAAAAGATTGTTGTTGTGGCTGACCACAGCAAACTTCAAAGAGCAGGTTTAACTCCTTTTTGCTCTTTTGATCAAGCAGATATGTTTATTACCAGTGACCTTGCTGATAAAGAAATCCTAAAGGAAATTGAAAAAAGAGGTGTGGAAGTAATTGTAGTACCTTTATCAGATGATACTTTCTCTGGGTAGAAAGGAAGTGAGGGGATAAAGCAGCTAGTTTGTTTTTTCCCCTGACTTCTATGAAATTAACATACTATTAAATAAAATCAACATGCAAAAGGAGGTTACTCAATGGTAAATGTTGCTTTATTAAGTAAATGGCATGTTCATGCTGACGATTATGCACATCAAGCAAATCAAAATAAACATCTGGAAATCAAAGTAGTCTGGGATGAAAATGCCGAACGTGGGAAAGAGTGGGCAAGAAAGCTCGGTGTTCCTTTTGAACAAGATTTAATGAAGGTTTTATCTAACCCGGAGATTGAGGCAGTCATTGTAGATACGCCAACAAACCTTCACAAAGAGATCATACTTCTTTCGGCAAAAAATAAAAAACATATTTTTACTGAAAAAGTACTGGCTTTTACGGTGGAAGATTGTAAAGAGATTTATGAGGAAGTCCAAAAAAACAATGTAAAATTGATGGTTTCTTTGCCCCGGCTAACTGAAAATTACTATTTATATGCCCAGCAAGTTATCGATGAAGGGTTATTAGGGAAACTGACTTATATTCGCTGTCGATTAGCACATAATGGTGGTGTTCCCTTTGAGGGAAATCCAAACGGATGGCTTCCTAAACACTTTTTTAATAAAGAGGAATGCGGTGGTGGTGCATTTATTGACCTAGGGGCGCACCCGATATATTTAACCAATCGCCTTGCAGGACCAGTAAAAGCTGTGACAGCTAGGTTACAAAAACAATCTGGCTATGAAGTGGATGATAATTCCGTCGCTATTATTGAATATGAAAACGGTGCTTTAGGAACGATCGAAACGGGATTTCTTTCAGGACGCAGCCCTTTCCAGCTGGAACTGTATGGGACTGAGGGAGCTTTATTAATAGAAGATAATAAGATTCGCTTAAATTCTAAACAGGCAGGTGAGGGATGGAATGCCCCTGAAAGGCTGCCAGACGCACTTCCGATGCCGATGGAGCAATGGGTAATTTCAATCATTGATGAAACAGTACCAACCATTACGGATACTGATGTTCAAGGGTTAACGTTAATCAATCAGGCAGCAATGCTATCTCAGGATCAAGGCCGAAGAGTGGAGATAGCTGAAATTATAATAGATAAACAAAGAGTTTGAATCGGAGGAAAAGAAAAATGGGGAACACATTAAGAGTAGGGATTATCGGAGCGGGCGGCATCGCAAAGCATGCACATATTCCAAACTATTAATGGGTTATCCAGAACCGGATACCGTGTTTGGTGTAACCTATCAGAAACCATGTTTAGAAGATACAACACCATTAAGTACCGCTAAACAAGGCGTCTATCTCCAACAAATCATCAACGGTCTATACGAATCAGCAGCCAAAAGTGAGGCTGTCAAATTAAGTGAACATGTTCAAGTTTAACTGAAAATTATAAAAATAAGGGGCGGCAGTTATTCCATTAAGTCGCCTCTTATTTAATAAATAGGGGGAATTTCCATTGAGTAAAATTGGCTTGCAATTATTTTCTGTGTGGAAGGATGCCGAAAAAGATTTTTTAGGAACGATCCAAAAAGTGGCAGAGCTTGGATACGAAGCAATCCAATTTGCGGGCTTTTATCATACTCCAGCTGACAAACTACAAAATGTATTAAAAGAAAATGGAATTTTAGTTGCAGGGGCACATGTAGGGATCGAGAAGCTATTAGATGATGAATTAAAGAGGACATTTGAATACAATATTGCAATTGATAATAACTTACTTATTTGTCCTGCACTTCCAAAGGAAATGAGACAGACAGCTGATGATTATAAGAAAACAGCAGAGACACTGAATCAAATTGGTGAAACATGTAAAATGGCAGGTTTTACTTTTGGCTATCATAACCATGCATTTGAATTTGAACAGTTTGGAAGCGAAACGGGATTTGATCTGCTATTTGGTCACACAGACCCTGATTTAGTGAAAATGGAATTAGATTGTTATTGGGCTAGCTTCGCGGATCAAGACCCGTTAGAAATCATTCAAAAATATAAAAGTCGTATCGTGTCCCTGCATATTAAAGATATGAAAATTGTTAATGGTAAAAAGACTGGTATTGAAGTAGGAAGAGGCCATCTTGATTTTGCTTCACTTATAAAGCTTGGGAATAAAGTTGGTGTTAAGTGGTTCACGGTTGAGCAGGAGGAATTTGAACGGGATCCTTATGAAAGTCTTTCGATTAATGTAGACACTCTTAAACAAATAATGTGCGAGGAGAAAATTCGATGACTAATATGATTCCTAGACCGGAATATCCAAGACCTAATTTTAAACGAAATGAGTGGTTAAATCTAAACGGACAATGGAACTTTGAATTTGATGATCGTAATATTGGTTTAAAAGAAGAGTGGTATGTAAATCATGATTTTCAACAAGAAATTACGGTTCCATATGCATTTCAATCGAAACTAAGCGGAATTCATACAAGTGAGTTCCATGATGTTGTTTGGTATGAAAGAACATTTATGATTCCGGAAAAGTGGCGGGGGAAACAAATACATCTTCACTTTGGTGCCGTTGATTATCGTGCAGCTGTCTGGGTCAATGGAAAGTTTGTTACTTCTCATGAAGGAGGGCATACATCGTTTTTTACTGATATAACAGATACTTTAATAGACGGATTAAATAAAGTTGTTATAAGGGTAGAAGATGTATCAACCGACTTGGAGCAGCCACGTGGAAAACAATACTGGGAGGAGGAACCTGAAGGGATATTTTATACCCGAACAACCGGCATTTGGCAAACGGTATGGTTGGAGCCAGTAAATCACTCTTTCATTGAAAGAGTAAAACTAACACCCAACATCGATACAGGTGAAGTAACGGTTGAATATCTTATTCAGAATCAATCAGAAAAACAAGAGCTAGAAATAGAAATCTATTCTCAAGATTTAGTTGTTGCAAAAGAGTCTTGTAAAGTAAATCTTGTTCAACGCAAGAATAAACAAGTGGTTTTGTTGAAGGATTTCGAGAGCGGTAACGGAAAACTTTGGAGCCCGGAACAACCATTTCTTTATACAATTAAACTCTGTTTAAAAGTAGAAAATGAGATTGTTGATAAAGTTGAAAGCTATTTTGGGATGAGAAAAATTTCTATTAATAAGGGAAAAATTGAATTAAACAATAAGCCTTATTATATGAAACTGGTTCTAGATCAAGGATATTATCCTGCTAGTCTACTAACCGCCCCAACGGATGAAGATGTAAAGAGAGATATCGAATTAACGAAAGAAATGGGATTTAACGGAGTGAGGAAACATCAAAAGGTCGAGGAGCCTCGTTATCTATATTGGGCAGATCACTTAGGAATTCTTGTCTGGGGTGAAATGGCTAACAGCCATACGTTTACCGACAAAGCCATAAAACGGATTTCGTCTGAATGGCAGGAAGCAATAGAACGCGATTATAATCACCCTTCTATTGTTGCTTGGGTACCTATTAATGAAAGCTGGGGTGTTCCTCAATTAAAAAGGGAGCCACGTCAAGCGAATCATTTAGTAAGTTTGTACTATTTAACAAAATCATTGGATCAGTCGCGTCTGGTTATTTCAAATGACGGATGGGAACACACCGTTTCAGATGTCTTAACCATTCATGACTATGAAGGTGAAAAGGAAGTTTTAAAAGAAAGGTATTCCAAGCTTGAAAATACATTACAGTTTACACCTGCAGACCGTTTTTTATTTGTCCCTAGCTTTCATTATAAGGGTGAGCCCATTATGGTTTCGGAGTTTGGCGGTATTGCCTATCAGAAAAGTGAATGGCAAGGATGGGGCTATACATCTGCCTCAAATGATCAAGATTTTATCGAGCGATATTATCATGTTGTTTCTAGTTTGCTGGAATCACCGCTCGTTCAAGGATTCTGTTATACCCAAATTACAGATGTCGAACAGGAAATTAATGGTCTTTTAACCTATGACAGAAAGCCAAAGGTTGACCTTAGCATAATTCGTGAAATCAATGAAGGTAAAAAGCTTACGTTTACTGGGAAAGACTAACCCTGAATCAAGGAGTGTTAAGGTTGTATTTTACAGTTGAAAAGATTGAGAAATACTTAGCAGAATTGAAGAATTATATATACAAAGACACAAAAGATATCCCTGTTTTTCGCTATAAAGAGTGGGAATTTGGTGATGAAGATAAAGAAGCGTACAAACCTGACTTTGATGATCAGAACTGGACAAACTTCCAGCTAGGAGATTTCTGGGGTGGGTATGATAAATCTGCTTGGTTCCGGACCACGATCCGAGTCCCTAAGGACTGGAAAAAAGAACGATTGGTTCTGCATTTCTTGGTTGGCCCGCGTGATGGCGGCGGCTCAACGGCTGAATCATTGTTATATGTAAATGGCACCCCATTACAAGGAATTGATGTTTGGCATGAGGAAGCATGGCTCCCGCCAGAGTTTCTTGAAAACGATGAGATTCATATTGCTCTAAAGGCATGGAGCGGGGTGTTAAATCCTCCTGATCGTCGAAGATTTAAAATAGCTAGGCTTGCATGTGTTGATGTTCCAACAGAAAAGTATTTTTATCTTGCTCATACACTCATAAATACAGTGAAGGTCCTAGATGAAAATGATTTTAGAAGAACGAAAATGCTTCAGCTAGTAAATGAATCGATATTAAAGGTAGATTTCATAAAGCCGGGTTCAGATTTCTTCTATCAATCTATCCAAGAGGCCTATGATTTTCTAAAAACAAAGGTGGATCAATTAGGTGAGATAGAAGAATTAAAGCCATTGGTTACAGCACTTGGACATTCACATATTGATATGGCATGGTTATGGCGCTTGGTTCATTCAAGGGAAAAAGCCTCAAGGACCTTTTCAACTGTCCTGCATTTAATGCGCCAATATCCTGAATACCGATATATCCATACATCGCCCCAATTATACAAATATTTAAAGGAAGATTATCCTGAAATCTTTGCGGAAGTTAAACAAAAAATTGCTTCTGGTGAATGGGAAATCACAGGCGGAATGTGGATTGAGCCAGACACCAATCTTCCTAATGGAGAGTCATTGATTCGCCAAATTCAATTCGGAAAAAGATTTATGAAAAACGAGTTTGGGGTCGATACGAGGGTAGTTTGGCTTCCAGATGTTTTTGGTTATTCATGGGCCCTGCCGCAAATTATGAAAAAAAGTGGAATTGACACCTTTATGACAACCAAAATTAGCTGGAATCAATATAATCGATTCCCATTTGATACGTTTAATTGGCGCGGAATTGATGGTACGGAAATTTTTACACATTTTATTACCACCCCTGAGGAGGGAGCAAGGGCCTATACGTATAACGGAATGGTGGAACCAAGAAGTGTAAAAGGAATTTGGGATGCCTATCAGCAGAAGGAAGTAAATGATGAGCTGTTACTAGCCTTTGGATGGGGTGATGGGGGCGGAGGGCCAACAAAAGAAATGATTGAAACCGCTCGTGCCATGAAAAACCTGCCGGGGCTGCCAAAAGTTCAAATGGACAAGGCAGAAGCCTATTTTGAACGTTTACAAGACCGCATGCAAGATAAATCTTTACCGGTTTGGGATGGAGAATTGTATTTAGAGTATCACCGGGGTACCTATACCTCGCAGGCATCCTTAAAAAAGGCGAATCGTAAAGCAGAATTCCTCTATCATAATGCGGAGTGGTTAAGTGCGCTTTCCGATTATTTTACTGGTAAGGAAAATTATCCACATGCAGCTTTAAATGAAGGCTGGGAAATGTTACTCCTAAATCAATTTCATGACATTTTGCCGGGCTCATCGATTCGTCAGGTAAATGAGGATGCACGGAGAGATTACCAAGCAGTGCAGACGATTGGAGAAAATGTTCTCAAAGAAGCAAAAGGATCTATCGAAAAAAACATTCAAACCGATGAGGAGGCAATTGTTGTCTACAATTCACTATCTTTTGAACGGGATGGTTTAATTGAATTACCTGTTTCTTCTACCTTAACAGAGACAACAACCATTGTTGATGAAGAAGGAAACACCTTGCCAGCTCAGGTAATCCAAGCTGAGAATAGCCAAAAGATACTACTCCAAGCTAAAAATGTACCAGCTCTAGGATACAAAACGTTTAAACTTGCTGAACAATCAGCTTCAGGGTCCAATCTTATTGTAACGAAGGAATATATTGAAAATGATTTTTACCAAATTCGTTTAAATGAAAAAGGTCAGATCATCTCTTTATTTGATAAGCGATTAGAAAGAGAAGTTATTGCCGAAGGAGCAAGGGGAAATGTCCTTCAGACATTTGAAGATAAGCCAATGAACTTTGATGCTTGGGATGTTGACCTGTATTATCAAGAAAAGATGCGTGAGATTGACCATTTAGCAGCAGTAGAGGTGCATGAGGAAGGTCCGATTCGCGGCAGTCTTAAATTAACTTGGGAATTCTATGATTCCACGATTACACAATTTATAACGGTTTATAAACATTCACCAAGAATTGACTTCAGTACTAAAGCAAATTGGCAGGAGAAACAAACATTAGTAAAGGTAGCATTCCCAGTAGATGTACGTTCAACAAAAGCAACCTTCGATATTCAGTTTGGTAATATGGAACGTCCAACTCATTGGAACACGAGCTGGGATCATGCGCGGTTTGAAGTAGTGGGACATAAATGGGTTGACCTTTCTGAAGGTGATTTCGGCGTTAGCTTATTAAATGACTGTAAATACGGCCACGATGTAAAGGACAATGTTATCCGCTTAACATTAATCAAGTCTTCTATTGAACCTGATGAAACAGCTGACCGCGGCATACATGAATTTACGTATAGCCTAATTCCACATAAAGGGGATTGGCGTGAAGGAAATATTGTGAAAGAAGCCTACCATTTGAATGTCCCATTATTTGCAAATGAACTAACTGCTAATGTTGAAGGGCACTTACCACCCTCCTATCAATTTGCCGAAATTGATAATGACAACGTTTTGCTCGAAACGGTGAAAAAAGCAGAGGATGATGACGCAATTTTGGTACGTTTCTATGAATATAAGCAATTTAGAAATAAAACAAATGTCTCATTTGCCAAAACCATAAAAAAAGCGATTGAATGCAACTTGATTGAAGAAGAAGTGAAGGCAGCAGACTATCTGGATCAGACACTTTCTTTCTCCATTTCACCATACGAAATTAAGACCTTTAAAATCTGGTTTTAACTTGGACTATCCACAGTTCGAATCGTCCTTGAAAAAAGCAGGGATGGGAAAAATGAAGATTACAATAAGTGAGTGGAGTAAATGATAGCAGAATTTAGATTACTAAAAACGGAAATTGAGTATAAACAAGCGATAACATTAGCTGACAAAACATTTCGGGACAATGAACAAATTTCAATGGGCAAAGCCTACCCCTTTGTATTTTCGCCTGAACTAAATCAATCATACGGTGCATTTGTAAATGGTGAACTGGTCTCCTTTATTGGCCTAGTTCCCTCTATTGTCCATATAGAAGAAGCAGAAATTCAAGCATATTCTATTGGGGCTGTGTGTACACACCCAAATCATCGTAAGAATGGCTATGCCAGTACGCTATTAAGTAAAGTTTTTGAACATGCGGAGCTGGCGGATGCATCTCTCTTATTCGTATCTGGAAACCTGCCGATGTATATGAAAGCAGGCTGTGCTTACTATGGAGAAATGAATAAATACAAAATACAAAAGGGGGAGCTGTCAACAGTAGAAGGCTGCTTTGTGAGAGAATCTCTCCCGCATGATAGGTTTCGTTTAAGAAAATTAGCCCATTCTCGTCGTGTGCATTTTGAACAAAGCATATTAGATTTTACAATCCTTAATCATGCAGAAGGATTTGCAAGCAATCATAAAATGAGGCATAAACTTTTGCTTGCTGAAGCGGGTAATGAACTAAAGGGATTTTTAATTTTGGGCGTTTCTTTTCCTTCTTCAAGTGACTCCCCAGCTCGGGTAATTGAATGGGGCGGAGACCCAAAAGCTATCCAAGCTCTATTAGCTGAATCCTTTCAGTATGGGATAACTTCTATAAAATGTTCCTTTCCTTCGTACGAAGTAGCACTTAATAGACTGCTTAACAACAGAGAGAAAACAGTAACGCCCTATCCAGGGACGATTAAAATAATTAATCTAGAATTGTTGTTGAAACAATTGGAGCCCTTCTTAAGGGGAAAAGTCGAAATAGAAGATATCGATGAAAATAATAAAAAACTTGTCTTTAATCAAAGATCAATGACATTGGACAACGCTTCTTTAGAAAGACTAATTCTTCAAGGAGCCCCAGACTTAGATTGTTATTTAAAAGATATTTTTCCAATTCCGCTTCCATTCCCTGAAGGGTTAAACTATGTATAGTGGAATGTTTGTATAAAACTGCCGGCAAAGGAATCATTAATTAAATCAAACAAAAAGGCGTGAAACCGTTTAGTTTGGTTTCCGCCTTTATTATGAAGAATATCTAATTGTGTTTACTTATTATCCGCTAATTTCACATGACGATTATGATAGAATATGCCTTAAATAATCGAGTGAACGCTCCACATCCTCCGTCATAGTTCGAACAGGCTGGGTGCTTTGTGGATGCCATAGTTCGAGTGCCAGCCAGCCGTTATACTTTGCAGCTGCTGAGGAATCGAGCAAGGAGACAAAATTAATATCTCCTTCAAGTAAGTCTTCAGTTGGTACATGCCCACGTTGATTACGTAAATGGAAGGCAAAGACTCGATCCGGATAGTCAGTTACCCACTCAATGGGATTGCAGCCAGATACATGTGCCCACCCAGTATCTATACATAGTCCAACATGCGGATCTGCATATTGGATGACCGATCTTAAGTCACCTTTGGCATTGTGATTGTCTGCCGCATGGTTATGCAGACAAACCTTTAAACCTAGGGAGGCAACAAGTTCGGATATACGAGTTAAGTTTTCACCCTGCTGTTTGAAATGATCTTCAGACTTAGGAATTATAGTTTTCCAACTGATAGGATCAGCATTTAGGAGTAAATCGGTTCCTTCTGCTGCTGCTAGGCGTTCAGCAAATGGTAAAATCGTTTGTTCCACTTCAAGGTCGTTGAAAGGTATATGTAAAGGGAGACCGATATAGGAGGCAGATACGGCAAGCCCAAAGGAACGTGCCAATTTTAGTTTTTCCGTATCAGCATCAATCTCGACAGCGTCTAGACCTGCTTCTGCACAAGCACGGAATAATTCTTTCCACTGTGGTTTTTTGCCATCCATTTTCCAGCGTTCTGTCCAGCCGTACATATTTGATGAAAATCCTTTGATGTTCAAAGTGTTACCCCTTTCTGCACCATATCAATCATTTGTTTTTGTCCGGTTTCTGCAGCAGTATAGATGGATGTTAGGCAGCGAAAATTATTCAGTGCTTGTTGATTGACGTTAGCATGTGAATCAAGGCCTTTCACTTTCCGATAAAAGTGAAGGAGTGGATTATCGAAAATAGTGTACTCACTTCTCGGACCAGTTTCTACCTGTTCCTCTACAATTTGCCCGTGCTTATCGTAACGAAGGAAGACTGGCTGCCTTGAATCAAATGGAGTCCACCTAAGTGAACCATTTGTACCCTCAATTTCTGCCCTTACATAACTCTCTCCATGCGCACATGAAGCGCGCTCGTAATGGACATGAATTGGATGGTTACCACTCCAGAAGGTCATAAAGGCGCCGACATGAGTTTCTACATCGAAGGGTGTATCCAAGGGGTCAATTTCTGTTTGGGGCTTTGCCGTCCATGCAGTATTGAATTCAATGGAGTTTGGATTGAGTATGTCATTCAAGGTGGCAAAGTCGTAAGGTCCCCAATCCATTAACACACCTCCGCCGCTTAATTTTGAATTTAAGAACCAGCGGCTTGCAGGCTGATATTCGATTCCTGAACGGCTTCGTTCCCATTTGTTAACAAACGTAACATGATAGATTTCACCTAGAGCTCCGGACTGGATGACTTTCTTTACCGCCTCCATGTGAGGCATGCCTTTAAAACGGACACTGCAGCATCCCAATAATCGGTTATGCTTTTCTGCAAGCTGGACCATTTCTTGAGCTTGAGCACCATTCATCGCAAGTGGTTTTTCACAAAGGACATGGCGACCAGACTCAATTGAAAGTCTTGTAGGATCAAAATGTGCCATCGGAGGCGTACTGATTATTACTATATCATCGTTCTGTGCTGTCTCGGAGCTCAGCATTTCATCCACATTTGTAAAGCCAATTGCCTCAGGGAATTGACTGCAAAATGCTTCGAGTGCAACAGGATTCGTATCAGCAACTCGCAATTGAATTGGTTCAGAAAGTTTTCTTGCCGCTTCCGCGTGTGTCCGGCCAATTACGCCCGCGCCAATAATATAAAGTCTCATATTGTTCACCTCTTTGATAAGTTTATGGTTTTACTCTACCATATCCAAAAATTGAAGTTCTCCTCCAATTAAGCTTAAAACTTATCATTTTGTACAAAGAAAAGATTGTTTAGGAGTTGTGAAAAATGTACGTAGAACACTTACGTTTACAGCGATCGTTTGCGTTTTGCCGTGTATGGGGGTCACATGAGGAGCATGATTTGCATGTCCATGATTGTTTAGAAATCGGGGTTGTCCTTAAAAATGAGCTAGAATATAGGTTTAACGAACATACCTACCTCGGCAGGCCTGGAGATGTGTTTTTATGCCGTCCATTCGAGCCGCACTGGAGTTTTGCTCAGTCTGATCAACCGTTCGAATGCATTCTCATCCTGTTCACACCGTCTGCTGTACGTAAAATCCCAGATGGAAATCAGCTTCTGAAGCCTTTCTATACAGCACGAGGAATACAGCCCTTTATCCCATCCAGCACTATTTTTGCACGAGCAATAAGGCAGGCTGCTGTATCTGCAATGGAAGACCAAGAAAAGGGAGAAAATCTTTGGGTGACCCGTCAATATATGCATTTAATTAATATTTTGCTGCAAGTGAATCAGTTTACTAAAGAATCTCAATCTGAAGATTATTTGGACATACCATCATCTGAAATTGTTGAAATTGTGGGGTACATGCTTGAAAATTATCAAAAGCCGTTAAATATTGAAACATTGTCCTGGCAGGCAGAAATGGGGAGAACAATGTTTTTTAATGAGTTCCGCAGGTTGACTGGACTTAGTCCAAATGAATTTCTTAACCGGCTGCGCCTACAAACCGCAATGGACTTCCTTCGTTCGACGAACAAGAGTATGATTGACCTTGCCTATGCAAGCGGATTTCAGTCTTTAAGTACCTTCAACAAACAATTTAAAAGATATACGGGGCGATCCCCTCGAGAGTATCGGCAGATGGAATAAGATTCATGTGGGCATAAGTGCAAATAAGATGTTTCAAATGTTGAAGTAACTTGGTTTGTTGGATAGACAAACCAAGTTTAGCAAGATACACTGAAAATATTAATTATGAAAGTTTTTAAACTATTAAAAATAAGGGGCTGTCAAATTCATGAGTTCTATTTTAATCCGTAATGTTCGTGTGATCTTCGATGATGAACCGAAGCTTGGATGCATACTTATTCGGAATGGGAAAATTGAATCGGTTCATACTGGCAACATGTGTTCAGATTTTTCAGCTGATTATGAAATTGATGGAAATTGCCAGTTGCTTATCCCAGGAATGATCGATGTACATATTCATGGAGCAGAAGGTTTTGACATGATGGACGGTACCATTGGCAGTGTGGAAGCAGTATCTAGAGCATGCGCAAAGACAGGCTGCACCTCCTTTTTAGCCACATCGGTTTCTTCCTCCTTAGACGACCTAATTAAAATGATTACCAATGTAAAAGAGCTGGCTGGCAGCGAACCTGGGGCTGAAATTATTGGCATTCATATAGAAGGTCCTTATCTAAATGTAAAACGAAAAGGTATGCAGAATGAGCAGTATTTAAGGCATCCAGATTTGGGAGAAATGAAAACCATCATGGAGAAATCCGGTTCATTGCTCCGCATGGTGACGCTGGCACCAGAGCTGCCAGGCGGCCATGAGATGATTTCCTTTTTAAAGGAGCAAGGGATCATTGCTGCTATTGCCCATTCTGATGCCACTTATGATGATGCGAAACAAGCATTTAAGAGTGGTGCCAGCCATGTTACCCATTGTTTTAATGGTATGCGGCCAATTCATCACCGTGATCCGGGTTTGATCTTAGCGGCTTTTGAAGAAAGCAGTGTTAGTGTTCAAGCAATCGTGGATGATGTCCATCTTCATCCAGCCATTGTAAGGCTTTTATACCGGGAAAAGGGCCCAAACAGAATGGTGTTAATTACAGATGCCCTTCAGGCGATGGGGATGGGTGATGGAACATACTTATTCGGGGGTCATAAAGTTAGCGTAATTGATGGAGTAGCTATGTTAGAAGACGGTACCCTTGCATCAAGTACAGTTACAATGAATGAAGCATTGGCAAAAACAGTTAAGTTGGGAATTCCTTTAAAGGACGCCGTTATGATGGCGACACAGACACCAGCAGATATACTGGGATTAGACAATAAAGGCAGGATTAATTCCGGTGCAGATGCCGACTTAGTGCTAATGAACGATCGTTTTGAGGTATTGTGGACAATGGTAAAAGGGCAAATGGTCTATCAGGCCTAAGCTTTGTTATGATGTCTTAATTGCGTAGCGTTATAGGACCATATTTTATTTTATTCAATTTTGTAAAATCTACCGTATTATCCTAGAAACTTAACACAAACCGGATGTGTCACCGTTATATCAGTCCATCTTCTAAATACAAATAGGGCTCAGTCTGACCGAAAACTGAGCCTGATAATACACTTTTATTTATTGTTTCTTAACATTATTATATTCAAATGTTCCTATAATATTTGGAAATTAACCAATCGTATACTTTGGTGTCACCTTATCAAAATGAGGATTTTCACCACTAACCATTAATCCCATTCCCCAATCAAAATGTGTATCTTCTACAGGGAAATCCGATGCATCACGATATTGAAATAAAACATTTCTGCGATTTCGTTCACTCTTGTTTACATCAGAACCGTGAATCGTTAAATAATTGAAAAATAATACATCTCCAGGTTCAGCTGGACAAGGTGTTCCACTAGAAATAGGATATTCCTTGTGATTCAAGTAGTGTCTCCCTACATGCGAAAGGGCTCCTTGTTTGTGTGACTTAGGGATGACACGCAAACAGCCGTTTTCTTCATTGCTTTCGTCTAAGTGGACACTTGCTGCCAACATGCTATGTTTTTCATGAGGAAAGTAAGGGTAATCTTGATGCATCGGAAAAGCAGCACCTTTTTCAGGTGGCTTGACTAGCATTTTTGAATGATGGAGTTGTACATTTGGCCCTATTAATTTTTTCAATATAGCAACCATATTTGCATGAGCTAGCGCATTTAAGAAAACAGAGTCATGATAATGAACGTTATGAAATCCCTTCAAAACGAGTCTTCTTATTTGTTCCTTTGGCAAATAATCACCGTCCCATGCGGCATTCTCATCCCTTTTTGCTTCAGCTGCTCGTCGAATGATATTGTCTATACTTTCTCGCATCGCTTCGACTTCTTGCATATTAAACACACCTTTAACTAATAAATACCCTTCTTCTTTGTAAAATTCTACATCATTTTTTTGAATCATCGTTATTCCCATCCCCCTTATTTCATAATTGTTTAATACTTAAATCCTTTAAAAGTAACGTCCACAATCCCTGTTTTATTCCATTTATTTCACTGCAGAAGGACGTTCCTTCGCTTTGTCAGATTCACCAGCATTCTTATTTGCTGATTCGCGGTTTTTAGCCATTTCTTCTACTGTTTTGACTTTGAGACGCGCTGCCCCTTTATTGTTCTTAGCTTGAATTGATTTTCCGGATTCTAATCGTTTTTTAGCATTTACGATTGCATCCTGATATTGTGGTAACCATTGTTCCTGTGCCACTAACATCTCATCTACAAGCTGATCAATTTCTTTCGGATTACACACTGCTCCTACTAATGGATCCATCATCATCGCTTGACGTAAGAGATTATCGTCTCCATGAACTGCTGCTTCCACTGAAAGGCGTTGAACTGTGATACTAGCATTACAAACTGCCGCACAGCCCAGTGGCAGCTCTCCTACAAGTGGCATACTAATACCATTTCGATCAACATATCCAGGGGCCTCGATAATGGAGTCATCTGGAAGGTTCGAAATGATCCCATTGTTAACGACATTAAAGTGTCCTCGGTATACTCTTCCTGTTTCTAGGGCTTCTAGAATATAGGATCCGTGTTCCTCACCACGATTTTCCTCTTTATATTCGCGAACAGGTTCTTTTATCCAGTTTGGAAAATCCATCTCAAACCAATTTCTGCCTTCTGTACAAACTCTTAAATATCCACCAGTCTCACCATTTATCCAGGTTCCAAGATCAATCCAATCGTTAATTTCTTCTGGACGCTTTCGGTACCATGGGACATATTCACTTAAATGACCATTTGATTCAGTGCTGTAATAGCCAAAACGTCTAAGCATATCAATTCGAACCTTTTCCGTTTTACTAAACTCCGGGTGATTTTCAAATCCATGGAGAAGCTTGTCTGTCATATCTTCACCATTGTGCTTTACTTGGATATACCATGTTTGATGGTTGATACCAGCACAGATAATATCAACTTCATGTTTCTCCAGACCAAGCACTTCAGCTATTTGTCGGTGTCCCCCTTGCACACCATGACAAAGTCCAATCGTCTTAACACCACCATATTTATTACAAGCCCATGTAATCATTGCCATCGGATTAGCATAATTGAGCAACAAACATTCACGGTCTGCGACTTCACGAATATCTTTACAGATATTAAGCATTTCATCTATTCCCCGCTGCCCGTACATAATTCCACCAGCACAAAGTGTATCTCCTACACATTGGTCTATGCCATATTTTAAGGGAATGTCGATATCATATTGAAATGCCTCTAATCCACCCACTCGTACCACCGAAAAAATATATTTTGCATGTTTAAATGCTTCCCTGCGATTGACTGTCGATTGAATTTTTATATTCAGGTTGTTTTCATCAATATCTCGTTGACATAGCTTTGTAACCATATCCAAGTTTTTAGGGTTAATATCAGTAAATGCTACCTCTATATTATGGAATTCTGAGACAGACAAAATATCCCTTAATAACCCTCTTGTAAATCCAATACTACCTGCCCCAATAAAAGCGATTTTAAATGTCAATGAGCCACTCCCCTTTGCAGATAATGGTAGATTACCATTTTTATCTTACCAAGCACCACGGAGAAAGCGTTATCAATATTGTAACCTCCTAAATCTATCGAAGTTTAAAATACTAACTTGTGTAATCTTTTCTTCAATGAAAATTATTTGGTAAGTGTATTTCGATAATCAACGGGAGTCTTACCAGTGTGCTTTTTAAAGAGCGTACTAAAGTACTGACGGCTGTTTATACCCACGTATTCAGATATCTCAGTTATGGGGATTTCAGTGTGGGCAAGCAGCATTTTAGCTTTTTTGATACGCAATGAAGTTAAATATTCCATCACCGTATTTCCCATTTCTGCCTTAAATATACGATGTAGGTAAACAGGATGTAGATTAACAACATTTGCAATATCCTTCACCTGAATTTCACAGTCATAATTTTGGTGAAGATAAGATAGGATTTGTTTGATATATAAATTAATTTGATAAGAATTCTGATTCTCATATTCAACGGTTAATCTGCCAATTTTAATAAATAGTTGAGAAAATAAGAGTTGAATCATCACCTTATTTTCTAGACTCCTCTCGTCTAACTCGAGTACAAGACTTTTTAGGATATGATAAATATCACTTGAATCTTTTAACAAAATATAAGGATACGCTTTTGAAAGGAACTGAGACAGCATACCATTCGTTCTAACAATTTCATTGAAAGATGGTGAAAATCCCTCGTTGTCTTTGTTTGTAAAAAGAAACTCTAAATTTAACATTCTACAAGGATTCTCTTTAGCTACTACCAAACGATGCTCAATTTTCGAATCAAGTAAAATTAAATCTCCTTTTTTCATGGTTACTGTTTCTGTAGCGGTTTCGACAACACATTTGCCCTCAATCACATACATAATCTCGATCTCATCGTGAGAATGAAACGGCATGTCAAAACCCTTCCATTGTTTAAAGTAATACTTTATAACCTTTGGATAATATTTATCATGAAGTAATTCACTAGAATAAAGGCTGTATGTATTCAAGCATTTTTACCTCCCCCGTACATGTAAATCTTTCTTCTAAAAACTTAAGTATATATTCTTACAATTGATTGACAATGGACAATGGACAGGTTTCATGTCCAATGGTCTTTCAACTGACTATCTTTCAATATTCACTTTATAAAACCTATATTCTCAATTTTAAGGCCAATTCCAAAAAATTGGTACGATGATCTTTTATTTATATCGTCATTGTAAAAAAATTATCTTCACTTTTTCTTTATTTCTTAAGGCAGGTTCTAATCCCCTAGGAAAACATAACAAATTTCTTGTTTTCTCCCATAGGTATTTATATAAATAATCACAAAAAAGACTGGCGACAAATCCGAAAAAATTCGGGTTTGCCGGCAGTCTTTTTTGTATAATTAAGGTACAAAGATTTTAATGAAGTGGATGAAATGCTTACCAAAAATACACAGATAAATCGTGACCAAATAGAAATGAGAGCTTTAGAGCAACTTGTACCACCGCAAACCATTTAGTTCGCAGGATCGAAGCTGCTATTGATTTTTCATTTATCTATTCACTCGTTCAAGATATGTATTCTTCTTCTTAACGGGGACGTCCGAGTATTGACACTGTAGTATTGATTAAGATGGCTTTCATCCAATATACCTTAGGTATTGGCTGATTGACGGTGTCTGTCACTGTATCACTTCTATTTCTAATTTGAGCTACTTTGTATCAATCTTATACACCATTTCCTTTATCCTCTTGTATAAAAACAAAAAAAGCCTTCCATAAGAAGACTTTTGGAGGCACGTTCGCATAAGTCATTCTCCTTATCTCACAAGTTAATAAGTAACTTGCAGGACTTAGCACCTTTTCAATGATAAAAAATGTAATTGAAGGTTGCTGAGACTTCAAGGGCCATTCCCTTAGCCTCTCTTGATAAGAAAGTATAATATTTAGACTATTTATAAAATTCACTACAGTTTTGCTGGTGTGTCAATTCCTTTTTGTTGTTACTTTAAACCGTTAAAACCTAATAGAAAAAAATTCTTTTAATATAAGGATTATATTCATTAAAAAATAGTTGACACTTAAAATGGGAGCATTTATGATAGGAATATCAGGTTGTTCTTTATTAAGAACTAATAAGAGTGGAATTAAAGGTTTTGCAATCATTATCATTCGTTATATCAATAATAATGACATATTTGTATTAATTGGGATTACTTTTAAGAATCCTACAATTTACCATGTTATGAGTGTTCATTTTAAAGAACATAAAAATATTAATTGAACTAAGTATAAAACATTATAGGATTAAACGTCATTGTAGAAGTGGCAGGAGGAAAAGATGAGTGCTATTGCTGGTATTTACCATTTAAATGATGAACCTATTAATCTTGAACATGGTTGGCGAATGATGAAAGAACTTGAAAAGTATCCAGCCAATGATGTTCAAACTTGGCATAGCAACAAAGTCTTTCTTGGCTGCCATGCACAATGGATCACTCCTGAATCTATAGGGGAACAATTGCCATTCTATGATTATGAGAGACAATTGGCCATTACAGCTGATGCAATCATTGATAATCGTGAAGTATTGTTTGAAAAATTGCATGTACATAAAGAAGATCGGAACAAAATCACTGATAGTCAGTTGATTTTACTTGCCTACCATAAGTGGGGGGAAGAGTCACCAAAGTTTTTGGTGGGAGACTTTGCCTTTATGATTTGGGATGAAAGGCAACATAAACTTTTTGGAGCAAGAGATTTTTCTGGAAGTAGGACACTTTATTATTCTCTTAAAGAACACCAAATTGTCTTTTGTACTGCTATAAAACCAATTCTCTCATTACCAACAATGGGGAAGAAAATTGATGAGCAATGGCTAGCTGAGTTTTTAGCGATACCGGTAAATTTTGAATCTGTAGATCCTTTTTTAACAGTCTATAAAAATATAGAACAGGTACCACCTTCTCACTCCATTTCTGTAGTTAATGGTAGAGTTTCCTTTTCAAGATACTGCAAACTAACTGAAGGAAATAAGCTAAAGTTGGACTCAGACGAAGAATATGAAGAAGCATTTCGTGAGGCTTTTGGAAGTGCAGTAAAGTCAAGAATAAGATCGTATCAAAAGGTTGGAGCACATCTTAGTGGAGGACTTGATTCAGGAGCAGTAGCTAGCTTCGCTGCAAAAGAGTTACGAAGTGATAATAAAAAATTGCATACTTTTAGTTATGTTCCTGTTGAAGACTTTGTTGATTGGACACATAAAAGTAGAATCGCGAATGAAAAAGCTTATATTAAATCCACTGTAGAGTTTGTTGGAAATATTAACGATCAATATCTGAGTTTTTCGGAAAGAAGTCCATTTACCGAAATAGATGATAGTCTAGATATCCATGAAATGCCCTATAAATTCTTTGAAAATACATTTTGGTTGAAGGGAATTTATGAACAGGCATCGCAACAAGGTATTGGAGTTTTACTTAATGGACAGAGGGGAAATTGGACGATTTCTTGGGGGCCTCTTTTAGACTACTATGCACTTCTGTTAAAAAAAATGAAATGGATCCATCTTTTCCAAGAATTGAACCTTTATAGTCAGAACATAGCTGTGAAAAAGTCAAGAATTATGACTGAAGTACGAAAAAAGGCATTTCCATCTTTTTATAGTTTAGTTCAAACAAAGGAACAATTTCATTTTCCTAAGATAATCAATCCAGGTTTCGCTCAAGAAACAAGAGTGTTTGACAAACTTCAAGAACATGGTATTGATATTTCAGCCTCGTTATCTCCAAGTGCATATGAGGTAAG
The DNA here is from genome assembly GCF_044754045.1 of Neobacillus sp. NPDC093182. Classification (NCBI taxonomy): domain Bacteria; kingdom Bacillati; phylum Bacillota; class Bacilli; order Caryophanales; family Bacillaceae; genus Neobacillus; species Neobacillus sp. NPDC093182. The sequence goes on from NZ_JBIVOI010000005.1 coordinate 298,369, forward strand.
ACGCAGGCAGTTTGAACAGTTATATTATTGGAATTCAACTGGTACATACAGTTCTAAGTTATCACTGAAATATTCGATTTGGGATCGTGATCCAACAAATGATCTACGTGTTATTAAGTTTTGTATGTCAGTTCCAGAAGAACAGTATGTACGAAAAGGTTTAGACAGGTCATTAGTAAGAAGAGCTACCAAAAGTTTATTACCAGACAAAGTTAGGCTAAACCAAAAAACGAGAGGAGTTCAAGGTGCTGACGGTGTTCATCGTATGGCTCCTTATTGGGGAACGTTTATAGAGGAACTCAAACAACTTAGTAATGATCCAATTGTAGGAGAATATTTAGACTTACATGTAATTAAAGGGGCAATTGCAAGAATTGAAAAAGAGGCTCGTCCGGAATTCGCATTTGATTTTGATTTTCGAATATTAATGCGTAGTTTAATAGTTTCACGATTTATTAAAAATCTTACTTGAAAGGGGGTGATAGTATGAAAAAGGAATGGAAAGGACTTGAACTAGAAGTACTTAATATTAGTATGACAATGGCAGGACCTGGACTTAAAACTCCAGATGCAGTACAGCCTGACGTTGATGAAGTGGTGCATTACAGCTAATTTATTTATTAATACTTAAGGCTAATGTAATTGCCCTTATACAAATAAAAAAGTATGAGGGCATTTTCAAATTATTTTATTAACTGGTGTGGAGTGAAGAAGGTGTCAATAGGAACTATAAAAAGAACTGCATATAAAGCATTTGGTTTAGAGATATTAAGTGAAATTCCTCTCCCAGAACTTATAAAGTCGTATGAAGAAGATAAACAAGTAGACATATTTATTAAGATTGATACTTTATCCGATATTTGGAGTAAATTGGTCCCTGAAAAAGGGAATCTTGTAGTTTATGAAAATATGGTTATGTTTCTAGTCCCCAAAATTGCAATATTTTCTATACAAGACGGGAACAAAATTATTGTCTCACCTTTGGGGGAGGCTGATTTAGATAAAATACGACTCTATATTTTAGGAACTTGTATGGGCGTTATATTGTTGCAGCGGAAAATTCTTCCCTTACATGGCAGTGCTGTGAATATAAAAGGGAAAGCGTATGGTTTTATTGGTCATTCAGGGGTAGGTAAATCTACTCTTGCTTCAGCATTTATTAGTAAAGGATTTCAGCTTCTTAGTGATGATGTCATCGCAGTGGATATAACAAAGAAGAATATTCCATTTGTAATGCCATCATATCCTCAGCAAAAATTATGGCAAGAAAGTTTGAATGAATTTGGTATGGAAACAATGAATTATCGTCCTTTATTCGGTAGAGAAACAAAATATTCTGTACCTGTTAACTCGAACTATATTTCTGACCCATTACCGCTTGGTGGTGTTTTTGAATTAGTCAAGACGGATCAAGAAGATATCGAAATTAGGACAATCAAAGGATTAGAAAGGTTTCAAATAGTCTTTAATCAAACGTTCCGAAAGTCGTTAATAAATCGAATGGGTCTTGACGATTGGCATTTTATGTTCTCGTCAAAGTTAATTAATCAAATTGATATGTTCCAATTAAAACGTCCTACTTCAAGATTTACTGCACATGACTTGGTTTCTAAAATAATAGACCATATTAACTAGGAGGAAATTATACATGATTAGTACGGATATACTGGAATTAGATAACATTATTGTTCAGAGTCAAGGAAATGTAGTAAGCAACATGGATGGAGAAAAAGTGATGATGAGTATTCAAAACGGAAAATATTATAATTTAGGGGAAATTGGAGGACGAATTTGGGATATGATCGAAAAACCAACCTCTGTTAATAATCTAATAGTTAATTTAATATCAGAATATAATATTGAGAAATCAGATTGTGAACAACAAGTTGTTTCATTTTTAGCATCACTTAAAAAGGAAGGGTTAATTAATATCCAAAAAGGGAAAAAATCCTAGATTATAATAGTAGGAAAGGAAATAAAAAAATTGGTTAAATTGAAGCTTTTTTTATCATTTGATACAAAAACTAAGTTGTTGTATTTAGAAGCTTATTTTCTCCTAGGTTGGGCAAGGCTTATTAAGTGTTTTCCATTTTACAAAGTAGCACCTCTTTTAGGTGAGCAAATGGGTGAAACCTCTTTTACATATAAGGAATCTAACATCAAGTTTATTAAGCGTGTTTCTCAAGCAATAAATGTGATGAGTGGTTATACTTTTTGGGAAAGTAAGTGTCTGGTTAAGGCGATTGCAGGAATGAAGATGTTGGAAAGAAGAAATATTGAAAGTACACTTTATCTGGGAACAGGAAAAGATGAAATTGGAAAATTGATAGCACATGCCTGGCTACGCAGTGGACCTTTCTATATAACAGGATCTGAGGGTAAGGAGAAGTTTACCGTTATTAATAAATTCGCAAAAAAAGCTAACAAATGAGGGAAATAAGATGCGAAACAATTTCAAACTCGATTTATCCGATTTTTCCAGAGAATTACACTTGTTAATTGAAATAATAAAATTAGATGATAATAGAAGCGATCAGGTAATTAATAAAGATTCTTGTAAAGGAATCAACTGGAATCAATTTCTCCAACTAGCAAAGCATCACAGAGTCTATCCGATAATTCACATCAACATAAAAAAATTAAAAAATGATTGGTTTCCTTTATTTGTTATCCAAGAATTATCCCTGTTATATCAAAATAATACTTTTCAGATGATGTTTTTAAGTGGTGAGATGGAACAGTTAAGTAGGTTATTCACTGATAGCAGAGTCCGTACACTTTTTTTAAAAGGGCCAGTGCTCTCGAATGCATTATATGGTGATGTATCACTAAGAACATCTAACGATTTGGATATAATGGTCCCAATGGAGAACTTAGGTAAAGCTGAAGAAATTCTTTTACAGAACGGTTATATTAAAGATGATTATATTGAATCTGTTTTAAATGACTGGAAATGGAGGCACCATCATATAACATTCTTTCATCCTGAAAAAAGAATTAAACTTGAAGTTCATTGGAGATTGAATCCTGGTCCAGCGAAAGAGCCGAAATTTGAAGAGTTATGGGAGAGAAAAAGAAGAAGTACACTTTTTAGTTACCCGGTTTTTTATTTAGGATTTGAGGATTTATTCTTCTTCCTTGTAACACATGGTGCACGGCATGGATGGTCAAGACTTCGTTGGTTGGTTGATATAGTAAAAATGACCAAGCAAGACTTAAATTGGAAAGAAGTTCTAACTTTACTTACAAAATATCAATGCCTTCAGGTAGGAGGTCAATCATTAATTTTAACTTCTCAATTACTCAACTCTAAATTGAATGGTGAAATGGCCAATATAATTAAGGGAAATCAGTCCAAAAGATTAGCCCAAGATGCACTCTTCTATATAAAACAATTGGTTAATTTGCATACGGAACCTTTACCCCAAGATGTAGCGAATCATCATAAAAGACACCTATTCTTACTGATGTCCAATCGACAAAAGCTCTTGTTTATTTTTAGTTTTCTTTATCCCTTTCCTATCGATGCTGAAACATTACCATTACCAAAAGTCCTTCATATATTATATTTTCCTTTACGTCCATTTTTACTTCTTTGGAGAAAAACCAGGAACCGTTCAATTGCTAGGAGGGCATAAAGTGAATGATGTTTTTTATTTTATTAAACGATTATATTCCTACTCGGGTAGTATATTGTATGTAAACCTTCTAGGGATGGCAATAGTTAGTTTCCTTGAAGGTATTGGAATATTATTGTTAATACCCATGATTACCTATAGTGGAATAGTAAATATTGATTTTAGTGGTATCCGATTTTTTGAGTTTTTTAGTTTTATGCAAAGTTACCCAAAACCAATAGTGCTAATGTTTATTTTGGGATTTTATATCTTATTGGTAATTGGTCAAAATATTTTACAACGAAACCTTTCAATTCGAAATGTTAAAATTTCACAAGGCTTTATTCGACAATTAAGATTAGAAACATATAGTGCTTTGCTAAAATCGAATTGGGATTTTTTTACGAAAGAAAGAAAATCAGATATTATCAACGTTATGACACATGAACTAGCACGTGTAGCTGGGGGAATAAATCAATTTTTACTGTTGTTAACTTCTCTCATTTTTACATTTATACAAATCTCTATAGCTTTTTATTTGTCAGTAAAATTAACAATTTTCGTGTTATTATCGGGTTTTATCCTTTCTTTTTTTTCAAAAAGATTTATAAAACAATCAAAATTACTAGGTGGAAAATCCTCAGTGTTAGCACAAGAGTACTTAGCAGGAATTACTGACCAATTTAATGGGATTAAGGAAATAAAAAGTAACACTTTAGAAGAATCTAGAATGAATTGGTTTAAAACTTTGACTACCGGAATGATAGAAGAGCAAACAGACTATATAAAATTAAAAACAACTTCCCAAGCCTTTTACAGTATTGCATCTGCTAGTTTAATTGCAGTTTTTATTTTTATTTTTGTGATGATATTTAATACAAAGCCAGAGCAGTTTTTATTAATATTTATTATTTTCTCAAGGCTATGGCCCAGGATTACAGCAGTTCAGTCTAGCTTGGAGCAAATCGCGACTACTATTCCCGCTTTCAAGAAATTAATAGAAATGCAAATAAAATGTAATCAATCTTTAGAAATTACAGATGTATCACTTTATAAAAATATAAATTCACTAAGTATTGAGAAATCCATAGAATGCAGAAGTGTCGCATTTCGTTATAACCGAAATGAATCATCCTATGTGCTTCGAAATATAAATTTAAAAATTCCAATAAAATGTATGACTGCTATAGTTGGCCCATCTGGTGCTGGAAAAAGTACATTAATTGATTTATTAATGGGACTAAATAAACCTGAACAAGGTGAAGTGTTTATAGACGGTACTCCACTTTCTGATAATAGATTATTATCTTTAAGACGTTCTATAAGTTACGTTCCTCAAGATCCTTTTCTATTTAATGAAAGTATTAGAGAAAATCTACTGATGATTCAACCTAATTCTACTGATGAGCAAATTTGGGAAGCATTAGAATTTTCTGCTGCAGCAGAATTTGTAAAGAAGCTTCCAATGGGGATAGATACCATTGTTGGGGATAGGGGTGTTAGGCTTTCAGGAGGAGAACGTCAACGACTAGTTCTTGCTAGAGCAATATTACGTAAGCCCTCTATATTGGTATTAGATGAAGCAACCAGCGCACTAGACACCGAGAATGAGGCCAAAATTCAAAAAGCCATCGAAAGATTAAAAGGCAAGATGACTATAATTGTAATTGCCCATCGACTATCCACTATTCGGAATGCAGATCAAGTGATTGTATTAGAGCAAGGAGAGATCATTCAACAGGGAAAATTCAACCAACTAGCTGGTGATAAAAAAGGGATGTTTAGTAATCTACTAAAAAAGCAGATGGAGATAAGTATTTAATCGATATCTTCTAGAGTAGCCAGCCAATTTGTAATATTATATTGACATGTTTCTTATAAAGAACTAATATTGTGTATAGATGGTACTATTTAGTAATTTTTAGGTGGGGAAAAGCACTGTTATTATAGATATAACCTAAATAATGAGGAAATAGGGTTTTTTTTAGTTAAATTGTTCTTTATTTAGAACAATTATCTATTTAATACAGTATTAGATTTCTAACAAGAAAGGTGATTTCATGAGAAGCAGCGATCAAGTGAACAGTGTAGATACTAGAAAAGTAAAGGAAATAAACTTAAAGGAATTGTTCCTCGTTATTAAAAGGCGTTTTTGGGTGATTGTAATAGTTACAGTTCTTGCTAGTATAGCTGGTGTAGTCCTGAATAATGCTTCGACTAATCTGTTGTATGAAACTTCATCGAGAATAATTATTGGCGCTGATGCCGAATCACAAAAAACGCTGCAGGTTATTATTCGAGATTCAACTATTTTAGACAAAGTTGTTAAAGAGTTAGGTCTTAATAGATCAGCTGAAGAATTAGCAGGTCAAATTACGGTTGCAAGTGTAGACAGTTCTCAAGTGGTAAGTATTAGTGTAGTGGATACGGATCCGATTCTAGCTTCAAAAATTGCTGATACAACCGCCCAAGTATTCAAGAATGAAGTGCCTAATATTATAGGCCAGGACTATGTACGTTTATTATCTAAAGCTAAAGTAGATTCAACCCCTATCAATCAAGAAAATGATAGCAAGATATTTATGGCAATTGCTGCAGGAATTATAGTAGGAGTTGGATTAGCATTTTTATTGGAATCTTTGGATGATAGAATTCGTACAGAGAGAGAAATTGAATCATTATTGGGGGTTCCACTATTAGGAAGGGTTTCAAAAATGAATAAAAAGAATATAAAAAAGAATAAAACTAGTCTACAGGGTATAGAACTGAGAGGTGAAACAATTGGTTTTAAGTAAACGAAGAAACTTGGCTGCTACAAAAAAAAGATCGTTAGTTACCAACTCTTATCCGGATTCAATTATTTCGGAACAATTTCGGATGATCCAAACAAATATTAAATTCTCAATGGCCGGAGAGAATGGCCGAACCTTCTTAATCACCTCACCATGTGATGGTGAAGGAAAGTCAACAACTGCAGCTAATCTTGCTATTTCAATGGCGCAACAGAAAGAAAAGGTGTTGTTAATTGATGCCAATTTAAGAAAGCCTGCTTTACATTCTCTTTTTAATATACCTAATTCAAAGGGCCTAACTGAGGTGCTTAGTGGAAAGATATCGTTTTATGATGCTATTTTTCATACCGAAATAGGAAGATTGGATTTAATATCAAGTGGGCAAGTCTCATATAATCCGGTTGAGCTATTGGGTTCAAAGATGATGCAGGAACTACTGAAGACAGCCATAAGATCTTATGATGCTATTTTAATCGATTCAAATGCAATCCTTGAAGTAACAGATACCAAGATTTTAGTAAATCAATGTGATGGGGTAGTATTAGTTATTCAAAACGGCAAAACAAAGTTTGAAAAAGCGGCTGAGGCTAAAAAAGTGTTGGAATTTGCAAAAGCAAAACTAGTTGGAGTTGTAATGAACCAATAATAATAACCCCAAAAATGAAATTTTTTTAATAATATTGTTCGTTATTAAGAATTTAATGAATGTATTTAAAGAAAGTAAAGGGAATTCTGGTGATGTCTCCTAGCCATTATCAACGGAGGCACTCGGTCATGCTGTGGGTTAACTGACCTTAGACGCTAGTCGTCGATAGTGTGATGTGAGGATGGGTTAGATGCCCACCTATTAAAAAAAATTTTAATGATGTGTTCTACTGCAAGAGCATATGATTAAAATTTTTTTAAAAGGAAGTGTTATTTTGAAAAACTTCGATCATTATCCAAAATCCATTAAAAAGGCAGTCAGGTATATTAAACAAGATGCACCGATAGATCAGTTAATGGAAATAAAAAGATTAATTGATAATGCAATCCGGGTAAGGCATCAATCAACCAAGTAAACTAATTTCTACTTTAATAAAAACTGTTTACTAAGGAGGAAAGTATGACCTATCGCCAAAGATTATCCCTATTTATTTTTATTGACTCATGTATTGTTTTAACTGCCGTCTTCTTCAGTCGGTTTTTTGTAAATGGTACGATTCATGTTATTACTTTTCCAGTTGTATTAAGTGCGATTGTTATTTTGCTTAGTCATCATTTTCTTTCATTTCATTTTCATCTATACAAAAAAGCATGGGAATATGCAAGCATAGGGGAGTTAATTAGCATAATAAAGGTAGTGACAATTTCAACCATGATTGCGGCAGTTGTCCTGCAATTCGTTGTTCACAGTATTCAATTTCGATTGCTGACGATAACATGGCTAATTAATATGTCTTTTATTGGTGGTTCAAGATTTTGCTGGAGAATTTTTAGAGATTCGTACCTTAATAAAGTTGATAATAAACATAGTACTTTAATTGTAGGCGCTGGATCTGCAGGGATGATGGTTGCAAGACAGCTCAATAAAACGAATGAAGCGAATCTTTTACCAGTGGCGTTTATAGATGATGATAGTAAAAAACACAGGCTGGATATTCTAGGAATACCCGTAATTGGCGGGATAAATAAGATAGAAACAACAGTAAAGGAATTAGAGATTGATAATATCATCATTGCGATACCCTCACTGGGTAAAAAAGAATTAAATAAAATATTCATTGAGTGTGCCAAAACGAACGCAAAAACACAAATTCTTCCAATGTTAGAAGACTTGGTTACTGGAAAAGTATCTGTAAGACAATTTCGTGATGTACAGGTAGAAGATTTACTAGGTAGAGAGCCAGTAGAATTAGATATTAATAGTATTTCTGAAAATATTACCGGAAAAGTGGTTCTAGTCACTGGAGCAGGTGGTTCCATTGGCTCGGAAATTTGCCGTCAAATTTCAAAATTTGATCCTAAACAATTAGTTTTGCTTGGGCATGGTGAAAATAGCATCTATTTAATCGAGATGGAATTAAAAGAGACTTTTAACAATACAAAAATTGAATTTATTCCAATAATTGCTGATTTACAAGATGAAAGAAAAATGATGGATGTCATGAGTACATATCATCCAGATACAGTCTATCATGCGGGAGCACATAAACATGTTCCACTTATGGAAGCTAACCCTGAAGAAGCAGTCAAAAATAACTTAATTGGAACGATGAATGCAGCCAAGGCAGCCAGTTGGAATGGAGTTAACACCTTTGTAATGGTCTCGACGGATAAAGCAGTTAATCCCACAAGTGTTATGGGTGCAACAAAAAGACTTGCAGAAATGATGATTCAATATATGGATAGTGAAAGTAAAACGAAATTTGTTGCCGTTCGTTTCGGAAATGTGCTAGGAAGCAGAGGGAGTGTTATTCCCTTATTCAAAAAACAAATTGAAAAAGGGGGTCCAGTTACGGTTACCCATCCTGATATGGTTCGTTATTTTATGACGATTCCGGAAGCAGCAAGATTAGTCCTTCAAGCTGGAGCACTGGCAAAAGGTGGCGAGATTTTTGTTTTAGATATGGGGGAGCCAGTGAAGATAGTTGATTTAGCTAAAAACCTTATAAAACTATCGGGTAATTCTATTGAAGAAATAGGAATTGAATTTTCAGGAATGAGACCTGGAGAAAAGCTTTTTGAAGAACTATTAAAAGCAGATGAGGTTCATGAGCAGCAAATCTATCCGAAGATTTATATTGGTAGAAAATCTGAAATTTACTTAAAAGAAATAGAAGATCTTCTCTCAACATTTTCAAATTTAGATAAAGAAGAAATACGGGAGAAGCTTTTAAACCTTGCTAATAATAAAGTAGCACCACAAACCAAATTAACTTTAACTGTTTAAATAGATTTAATAAAAGGATGGATAGAAATGCAAAAGAAAGTGCTGTTCTGTGCAACAGTAGATTATCATTTTAAGGCTTTTCATTTGCCCTATTTAAAATGGTTTAAGGAACAAGGTTGGGAAGTTCATGTTGCGGCATGTGGTGATATGGAACTTCCGTATGTAGACCAAAAATATAATATCCCGATTCAAAGGTCCCCATTTAACAAAAGGAATATATTGGCTTACAAGGAACTAAAGGGAATAATAAACAAAAATCAGTATAAAATTATTCACTGTCATACACCAATGGGGGGAGTTCTTACTCGGTTAGCTGCAAGGAAGGCGAGAAAAAGTGGAACGAATGTGCTATATACAGCTCATGGATTCCATTTTTGTAAAGGATCCCCGTTTAGTAACTGGATTCTTTATTATCCAATTGAAAAAGTACTTTCAAAGTTTACGGATTGTCTACTTACGATTAATGAAGAGGATTTTAACCTTGCGAAAAAGCATAAATTTAAAGCGAATGATATTGAACATATACACGGTGTTGGGGTGAATACAGACTTTTATAAACCCGTTGATGAAAAATATAAATCTAATTTAAGAAAAGAATATGGGTATTTTACCCATGATTTTATCATGTTTTATGCTGCGGAATTTAATAAGAATAAAAACCAAAACTTGCTGATTGAAACATTAGCCTTAATAAAAGATAAAGTACCAAATGCAAAGCTATTACTTGCTGGGGAGGGACCTTTACTACAGCAATGTCAGGAACTTTCCATTAAGTTAGGCCTCGAAGGGATGGTTGAATTCCTTGGTTATCGGAATGATATTGATAAATTACTAAAAATAAGTGATATTGCAGTTGCTTCTAGTCTAAGAGAGGGACTTCCTGTTAACATTATGGAAGCTATGGCTTGTGGATTACCGGTTATAGCTAATGATAATAGAGGGCATCGGGAGCTAATTGAAAATAACAAAAATGGTTGGTTAATAAACAACAACCCAGAGGATTTTTCTAATAAGATTAAAATTCTAGCTAGTAATAATGATATGAAAACAAAATTTGGTTTAGATGGACGGATTATTATACTGAATAGATTTTCTATTCATAAGGTACTGGAAGAAAAAAGCTATATTTATAGAAAATATTCAGGGGAAATGGAGGATGTAATGTGGGCAATCCATTAAGAATATTACATGTGGTTGTCAATATGAATCGGGGGGGAGCCGAGACACTGTTAATGAATATCTATAGAAACATAGATCGTTCAAAAATTCAATTCGACTTTTTAACTTGCAAGGAAGGGATTTTTGATCGGGAAATAATCCAAATGGGTGGAAAAGTCCATAGGATTCCCTATGTTTCAGATGTCGGACACTTTAAATATATAAATCAGCTAGACAATTTTTTTTCTAATCATCCAGAATATCAAATTGTCCATTCTCACTTGGATAAAATGAGCGGTTTAGTCCTCCGAGCTGCAAAAAGGGCCGGAATTATACACCGAATAGCACATAGTCATAGTACTAGTAGTGAAGGTGGATTAATTGCAAAATGTTATAAATGGTATGCTGGGAAGAATATTTTTCCAAATGCAACCAATCTTCTGGCATGCTCAAATCAAGCTGCTAAATGGCTATTTTCTAAGGAGTATGAAAATTCATTGATTTTAAAAAATGGTATTGAAAGTGAAAGGTTTAAATATTCCCCCCAAAAAAGAGTACTAATTAGAGAAGAGTTAGAAGTAAATGATGAAAGTTTTGTTATTGGCCATGTAGGGAGATTTTCAACACCTAAAAATCATATGTTTTTAATAGAGATTTTTAAGGAGGTAATAAAGGTGCGTTCGAATTCTATGCTTATCCTAGTTGGAGAAGGGCAATTACTTCCTGAAATAAAGAATAAAGTATCTGAGTACCACTTAGAGGACAATGTGAAATTTCTTGGGAGTCGCAGTGATGTTGACCAATTGTTACAAGCATTTGACCTTTTCTTATTTCCTTCATTGTATGAGGGGTTGCCCGTTACCTTAATCGAAGCACAGGGAGCCGGACTGACATGTCTCATTTCGGATTCGATAACAAAAGAGGTTGATATGGGATTAGATTTAATTGAATATTATCCACTGTCAGACAAAAAGGTTTGGGTTGAAAGAATAAAAACGATCGGAGTAAGCAAAGCCCAGCGATCTCTATCAAACCATGTTTTATCTAGAAAAGGCTATGATATAAAAGATACAACCAAACAGTTACAAAATTTCTATATTGGTGTATCGAGGTGAAAATGTGAAAAAACTAACAATATTTACACCCACATATAATAGAGCATATTGCCTTAACAATTGTTATGAAAGTTTAATAAGACAAACTTGTCATGATTTTATATGGTTAATTGTAGATGATGGGTCTACAGACAACACTAAGAGTTTAGTGAATAAATGGAAGAAAGAAAATCTTATAGAAATTCTTTATCATTACCAAGAAAATCAGGGCATGCATGGAGCCCATAATACAGCATATGAACTTATTCAAACAGAATTAAATGTGTGCATAGATTCCGATGATTACATGCCTGAACAGGCAGTAGAAAAAATTATTACAATGTGGAATGAATATGGCAATGAGAGATTAAGTGGAATAATTGGACTTGATTGCTACACAAACGGAAAAATAATAGGTTCAAAAATCCCAGAAGATTTAGAATGCTCTACTCTGTTTGATCTTTACTATAAATATGGTGTAACAGGTGATAAAAAATTAGTATATCGAACCGAATTAACTAGACTATATCCCTATCCCCTATTCCAGGGTGAGAAGTATGTAGGGCTAGCATATAAATATTATATGATAGATCAAAATTATAAAATGTTGCTAATGAATGAATTCCTTTGCTGCGTGGAATACCTTCCAGATGGTTCATCCTTAAATATGTTCAATCAATATCGTAGGAACCCTAGAGGATTTTCCTTTTATAGAAAGGAATTAATGAAGTTATCCTTTGGCAGCAGAGCTTTTAAATTTAAACAAGCAATCCATTATGTGTCAAGTAATCTGATGTTTAAGAATTGGCGATTTTTGGCTGATAGTCCTCATAAAGGTCTGACTGCACTAGCTAGTCCGATCGGATTTTTAGTATTTTTGTATATTACAGCTAAAACAAGAACTGCTTGAATTAAAAATTGATTTAAGGAGTTCTTGTTTTATTTGTATTTGAAAAGCTCCTTTGAAAGGAATTTGAAGATGGAGATACTATGGATCAATCTTGCCATTGTTTTTATTTTTTCTTATTTGGCTAGGTACTTCGCTACGCCCAATTATACATTCTCGTTACCAATATATAGACCTAATTTAATCTTAAGCTTTGGAGCATTATTATCGTTAGTGATAATATCTGGTCTTCGATCGAATATTGGTGATACCTATTTTTACAAACATGCTTTTGAAGTAAATGATTTTAATTGGGAGCAAATAAATGACCAGGAAAATGTTGGTTTTTGGTTATTCCAAAAGGTTTTAAAATCGTACTCTGAGGATCCACAAATATTACTCTTTACCGCAGCAGTAATCACAAATGTTCTTATAATATATATATTCTACAAATATTCTAGGATGTTTGAACTTAGTACGTATGTGTATATAACTGGGGGATTATATTTAGTTTCAATGAATGGACTTCGGCAAGTCATGACTGCTGCAATTATTTTTACTGCTACAAAGTTTTTAATAAAAGGAAATTGGTTTAGATATATTCTGGTTGTTTTATTTGCTTCTACCTTTCACGAGAGTGCCCTTATTTTAATACCTATTTATTTTATTGTTAGATATAAAGCTTGGTCAAAGGCAACGTTTGTCCTATTGTTATTTGCAATATTAATAGTGATTGGATTTGATAAATTCTCTTCCATATTGTTCTCAACAATCCAAGATACTCAATATGGCCATTACCAAAATTTTCAAGAGGGAGGAGCAAGTAGTATTAGGGTTTTGGTATATGCTACACCACTAATCATTGCTTATTTTGGAAGGGAAAAATTAAGGGAACTATTTCCTGAGAGTGACTACATTGTAAACATGGCGCTAATTGGATTAGTATTTATGATTATTTCCACTCAAAATTGGATATTTGCTAGATTTTCAATCTATTTTAATTTATATCAGTTAATTTTAATATCTTGGATTGTTATGCTCTTTAGGGAGAAGGAGCAAAGATTTGTTTATTATGCTATTTTGGTTTGCTACTTTCTTTTTTACTATTATGAAAGTGTCATTAGTCTAAATATCATTTATAAAAGTAATTATTTAAGCCTATAGGTAAACAATGAAGGAAGTGTAAATTTAAAAATGAGACAGCATGTACCAAGGAGAATTTTACACATTGTAAGTGCAATGGATCGAGGCGGTGCTGAAACACTCATTATGAATGTCTACAGAAATGTAGACAAATCCCAGGTGCAATTTGATTTTATTGTTCATCGTTCTGAAAAAGGTGACTACGATAATGAGATCTTGGAAATGGGTGGGAAGATATTTCAAATAGCAAGTTTGGGACAGCTAGGTCCTATACTCTATATTAAAGAGTTAATTAGGATAATGCGATCATTTCCATACCAAGCTATTCACTCTCATACGGATTATCAAGGTGGTATTTCTTCATTTGCAGCAAAGCTTTCAGGAATTCAGCATAGGATTTGCCATTCTCATAGTACGAATTGGCAAAAAGGGAAAAGGCTAAAGGAGAGAATCGTTTTAAAAACATTACAAGCGATTATCAAGTTGTCAGCCACTAGTTACTGTAGTTGTAGTGAAGAAGCAGCAAGATTTTTGTTTGGAAATCAAAGCTTGAAAAAAGGCAAGGTTAAAATTCTTAAAAATGGAATTGACCTTATGTCATTTACAAACTTAGATAGGAATTGCAAAAAAAAATTACTTCAAGAGCTTAAATTACCAGAAGATACTATTACAATTGGTCATGTTGGCACGTTTTCTGAATCAAAAAATCAATTGTATATCCTAAAAGTTCTTAAAAAATTACTAGCAAAAGATCCTCGTTTTGTAGTACTGATGGTTGGAGATGGACCCTTAAAACATCAGGTAGAGATAGAAGCAAAAAAATTAGGAATACGCGATAATATTAGGTTTTTAGGGGTACGGTCAGATATTCCAAGTATAATGAAGTCTTTTGATATATTTTTATTCCCATCGATATTTGAGGGATTCGGGATTGTTGCACTCGAGGCTCAAAGTGCAGGGATACCATGTGTTCTTTCAGACGTGATTCCCGATAGCGTTGATATGGGGTTGGGGTTAGTAACCTTTATCAATCTTAATCAAAGTATTGAAGTATGGTGTGAGGAGATTAATAAAGGACTATTAATTAATAGACCCGAAAATAACATTATATTTAATCAGATTTTAAGTAAAGGATATGATATTCAAAATAACATCAAGGACTGGATTAGTTTATATGGTTTAAATGCAGTTTACGTAGTGGGGGATTAAAGATGAAAAAAAGAAAAATATTGATTTCCTCGTTTGATTTGGCGATTGGTGGGGTGGAAAGGAGTCTTATTGGGCTCTTAAAACAAATAGATTATCAAAAATACGATGTTGATTTAATGTTATTTAAGCATGAGGGAGATTTTCTTCCTTATTTACCTTCAGGTCCTAAATTGCTGCCCGAGATTCCTGCATACACCACCTTTAGAAAGTCCATCTATCAAATAACAAAAGAGGGAAATTACCCAATTGCTATAAGTAGAACAATTGCAAAATATATTGGCCTATTACATGGAAAGATAAAAAAGGTAGATGAACCTGGATATTTAGCCATTCAATATGGCTGGGAAGTATCTAGCCGATTTCTCCCAAAATTGAATAAAGAATATGATGTGGCCATAGGTTTTCTATGGCCACATCACTTTATTGGAGAAAAAGTAAAAGCGAGAAAAAAAATCGGATGGATACATACTGATTACTCAAATATTTTTATAAATGAAAAGCTTGATTCCCAAATGTGGAACAAATTAGATAAAATTGTTGCAGTTTCAGACGAATGCTTAAATACATTCGTTAATGTCTTTCCATTATTAAAAGAGAAAACAACTGTAATAGAGAACATCCTTTCACCTCAATTTATTAAGGAGCAGGCGAATATTGGAAATTCCACTGAAATAACAAAACGTGAAGGAAAAACTGTCTTGCTAACAGTGGGACGACTTTCACATGCAAAGGGTCTTGATAAAGCCATCAGAGCATGCCGAATATTAGTGAATGCAGGATACGATATTGAGTGGTATGTGGTTGGATATGGTCCCCTTGAAGCTGACTTAAGAGAACTTATCAAACAATTAAATTTGTCTGACAGGTTCTTTCTACTTGGTAAAAAGACAAATCCATACCCATATATTAAAAATTGTGATATTTATGTACAGCCTTCAAGGTATGAAGGAAAGGCTGTGACAATTAGAGAAGCCCAAATATTAGGTAAACCAATTGTCATCACGAATTTTCCAACAGCTAATAGCCAAGCAACTAACGGAGTCGATGCTTTGATAACATCACAAGATATATCAGGTTTAGTAGATGGAATTCAAAGTTTAATAAATGAAGATACCCTTAGAAATAGGCTTATTTCAAATGTCCTATCGAAAGACTATGGAAACGAAAATGAAATTGAAAAGTTATATAACCTAATAGGTTAGAATATAAGGTAGGTGTTAATGTAAATGTCAATACTTATTACCGGAGGAGCTGGCTACATCGGTAGCCATACTTGTGTTGAATTATTAAATGCAGGATATGATATTGTAGTAGTGGATAACTTTATTAATAGTAACCCTGAGTCTTTGAATAGAATAAGGGAAATTACAGGTAAAAGTTTTAAGAGTTATTATATTGATTTACTAGATGAGGAGAAATTGGATAAGGTATTTTGGGAGAATGGAATCGATGCAGTTATCCACTTTGCTGGACTAAAAGCAGTTGGTGAATCAGTTAACCTTCCACTTAGATATTATCATAATAATATTACGGGTACACTTGTTCTGTGCCAAACAATGAAACGGAATAATGTAAAAAAGTTAGTTTTTAGTTCATCAGCAACTGTCTATGGTATGCCAGAGCGGTTTCCAATTTCAGAGGATTTTCCGTTAGATACATTGAACCCTTATGGTCGAACCAAGTTAATGATTGAAGAAATCCTTCAGGATCTTAATGTGTCTGATAGTGAGTGGAGTATTGCACTTTTAAGGTACTTTAATCCTATCGGGGCTCATTCTAGTGGTCTTATCGGCGAAGACCCAACTGGTATTCCTAATAACCTTATGCCTTACATAACACAGGTGGCGGCAGGTAAACTTAAGGAACTAAATGTATTTGGAAATCAATATCCTACCAAAGATGGAACCGGTGTCCGTGACTACATTCATGTAGTGGATTTAGCCAAAGGCCATTTAAGAGCACTTGAGAAAGTTACAAACTCATCTGGTATTGATGCCTATAATCTTGGTACTGGAAAAGGCTATAGCGTATTAGAACTGGTAACAGCTTTTGAACAGGCAGCTAAGAAAAGAATACCATACAAGATTGTTGATGCTAGGCAAGGAGACGCTGCTGTTTGTTATGCGAATCCGTTAAAGGCAAAGCGAGAGCTTGGATGGGAGGCGGAAAAGGATATTAGAGAGATGTGTCAAGATTCCTGGAGATGGCAGATGAAAAATCCAAATGGATATGACAATAAAATAGTTGAAATAGGGAATCACCACTTAGTAAAAAGTGGTGATTTTAATTTGTAAAAAATAATTCTGGGTGTGAGGTAAGGCAATGAACGGGACTAAATTATTAACTCAACAGGAACTCCAGCAAATTTTAGTGAAAACATTTTATAGAGTTCAGGAATCTGAAAAAATTAGTGTCATAGAATTAGTAGAAGAAATAAAGCAACAAATTATCTTCGAAAAGAGTAAAAGCAAGAATTTACAATAAATGAAGGGGGATGGCTAGAATTGAAGCGAATGTTTGATTTCACAGTGTCATTGGTTTTGTTAGTAAGTTTTTTCCCCTTCTTTTTCATTTTTGCCTTGTTGGTAAAGTTAAAGTTAGGGTCTCCAATCATATTTAAACAACAGCGACCAGGTTTATACGAAAAACCATTTTACCTTTATAAACTTAGAACAATGACAGATGAAAGGGATCAGAAAGGTCAATTAATGCCAGACGATAAAAGGTTAACCACGTTTGGTCAATTCCTGCGAAAATATAGTATCGATGAATACCCTCAGTTAATTAATGTAATTAAGGGTGATATTAGTTTAGTTGGTCCAAGACCTTTGTTAATGGAGTACCTACCCCTTTATACACAGGAGCAATCAAAACGCCACAATGTTAGACCTGGTATAACCGGCTGGGCACAGATAAATGGGAGAAATGCAATAAACTGGGAAGAAAAATTTTCACTTGATATATGGTACATTAACAATCGGAATTTTCTCTTAGATTTAAAAATATTAATTCTAACGATTAATAAAGTAATAAAAAAGGAGGGCATTAAGCATGCAAGTCATGTTACTATGCCGCTATTTAAGGGAGGGGTTGAAAGAAATGCAGGAAAATATGATTAATATTTTATTTACTAGTTCAGGGAGAAGGGTCTCGTTGATAAAAAAGTTTAAAGAGACTTTATCTGAAAAAAAACTAACAGGAAAAATAATTACAGTAGATTTTAAAGGTACAGCACCATCAGCTTTTTTTAGTGATAAGCATTATTTAGTACCTAGAGTTATGGAAAAAAATTATTTGAATGAATTAATTAGGATATGCCAATTAGAAAAAATTAAATTAGTTATTCCTTTAATCGATACAGAACTAGAGTTATTGTCAAATAATAGGAAGCTCTTTGATGATATTGGTGTGGATTTATTGGTATCAAGTTGTATATTAAATGAAATTACAAGCAATAAAACAAAGACTTACAAATTTTTTCTCGAAAATAGTATATCCTCTCCAAAAGTATATAGTGAAATAGAATTGAGCAAAAAAGAATATAATTTTCCGGTAATAATTAAGCCGACCAATGGAAGTTCTAGTGAAGGGGTAATAAAAATTAATAACCAAAAAGAATTAGAATTCTTTATAGACTATATACCGGATGCAATGGTCCAAGAGTATGTAAATGGCGATGAGTATACTGTTGATGTGATGCTAGATTTTAAAGGTAATATAAAAACTATTGTTCCAAGGAAACGTTTAGAAACAAGATCCGGTGAAGTAAGTAAAGGTGTAACAAAAAAGGATTTCCATATCATTAGTGAAGTGGAGAAAGTTGTAAAAAAATTACCGGGGGCAATTGGATGTATAACCCTTCAATGTTTTAAGAAAATGGATGGGGAAATTACATTTATTGAAATAAATCCTCGTTTTGGGGGAGGGATTCCACTTTCAATTGAAGCTGGTGCAAATTTCCCATTATGGATTATTGAAATGTGCTTAGGTAATTCTTTCAAAGAGCATGACTTTTCTTGGAAAGAAAATCTTACTATGCTTAGATTTGATGAGGCAATATTTACGGAGAGTATAAGTTATGAAGATAAATGCATTAGTGTTTGATTTAGATGATACTTTATTTAAGGAGATTGATTATATTTTCAGTGGTTACAAAGCAGTTGATGAATGGCTTAGAGAAACCCATGAAATCTCAGGATTTAATAGTATTGCTACTCAATTGTTTAATTCTGGAATAAGAAAAAATACTTTTAATAGGTCTCTTGAATTATTAAATGTGAGTTTTAATGAAAATATGATAATAGATATGGTGAATATTTATAGAAATCATGAGCCGGATATTAAATTATTTGATGATGCTGAATGGGTAATTAGAAATTTAGCTAGTTCAATTAAATTAGGACTAATTTCTGATGGTTATCTTACTACACAAGAAAAAAAGGTGAAAGCTCTTAAATTAAGAGAAAGATTCAGTTCGATAATCCTTTCTGACAAATTTGGGAGATCGAATTGGAAACCTAGTCCTATTCCGTATATTAAATCGAGTTTACAGTTAAATAGTTCACATCATGAATGTATATATATAGGTGATAATGTATCAAAAGATTTTATTACTGCAAAAAAACTCGGATGGAAAACTGTTCATATTAGTAGGAATGATGGAATATATTCTAACACATTAGTCAGTCAGGAATACCATGCTCATTTTGAAATTCGAGATTTAAGGGAACTTCAGAATATATTAGACTTAAACAAATTATTTGATAGCCCTAATCAAAAGGTGGTAGTGGAATGACAGTAGTTAAAACCAAGAAAAGAATTTTCCTTTCTTCCCCACATATGAGTGGGAATGAGCTAACGTATATAAATGGTGCATTTGAAACCAACTGGATTGCTCCACTAGGTCCAAATGTTGATGAATTTGAAAAAGAAATAGCCGATTATGTAGGAGCCAATGAAGCTGTTGCTGTAAGTTCAGGAACTGCAGCGATTCATTTGGCTCTTTCTTTATTAGATGTAAAAAAAGGAGACAAAGTTTTTTGTTCCAGTCTCACCTTTATTGCAAGCGCAAATCCAATTATTTATCAGGGAGCTGAGCCAATATTTATCGACTCTGAGCCAGATACGTGGAATATGTCTCCCAAAGCTTTAGAAAAGGCATTTATAGATGCATCAAGTGAAGGGAATTTACCAAAAGCAGTCATCGTTGTGAACTTGTATGGGCAAAGTGCAAAGATGGATGAAATTGTGTCAATATGTAATCATTACAATGTTCCAATAATTGAAGATGCAGCGGAATCCCTCGGCTCTACATATAAAGGAAAAGCAAGTGGTACATTTGGGGAGTTTGGTGTTTTTTCATTTAATGGTAACAAGATAATAACAACTTCAGGTGGCGGCATGCTTATTTCGAACAATGTAGCAGCTTTAAAAAAGGCACGCTTTTTGGCCACTCAAGCCCGGGATCCAGCACCACATTATCAACACAGCAATATTGGATTTAATTATCGGATGAGCAATATCCTTGCAGGGGTTGGAATAGCCCAACTAGGAGTTTTAAATGAACGAGTGAAGGCAAGAAGAAATGTTTTCAAACGATATTATCAAGAATTAGGTCATCAACCTGGTTTTTACTTCATGCCCGAACTAGAGAATACTTTATCCAATCGCTGGTTGACAGCTCTCACAATAAATGAAGAAGAAGCATGTGTTTCCGTTGAGGATTTATTAAAAACCTTAACAGATTCAAATATTGAAGCTCGACCTGTTTGGAAGCCGCTTCATTTGCAACCTATTTTTCAAGGTGTTAAATATTATCCACATAGTGAAAACGAGAATATCTCTGAAGGCCTTTTTAAAAATGGGATATGTTTACCCTCTGGGTCTAATATGACAGAAGATGACCAAATGAGAATTATTAATTGCATTAAAGAAACGGTATCTATTGGTATTGGTAGGAAGAAATATGTTTAATTGCAAGAATATTTCAGAAGACAAAAACGGGGTATGTCCAAATGATAGGAAGAAATATATATGAAATTCGAATGAAAAAAGGCTTTACCTTATCAGAACTTGCAGTCCGTGCTGGTATTTCAAAGTCATACCTTAGTAATATTGAACGAAACTTAAACCAGAATCCCTCAATCCAAGTTATTAGAAAGATTGCTAATGTTCTGGATGTTGATCTTAAGGTACTGGTAAGAACAGGATTAACGGAAGAAGAACAACTACCAGATAGTGAGTGGATTGATATAGCTAATGAATTGCAAAAGTTAGGAATTCAAAAAGATCAAATACAAGACTTTAAACAATTAATTGAATTTATTAAGTGGAAGAATCAGAGTGTTTAGCACTCTTCTATATTTAATGAAAGTTTTCAATCATATTAGATGAAATAGAATAGGAGTTATTTATAAATGGAAAATATTTTGTTATTAGATACATCTGTTGGCTCTCTTAATAAAGGAGACGACATAATTATGCGCTGTATTCGTTATCAGTTAACTGGTATAACCAAAGACAAATTTACTCTTACCTTACCAACACATGTTTCCCCCTTTCATTGGTATCAAGTGGCAAGAGGTTCAAATAGGGTAAAGATTTATAGTAATGCAAGATATAAGTTTGTTGGCGGCTCGAACTTACTAACAATGGATATGCTAACACACTTTCCACAATGGAATATTAATCTATTTAATTATGGTCCACTAAGAGGGAGTGTGTTGGTAGGGGTAGGTGCAGGAAAAGGGAATAAAATAAATTACTATACAAAGATGTTATATAAAAAGGTTTTATCCCATAGATATATTCATAGTGTTAGAGATGAAAGAACTAAGAAGTTTTTAGAAGAAATGGGATTTAAGGCTCTAAATACAGGTTGTGCAACCTTATGGTCACTGACACCTGAATTTTGTCAAGAAATACCTACTACAAAATCAGAGTCAGTGATTTTTACACTTACACACCACTCAAAAGATGTTATTAATGATCAATTACTAATTGACTTAATGAACAAAAATTATAAAAATGTTTTTTTCTGGATCCAGGATGCAGATGATTTAAACTACTTTAATACATTGAAGAATACAGAAAACATAAGAATTGTTTCTCCCTCTGTGGATGAATATGAAAGAATACTTAAAACAGATGTTGACTATATAGGAACCCGTTTACATGGTGGTATTTTTGCCATGCGTCATAAAAAGCGTGCAATAATAATTGCAATTGATGAAAGAGCACAGGGGATGAGTGAAACATATAATTTAAATACCATTCATAGAAATGATTTTAATAATCTCGAACAAATGATAAATTCTGAAATTATTACAAATGTGAATGTCGATTTTGATAAAGTGAATATGTGGATAAACCAGTTTAAAGAATAAAATAATCCAATTAATGTTGACAAAAATTGTGAGGTAAAAAAATGAATAAAATAAAACTTGATCGTATTCTTGTTAAAAATAATAGGGTGGATTACTACTTTAGTTTGAATGGTAAAATTCAAAAATACTTTAATGGTAATAACAATATGTTTCTTGAATATAACTATGACTTATCGGATATCCCGGAAAGTATACTAGCAATTCCATTTGTTGCAAATGTGATACCCCTTGTTTGGCTAACGGGTTCAACACTCACAGTTGATCAATTAGATATATCTTTTTATAATTGTTTAACCAATGTAAAGCTGGCTTACCAAAAAATGTTCACTAATGTTGAATTTAAGGGTGATATTAAAGTCAATAAGATTGTTAATAATCGATATGTTTTTGAGAGAGAAGCCGCTACATTATTTAGCGGGGGACTTGATGCTCTAACAACATTTATAAGGATTAAGGATAAAAAACCATTGTTAATTACTGAGTATGGATGGCATGAAAACAATATTGAGTATAGTGAAGTTTGGGAAGCGGATAAAAAACATGTAATTAATTTTGCAGAAGGTCATGGTCTAGAAAATATTCTTATTCAATCTAATTATGGCACTTTTATTAAGGCTAAAGAAATTGATGCGGATTTTAGTAAGAAGTTAGGAGATACTTGGTGGCATGGTTTACACCATGGCTTGGCCATAATATCATCAGCTATTCCGATTGCTTTTAAAATTAAGGTAAAATGCTTATACATTGCTAGCTCTAACTCGCCCGCTTTTCCTGTTGCTTGTGCGTCCGACCCTACGGTTGACAATGAAATAAAATTTGGCTCTGGTCAAGTCTACCACGATGGATACGAACTTTCTAGACAGGATAAGGTTAAAGTTGTTACTGACTATTATTCAACTATTAAAGAAGTAGTTAATATTAGAGTTTGTTTCAAAAATGAGGAAAACTGCTGTAAATGTGAAAAATGTTTAAGGACAATCTTTGGTATTTTGGCTGAAGGCCAAAACCCTCGAGATTTTGGATTTGTAGTTCCAGGTGATTTTTCCGAATATGTCAAGGTTGCTCTCAATAACGAAGTGAAATTTTTTACAGACACATTTATAAAGATGTATTGGAAAGTAATACAAAATAGAATGAGAGAAAATAGTAATAATATCAAATACTCGGATATATTAGAATGGTTTTTGAACTATGATTTTGAAGGGCAACGAAGAAAATCTTTACTTAAATATAGAGTTACAAACTTTTTCCCAATCTTGAAGAGAAAGTTTAGTATACGTTTAACAAAAATCTTATCATGAGATAGATGAGAATAGAAGGTATTGATTATGAGAGTCGAAAATTCAATAAAAAACATATTATATGGTATCACAGGACAGTTACTAAGTTCTGTGACAGGTTTTGTAGTTAGAACGGTGATAATTTATACACTTGGAATAGAATACGTTGGAATAGAGGGGCTATTTTCAAGTATATTAATTATGTTATCATTAACAAATTTAGGTTTTGACACAGCTATTATATATAGCTTATATAAACCTTTAGCAGAAAATAATTATTACAGAGTAAGAGCCTTAATGAACTTATATAAAAAGGCATATAGAATTATTGGAATAATCGTTTTAGTGATAGGGGTAGCAATACTACCATTCTTGCCCTTCTTAATGAATGGAAAAACATATATTAGTAATATTAATATAATCTATCTTTTGCTCTTAATTAATTCGGTTTCTTCATATTATTTTGTCTATAAACAATCTATAATCATTGCTGACCAACGAAATCACATCATCTCAAAAATTCATAGTCTATTTATTATTACATCAAACCTTTTCCAAATTGCTATATTACTGTTTAGCCATAATTTTATATTTGTACTGTCAGTTCAAATATTGTTTAGAATGATCGAGAACCTATTTATATCTAGGAAAGCGGATAAGTTATATCCTTATTTAAATGAAAAAAATAATGATAAATTAACTAAAGAAGAAAGGAAAGAATTTTTTGGGGATTTGTATGCACTGCTACTATATAAGGTAAGTGGTGTAATTATTAATGGAACTGATAATATACTTATTTCAAAATTTGTGGGGATTTATTCTGTAGGGTTATATTCCAATTATCTCCTGATAATTTCCACAATTAATACCTTCTTGGGTTACTTATTCTATTCAATTACAGCAAGTATTGGAAATCTAAATGTAAAGGAAACTCCTGACAAAAAACACTTAATTTTTAATGTGTTAAATTTTGCTAATTTTTGGATTTTTGGAGTTTGTACTGTTGTGTTATGGAATCTAATTAATCCATTTATTACTTTATGGGTTGGAAATCAATTTGTTCTTAGTAAGTATGTGGTTTTTGCAATTCTTTTGAATTTTTATACAACCGGCCTACAAACTGCATGTACAAGTTTTAGAGAAACTACTGGACTCTTTAAAAAAGGAAAATATAGGCCAATTATTGCAGCATTAATAAATCTGGTTGCTTCGCTATACCTTGTTCAAAAACTAGGAATTGCTGGTGTTCTTTATGGGACTGTTATTAGTAGATTACTAACATATTTTTGGTATGATCCTTATGTGATTTTCAAGTATGTTTTCCAAAGGTCTGTAAAGAAATATTTTATTAAATATATTTTTTTCTTATTATTGGTTTTTATATCTGCCATAATAACCAATATATTAGGTGATTTACTAGATTATTCTACACTTATCAATATAGTTATAAGAGGCAGTTTAAGCCTTGTCATACCCAACATACTATTCTTTATATTATTTAGAAAATCAGAGGAGTTCAATTACTTATTAAATATAATTAGAAAAATTGGCGTAAAATCTAATATATATAGAAAAAAAGCATTTAATTAGTGCATTTTTCTTGGATAGCCTGTACATAAAAACTGTTGAAATTAATTATATACTGGAAGTGTTACCCTATGGCTGTTGTTTGCTATGGGGGTACTCTTACAAACAGTAATGCTTTCCTTATTTAGGAAATATATGAATTCGTTTGTTTAGTTGTAAGGTAGAATGTGAATCTTCAGCCTCAATCTCAAAGTCTCAAGGAAAAACTCAAATTTATTAAATCGAATGTTAGAATTTGAGGGAGGTAATTATCATGAGATATTTAATGAATCAAAAAGGTATCGATACTCTGATCTAATCAAGATATGTAAATTATTTAATTGATAAAAAAGGTAAACCTTACTGCAGTATATCTCATTTGGGTATCAATAACTTTTTAGTTACGTCTGTACAGGATTCTAATATAAAGAATAAAGTATTTTTCCCATTTTATCTAAGTTAATTTATTTGTATCTAAACTTAAATTTAAAAAATTCAGTAATTCAAAAAGTGATAGAATAAGGAGTATTATCTAAATGGAGTTTACAAAAGGCGATATAAAAGTAACAAAAGGAATGGCCATAATATTTATGCTGCTCCTTCACCTTTTTGGTAGGAAAGATGTTAATGGATTATATGAAACTTTCCCGATAATAAATGGAGTTCCTTTGGTCTACTATATTGGTTTGTTTGGTGATGCATGTGTCCCTATGTTTTGCTTTGCAAGTGGATACGGCTTATTTGTAAGTATAAATAAGGCGAAAGGTTCCATAATAAAGAAGAATTTCGAGAGAATACTTAAACTACTTATTAACTATTGGATCGTTTTAGTGATTTTTATAGTAATTGGGGCTATTGCCGGAATGTCTGAAATATTACCAGGTAGTCCAATCAAATTCTTTCTTAATTTCTTCGTTTTATCTAATTCATATAATGGGGCGTGGTGGTTTGTACAAACCTACATTATCTTGGTACTTTTAGCTCCACCACTTTTTAAGGTAATTAAGAAATATAATTCTGTTATTTTATTTTTGATATCTGGTTTTATTTATTTAATTACTTATATTCAGCGCATAATCCATTTCCTGGATTTCGGTGACGGTTCTTCCATAAATCCCCTTGTTAATGCGATTGTTTTGGTAGGCACTTCCCAACTCCCTTTTATAGTTGGCGCTATATTTGCTAAGGAAAAGATTTATTCAAAGTTACACAACAACCTAAATAAATTTAAGCATAAAAATCTATTTAGTGTAGGTGGAATACTTATGCTTTTTTTTCTACATTCTCTTTATGAGTCAATGATAATAGCACCGATAACGGGCATTGTATTTATTTGTTTTTTTAATCTAATCGATAAGAATCAGTACATTCAAAAGATCCTAGACTTTATTGGTAGTCATTCAACAAATCTTTGGTTAACTCATATGTTCTTTTATTTGATTATCTTTCCAGAACTGACCTTTGCTCCTAAATACCCAATACTGATCTTTTGCTGGTTAATCATACTGTGTTTAATTTCCTCCTATATTATTAACCTTGTTTATAAACCAATGATTCAATATATTGATAAAAAAAATTCAGTTTTAACGTTTAATAAAAAAATTGTAGGATAAATACTAATACAAAAAATAGGTTTGAATAATAAGGTAAGTCAATTTTAAATTGAAAGAGATATTTTTATATAAAAATGCTTTTATTTCTGAGTGTAACCGTCAAGTAGAAATCAACAGTTTTTAATAAATAAGATTAAACAGTTTTTATCAATTAAGATTCAACACTTTGATAATCAAATAATGCT